>JBAYKX010000076.1:0-23185 GCA_041664345.1 Salinivirgaceae bacterium
CGAACTTATGCTATTTTCTTACCATTAAAAAGTAAACGATGTTATGCTACATTTGTTAAATTAAAAAGTAAACGATGTTATGCTATTTTTTTGTAAACGATGTCATGCTATTTATCATCTAATCTCTATTTACATCTTCTAACTGCGCCAAATTGCGGTGCATGATACGTTGGCATTTCATTGCAATATTTCTGGTTGCATCGCATTTGCCTTTATTCTATTTACCCCGGGGCGCTGCCCACGGGCTATATTCTTACGCCCCTTTGGGGCTTTGTTGACTTCTAAATTCTAGTTTCTGGTTTCTAATCTTTAATTTCTTATCTCACATCTCTTATCTCACATCTCTAACTTTCCTGGCTCGGGTAACGGATATCCTCTTCCAAACGGAGGAGTAATTCATTTACTTCCTGCTTTAACTGCCGGTTTCTATCTTCACGCCCTAGGGTAACTTTTTGCCAACGTTGCAATTCATCGAGCTGGCTCATTATTTTTTGGTCGGCTTTTTTACGTTCAGTAATATCCATTATAACCGCAAAAAATAGCTGCTGGCCCTCATTTTCAACCAATTGCAGATGCACTTCAACCGGATATAGACTACCGTTGGCTCTAAGGTGTTCGGTTTCAAATATTATTTGCTCTTTCTGGTGGGTTAATAAGGGTTCAATAAGTTGTCGGAATTGGACTTCAGTGAAGTGAGGTTTCAATTGAAGTGGGGTCATTTTTTTCATTGATTCAAGGCTGTACCCTAAATTTTGTAATGATGCTTGATTTGCATACTCAAAAACCAGATTTTTTGAATCGAAAACATAGATTTCGTTTAAACTTGATTCCAAAATGTGTAGCAGTCGCTTTTGCTCAGCATCTTGTTGCATTTTTATGGTAATATTTTTTACAAAAACAGTTACTCCAATAACATTTTCATTTTCCCAAATGGGGTTCCAACTGTATTCGTAATAGGTATTCAGGTCCGGTTGATGGTGAATTTCAGAAATTGTTTCACCTTGTAACGCCCGGACCATGCTCTTTTTTGCTATTTCTTTCAATTCAGGAACCGGTATGCTATCGAGCAGGTTCATTCCGGGCACTATTTCAACGCCAAAAATCTGTTTCATTTCAGCAAAATGCTTTTCGTTGAAAGTGGTGTAACAGCCATGCTTATCGAATGAAAAAATGATTAAATCTTTAGGACTATTAATAAGTGCTGTAAGCAATGTATATTGCGACTGCAATTGTTGTTCTGCCAATTTATGGCTGGTAATATCAAGCACCGTTCCTACTATGGCAAGGAGTTCTCCTTTTTCGTTGTACCTTCCTTCGAAAGTAGAATAGTAATAGCCAATACTTTTATCGGAACGCAAGAATTTTTGCTCAAACGACCCTGGCGCTTTGCTTTCCATAGTCCGTTTAATTAATTCCTGATTCCGCTCATGTTCTCCCGGCCAGGGTGATAAAGCCATTATGGAATCAATTTGAGGTTCAAATGTTTCGGGGTCGAGGCCAAAAATGTTAAACACCTCATCGGACCATTCCACACTTCCCGATTTTACATTCCAGTTCCAAAAACCCAGATGGGCCATTTTTTGGGCTTCCCTTAATCGGCGTTCATTTTCTTTTAAGGCTTCTTCAACTAGCTTGCGCTCGGTAATGTCTGAAATAATACCATACCACAAAGTACTGCCATCGGATAATAGTTCAGGTTTTGCATCCGACAAGCGCCAACGTAAGCCTTGCCGTGGCAAAACCATGCGAAATTCGGAATGGAAAGGGGTTTGGTTTTTAGCCGATTCCATAATATCGGAAATAATATGTTCTTTGTCTTCGGAATGGAGCATTCCAAAAACCGGGGTGGCATCTTCACGCACCTGTTCGGGTGTTACTTCGTATATGGTTTCCATTCCTTGGCTTGCAAACGGAAAACAGGAACTTCCATCGGGAAACAGGCGATATTGATAAACCACGCCGGGCACCTGATTGGTAAGTTTTACAATCATTTCATTGCTTTGGCGCAGCGATTCTTCATTTTTGCTTCTCAGTGCAATTTCTGCATTTAAATTATCTACTAATTTCAATACCTCGGCATTACTCAATTTCAACTTTTGTAACGACTCCTGTAATTGCCTGTGCGAAATTTCATGTTCTTTAATTTCAATCAAAAGCTGTTCGTTCCGGAAGTGCATCTGCTTTGCCTGATGTTCAGTTTGTAAGCGTAAATTGCAAATCTCAATTTGGGTTTTTACCCGTGCTAGTACTTCGTTGAGGATAAATGGTTTAGTAATATAGTCGGCGGCACCCAATGAAAAAGCAAGTAGCTTCTTCTTTGTTTCCGATAATGCACTTATGAAAATAATGGGAATTGCTTTGGTCTTTTCATTGGCTTTAAGTGATTTGCATACTTCAAAACCATCCAAATCAGGAAGCATAATATCTAAGAGGATTAAATCAGTTGGTATGGTATTAGCCGATTCAATGGCTTCCTGTCCTGATGTGGCTGTATGTATTTTATAGCCATGATTAGAAAGAATTTCAGAAAGGAGTTGCAGGTTTTCCAACAGGTCGTCCACTATTAGGATTGACCCATAAGAATGCTTTGTTGTTGTGTGATTATCCATCATACTATGTTTTATTAAATCTGAATTCCCATTACCAAAATATCGTCAATTTGCCTTATATCTCCTTTAAAATTTTTCCAGGCACGTATCAATTCTTGTTTTTGCTGTTGCATGGATTTGTATTGGTTGTCAGCCAGTAGTTTAATAAAATTTTCCTGATAGAACTTTCTTCCTTCAGGGCTAAATTGGTCAACATATCCATCGGTAAATAGGTAAATACAATCGTTTTTCCTTAATTGAATAGAGCAATTATTAAAAGGTTTTTCACTATCAAAAAATCCAATAGGCTGCCGGTCGGGGGGAAGTTTGATGATGTGGTACTTGTCGTTTTCATATAATTTACCGGTGCAATCCGAAAAATTTCCCTCCTTTTTATCTCTTATAAGTATCAAAGGCCTGTTTGCACCCGAAAAGTTCAATTTTAAAGTATCCAAATCAATAATGCAAAGCGAAATATCCATTCCAAACATAAATACTTCGCGAGTATCCTTGCTGAACGAATTTTTTATGAGCAACCGGAGTTTATCTAATACTAAATTTGGAGCAACTGTTTCATTTTCAGGATGCCAAATCTCATTTAAATAATTCATACCCAAAATACTCATAAATGCTCCAGGCACGCCATGTCCGGTGCAATCGCCTGCAGCTATGGCCAATTTGTTTTGAAGGGTTTTAAACCAATAGAAGTCGCCGCTTACAACATTTAAGGGTTGATATAAGATAAAATGGTTGGTTGTGCATTGATTGAGTATTTCAGTATCGGGGAGTAAAGCATTTTGAATAATATTTGCATAATCAATGCTATCCTGTAAATCTTTATGTTTAGTTTCAATCTCAATTTTTGCGTGGTTTAAGTCATTATTCATTTTTTCCAGAATCACGGCATCTTCTTTCAACTGTTTTTTTTGAATTTGCAACAGCCGCTCGGTCTTTTTCCGTTCTTCAATTTCGTTCTTCAACGATTGGTTAAGATTTTTTAATTCATCTTTTCTTTATTTCAGTTCAATATGGGTGGAAACCCGGAGCAAAAGCTCATCTTTATTAAAAGGTTTTGTAATATAGTCAATTCCTCCTGCCTCAAATGCTACTTTAAGGCTCTCCAAATCGGTATTAGCCGTAATAAAAATGACAGGAATTTCTTCCTTCCCCGAATGGCTCTTTACGGTACGACAGAGTTCATAACCGTTCATATCGGGCATCATTATATCGAAAAGGAATAAATCGAAATTATAATGCAAAGCCCACTCCAAAGCTTCGGTTCCGCTCAGGGCAAATTCAACCAGGTATCCTTCTTCAATCAGAATTTTTCCTAAAACTTGCAGGTTTTGAGCATTGTCATCAACTATTAGTATTCTTCCTTTCATGGGTAATTATTGTTTCATTTTGTTGTTTTTTCAAGTTCGGTAATAAGAACGTCAAACTTAGCGATTAACTCCCGCAGCTCTTTAATATTAAAACTGTCCTGAGCCAATTTCAGCGAATTGGTATATTGGAGTATTGAATCAACCGGATATTGATTGTTAATTTGAATGAGTGTTTCTAAAAATTGCAGTACACTGTTGCGGGGTTGAATTGTTTTTAATTGCGTCCAAAGGGGAATCACCTCTTTTTGTATCCTTGCCAAGGCATTTCTATAATTTTCTTTTTCCAGTTCAGTCAAATTAGGGCTATCCACTCTATTTGCAGCAGGATTCTGCAATTCAGTGAATGGTAAAAACCGGCACAAGGTTTCAACAATTTCAGCCATTTGCACAGGTTTTCTCAAGTAGCCTTCCATTCCGGCCTGATAAATTTTTGCTTCATCTTCTTTAAATGCCGATGCGGTTATGGCAACAATGGGAATGAAACTTTTTAATTCTTCTTTTATAAATGTGGTGGTTTCATACCCATCCATTATGGGCATGCGGATATCCATGAAAATTAAATCGAAGGTGTTGTTTTTAATCATTTCAATGGCCTGTTGACCACTGGAAGCATCAAATACCTCAAAATGAAATACCTTTAAATACTCGTGAATAATTTTACGGTTGGTATCCACATCGTCAACCACCAGTATTTTAGCTGGTTTAAATTTAATGGAAGTAGGATCTAAAACGGTTTTAATCTCTTTTTGTATACTCCAATCAACAATTTCAACTTGTTTGAAAATTACAGTAAACCGGCTCCCTCTATTCAATTTGCTTTTAATAGTTACTTCGCCATTCATGAGTTCAACTAACCGGCGGGTTATAGCTAACCCAAGGCCGGTTCCTCCAAATTTTTTTGTATCCTGGTCATCCTGTTGGGTAAACGGCTCAAACAGGTGTTCAATAAATGCTTCATTAATACCAATTCCGGTATCTTCAACAATTAAACGGATATCGGTGGTTTTTTCCTTTATGTTTATGGGTTCAAAGGCTATCCGCACATAACCGTGTTCGGTAAATTTTATGGCGTTGCTTAATAGGTTCATCAAAATTTGCTTTACCCGTAATTCATCCAATAGGCAATTTTCCGGCAATTGGTCGGAGATGCGGTGAACCAATTGAATTCCCTTTTCCTTGGCCCTAAAATCATACAACTGAACAATTTCCTCAACAATTGATTTGAAATTCACCGGTTCATAACTGATTTCCAGCTTTCCGGCTTCAATTTTCGATAAATCCAAAATGTCGTTAATCAGGTTCAGCAAGGTTTTGCCGCTCAACCGGATCGATTCCAAGTAACTGCGGTGAATGGGATCGGTTATGGAATTGCTCAATAACTCGGAATATCCGAGCATGGCATTCATGGGAGTGCGTATTTCATGGCTCATGTTGGCCAAAAAGGTGCTTTTTAATTGATTGGCTTCTATGGCTTCTTCTTTGGCATGGGTCAGCTCCTTTTCCACCAATTTTTGGTGCGAGATGTCGGTTATTATAACAGCAAAAGTTTCGACTTTTGCCAAAGAATCATTTAGTGTGAAAAAACTGACTAACACCGGTACTTTGTTTCCTTTTTTCGTTTTTAGGGTCAACTCGCCACTCCATTCTTTTCGTTCCAAAATGGTAGTCCATATTTTTCCATCTTTATTATTCCACGATTCATCGGAAATAAATGCAGAAAGCAAAAAGTTTTGATTGGGGTTCCAGTCGTCAAATTCAAGCATTTGAAGTAGCTTGTTATTCATGTAAGTAATCCGCCTGTTGGTTTTTATTAAGCTAAACCCTTGGTTGGCGGAATTAATCATTTGTTGAAATACCATGAGTTGCTTTTCAACCAGGGTTCTGTTCAGTATTTCTTTTTTCAGATCTTCGTTTGCCAACCGGAATTTTTCCGTACGTTCTTTTACCGTATCCTCCAGTTTAAGGCTTTGGGCAGCTAGTTCCTCTTCAGCCCGGGTACGTTCATTCAATTCGTTGAGTAACTGTTCCAACAAACGGGCATTTTGAATGGCAATGGTAATTTGGGCAGCCACCACTTCAAGCAATTGTTGATCCGATTCGGTAAAGGCATCCAATTTTATTGATTCAATATTTATAATCCCAATGGTATGATCATCTACCTTTAGCGGAACTGATAATTTTGAATTTACCCCCGGATTTATTTCTATATACCCAGGGTACTCATGCACATTACCAATACGCAAACTTTTACTCATTTTAGCAGCTATTCCGGCAATGCCTTCACCAATGAGTAAGGTTGAATCTTGATATGAATTATGTTTATCCTTGTTGAATTTTGGTGTGGGTATTTGTTCCCGTAAGGCAAAGGGTATCAAATGTTGACCTTCAATTAAAAAAACTCCCCCAAAATCAAATTCCAATGTTTCCTTTAAAACAGCCAGTAATTCATTCACCAATAATTCCAAGGTAAGTATTTTTTGAAGCCGCTGGCTGGCTTTATAAATAGCTGTTAATTTCCTGAGTTGCTGGTTAATTATTTGCTCCGATTTTCGTTGGTCGGTAATATCAATGAGCACACAATAGCTTTGTTTAAAATGACCGGTAAGCGAATTAACAATGTTGCTGTTAAAAACAATAGTCATTAAGGAACCGTCTTTTTTAATGATCTCTAATACAAAATGCAGATCTTTATCATTCTTTACCGGGAATAACTGCCCAAACTTTATTTTTGAAGCGGGTGTGAGCAATTCGCCAAACCATTTTCCAATAACTTCGTTTTTTGAATACCCTAACATGGTAAGCCAGGTAATATTTACATCGGTAATAAACCCTTCCGGATTCAATGATTGGTAGCTGATGGGTGCTTTGTTGAACAAGAGCCGAAAGCGTTCTTCGCTTTCAAGCATGGCTGTTTTAGCCAGTTTTTGTCCGGTAATGTTTTCTTTTACCGCTAGGTATTGAACTATTTTTCCGGTATTATCAAAAATGGGGGATATATTTGCCGATTCCCAATATAAGCCACCATCTTTTGATTTATTCAGGAATTCACCATGCCACTGTTTTCCGGAAGTAATGGTTTTCCAAAGGTTAGTGTAAACTTGTTTCGGGTTTTTTCCGGAACTCAGAAACCTCGGGTTTTTGCCCAACAATTCTTCATTGGTATAACCGGTTACTAGGGTAGTTTCTTTGTTAGCATACTCAATAGTGCCGTTTAAGTCGGTTATAACCACGCAAACCTTGCTTTGCTCAACAGCTTGCAACAATTGGGCGGCTTCTCTTTCGGCATTTTGCCGTGCTTTTTTTTCTTTGAATTCATTCAACGCCCTTGAAACGGCATAAGGCAGTTTATCCAAATTGCTTTTTACCACATAATCCGATGCTCCGTTTTTGAGTAGATCAACTGCTTTATCTTCACCAATGATGCCCGATACAAATATATAGGGTATCTCCAAATTCATACTTTGAGCAATTTTTAAGGCTTCAAGTCCGCTAAAACCCGGTAAATTGTAATCGGAGAGTATAATATCAAAAGTATCGGTAGTTAAACTCTGAACAAACTCATTTTCCTGTGAAACTATGGTAAAATTTACGGAATATCCTTCTTTATTAAGGCATCGCAAAATTAACTCAGCATCAGCTGCGGAATCTTCTAAGCATAAAACTTTTAAAGTTTCATTTTCTATGAGTTTTGGATCCATTTGAAAAAAATATTATATAAATGTACTGTGTTCTAAAGGAATCACTTCAATTAAGTAACAGAACCATATAGGCTTAAAACAGTTAGTCTTTTTGGGTCAGTGAGGGTAAAATATTATATTATTAATAGAATCAAAATAATAGAATTGTAACACTCTATATAATCCACCTTTTTAAAGGTAAATCATTTTTTTAATATAATGCTGATATTCAAATAGTATTTTCTGTTTGAAGGAATAAAAAGCAATTAATTCCCTTTTTTTTATTTTTTATATACTCTTCCCGGTAAAAATTGTAACTCATATTCAAATAAGTAGTAACTTACAGTTTTTAGAGGTCAGTAGATAAATACATAACATGAAAGCAATGGGATTCAATTTTTAACCTTCTTGTACCCCTCTGCCTGTCGGCATCTCCCCTAGGCTTAGGGGAGAACGCATCAAATAAGCAACACTGCCAGGACTATACATCTTCCCCTTCACAAGGGGAAGTCACGACAGGGGAAGGGGTATATAGTAAATGGATATGCAATTAGCTACCGACCTCTAACAGTTTTAATGGAATACCCTATCAAAAAGTTACTAAAATAACCCAATTATGGCCAGAATACTTATTGTTGACGATCAAACGGAAAATGTTAAAGTATTAGCGAATGTATTATTAAGCCAAAAGTATGAAGTTGAATTTGCATTAAGCGGATTGGATGCATTGGAATTTGTCAACTCGTTCGATTTTGATTTGGTTTTGCTGGATGTAATGATGCCCAACATGGATGGTTATGAAGTGTGTCAGAAGATTCGATTGGGTGAGCGGAATTCACAGGTACCCATAATTTTTTTAACCGCACTAAACGATACCGACCGTATTGTAAAAGGTTTTGAAACAGGGGCTCAGGATTATATTACCAAACCTTTTAACCAAACAGAATTATTGGCTCGTGTTAATACCCATTTGGAGCTTAAATCAACCCGCGATAAGTTGCAGTTAATGAACCAGCATTTGGAGGAAGAAGTTAAAAAACGGACACTGGAATTGGAAAATGCCAATAGGGAATTAGTAAAACTGGACAGCGCAAAAACGGAGTTTTTAAATACCATTAGCACCGAAATTAGGGAACCCATGAATAATGTGTTGAATGCGGTTCACTTATTAAAAGACTTTGCCGATTCAAAAACCATTTTCAACCTGGTGAGCAGTTTGGATGTTTCGGTGAAAAGATTGGAGTCGTTTTCAAACCTGGCTTTAAAAATATCGGAACTCAGAACAAAAAAATACCAAGCAAATATTCGCAGTATTGATGCATCAGAATTCATCAATTTTTGTTTCATTGTTTTAATACCCATGCTCAATGAGCGGAAAATAACTTTAACACTGGTGGGGTTCGACAAACCAACCCTATTTAAAGGAGATTACGATTTGTTGCTGACCAGTTTTCAGAAGAACATAGAGAATTTGCTTTATTCCATTGATTTGGATGGGGAATTAACAGTTGAACTAAAACAAGATGCCAAGGAATTGTATTTTGAATTCACTTCGGTTAATAACTCAACCATGCCTTATGAAAATGTAGTTGATTCAAGTTCGGAAAACCTTGAAATTACTTTTTTGCAACAAACCTCGTCCATGCACGGAGGAACTTTAGCAATTGCTAAAGCTGAAAAGGGAATTGTTGGGTTAAAAATAGGATTGCCCAAGGAATAAAGTGTTAGTGATAGCTTTTCTTATACCTAAATGCTATATGTGAAGTCCAAATATTAGCACTGCTCAGCTCCCTCCCTAATTTAGGGAGGGTTGGGGTGGGTAAAAAAGAATTTAGTTTTGTTGCATGCAATTTTATACCCCTCTCCCGCCGCGGCGGGATCTCCCCTGCAAGTAAGGGAGATCGGTTTGAATTGTCAGTAGTAGCTATTATAAATAGGTAAAGAACCAAATATGCATATAATTTTAACCTGCCATAATGAATGAGATAATTTTAAACGCACTCATGCAGTTATTTGCCATTATTGGAATAACGGTACAAAAAAAGGAGCAAACCATAAGTTCCAATTATTTTGAATCGTTTCTGCGGCAGTATTTTAGTAAATCAATTATTGATGAAAAAATGCAAATTTTTTCAAAATTGATTCAAGAATTGAAAAACAATACCTCCGATCTGAATGGATTGCTGCAAAAAATTGACGGCATCTGTGAACAGCTTAACATTGAATTACATAAAAAGGATAAAATACTGATTTTAATTTATTTAGCGGAATTTGTTAAACATCATAAATTAAATCTTGAGGCTGGTTCCAACCAATCAAACGAAGTAAAACGGCTGATTGAAAATGTAGTTAATAAGTTGAATCTTGAAATGGACGAATACATTCAAATTCAGAACTTTATTGCCGACGAAATACATAAAATTGAAAATAAGAACAACATACTACATGTGAACAATGGCCTGTTGCCCATTAAAACAGGTTATAAGCAAATAATTAAACCGAATTTGCAAGGCCATTTTTTTATTCTGTTAATCAATTCCTGCCAACGGTTTTTATTGCGATACAAAGGAAATGATACCGTGGTAATGGGGAATAAACCTGTTTTTGCCGATCATGTATATATTCTCGAAAAAGGTGCCGTAATTAAATGGAACAACGATTCATCGCTCTATTTCAATGAGATTGCAAGTGAATTTCTTGCTCCAGCAAATAAATCGCTGGTTCACTTTGAAGCCGATGATGTCAATTACCTTTTCCCACATAGTAACAACGGCATCCACGGTTTTTCTTTTTCTGCTTTATCGGGACAAATGATTGGTATTATGGGGAGCAGTGGAAGTGGAAAATCAACACTTTTAAACATCTTAAATGGAACCATTAATCCTCAAAAAGGAGAAATAAGGATTAACGGGTATTCCATGCAAGAGCATAAAGCACTGTTGAATCCACTTATTGGGTATATTCCGCAGGACGATTTGCTTATTGAAGAATTGACTGTTTACCAAAATCTATATTATTGTACTAAAATAAGTTATGGAAACCTATCCGAGGAAGAGATTCAAAAGAAAACGGTTGATTTGTTAAAAGAGATTAACTTATTTGACTACAAGGATCTGAAAGTTGGTTCGCCCCTGAGTAAATTTATAAGCGGTGGCCAACGGAAACGATTAAATATAGCCTTTGAATTAATAAGGGAGCCCTACATTTTGTTTGTTGATGAGCCCACTTCCGGATTATCGACCTCCGATTCCGAAAAAATGATGGATTTGCTGCGGCAGCAAACCCATAAAGGGAAGTTGCTCTTTGTAAACATCCACCAGCCTTCATCGGAAATATTTAAGCAATTCGATAAATTGATTGTGCTCGACAAAGAAGGGTACCTGGCCTTTACCGGAAATCCGATAGATGCCATAGTGTACTTTAAGAATAGAATGAACCGGATTGATGCGGATGAAGCCGAATGTGCCCGTTGCGGAAATATTTCATCCGAAATTATTTTAACTATTTTAGAATACCCAAAAATAGATACCCAAGGGGATGATTTAAATGTCCGCAAGACCAGCGCAGCCCAATGGCACCAGTTTTACCTTACTCACTTAAAGCAGAAACCGGGTTCAAAGGATACTATTAGGGAACTTCCGGAAATTGAATTTAAAATTCCATCCCTCTGGAACCAATTTATAACCTATAGCCGCCGGAATATTCAAGTAAAGCTTGCCGATCGGCAGTATTTGCTTATCAGTTTACTGATAGCTCCTTTTTTGGCGTTGATACTTGCCTACATATCGAAATTTGTTCCCATAAACGAAAAGGGTATCCATAAATACCAGTTTATTGAAAATGAAAACCTGCCGGCATTTTTGTTTATGAGCGTCATTGTGTCGCTGTTTATTGGGCTTACCATTAGTGCCGAAGAGATATTCAAAGACAAAAAAATTCTTTTGCGCGAAGCTTTTGTTAACCTGAGCCGTTTTAGCTATTTGAATTCTAAAATTCTATTCTTGTTTTTTATTTCAGCCTTTCAGATGCTGGTTTATGTTTTTATTGCAAGTACCATTTTAGAAATAAAGGGAATGACCTTTCCATTCTGGGCTACACTTTTTTCCCTATCCTGTTTTGCTAATGTTGCCGGTTTAAATATTTCATCAGGCTTTAAATCGGTAGTTACTATTTACATTATAATTCCATTGATATTGGTTCCCCAAATTTTATTGAGCGGTGCCATCATTAAATTCGATAAACTCCATTATACTTTTACCAGCGACAAATATGTGCCCGTACTGGGCGATTTAATGGCATCGCGTTGGGCTTTTGAAGGGTTAATGGTAAACCAGTTCAAACAGAATCAATACCAAAAGTATTTCTATGCAGTAGAGAAGGACATCAGCGAAGCGGCATTCAAAATAAATTACGTAATTCCATACCTCGAAAACAGTATTCATAATTATTTAGAACCTAGGAACAAAAACAATCAGGTTCCAAATAATGCGTTGTTGATTAATAACGAGCTTACTAAAATGTTTGATGATTGGAATGTTGCACGCCCAGCCTCACTCCAGTCTTTTCCTGATACTTGTAATGATGAAGTATTAAAGCACGTTTTAGTGATTCTGGATAAGCTTAAGCATTGGTATTTACCTGCCTTAAACCAAAAAATACAAGACAAAGATGATTTATTGAAAAAGATTGCCCAACAAATGGGTAAAGAACAATTGATTGATCTTAAAACCCGGAATTATAATAACCGGTTATCGGAATTTGTATTAAACTCAAGAGAAATACAGCGTTATGTGGTTGCAAATAACCAGATAGTGCAACTATACGAACCCATATTTAATGAACCTCGATCGCATATTGGTAGGGCACAGTTTTATGCTCCGGTTAAAATAATCGGTAATATAACCATTGATACACTTTGGTTTAATATGGGCCTATTATGGATAATGACCTTACTGCTATATGTGGCCCTTTATTATAACTGGTTATTCAGGATAATAAAACGCAACATTTCGTAAATGGGGGTTATACCCAAGTTGCCCCCAATAGAAAAGCAATAGAAAGTATTTAGTATCTTTGGTTTTTTTAATTAAACAAAATATTTTTTGACCAAGCACCATATTATTGTTTAGGAAAATACCACGCGGTATAACACTATTTTAAGCTATGGAAAAACTTATTACCAACGAATATTTTAAAACTTGGAAATCGATGCTCGATATTGACATTAACGCCGAGTTTGACGCTATTCAGAAAAAAGAACTGGAGCAGCATAGTTTTACATTTTACACATCTGTCTCGGTAATGTCGTCATCGAAAATAGAGGGTGAGCCGTTGGAACTGGACAGTTATGTAAAGCATAAAATGCTCAATATTGAATATTTACCCGAGCTTACCCAAAAGCCCAACGACCTTTACAATGCCTATTTATTAGCAAAAGATAACGCATTAAACCACCAAAACTTATACGAGGCACACAAGCTAATTGCCGCACACTTGTTGCCCGAAAAACAACGAGGGGCAATCCGTACATCCGAAATGCTTGTGATGGAACATAAAACAGGGCGTATTCAATACGAGGCTTGCCCGTTGTCTATTGTGAAAAAACAATATGGTTTGCTTTGGGATGAAATTGATAATTTATTAAACACAAACCTGTCTGTTGACCAAATATTTTATTACGCCGCATTTATTCATCTTGTTTTTGTAAATATACACCCGTTTGGCGATGGCAACGGACGTATTTCACGCCTGCTCGAAAAATGGTTTCTCGCACAAAAGCTTGGCGAAAGGGCATGGTATGTACAATCTGAAAAATATTATTACAAAAACGTGGATGGTTATTATAAGAATTTGGCACGTTTAGGTATGTTTTATGAAGAATTGAATTACGAAAAGTCGGTGCCTTTTCTTTTAATGCTTCCCCAATCATTAATTTTTGAGAAATAAACAATGTAATTAACAACCATTTTTGATGATTACAGATTACAACCGCCCCAAAGGCGGTTGTTTGGCTAGTGCCGTCAATCACTATTTTAGACCAATGATTAAACATCAGATTTTTATGGAATTTGTTGAACAATTATGTATATTTAGCTAATATTTTACCCATGACGGTTTGGTTTTATGTTTCAATACTAAAAAATTAGAATATGACTTCTCAAAAATTGATTAAAATTTTGGTTGTATCCATCCTTTTTCTGGAAATTACATCCTGCACCTGTAACCGGTCGGAAAAACAGTTGCCAAAACAAACGTTAATTCAGGATACCCTGGATACAAAAAAGGATTCGAAGACTGAGTATTTTAGTATGCCTTCGCCGGAAGAAATCCTAACTTACTTTTATTCCAATCAGTTGGTATTTCATTCCAATATAATTTGTTCTACAAAAAATATTGAAAAGTATCTCGAAAATGAGAGTCAATTGCAAATGATAGGGGTATTTTCTTCGGATCTTGCTTATTTGACAATTTACAAAAAGCAAAATGAAATTTTAGATTATTTTTCAGCCATTCAAAATCTTGCTGAAAAAACCAAAATAAGTTCAGCTTTCGATAAAAATATAATATCACAAGTAATAGGTGTTCAAAATGATATTGATTCTTTAGCTGAAATAGCAAGGAATTCATACATAAAGCTATTATCCTATCTCATAACCTTCGAAAAACAGAACCAGCTCTCAGTAATACTTTATGGCGCCTACATTGAAAGTATATACTTGTCGCTTGATTACATTGAATCCTATTCTGAAAACAATGAATTAATTCAGAAGATTGCGAATCAAAAATATGCATTCGATAATTTATATAATTTTTCAAAGCAGTATCTTTCACCGGATCGTAATGCCATTCAATTAAGTAATCTCGAAAAGCTGAATAATATATATAGCTCGTTAACCATTACTAACTCAAACGATAATTCGGTAACTAATGCAGAAAACGGTAAAATGGTTTTAGGTGGAAGTGAGGAAATTGTGATGAATGAAATTCAATTTAACCAGCTTAAAAGCTTAATTAATGAATTAAGAACTGAATTGATAAAATAGATCATAGAATCAAAACAAATTGAATTATGAAACCCCCATGCAGGAAACTGCACAACTTAACGAAGTGATTTCATGACCGAAGGGAGTAAAAACATATGAAAAATCACATGGGGTGTTCCCCCGAGAAAACGGGGCAGGCTATTCGTACGAAACAAATGATATTCAATTAACTAATAATTATTTACGGATGAAATCAAGTTTATTTTTGCTGTTTTCCTTAATTTTTATAGTAAATGCCATGTCGCAAAACTGCGATGATTTTTATCTCCGCAATTGCGAAGGAATGGGTAAACCCTATAAAATAAGTGGTCAATCGAGGGATGCTACTTTTGAAAAAGGACAAACATCGGTTTTTCACCTAACAGTATATAAAAACTTTGAATATTCCATTCAAATATGTTCTGATAAGAATTTAAAGGATATTTATTTCAAGATAAAGGAAGATAATGTAACACAAGAAGTGCTTTACGATAGTTCCGTTGAAGATAGCAAATACCTGCAAAAAGAATTTTTATCGTTAAAAACACGAAAACTAATCATTGAAGTTACCGTACCCGAAGGCGAAATGGAAGCTTCTCAGGAAGATTATGACAAAAGAGTTGGCTGTGTTGGAGTTTTAGTTGAATATAATTTGCCAGTAAAGAAAGGGTTTGAATAAAGAGAAAGCTACTTAATAATCTTAAACTCCGTCCTTCTATTCTTTTCCCTACCTGCAGGATTATCGGTACCATCCGGATTCAAATTGGGAGCTATGGGTTCACCTTCGCCATAGCCAATAGCCACTAACCTTTCTTTGGGTATTCCTTTACTTACAATATATTTCAAAACATTTTCGGCCCGCTTTTGCGAAAGGTTCAAATTGTAATTTTCGTCTCCCAAATTGTCGGTATGCGACGATATTTGTACCACCAAGTTTGGCAATTCCCTTAATAAACCTATTAAGGTACTATCTAAAATTTGTTTGCTTTCAACCGATAAATAGCTTTGGTTAACATCGTAGTATATATTCTTAACCACAATGGGTTTTTGAGGTAGGATGGATACATTCATTTCCGGTACTTTTATTTCCAGGTTATCATCTTGCAACGTGGTTTTGGTGCTTACTGTAACCCGGTTGATTACCTCATTTTTCTGATAAATCAGACTAAACTCATGGTTTCGGGGAACCATAAAAGTATATATACCTTTTTCGTCGGTAGTATCCGATTTTATTAAAATGGAATCAGCCGATTGATTGTTTATCATGTACAAAGCAACCACGGCGTTATCAATCGTTGAACCGGTTTCGGAATTTTCAGCGGAGTCGCTTAGTTCAATACCTTTTTTCAGGTATTTTTTGAAGGTAGGATCTAAACTGGCTTGTAAGGTTCCTGTTATTTTTACTTTTGAAGCATTGGAATATTTCACATAATACAAGTCGTAGCAACAGTACTTATTATCAATCCAAAAACTTTCGCTGCGGTTTGAAACAATGAACGCACGGTTTTGATTCTGATTGGGTGAATAATAAATATCATCGGTGGCACTATTAATAGGAGCCATCAAATTCTCAGGTACCATCCATTTTTTCAGTTCACCCAGGGTCGAAAATATATCAAAACCACCAAAACCGATTCGGCCATTCGAACTAAAATAGAGCGTTTTGCTATCAATATGAAAATATGGGCTCACTTCATCGTTTGCTGTATTTATTTTTGTACCCACATTTTGGGGCAATCCATATTTATTGTATTTTTTATTGTAAGCTAAATACCAAATGTCTAATCCGCCCAATCCACCTTTCCGGTCCGACGAAAAGTATATGGCCTCAATATTCGGATCGTAGGTTGTGCCAACGGTGGGTTGGGTGTTGGTATAATTCATATCAGTTACTTCAGGGCTTATGGGCTGTGGTGCTTCCCATTCTTTACCATCAAATTTTGATACGTAGATACCGCAGGCAATTTTATTCAACCAATTTTTCCCACAAAGGGTAAAATAGAACCGTTTCCCATCGGGCGAAAGGGTTCCATTGCAGGCAAAAAGGGAGTTATTGGTTATTGTGGTAGGGAGTTTATCGGTTTTAATCCAGGTGATACTATCCAATCGTTTTGCAAAATATATGGATGGATTGGATTCCGCTTTAGCAATTGGGAGTTTAATTTCATTCGGTTCTGCAATGCCTGTTGTAGTGTAAATTATCAGGGAGTCGTTAAAGAAATAGGGGGCAAAATCGGTTTGCAAACTGTTGACCCGGGCATCTTGATGGTAAATGGAAATTCCCGGTTGTTCGGTTTCATTTTTTAAGGCAAACTGACAGCTCTCATTCAATAATTTATAGTTAGATCGCAAGTTTTCAGGCAAGTCTTTTACGCGGCATTTTTTTAATAGGGTTAAACAGGAATCGTACCTGCCCAATTTTTGCAAATTGTGGGCCAAATAAAAAAGCCAACTTTGGTTGCCCTTATCTTGTATCAATAGTTCCTGGTAGCTCTGTATAGCCTTTTCGAACAATTTGCTCTGGCTGTATAAAATGGCTAATTCAGCTTTACACTTTTTATCGTCCGGTTTAATGGAAAGATATTTTTCATAATAATCAATTCCGGTATAAATATCGCCATCGAGCACCGCCTGACGGGCATATTTAGCCAATGATTTTGGATGTTTTACCTCAGAATTTTGAGCATTGCCACTTAACGTGAAAAAGCAAAACGAGTACAATAAAACGTATTTTATTAAGGTAACCTGTGTTTCCCATTCATTTGTGGGTTTTTTGCTCATTTATAATTGATTAGGTAAAAATTTAAAATTGAATAACTATTAAATTTAGTTATATTTGGTAGAATACTACACTAGTTCTCAAAAAAATGAAAGGTTTTGTTTTGGATATAAAGGATATTATCCAATTGGCAAGGAGAACTATTCTGCTGATTGCAGTTTTAATTTTAAGTCAATCGGTTCAATCACAGAATCTTTCATTGTTGACCAATAATTCCCAAAACTATAACATCAATCCGGCTTTTACCGGCGATCATCCATACGATTGGAATATTTACAATACAGTTAGCAATGTATTTACCGGGTTTAACTATAATTTGCAAACTTACAATCTTTTAGCCGATTATCAGGTTTATTTTCCACCCGATAAATTATCATTGGCCGTAAATTACATGCAGTATAAGGTTACCCATGGGCCCATTAACGATAAAATGGTTAATTGCACTTTTGCCTATCATAAACGATATCGTTCCCAAATTTTTCATGTTGGAATTCAACCAGGAATTATCGGGCAAGCGTTGCTGATGGATCAATTGCTTTTCCCCGACCAATACGATAGGACAATTGGTGGATTCAATGGTTCAGTTGGTACTGCTGAACTTTTCGAAAATTCGAAAGTATATAAATTCAATATAAATGCCGGTTTATTGTATAGCAACCTAAAGCACCATAACATGAAGATTGGATTTGCAATGTTTAACCTAACTAGGCCCAACCTGTCATCTTCCGATTTTGAATTTAAACTGCCCATCCGGTATGTAGGTAGTTTTGGAATTGATTTACCCATTCCTGATGGTTTTATGTTGAGGCCTTTTACTTATGCATTGTTCTATGACGATGAATTTGAATGGGTGGGCGGAGCCAGTTATTCACTGGACCCAAATTTTATTAATTTTTTGGTTCATTCATTTTCAGTTGGTGCTTTTATAAAAATAAAGAACAACCATCGGCCAACCCATTTAATTGGACAAGTAGGTTTTAAATACAACCGGTTCAACTTCCATTTAGCGTATTCAACCCCGGTTTTTAATGCCAACAACTTGCCACAGCAATGGCAAACATTGGAATTGACTGTTGTATATAATGGGTTTTTATCAAAGTTAAATGAACACAAAACACCCTGTAATTTTTACTAAAAATGAATTTCACTTTTAAAATATTAGCATCTCTTTATTTGGCAATCTGTTTTAATGCATCGGCATTGTTTAGTCAGGTAAATGCTAGTTTTTATGCCGACGATACCACCGATTGCAAATCGCTGGTGGCAATTTTTCACAATTCTTCGGGCGGAGAGGGGAACCTTACTTATAACTGGAATTTTGGAAATAATACTTTTTCAACGGTAGCAAACCCTACGGCTTTATATAATTTGCCGGGAACTTATACTGTAACCTTGATTGCCAGCAATGGAATTGATGCTGACACCTTGATAAAAACCAATTACATTCAGGTTTTTAATAACCCCACAGCCGATTTTGCAGTTTTGTCGTCGAATATTGGCTGTACGCCTTTAGCGGTAACTTTTAAAAGTTCAACAGTAAGCGGTGATGCCGGAATTAAAAACCGGGTATGGGATTTTGGCGATGGTTTATATGGTTATGGTGACACGGTGGATCACACTTACACAAAAAGCAATACATACAGTGTTACCCTTTTTATTGAAGACTCTAACAATTGCTCGCATTCAAAAACCAAGAACAATCTAATAACGGCGCAACCCATTCCTGCCGTTGCATTTGCAGCATCACCCAATGTAAGCTGTTTATTGGAACAAGAAGTGACGTTTGCCAATTCAACAGTTGGCATTGAACCCATGTCGTTTATATGGGATTTTGGTGTTGGTACTACCGGTGTGGAACGGAACCCAAAACATGTTTATTCCGGGTACGGTCAATATTCGGTAAAACTTGTAGCAACGAATAACATTGGATGTAAAGATTCTTTGAATAAAACAAACCTGATTCAATTGCAAAAGTTTACCACTGACATTGAAATCAATCCCGACATCTTATGCCGGAATCAGAATTTGAATATAACAAACAATACGTTGGGTTCAACCACATCGCTATGGGATTTTGGCGACGGTACCAGCAGCAATAGTTTCAGTCCAATAAAGAGTTATTCACAATCGGGACGGTTTACAATTTCATACATTGCTTCATTCAATTCAATATGTTTCGATACGGTTTATAAGGAGGTTTTGGTGGACTCCATAAAAGCTAATTTTACCGCAAACCTACATTACAGCTGTCAATTGCCCTTTGAAGTTACCTATTCCGATCAATCGGTAAATGCCGCTATCTGGAACTGGAAATTTGGAGACGGAACCGTTTCCCATGTTCAAAACCCACTAATTACCTATAATGAATCGCTTTTATTGGACAGTACCAAATCGGTTTATATTTCGGATACGTTAATTGTTGCCAGTGAATTTGGATGCAGTGACGAGTTTCATATTGATAGTAATATACATGTTTGGTTGCCGGTTGTTTATTTTACACCAAACAATAACGACATTTATAAAGATAAAATGAGTGGATGCGCCCCGCTAACCGTAAACTTTATTGACAGCAGTAAGACTTTTGATGTGAACAATCCGTTGACTACCCGATTATGGGATTTTGGAGATGGCACTACTTCAACAATAGAAAAGCCGGAACATATCTATAATACACCTGGTACATTTAATGTAACACTAACTATTACCAATCAATCGGGTTGTGAAAACATATTTGAAGCAAAAGTTTATGTGGGAACTCCGCAAATAGCTGACTTCACGATGGTTGGCGATACGGTAGTTTGTGGTTCAGCCATTGTTGAATTTATTGATTTATCAACTGATGCATCCCTTATCAATAATTGGGTATGGGATTTTGGCGATGGGTCGGAATCGAACCAAGCCCACCCCTTTCATCGGTTTTTAGGAACCGGAAAAAAGACAGTTTCGTTAACGGTATATTATAACCAATGCAAAGGGTCAGAAAAAACGGTTGAAAACATAATTGAAATTCTTCCACCTGCCGGATATTTTGAAAGCTATTTTTCATGCAGTAACCCACTTGATGTCCAATTTAATAGCATTATTCAAGGAACTGATACGTTAATTTGGAATTTTGGCGATAACACCCTGGATACAACTATTGGAACAGGGTCGGTTTTTGTTAATCATGTGTACCAAAATACAGGTGTTTATCGGGTTGAAGTAGCTACCGATACTATTGAAAACAGTTGCCAACTGCTTCTTGCAAACTATATTAAGGTATCGGAGCCAATTGCCGATTTTGAAATGAGTTCGGAATTGAGTTGTGTAAATAATTCGATTACTTTTGATCCATCTAAATCAGAAGATATAGCCTTTTTTGAATACAATAAAAAAGCCGGATACTATCTATGGGACTTTGGCGATTCTTCACCAAAAATAATAACTACCGAAAGCGTAAAGCACAAATACTCATCGAAGGGAACTTATAATGTAAGTTTGATTATTCGCGATAGTAAAAGTTGCTTCGATACTATTTCAAAAAGTATTCAGATAACAAAACCCAATGCCGCTTTTAAAATGGATACTACTTCAGGCTGTTTCCCTTTATTGGTTGCCTTTACTGATCAATCAACATCGGATACGGCAATAGCTAATTGGAATTGGACTTTTGGAGATGGGAATCAGGCAACGGTGAAAAATCCTATCCATACCTACTCTATCGGGGATAGTATTCAAGTAACTTTGGTTGTAACCGATTCGTTGGGATGCAAAGACACGGCAATTAACAATTCACTGATTGTTTTTGATACCCCCATTCCAATATTCACGGTGTTGTCAAATAAAACCTGTTTGGGTGACACGTTGCATTTTATAAACCAAACATCAGACACCCTCATTCAGTGCACCTGGGACTTTGGAGATGGAACCGGGTCGGAAGAGTTTGCACCCTCACATTATTACGTTGATACAGGTTATTATAACATTACCCTTTTTATTATTAACTCAAACGGATGTGATTCCACGGTTACGGTTCCAAATTTTATTTATGTTAGCCCAATTCCACAATCTGACTTTGAGACGACATCTACTATAAGCAACTGCTATCCAGCTTTATTTGAATTTGCTGATAATTCGCAAGGAGATAATATTATTCAGTGGACTTGGGATTTTGGCGACAACTCACCCCTTGAATATGGAGTAAATCCCATTCATAGTTATCTAATTCCGGGATCGTTTACGGTAGCGCATTCCATTAAAAACAGTTCCGGGTGCACGGATATTGAGATAAAAGACAATTTTGTTAATGTGGGTGGACCGTATGCAACCATTGTAGCTCCCGATTCGGGGTGCATTAATTCTTCTATTTATATCAAAAAACAGGATACTTTAAATATTGACTATTTTAACTGGGTAATCGATAATGGAAATTCAAGCACCAACGATTCAATTCTTTTGTATTTAGCTAAATTTAGGAAGTATTATGTTTCTTTGTATTTGGAATCGGACCAATTTGGCACCTGCGACAAAATAATTTCCGATTCCGTTTACGTACCGTTTTTAAAATCAGATTTTTCCATTTCTGACAGCTCCGGTTGTGTTCCAAAGGCCATTGAATTTGAAGATAGTTCTATTGGTGGCTCCAAGCTGAAATGGTATATCAACAATGGATTGGTAAGCGAATCAGCAAAATTTATCTATACTTTTTCCGATGCAGGAGAACAACCCGTTATATTGAAAACAACCAGCACGGTTGGCTGTATTGATTCCCTTCAAAAGAATGTTACCATTTTTCCTCTTCCTGTAATTGGGTTAATTGATGAAGTATTGCTGTGCCGCGACGATACCGCTGGAATAACTGCTAGTGGTGGGGTGCAATATTCCTGGTGGCCTAATAGTTTTATTGTCAACGATTCAGTTCCCGGAATAGCTGTTTTTCCACCGGTAAGTATTGTCTATTATTTGCAAGTAAAAGATTCAAACACCTGCATCAATTACGATTCAGTACTAGTAAATGTGCAACAAAAACCGGTAGTTACTATTTTGAATAACGATACCGTTTCCGTAATAATAGGAGAGGAAGTATTATTGGAAACTGAGGAGATAAATGGTGCTTCCTTTTATTGGGAACCAGCAACTTATCTCGATTGCAGCACCTGCAATTCAACAATTGGTACTCCTTTGGAATCAACGTTTTATTACTTTTTTGCCACTGATGAAAATGAATGTTTTTTGGTTAAGGATTCCATTTATATTTCGGTAGATATTAAGTATTCTGTTGATTTACCTACGGCATTTTCACCAAATGGTGATGAGTTGAATGACCGGGTTTTTGTTAAAGGGTGGGGAATTCAAAAACTGCTTGAATTCAAAATATTTGACGAATCGGGTACTATGGTGTATAATTCAACCAATATTGAAGAAGGATGGGATGGGTTTTACCACCAAAAATGGTTAAACCCAGGCACTTACTTTTATTTAGTGAGTGTGGAATTTTACGACCATTCAACGGAAACCAAAAAAGGATACATTTATTTAGTTAAGTGAAATTTTTCAAATATAACTGTAAACTCAAATCAGCGCTAGTGTCCCCCAATGGGGCATAGCCGTCAAGCTAAAGAAGGTTAAGTAGCAAATTATAAGTATATTATGAAGATAAAAAATAGTAAAATGATTAATAAAATATATCATTTCATAGAGAAACCTTATTTTCATTACTAAACCTTAGTAGAAAATGGAGGCTGTGCTAATTAAC
>JBAYKX010000077.1:0-22769 GCA_041664345.1 Salinivirgaceae bacterium
GCTGTAGGTTCAGTAAAAGCAAAGGATTTGGTAAAAATCACTTCACTGAATCCGGAACAAAGTTTGCAAGGCAAAGTAAGTGGAGTTCAAGTAACCAGCACATCAGGAGCGCCAGGTGCTGTTCCCATAGTACGGATTCGTGGGGTGGGTACTTTCAATAATTCATCACCTATATATGTAGTTGATGGGGTTATACTTGATGATATTTCATTTCTTAATTCATCTGATATTTCATCAATGGAGGTACTAAAAGATGCATCAGCAACAGCTATATATGGTTCACGAGGATCGAATGGAGTAATTTTGGTTTCTACCAAAACAGGAAGCGGCAATAAAGGTAAAGCTACTTTTAACTATTCGGGTGAATATGGGATACAAAATCTAGCAAAAAAAATTGACCTGCTATCTGGTAGGGAATATGCAATCGTTTCAAATCAGATTCAAAATGGCAGTTATAATAATGTAGATGTTGTTCCCAATACCGATTGGCAGGATTTGGTATTTCACTCCGCTCCAATTTCAAACCATCAGCTATCGGCATCAGGAAGTACTGAAAAAATGCAATACTATCTTGGACTGGGTTACTTCAAGCAAGAAGGTATTGTGGATAAGTCGAGCTACGAACGCTTCTCATTCAAGGTAAATAACTCCTATCAGCTAACTGATTTTATAAAAGCAGGGAATAACTTAACGTTTTCGCCCTACAATCAACAAAATGCTCCCGATGTTACTTACCAAGTGTACCGTGCAAGTCCAGTAGTTGAGCCATACCGGGCCGATGGTAGTTATGCAGGAGTTATTGGAGTAGGAAACCCATTAGCTGATTTGTCAAACTCAAACAGTTTTAATAAAGGGATACGGGCCGTAGGAAACCTATATACAGAAGCCCAATTTTTGAACGCATTCACCTTCAAAACAAGTTTTGGGATAGACGGGCAATTAAACAAAGCAACCAACTATACCCCAGCTTTTAATATTTTATATTATGATGGAACACAATCAATGCAAAGTAACCCAGGCAACGACATATCAAAAGAATCAACCGAAAATTTTACTTGGCTTTGGGAAAATACCTTGAATTATAACCGTGATTTTGAAAAACATTCCCTGAATGCGGTTATAGGTTATACCATGCAAAATTCAAGTTCTGAAAAAACCAAGATTTCAGGCGAGAACATTTTACGCAATGGTGAAGACTTTTGGTATCTTGAATACCCCAATATCACATCAGCTAAGTTGAATATAAATGACTTTAAAAATGAAGTTGATGTAGACAAGAATTATTCTATGATTTCGTATTTGTTCAGGGCAAATTATACTTACGATAGAAAATATATACTTACAGCGACTTTCCGAAGAGATGGTTCTTCAAAATTTGAAAAAGAAAACCGATATAGTTACTTCCCATCATTTGCAGCAGGGTGGAATGTTTCGCAAGAAGAGTTCCTAATCGGATCCGAATGGCTCTCGAATTTAAAACTACGGGCCAGTTGGGGGAAAATAGGTAACGAGAAAATAGCCTATTCCTACCGGTTCTCCTTAACTCAACCACTAATTGCAGTATTTGGTAAAAATGATGCCTCCTTTCCGGGAGTATCCTACGCCAAAAATGGTAACCCCGATTTAACCTGGGAAACTACCACCCAAACCGATATTGGGTTAGAAGTTGGCGTGTTAAATGGAAAACTTAATGGCGAGTTCGATTATTATAATAGGGTAACTGATGAAATACTGGTTGAACTGTCAACACCCGGCCATGTTGGCAATGGGCAAGGACAAAAAGTGCGCTACAATGCTGGGAGTGTTTTAAACCGGGGCTTTGAAGCAAACATAAGTTGGCGCGACCAATTGGGCGATTTAAAGTATGGTTTTGGGGTACTTGCCACCACCGTACACAACGAGGTATTGAGCGTAGGCGGAAATAGTGGCGTTGATTCACTATTATGGGGTGCCGATTTTAAAGGATTTCTTACCCAAACCCGCAAAGGATTGCCAATAGGTTCTTTTTATGGTTACAAAACCGATGGTTTGTTTCAAACCGCCGATGAATTAGCGGCTTATCCTCACGACGGTCTTGCCACTGTGGGATCTTTACGCCGAGTTGATATAAATAACGATGGAGTTATTAATGGATTGGATAGAACAAACCTCGGTTCTCCAATTCCAACACTTATTTTTGGGCTTAACTTTGATTTGGAATACAAAGACTTCGATTTTTCCATGAATATTCAAGGTCAAACCGGAAATAAAATATTCAATTCAAAAGAGATAGTCCGTCCTGACAAGTACAATTTTGAAAACCATGTGTTGGATGCTTGGACAGGTCCTGGTACCTCAAATTCTGAACCGGCACCATCGTGGGGTGGTTATAATTATGAACCATCGGACAAATACATACAAGATGGATCGTTTATTCGTGTGCGTAATTTGGTTATTGGTTATACCTTACCTAGTTCCTGGAGTTCGAAAATAAAAATTGATAAACTGCGGGTTTATGCAAAAGGCGATAACATACATACTTGGACAAAATTTACAGGGTACACTCCCGAAATTGCAAGCTCCAATGTTTTGGAAAACTCCATTGACAAGGGTGTTTATCCCGTTTGCGCCATTTATTCATTTGGTATTAATTTAACATTTTAATAATTATGAAAAACCTTTTTAAATACTTTGTGGTTGGAATTATTCTACTTTCTGCAACCATTTCAGGATGCGAGGATTTTCTTGAAAAAAATCCGCAAGGAAAGCTCACCCAAACCACATTCCCAGTTACGGCCTCTGATGCTTTGTTAGCAACCAATGCATGTTATGCAACCTTGCGAAACAATGCCTATCACTGTGGCCTATTCCCATTAACCGATATTATGTCGGATGATGGCCGTAAAGGCAGCAATCCGGGCGATGCTGCATCTGGGGTAAATCCATACGATAATTTCACTTTTACGGTAACTGGCGAATATTTGGGAAGCTGGTGGGCCACTTTATACGAAGGTGTTAAACGTACCAATGTAGTTTTGGAGAAAGTTCCATCTATTGAAATGGACGCAAACCTTAAAAATACCTATTTGGGTGAAGCCAGTTTTTTACGTGCCCTATATTATTTCGATTTGGTGCGTGCTTGGGGAGGCGTACCGATTGTAACCAGTACAACCCCAGCATTGGTTATGGAACGTGCAACAAAAGAAGCTGTATTTACTTTTATTGAAAGTGATTTACTTTTTGCCATACAAAACCTACCAGAAAAAAGTGAAGTGGCCGCAGCTGAACTAGGGCGTGCTACAAAAGGGGCGGCAAATTCGTTATTGGCTAAAATGTACCTGTTTAGGGGTGATTTTGTAAATGCCGAAATATATTCAATGGAAGTAGTTGAATCGTTAGAATATGGGTTGGAACCTGTATTTACTGATGCCAATGGTGTAAACGGGGAACATGGAATTGAATCGGTATTTGAAATTGGGGCCGAAGGTGTTGAAGCCGAATCGGGTGACCAATATGCCAATGTGCAAGGGGTACGGGGTACTCCAAACCGTGGTTGGGGCTTTAACAGGCCAACCATAGACTTAAGGAACTCGTTTGAACCCAACGACCCAAGATTAAAGGGAACCATAATTGATTTGGGCGATGTATTAGATGGAGTTACCATAGCCGGATATAGCCAAACCCCCGATGAAACAAAAGACGATGAAGGTAACCTTATTGAAACCGAATGTTATAACCGAAAAGTATGGACACCTGGTAATACTGTGCCCACCCAATTTGGCCATAATCGAAGATTAATACGATATGCCGAAGTTTTGCTGATGGCTGCCGAATGTTTAAACGAAAACGATAAGCCTGATCAAGCATTAAACCACTTGAATAAAGTCAGAGAGCGTGCCCGCGAAGGGAATGCTTCCATTTTATTAGACATTACTACTACTGACAAAACAGCTTTACGCGAAATAATCTTTACCGAACGCAGACATGAATTGGCTTTAGAGGGTCACCGGTTTTGGGACTTGGTACGTACTGGAAAAGCAGATGAAGTATTAGGTCCATTAGGTTTTGCACCTGGCAAAAATGAACTTTTTCCCATTCCGCAATCCGAAATTGACTTATCACAAGGAATGTTAACACAAAACCCTTTATGGGAATAATAACAATTCAAATACAATCAATTATTAACTAAAACTTAAGAATTATGAAAAAACAAATTTTCTTTCTTTGTGCACTGTTTTTGACAGTGGGTATTACATTAACAATGAACAGTTGCTCCGAAGATGATGCCCCAACAGCGTTAACTTTATCAACTTTGGTGGCTGGTGATATTGACCTAAATGGATCAACAGCTCCAAATAATGTAGCGGTTGAACCTACTATTGTGGCTACATTCTCAACCAACGTCGATGCCACCACAGCAACTGCTGCAAACATAACATTAAAACGCGACTATGACGATTCCGCTATTGCAACTACCATAACTGTTTCTGGCGCAACAATCACAATTGTTCCAACCGAAACTCTTGCCAGTGGTGCATTACATGAATTAAAATTTGCATCTGGTTTAAAATCAACCGAAGGTGAAATACTGACAACAGCAGTAGTCAGAACTTTTTCAACCGATGGTTTTTTTGCTCCTTCAGGAATGGTAGCCCATTGGACTTTTGAGGATAACGCTAACGATCAGGTAGGTAGTTATGTTCCAAGTGCAGAAATTGAAGTTGCTTACACAGCTGGTCGCAAAACATCAGCAGGTAAAGCTGCCGAATTCAACGGTACTACCAGTATTATTGAATATGCCAATGGCGATCTTCTAATAAATACCCAAGACTTTAGCTTAAGTTTCTGGGTTAAAGCGACTGAAGCTGGACATGGACATTTTATAATCGGATTGGGAGCTTTTTTTGGCTTTCAATTTGAAATGAATGGCAATTTTAAAGAGTTCAAAATGCCTGTCCAATTTGATTTAGGTGATGGAACAAGCGCTACGGGTGGTGATCTTGTTTATAATGGAGATGGTAAAACCAAAGACAATGGAGGATATGTAGGAACAACTTTTTCCAAAGAAAATGCAACTATAGATGCTCTACTAAAAGATCAATGGGCTCATTTCATCTACGTATATAACAATACAACACGAGAAAGAAGCTTTTATCTGAACGGGGAACTTGTTAAAAGTCAAGATCATGACCTTTTTGCAAACGATCTGGGAGTACCCGAGCTAGTAGCAACCTCTGTTGGCTTAAAATATGCTGGTATTGAACCTGACGTGAAAAACGAATTGGCTTTTGGTTTTGTACAATCAAGGGCTGGAACCATGTGGGCTAACGAACCATGGGGTGGTTATACTTTACCAGGTGCTAATCATTTCAAAGGTCAACTTGACGATGTACGTATTTTCCATAAAGCTATTACTCAAGCTGAAATTTTGTTAATGTACAATTCTGAAAAACCATAATTGTTATTTTTGACATATTCTTGGGGAGGGTTCAATTCCTGAACCCTCCCTTTTTTAAACTTTAAAATCATAATACAGTGAAAAATATTCTTACCTATCTTATTTCTTTTTTTTTAATTATCGCAGGATTTAGTTCATGTAACGATAATGACCCTAATAACCCAAATGCAGGAACGCTGCAACTATCGCAAGTAAAAGCAAACTCAATTCCTTTGAGCTCAACTGAAAACAATACTAATATTCTTGTTACTTCTGAGTTTACAATAGAATTCAATAGCCCCATTGACACTAATTCAGCTAAACTAAATATCGTTCTAATTAACCAGATGAACGAACCTACTCTTTGTTTATTCAAATTTGAAGAAAATAACACAACCATTCGGTTGCAACCTTTACAAGACCTTAATTATCAAACTACCTATACTATTCAAATTCTTTCAGGAATTAAAGGTTCATTGGGTGAAACTTTTCCTGGTATAAACTATACACTGATTACTGAAATTGGAATTTTAGAAATTCAAACCATAACTCTAAATGGCTATAATTTTCAAAAACCAAACATATTGCAAAATATTAGCCGTCAAAACGACACTATTACTATACAATTCTCAGCTCCATTAAACCCTTCAACCTATCAAAATAGTATTTCTTTATCCGGTGTAACTGGTTTAAGCTATTCACTTTCTGATGAAAACAAACAATTGACAACCATAGTTACCAGCGAATTGACTGGTTTTAAAAAATATACCTTTAATATTTCAAATAGTCTTACCTCACAAGATGGATTTACCTTTTCCGGTTTCTCCAATTATTTTTATACCACTGCTGATTCCACTCCAAAATTCTCAATAATTTCAGATGATGAATTGCTTACCCTAATCCAAAAGCAAACTTTCAAATTCTTTTGGGATTATGGCCATCCGGTTAGCGGTCTTGCGCGGGAACGAACCGGTTCCGGCGATGTGGTGACTTCCGGTGGCAGCGGATTTGGGCTTATGGCCATACTGGTTGGACTGGAACGTGGTTTTATAACTCGCCAGGAAGGGTACGAACGGCTTGATAAAATTGTGACTTTTTTGAACAACCCCCAAACCGACAAATTTCATGGAGCTTTTCCCCATTGGTTGAACGGTTCCACCGGAAAAGTTATTCCATTTAGCACCAAAGATAACGGAGCCGATTTAGTGGAAACTTCCTACCTCATGCAAGGGCTGTTAACCGTGCGTGAATATTTCAAAAACGGTTCTACTCAGGAACAGCAATTATGCGATTCCATTACCCAATTGTGGGAAAATGTGGAATGGAGCTGGTTCCGCCGAGGTACACAAAATGTGCTGTATTGGCATTGGTCGCCTAATTACGGTTGGGATATGAACATGCAAATACAGGGCTGGAGCGAATGCCTCATTGTTTATGTGATGGCAGCCAGCTCGCCAACATTCGGAATTCCAAAGGAAGTCTATACCAACGGCTGGGCACGTAATGGGGCTTTCCCCATGAAAAACGGCAAATCGTTTTACGGAATTACCTTACCGCTCAGTTGGGATTACGGCGGCCCATTGTTCTGGGCTCATTACTCCTTTTTGGGATTAGACCCCAGAAACCTACAGGACCAGTATGCCAATTATTGGGAACAAAATGTAGCTCATAGTTCAATCAATTTTGAGCATTGCAAAAGCAATCCCAAAAAATATGTTAGTTACAGCGCCGATTGCTGGGGATTAACCGCTTGCGATATTCCCAATGGATATGCCGCTTGCGAACCAAACAACGATAAAGGGGTAATTGCGCCTACTGCAGCAATTTCTTCAATTGCATACACACCCGAAGAATCATTGGATGCCTTACAGTTTTTCTATTATGTATTGGGCGACAAATTATGGGGTGAATATGGGTTCTACGATTCCTTTGATGTTACTAATAATTGGTGGGCCCGATCATACCTTGCCATTGATCAAGGTCCAGAAATTTGCATGATTGAAAATTATCGGAGTGCCTTATTATGGAATCTTTTTATGGGAAATACCGAGGTTCAAAATGGATTAACAAAGCTAGGATTTACCTACTAAAAATGTATTAATGGTTGCTTTCAAATACATATTTAAATTCAAAAAAGAGCTTTTGGTTATTGCATTTTCAATAACCGGGGTTTTGGCATTCGCCCAAATCAACCTCAAATACAAAACACCTTGGTTCGATCCAAATTCAAAAAACCTTACTTATTGCAACCTCATAAATATTGATTACAATTTTGCCGTATTCGATGAAAATTCAGCCACAGAAGGGTTCCGCTCAACCGCCGACCCCGTAATTGTTACCTTCAAAGGTGAATATTACCTGTTTGCCACCAACCAGTCTGGTTTTTATTGGTCGACCGATTTAGGTGAATGGCATTTTGTTTATTCCGGGTTTCAGCGCCTTCCTGCCGACGACGACCAATGCGCACCTGCCGCTTGGGTTGAAGGCGATACCCTGTTTTACATGGGTTCTACCTATGAAAGTTTACCGGTATGGTTCAGTACCAACCCAAAACTGGGCCGATGGCAGCATTCGGTTGATTCAACCCGCTTGCCGGCTTGGGATCCTGGGATATTTGTGGACGATGATAAACGTACATATCTCTACTATGGCTCCAGCGGCACTTTGCCTTTAAAAGGTGTTGAGCTCGATAAACGTACCTTTCTCCCGAAAGGAGACCAATCTATTTATCAGGAAATTTACCAAGCCACCGATTTAATTACCAAACAAAAAGCCGTGGGCAGTGTTAAGGAAGTTATTGCCCTAAACCCTGCCATACATGGCTGGGAACGCTTTGGGATGAACAACGATGACCCGGCAGCCCCTTGGGGAAACTTTATTGAGGGCGCCTGGATGAACAAATTCAACAACACTTACTATTTACAGTATGCTGCTCCCGGCACTGAATTCAAGGTTTATGCCGATGGAACTTATGTATCGGATAACCCGATGGGGCCGTTTACCTACCAAAAACACAATCCGGTTGCCTATAAACCGGGCGGTTTTATAAAAGGGTGCGGGCATGGCAACACCTTTGCCGATACCTACGGAAACTATTGGCATACGGGAACGTGCATGATTTCGGTTAAACACAAATTTGAACGGCGGATTGGGCTTTACCCGGCTGGTTTCGACGATGATGGGGTTATGTATGTGAATACCTCTTATGGCGACTATCCTTGTAAATTACCTACGCAAAAAAAAAATCAGCTTACCAGCGGGTTTACCGGTTGGATGCTGCTTTCGGCCAATAAACAGGCCACAGCCTCATCCAGAGATGGGGAGCATAATGCAGCCAAAGCTTTTGATGAAGATATTAGCACTTATTGGAGCGCAAATTCCGAAAAAACGGGTGAATGGCTCAAGGTTGATTTAGGCAGCAAGAAACAAATATGGGCATTTCAAATCAACTATGCCGACCATAAAACCAACCAACACAACAAAGCCATGGATTTATATCACCAGTATCAACTATTGGGTTCAAACGATGAAGTTAATTGGGATTTGTTGGTTGATAAAAGCTATAACGATAAAGACATTCCACATGATTACGTTGAACTTTCAAGCCCGGCTGAATTCCGGTTTATTAAACTTATAAACATTCATAATGCTACCGGCCTTTTTGCCATAGCCGATTTGCGGGTATTTGGAACCGACCTTGCTCAAGCCATCCCTGAAAAGGTAGAGCAATTCACTGTGGATAGGCAAAAGGATGACCCCCGAAACGCCCAAATTAAATGGAACCCGGTTAAAGGAGCATATAGCTACCAAATATTTTTTGGGGTGGCCCCTAATAAACTCTATAGCTGCATTACTGTTAATGGCGAAAGCCAGTATAACTTTCGTGGGATGGACATTGGTACAACCTATTACTTCAGTATTGAAGCATTGAATGAAAAAGGGATTTCAGCAAAAACAGAACCCGTAAAAATTGATTGAAATCCATACACGAACCAAATTTAAAACAGACCGAAAAATGAAAAATCCGATAAAAATGAGCTTAGTACTTTTGCTGGCAATACTTATTAGCACTCCAGGGTGCGAACAGCCAAAGCAAACAGCCTATAAATCATTTGGCAAAGTAAACTATCCGGCAACCACCGACGATGTTGCCATGCTCGATTCCATTCAGTACAAAACATTTCAGTTCTTTTTAAATGAACACCATCCCGAAAAGGGTATTGTAAAAGACCGTGCCGCTGCTTGGGCCCCGGCCAGTATTGCATCAACCGGTTTTGGTATTCCATGCTTTGCCATAGGTGCCGAGCGGAAATGGATAACCCGTGAACAGTCAGCAGAAATTACCCTGGATATTCTCAGGTTCTTCACCAATTCGGTTCAGAGTGCCGATACCAATGCCACCGGGTACAAAGGCTTTTATTACCATTTCTTGCGAATGAATTCCGGTACCCGCGAATGGAAATGCGAACTATCATCCGTTGATACCGGATTATTGATGATGGGTTTCCTATTTGCCCGGAACTACTACAACTTGGACAATGAGGCTCAAAAACAGATCCGTCAGCTTTCAGCAGCTTTACTATCCAAAATAGATTGGAGTTTCATGGTATTGCCATCATCCAGTAAATATGCAAATACCATTTCCATGGGATGGTCGCCCGAGGAAGGGTTGCTCGATTTTGGCTGGTTCGGTTACAACGAAGCCTTGTTTCTATATGTTTTAGCCGCCGGTACCGGATTGGAAAACGCAGAAAAAAGTTACAATGCATGGTTAGCCACTTACCAATGGAATACTCCATACAAAGGTCTTTCGCATGTAGCTTTTCCGCCATTTTTTGGCCATCAGTTTCCCCATGCATTCATCGATTTTCGCGGATTGGGCGATAAATACATGAAAGAAAAAGGGATTGACTACTTTGAAAATTCCCGCCGTGCCACTTATGTTCAACGTGAATATGCCATTGAAAACCCCAAGGGTTGGACCGGATATGACTCACTTTGCTGGGGAATTTCTGCCTGTGACGGTCGCGGCGACAAATACAATTTCGGAAATAAAAAATTTGAGGGCTATGCCGGAAGAGGAACCAGTGGCAAGGATTTTACTGTTGCTGAGGATGGAACCATCGCACCTTACGGATCCATGTCGTCGTTGCCCTTTGCACCTGAAATTGTATTGCCAACCATAAAATCGATGAACGCTAAATATGGTAGCAAAATATGGGGCAAATATGGCTATTACGATTCGTTTAACAGTACCGCTAAGTGGGTTGATGCCGATTTTATTGGTATCGACCAAGGCCCGATGTTGATAATGATTGAAAATTTCAGAACCGGACTGGTTTGGAAATATGTGATGAAAGATCCGATAATTCAAAAAGGGTTGGAAACACTTGGTTTTGAATACTTGAAATAATTTTTCTGAGGTCAGTAGATAAATTCATAACACAAAACAATGATATTTAGGATTAGACATAACCTATCCCCCCTCTGGCCTAAAGGCCATCTCCCCAAAGGGGAGAACTTACTCCGTTGCATGGTTCTTGTAGTATTTGTACCAGTCCTTCGCAAATCTAAATCGGAGCTAGTCCTCCCTTGGGGGAGGTGCCCCGAGCACTCGGGGCGGAGGGGGAAGATAAAGAAAAACGTATATTGAATTAACTACCGACATCTATAAAAACAATAAAAATGAACAAACTTTTTATAAAAATAAGCACAATAGCAACCCTCATAATTCAAACAACAATCATTTCGGCTCAAACCAAAACACTCGATGATTTCGAGAACAAAACCGGCTGGAATTTCATCAAATCCGATGGAGTTAGCCTAAACTTGACCAACGAAAAAGGCTTAACCGGAAATGCCATCCGATTCGATTACGATTTCACCAAAGGCACGGGTTATGGGGGAATTCAGAAACTCTTCCCAATAGACCTTCCGGAAAACTATGAATTCACTTTTTATGTAAAGGCCGAATCGCCCGCCAATAATTTTGAGATAAAATTTATTGATAAAACCGGCGACAACGTATGGTGGGTAAGCAACCGGAACTACGATTTTCCAACGGAATGGAAAAAAGTAACCATCAAAAAAAGGCATATAAATTTTGCTTGGGGACCAACAACCGACCAGAACTTAAAACGAATTGACCGTATAGAATTTACCATTGCATCGTTTATTGGGGGAAAAGGAACCGTGTGGCTCGACAATTTCAAGTTTGAACCCCTTCCGGCGGAAACCTCAACTTATCCTCAGCCAACAATCACAGCTACCTCATCTGCAAAAAATCACTCAACTGATTTTATAACCGATGGTTCCTCAGAAACATACTGGCAAAGCACCGAAGCAACTAATCAACATTTGGTTATTGATTTTAAAACCCGCAGGGAATTCGGCGGTTTGCAGATTAATTGGCTGGAAAATAATTCCGCCAAGAGTTTTGATATACTCCTTTCGGCAGATTCAAAAACCTGGGAGAAAGCCTATACTGTTCAGTCAAACCAGAGCAATATCAGTTTTATAAGGCTTCCCGAAGCTGAAGCTCACTATGTTAGGATAGATGTTATTGAAAACAGTGGTTCAAACGTTGTTGGAATCCGTGAAATCAAATTTTTAAGTACCAAAGAATCATTAACACAAAATGATTTTCTGATTTATACCGCCTCCAATTCGCCGAAAGGGAATTACCCCAGATATTTTTCAAAACAGGCATCGTTTTGGACCATTACCGGAGTTAATAACGACACCAAGGAAGCACTAATTAACGAGGATGGAATGGTTGAAGTTGATAAAGGCCTTTTCTCCATTGAACCACTGATAAAAATAGGCGATTCCCTTTTTAATTGGAGTAATGTCGCCTCAATTCATTCTATGGGTGAACTTGGGGTTAAAAAGGAATTTGATTTTGTGCCAACCGTTACCTGGCAATTGAACCAGTTAACATTGGAAACCGGTGTTACCGCCATTGGTGAGGCAAATAAAAATTCAAAATTAAATATCCGGTATAAACTTAAAAATCGCTCGAATGTGGCCAATGATTTTGAGTTTTACTTACTAATCAGGCCTTACCAAGTGAATCCCTATTACCAGTTTCTGAATTATCCGGGAGGTGTAGGCAAAATCAAATCCATTACCGAAGGCGATGGCAATTATTTGGTTGTTGATGATAAAACAGTATTGTTCCAAAAAAGTACGACTCATTTGGGGCCATCAATTCCGATGAAGGAAATCCGGTGGAACTTATCGGCCAAGAAAAAATGCCTTTGGCCCACTCAACTACCGATAAAAATGGCTTGGCAACCGGTGCTGTTAAGTATAGGTTGCACCTTGATGCAAGCCAGAGCACTGTATTGTATGTTACTGTCCCCTTTTATGGCAACGAATCGGGTAACCAAAAACCGGGTACAGAAAATGTTGCCGCTGAATTTGCCCAATCATCGGAATTCTGGAAAGCAAAAACAAGCCATATCAAATTCAATTTACCTCCATCGGCCGACCGTATTATTGACACCTATAAATCGAACCTGGCATACATATTGGTTAACCGCGACAAAGTGGGCATTCAACCCGGTTCCCGCTCGTATGAACGAAGCTGGATACGCGACGGCGCATTAACTTCTTCAGCCCTTTTAAAATCAGGTATCGTTCAGGAAGTAAAAGATTTTATCGATTGGTATGCATCCCATCAATATGAAAATGGCAAAGTTCCCTGTGTGGTTGATTTCAGAGGGCCTGATCCGGTTCCCGAAAACGACAGCCATGGCGAATTAATCTACTTAATCCGCGAATATTTCAACTTCACACAGGATACCGCTTTCCTCCGATCAAAAAACCCGAATGTGTTAAAAGCGGTGGATTATATTGAATCGCTCATTGCCGAACGTTCCACCGACCACTTTAAAAACGGGAACGACAGCGTTCGTGCTTACTACGGCCTAGTTACGGAATCAATCAGTCACGAAGGATATTCGGCAAAACCGATGCACTCGTACTGGGATATCTTTTTTACAATGAAAGGGTTGAAAGACGCCGCCGAGATTCAAAAAATACTGGGCGAAACCGCTAATTATGAAAGAATATCAAAGATTCGCGATACGTTTAAGGAAAACCTTTACAACTCGTTGCAGCTTGCCATGCAAACCAGAAATATCAACTACATTCCCGGTTGCGTGGAGCTTGGCGATTTTGATGCCACATCCACCACCATTGCCCTAACCCCATGCAACGAGCTAAAAAACTTACCAAAACCAGAGGTTTACAATACATTTGACCGATATTACGAATTTTTCAAAAACAGGCGCGACAACAAAATAGATTGGGTAAATTACACACCTTACGAAAACCGGTTGATTGGTTCATTTATAATTTTGGACCAACCAGAAAGGGCCCACGAATTGATTGAGTTTTTCTTAAACAATCAACGTCCGCAAGGATGGAACCACTGGGCCGAAGTGGTTTGGAACGATTCCCGTTCGCCGGGTTTTATTGGCGATATGCCACATACCTGGGTTGGTAGCGATTTCATCAATGCCATCCGTTCCCTATTTGTGTATGAAAATGAGTTGGACCAATCGCTAGTTCTTGGAGCTGCACTTTATCAGGATTGGATTGATACACCCCAGGGAATGTCCGTTGAAAATCTGCCAACCTATTACGGCGAGATTTCCTATTCCATCAAAAAAGAAGGTGCCGGATATCGCTTCGCAATTTCGGGCAATGTAAAACTTCCTGAAAACGGAATAAAAATCAAAAACTTCAACGGTTCAAAACCCCCGAAAAAAGTGACGGTAAACGGGAATGAAATAAATGACTTTACTGAAAAGGAAATTTCTGTTAAAGAAATGCCCGCAGATATATTAATATTTTACTAATAACAACTCTACATGGAAGAAAAAATTAAAGTTGACCGAAGCACAAAAACAGAAGATAAAATCCATTTTTCGCAATTAGCTGCCTATGGCTCAGGTGGTATTATTTCAATTGCCCTCTATTACACTGCCGGAACGCTTTCGGATTGATGGGCAATATAAGCTTGGGGCTTAGTGCATTCTGGCTGGGGGTTATTATGATTATCCCCCGTTTGTGGGATGCTTTTTCTGATCCCATTATCGGCCACCTTTCTGATAATACCAGGTCCCGTTGGGGACGTCGGCGTCCTTTTATTTTGATAGGAGGGCTTTTTGTTTCCATAACTTTCGTTGTTATGTGGTGGATCCCCAAAGGCGAAATGGTGCATGCCTGGTTCCCTTCCGAATCGGGCTTTCAATGGTTCCAGCTTTCTTACATACTTTTTACCCTTCTGTTATTTTACACAGCTTTTAATATTTTTGAGATACCCCACGGTGCCCTCGGTATGGAGATGACCACTGATTACCATGCGCGTACACGTCTTTTCAGTGCCAAGAGTTTTACAGGCAACATTTTTGCGATGAGCACGCCCTGGCTTTTCGCACTAGCCAATATGGAAGTTTTCAAAGGCCCGGGAGGTAATGCGGTCGATGGTATGCGATATGTCTCTTTAATCATTCCAGTAATATTGATCCCACTTTCTCTCTGGTGGTTTTTCAAATTGCGTGAACCGGGGTTTGTGAAAGTTGCAAAGCAGCAAAAAACACCCTTCTGGGAAGATATGAAACTTACAACTACCAATAAAAACTTTATAATGTTGACGTTGACTGTCTTTACACTGGCCATGGGTTTTAATTTTGTCCAGCTGATTGGGTCATATTACATTGCTATTTATTATGTTTGTGGGGGTGATATAGTTGCAGGTAGCAGTCTTTCTGCAATTATAGGCTCTATCTGGGCCATCTCCGGGGTACTGGCCGTTTTCCCCTTAAATTGGATAAGCCCAAAATTGGGCAAACGCAATACCCTTATTATTTCCATTTTGCTCATGTGCCTGGCGCAACTTTCCAAGATTGTTTGCTACAACCCTGCATATCCTTACCTGCTCATTATTCCAACTATTCTCCTTTCTACCGGTATGCTATTTTTCTTTACCCTGGGGGCTTCGATGGTGGGCGATATTTGTGACGAAGAAGAACTAAAATCAGGCCGTCGCACAGAAGGAAGTTTTTACGCCATCTTCTGGTGGTTTATGAAATTGGGAACTGCACTCGCCAGCTTAGTTGGAGGTGCACTCATAGTATTTACCATGTTTGACCAGTTTCAGGGTACAAAAGTGGATAGTTTACAGGGAACTGTTCGGGAATTTAGGAGTGAAATCCAATACTGGCAGGGCAATCAGGATTTATCCAAAACAAACACATCCTTGCTCGATAATACAAAGGAACAGGTAACAAAAGCGATTGATGAGTCGAAACTGTATTTTACCGTCCTGGAAAAAGAATCGGCTAAAAAGCAGGAAAAAGATTATCAAAATGAAGCTAAATACATTAGCCAGAGGAAAAGTAAGTTTTTTGAAGTAATGGCAACTACCGATTCAACAAGGATCAAATTGGAATACCTGAATCAGAAATTGACAAATATAGATGTCTCTTCAACCGATTCATTAACTAAAACCATTATTGCTGAAGCCATTCCATTGATTCTTGAACCTAAACTGGAAAAAGCACGGATGAATTCATTTGAGCTTTTAGCGCACTTGGAAGGTAAATCGCTGGAATCGAAAAAAAGTGGGGAGCATTATAGGGAACTAATCCAAAACAGTGAAGAGGTTGACAAAAAGCTTGCAAACATTAGCACAACGATACCTTTAGAAATCCTGGATAAAGAACTTGCCCTAATTGAAACCGAAATGGTGCAACTCACCCAACAATCGCCATATACCTTGTTAATGATGCGGGTGGTTGAGATTGGATTGCCCTTATTGCTGAGCATCTTTTCAATTTTCTTCATCCTACGATATTCCTTAACTGAGAAGCGTTCACACGAAATTAAAGACCTACTGAAACAACGGAATTTGGAACAAAAAAATGAATGAGATAATACTAAAAGATTAGTAAAAAACACTAATATCATGGTAATATGACAAGTCAAACGCATTTAAAATCCCGTAGGGATTTAATATGAATAGCCCCGGGTGGTTGCTGAGCTTGTCGAAGCACAACCCGGGGTATGTGAATTTGCAGTATAAAATCGGCGCAAGCACTACCATTTAATTGAAATTTTGAGGAAACCATGCGCTGAAAATGGGAAATTCAAATTTCGGTTCTTAAATGTGGTTACCCTGATGAATGAGATAATTATAAATATTTTAAAAGCATTTAAAAATGACATTCCATATCAAAGAAAACAACTTTTACCTCGACAATAAAAAAGTGTTCCTCAATTCAGGTGAAATCCACTACTTTAGAATCAAACGGGAGTTATGGGATTTACACTTGGATGCCGCCAAAGAGGCCGGCTTAACCACCGTGAGCACTTATGTTCCCTGGGCATTCCACGAATCGGTGGAGGGCATTTTTGATTTTGATGGTACATCGCTGCCCGAACGCGACCTGAAAGGATGGCTGGAATGCTGCCAATTGCGCGGATTGCATTGCATTGTAAAACCGGGCCCATTTATTTTGGCAGAATACCGTGGTGCCGGATTGCCCGACTGGTTTATGGAAAAATACGGGACCAATGCCAAAATGCGCAACAGCAAAGGCGAAATTTTCCCCAGCGATGGTATCAGCCTTTTTAATCAAAAATATCTTGAAAAAGTAACGCTTTGGTACAATCAAATCATGCCATTCATCAGCCAACGCCAACTTTCAACGGGTGGCCCAATCATCATGATGCAAATATGTAACGAGATTGGGGTTTTTCCTTGGTTGGCACACCAAGCCGATTATTGCCAAAACACCAAAGAAATGTTTCTTGCTTATTTAATGAAAAAATTTACCAACATTAATACCATCAACAACCTTTGGGGAACCCATTACCAAGGCTTTGCCGATGTGGAACTTCCGCCTGACGGAAAGCTCCCTTATGCATCAAAACACGACCGTGGCCGCGATTATGAATGGCACCAGTTCTGGCGGACTTATTATGCCGATTACCTCAGGATGCTTACCAAAATGGCACGGGAAAGGGGAGTTACCGTTCCGTTGTACCACAACCTTCCGGGCTGGATTTATGGAAGTGGATACGAATTCCCCGTAAACATTACCATGTACGAAGATTTGTTTGACGATAAAAGCGAAATCATTTTTGGGGTCGATCATATCCCCGAATTTCTGTCGTACCGGAACATGCACGACGATAGGATCATCAACGACATTACTTATGCCATGCAAGGAAATAAGCCGTTGTTTGCCGCCGAATTCCAATGTGGGTCTCGCGAATACCATGTGGTCACCAATCCACGCGAAATGGAACTCTTCTACAAAGCCAGTATAGCCAATGGACTTACCGGATGGAATTATTACATGTTCTCGCAAGGCAGCAACAATAGGCATACCGGCTATTCGGGTGCTACCTTTTACTGGTTCAACCCGCTCACACCCGAAGGCAAGCGTACCAGTGCTTTCCCATTGGTTAAGCGCATGAACAAAATCATTAAAACATCGGAAAGCCTTATTGTGGATGCCAAACGCAAGGCGGAAGTCTGCGTACTTTTCTATCCACCTTATTATGCCACAGAACTGGAACGGCCTGTATCGGAAGCTTGCAAACTCACTTTCAATTATTCCGCCATCCGTCGTCCTGCCTATTTCGATGGATTGTTAAAAGTGCTGCAGATTCTGAATATCGACTACGATATGGTGGACTTAACGAAATCGTCTGCCGACACCCTAAAAAACTACAAACAAGTCTGGGCTTTCAGCACCGATGAAATGAATGCCACCGACCAGCAAACCCTTGCTAATTATACCAAGACTGGCGGAAATCTGGTAACTTTTCCATACCTCCCCGATCGCGAAATGTCGCAAAAACCTTGCACCATCTTGCGCGATGCACTAGCAATACATCCATCGGGAATAGAAAACACCGATTCGCCATTGCTCGATGTATTTGACTTAAAAGACATCAAATTCGCGAATCCGCAAAGCATATTTTCCGAAAAATCGCTCGCTGGTGCCGAAATCATTGCCCGCACCATCCGTGGTTCAGCTTGCGGATTTGTAAAAAAAATGGGTAGCGGCTCACTCACTCATCTTGGAGCCTGGATTGGATTCGACACCGAGGGACAGATACCGGTTTATGAAGCCATATTAAATACATCGGATGCCAAGCTAAGGCAAGCATCCTCCAATAACCAATACATAGCCGTGCGTGAACGCTTTACCGGCGATAATGCCGCTGTACTTTTTGTGGCAAATTATTACAACGAGGAACAAAGTTGCCAGGTCAATTACACCCATCCCTCAACCGGTGAAACCATAGCTATTCCGTATTCACAGAATTCGATGTTAGTGCCCGCATTATACAGCATCCTAACTCCCATAAGTATGGAAGTTGCTCCCGGATTAAAGATACTCCACAGCACTTCTGATTTGCTCCATGTTGAATTGATGAAAGACCAACTTGAGATTACCCTATACGGTGATCGCGATTTGGTAGGCGAACTGGTTTTCGAAGGTCCCAGCGTAAAGAATATTCATGCTGCTATCCTAGATGGTGAAGCAATTAAAATAATTATTATTGAAAAAAGGATTGCCATTGCATATCAGCATAAACATAAAGCAGAAATGGCTTTACATATCAAAATTAGCTAAATGAAACATGCATGTTTGGCATTAAACACACAAGGCAAAAATTACAAATTTTGGCAATGTGTAAATTGTTATTAATTGATAATCAACCATTCGTGTTAACCTGTCCCGAAACCTCGTGGATTAGTGTCATTCGTGGTTAAAAATTATAAACAAATGAAAATCAAAAATTCTTCCGGCCTTTCCATCGAGTTCCTCGAAAATGGCACCATTAAACATATCGAAGTGGATCCAATCCGGATAAGCCTGAAATCGGCAACCCCTTTTTCAAAACCGGGAACCAACTTGTTTATCAGGAAAAGGTCAAATTACATTGACTACAAAGAACTTTTAGGCCCGGAAAGCAACAGCGTTTTCCAAATAAAGGATAATACATTTATTTCCAAAGGCAATTGGGACGGACTTGATTATACCTGTATACTGCAACTTTCGCCCAAAAGCTTGAGCTGGCAATGGAGTATTGATATTATGAATTCATCAGCCCATAATATTGAGCTCGATTTAATTTATTTGCAAGATGTTGGCTTAAAACCCATAACCAACGGATTAACCAACGAATATTATGTAAGTCAGTATTTGGAACGATTGGTTGCTGAAGACCAAAACTTCGGTTCAGTTATTTATTGCCGGCAAAACATGAAAGAATCGGTTGGTAACTCTTGGTTGATGTTAGCATGTAAAAACCGTGCAATAGCAGGAAGCACCGATGGGATGCAGTTTTATGGCAAAACCTATCGGGAAACCGGAATTCCCGAAGGTTTACTTTCCGATACTTTGGGCGGAAATTATGCCGGCGAATCATCCATTGTTGCATTGCAGGAAAAACCCTTCACATTAAGTGCGGGAGCTAAACATACCACGGTCTTTGCAGCAACCTACCTGCCCAATCACCCAAAAGCATCTTCAGTAGATGATTTGAAACAGCTACTCAACCTTTTTCATGAATTCGGTAATGAGGTTTTGCATCCGGAGTTTGATAAACCGGTTACCACGACCCAAAATATCTTCAATATCGCTCCCTTCCTACCCGTTGATGATTTGAACAACCAAGAATTGAATGAATTCTTTGGGAAAGAAAGGCGCCATATTGAAATGGAAAACGGAGAGTTGTTGTCGTTTTTCTGCGAGCGAAACAACCATGTGGTTTTACGCTCAAAAGAAGTCATGGCCGATCGTCCTCATGGGCATATTATGCAAGCCCAAGCCGGATTTGCACCTAACGAAGATATTGTTTCCACCACATCGTTTGCTTTTGGGGTTTTTAACTCCCATATTTCGCAAGGCAATACCAATTTCAATGTATTACTTTCTGTCTGCACCAGCCAGTTCAACCTATCCACCGAATCGGGACAACGAATTTTTATCGAAATTGATGGTAAACCCTTTCTATTAGGCGTTCCATCAGCATTTGAGATGGGGTTAAATCATTGCCGGTGGATATATAAATTGGGGAATTATTGCTTTCAAGTACGAACTTGGACCTCCAAATCGGCTCCGGTAGTACACCTTGATTTTAAAGTTTTGAGCGGCAAGAAAGTAAAACTTATCATTACCCACCATTTTGATGGCTTGAACAACTGGCATATTTCTAAAAGTGAAGTTTCGCATGAAAGTATAGCCACTCCCAAGGTTGGAAGCATGATTCATGATAAATTTCCAAAGGCGCAATTCCGGTTTTTGGTAAATAGTTCACACATCAATTACAGCACACATTCCAATGAAATGCCCTATTTTGGCAATTCATCGGTGAATGACAGTTCTTTATTTACCATTAAAGTAGAAGAAACTACCGCTTTTTGCCTGAGTATTATTGGTGAAGTCAATACCAAAATCAATTCCCCTAAAATTGAAAATATCGATCAAAACTGGATTTCTGAAACTCAAACAGCACTATCCAATTGGCAAAACCTCAGTTTAAACTTATCACTTAAAAGTGCATCAAAGGATGTGGCTGCCATACAGGAAATTCTCCCTTGGTACGGCATGAATGCATTGACTCACTATTTGACCCCATACGGGTTGGAACAATTCAGCGGTGCTGCCTGGGGAACCCGCGATGTGTCGCAGGGACCCATTGATTTGTTGCTCACCATGGAAAAATATAAGGAAGCCAAGCAAATATTATGCACCATATTCTCAAATCAAAATCCCGATGGTGGCTGGCCTCAGTGGTGGATGTTCGATAGCTATTCAAATATCCGCGCCCACGATTCTCATGGCGATGTTTTTTATTGGGTTATGATATCTTTGAGCGACTACATAAAAGTTACGGGTGACATTCTGATTCTTGATGAAACATTGCCATTTTACCATGAAACCGGTAACAAAAATATTGAAGTAAAACCCATTAGCGAACACATTGACCGGCTCATTCAAATGATTGTTGGTTCATTCATTCCGGGAACTTCGTTGGTACCTTTTGGCGGTGGCGATTGGAACGATTCCCTGCAACCGGTAAATAAGGAACTGGCCGAACGCATGATTTCCTCCTGGACCGTTGAAATGAATTACCAAGCTTTCAGGCAATACAGCAAGGTTTTTGAGAAAACCGATGCCGCAAAAGCCAATGAAATGAACGAAATTTGTGAAAAAATAAAATCCGATTTCAACAAATACCTGGTTAAAGATGGAATTGTGGCCGGTTATGGCTTGGTTGAAGCCGATAAAAGTATCAGTGTGTTGCTTCACCCAAGTGATACCAAAACTGGAATACAATACAGCATACTGCCAATGAACAGAGGCATCATCAGTGAAATATTTACCCCGGAACAAGCGCAATTCCATCAAGGCATTATTAACAACCACCTTAAAGGGCCCGATGGCGCCAGGTTAATGGATCGTCCCCTAAAATACAACGGTGGTATCCAAACTATTTTCCAGCGGGCAGAAAGCAGCACTTTTTTTGGGCGTGAAATCGGCCTCATGTATGTACACGAACACATCCGTTATGCCGAATCACAGGCACGTCTTGGTAATGCTGATTCTTTTATTGAAGCCCTTCGGCAAGCCATCCCGGTTGGTTACAACGATATTGTCCCTTGTGGGGATATCCGCCAGGCCAATTGCTATTATAGCAGTTCCGACGTTACCTTTAAAAGCCGCTACGAAGCCGATGAACGCTGTGATGAAATAAAAACAGGCAACATAATGTTAAAAGGCGGTTGGCGTGTTTATAGCAGCGGTCCGGGAATTTATGTTAGCATGATTGTTACCCGCTTGCTTGGCATACGAATTGAATTTGAAAATGTAATTTTTGACCCCGTTATTCCTAAATCGATGGATGGACTTACAGCTTCCATTGATTTTATGGGACACTCTTTAACGTTGAAATATAAAATAAATGAGGACAGTTTCAGTCCTAAAGCTATATTTGCTAATGGAAATGCCATAACTTTCCACAATCAGGAAAACAAATACCGCAAGGGCGGAGCCATAATTCCGATTAATCAGTTTTTAAGTTTGTTAAATAAACAGAATAATGCCATTGAATTGCAATTATAGTGGAGTAGGTTTGGTAGCAAATGCGGCTACGGAGGAAGTATCCCCCTGGGGGAACTAAGCGGAGCGACCTCGTATGTTTGTGGAGAAAAAAGAGCCGATTACTACTGATTTTGTATTTTAGTAATTAATTCGGAAAAGGATAGTCGAACCAGAAGCGATCAGATACGCATTAGCGATATCGTTCAGTGAGA
>JBAYKX010000078.1:0-22555 GCA_041664345.1 Salinivirgaceae bacterium
ACGAACTTATGCTATTTTCTTACCATTAAAAAGTAAACGATGTTATGCTACATTTGTTAAATTAAAAAGTAAACGATGTTATGCTATTTTTTTGTAAACGATGTCATGCTATTTATCAATTAGCAATTAACAATTAGCTGATGGGCTAATGAGCAAATGAATAAAAGAGAAAATGAAAACAATTTCAATTATAGTAGCAGTTGCCGAGGATAACGGCATTGGATTCGAAAACCGATTGTTAACGCACATTTCGGCCGATTTAAAGTATTTTAAACGGGTTACTAAAGGTTGTACTGTGGTAATGGGACGCAATACCTGGTTCTCGCTGCCCAACCGGCCACTACCCAACCGCACCAACATAGTAATTACCAATATTGCTAACGAGGTTTTTGATGGCGCTGTAACGGTTTATTCCATCCCGGAAGCTTTGGAAAAATGCCCCGAAAACCAGGAGAGTTTCATTATTGGCGGAGCCATGATTTATAAACAATTCTTTCCGATAGCCGACAAATTGTACCTGACCAAAATGCACAAAACCTTTCCGGCTGACACTTTTTTTCCGGAAGTTTCACCTAATGAGTGGAAAGTGGTTTCCAATGAGGATGTATTTGATGATGAACAAGCGGGACTTCCTTATTCATTCGTGGTTTTGGAAGGGAACAAATAACCTTATTTTTCCATCTAACTTCGTACTTCTGGTTACTAGTTGCTAAACTCTAATTTCTAATCTCTTTTTTATGGTCTTTTGACTTCTCTATTTTGCGGTGCATGTGGCGTTGTCATTTCATTTCAACTAACGTGGATGCACCACTTACGGCTTTGCCGCTATACCAAGGGCGCTGCCCTTGGCTATGTTCTTTCGCCCCGTTGGGGCTGTTCCAAATTCCAACTTCGGACTTCCATCTTCTAACCTCCAATTTCTAATCTCTACACTACTGCTTATAAACAATGGCATTAATGTTCATTCCGGCACCAACCGAGGCAAACATAATAATATCGTTTTCGTGTATTAGGTGCCCTTTAACTTCGCCTTTTAGAATCATATCGTAAAGCGTAGGAACGGTAGCTACAGAACTGTTTCCTAGTTCCTGAATGCTCATGGGCATAATCTCCGACATGGGTTTTTGTAATTTGCATAAACGCATAAAACGGATAAGAATAGCCTCGTCCATTTTTTCGTTGGCCTGGTGGATGATAATCTTTTTTATTTGTTCGGCTGGTATGCCCGATTTGTCTAAGGCTACCTTCATAGCTGCCGGTACATGGGTCAACGAATATTCATATATTTTTCGTCCATCCATTTTAATGTAGCGAACCTTTGGATCGGTTTCAGGAGCATACGATTTACCTAGGTATAAATAATAGGTCTCTTGGTTGGTATGCGACATCATGGAAACTGATAGAATTCCCTTCCGTTCGTCGGACTCAATTGCTTCCACAATGGTGGCACCGGCGCCATCAGCAAAAATCATGCAGTCGCGGTCGTGTTTGTCAATTACCCGTGAAAGGGTTTCAGCGCCAATTACCAGGCATCGCTTGGCTAATCCGCTCTTTATATATGAATCGGCTTGAATCATTCCTTGCACCCAACCCGGACACCCAAAAATAATATCGTAAGGAATGCAGGATGGATTTTGGATTCCCAATAAATTTTTAACCCGTGAGGCGATACTAGGAAGAAAATCAGTTTGGATGGTATCCTTAGCAACATCGCCAAAATTATTGGCTACAATTATTTGGTCAATGGTTTCACGGTCAATACCGGCATTGGCAATAGCAAGTTCCGCAGCTTTAGCCGCCAAATCGGAGGCGTTCATCTCATCATTAGCGTAGCGCCGCTCTTCAATTCCAGTAATATCTTTAAATTTATGGATTACCTCTTCAACCAGTGTTTCAATGGATGATTCATCTTTATTAAAAAAAAGGTGTTGGGCAAATTCTTTATTGGTTACCCGAACTTCAGGAATATAACATCCGGTTCCAGTTATAACGCTATTTAGATACTTCATTGAAAGAACAATTCGTTTATAAAAGTGTTTAATTAAAAAACTTCGAAAGCTATAAAAACAGTTTCTAATAACCAAATAGGGTTTTTTAATGATTAACACCAATGGCAGCATCGATGAACTATTACAACAAAATTTAACATTTATTAAACAATCCAGGCAACCATTTAATTCATCAGTTCGTCAAATAGGAACGTTCGGAAGAAAACGCAAATCAAATAATTTTGTAATTTTGTAACCGTTCAAATTTTTAAAATCGATTGCCCATTTATAACTTAAACTAAATTGTATGAAAATGAAAAAGCTAATTTTTTATCTATTTATTGGAACAGTATTTTTTGCTGTGTCCTGTACCGAGAAGGATCCTGCTGATGACAACACATTCAGCACAAAAAGTGTAGAAGAGAACAAACAAAGCATTGAAACCTCAGGAATCGAAATGATTAATGAAATGCAAGACATGGAACAAGAACCTGCCATACAAGCCAATATAGCTATGGTAACTTTTATGGAAACCAGCGATCCTTTTGAAGGAAACAGTGGTTTGAATAAAAAGGTTGTTTTATCAAGAACCATTGCCTTTGCTCCTGTTTTTGCTTCTGCTAATTACAGCGAAACCGGAGTGGAAGGAATGCTCAAATCCATTCAGGTAAATCCGGCGGTTGGTGATCCAGAAACCATCCAGGAATTGTATGATTTACTGGTTGGCGTTTATTCTTGGAATGCCGCAACTGAAACATGGGATTATTCCGATACCGGAACTATTATAAAATTCGAATTTCCCTCAACTCAGGATGGTACAGTTAATGATGCAACCTATACCGTTTCTTATACCGGATACACCGGTCCTAACCCAATTGATGACTATACTGGTGATTTACCTCAAAATGTAACTGCCGAGTTAAAAGTAGATGACAATACTAAAATGTCATTTGTGGTTGATATAGAATACAATACCAATGGATACCCCACCTCCATTGAATCAACCTTAACAATTGGAGAATGGGTTTGGTATGCCATGGCCTCAAATACTAACAATGCTGCATTTGCTACCGAATTTTCATTCAAACATGCCACTAAAATATTGTTGCGCTTAACGTTAGATGCAGCTGGAAACTGGAGTAAAGAAAATATTGAAGCAAATACTACCTATTACAAGGAAACTTGGTATGAAATAGGTGGATATTGGTATTGGGAAGAAGTGGAAGTTAGTAAAGATGAACCTTATGATTACTCAAACACCGATATTCATAAAGTAATTAACAGCGGAAATGCCTCTTTTCAGGCTATGAACCTAAAAATTGTTGGTTCCATTGATGTATTGAATTTTGGAAACGAAATGAACCGAATTGATGAAACCTACGATTGGGAAACTCAGGAAGAACAAATTGTGGCAGCACAAGTTGTAGCAATTAATAAATATGTAAGCTTAAGTTTGCGCTATGCCGACAATAATGCAATAATTGCCTTGGTTGAAGCCTTCCCTGTTTCAGAAGATTATACCTATCAGGAATATTGGTATGATGGAACATGGCACGAAACCCAAAGAACAGTAACAGAAACTGATTATTGGTTCGATATGCGTTTTGTATTTGCCGATGGCTCTAAAGTAGATGCTGAAACTTATTTTGGCGAAGGATTTGAAGATGTAATTGATGAGTTTGAAACGTATCTGGAAGAATTAGAAAATACTTACGGAAAGAAATAAATTTAAAGCCGGGCTAACACCCGGCTTTTTTATTTTACCCCAATTATTCAACTAATGCAACTTTCAAAATAATTTGCCTTTTTTCCCATTTTTCCACCTTTCCAATTTACCATTCCTAACTTTCTGTCTTCGTATTTTTCTATCGAGCAATAACCTGATAGTAGGTTGAGCCATACCCGCACCAGATTCCAAGTCCATTGGTAACATTCGATTTAACCCTGGCATTGTTCGAAGCAAAAGGATTTCCTGTATTAATAATTTCCTTTTGAAAAGTTTTCCAAAATTCAAATGAATTTTTGTCAATGGAAGTAGCTTTTAGCATGATGGTATCGCCCAAGGTATAATACAATTCGTCCTCTTTATTAGTGGATATTTTATTCCCTTTATACAGCGATACACTGATTTCCTGACCATTGAAATATTCATCGTTAAAATTTGGAAAATAGGTAGGTATGTATTTTGTGTCTTTATTTTTAACCTGAGTAAGGGTGCGGTAATAATTTTTTGCCTCAACCGGGTCGGTAAATTTTAGCCATAGTAAACCCAAACTGTCCTGGTTAGGTTCCAAAGCAAACCATACGCTATCTAAAGTTACGGGTACTGGAATGGTTGTAATTGCCATAGCCTTTATTCCGGCATATTCCACAGTTAAGGTATAAGTTTTTCCTACTTCCCCTTTTATAGAGGTTCCTATATACAAATAGGGTGGAAAATACACATTGTTGGGTTTTAAAGTCAGTACTTCGCTTACTTCACCGTTACTAATGGTTGCTTTTGCCCGGGTAAGGGCATAATCACGCAAACTTGCTGAATCGATATCAGAAAAGTACGGCGCACTGAGGGTTAATAAAACCTGTGGAAATTTTCCTTGCTCAATCCATCCATCAATTACAATTTTGCTTTGGTAGTCCTCCATCTCAAAATTTGGTTCATCGCACGATTGGTAAAAACCCAACCCTGCCAATAATAACAAAAATAGTAGTTGAACGTGCTTCATGGTTTAAAATTTAAACGAGCAGGTAACCGATGGTAATATTGGGAAAAGAGATATTTGTTTAGGCGCTACGCTGAGGTAATAGTTTTCGATATCACCTTTCACCTGAAAGTATATAAAATAGGGGTTGGCTCGATTATATACATTGTAAACCGAAAATATCAACGACGATTCCCAATTGTTCCGTTTCATTAGCTGGCAGGTTGCTGAAATGTCGAGCCTGTGATAGGGAGGCATTCTGAAAGAATTGGCTGCCGTATAATCGTTGGCAACATTTCCTTGTATAATGTACCTTCCCGATGGCAAAGTCACGGCATTTCCAGTGGCATAAATAAAAACGGCCGAAAGATTCCAACGGTTGCTTAATTCATGATTCATTGTTATAGCAAGATCGTGAATCCGGTCGTACTTAGCCGGAAAAGGCTCTCCATTATTGATTTCGTCGAACTGCCTTAATGTTCTCGAAAGAGTGTAACTGATAGAACCTGTGCTTTTTCCCAACTGTTTTTTCACAAAGAACTCTATCCCATACGCTTTCCCCGAACCGACAACTATATTTTGCTCAATTTTGGTGTTATCAAAATTATCCAATACCCCATTCAGAAATTCAATTTGATTGTTCAGTTGTTTGTAATAGGCCTCCACAGAGGTTTCAATCGTATTGCTAAAAAAATTTTTGAAATATCCCAAAGTTACCAATCCTACTTTTTGTGGATCAATGAATTGGGTGCTAGGGAACCAAACATCGGTGGGTAACGAAACCGTTCCTACCGATGCTAAATGAATAAACTGGTGCGTGAGTGAAAAGGTTCCTTTAACCGATGACTGGGAATTAAGAATAAAAACCCAGGATAGATTTGGATCCCAGGTTAAAAAATCTTTTACATTCTGATTTTTCGCATATACCGTGGAATCGTCAATTTGTCCAAATTCGTTCCTGCTATAATGAGTATAGGGTCCCACATGTTGGAAATAGGTTTGGCGTATTCCCGCAGAAATACTAAGATTGGAAGTGAATGAATAATCTCCTTGAAGGTATATAGCCCCTTCGTTTGAAAAATATTGATTGGTATTACTAAAGTTAACATTTTCTACATCAATGGCTACTTTATTTGGTGTGAGCACATGCCGTGTATAAGCAACCCCGTATTTTAAACGGCTGTTATCAGAGAGTTGGTGTGTAAAATCAAGGTTCTGATACCAATCTTTTACCCCAGAATATAAATTGAATTTATAGGTGTTGAAACCTGCATCTATTTCAAAAAAGTAATTGGTGATTCCCAAGGTATAACCCACTGTAATGTTATCCGATAAAGAATGTCTAATGGTTGCATTACCTGCCTTGTTAGCCCAGTTCATGGTGTTTGACACCGAAAATTCCGGGTCAATAAGGGAATACATGTCTTTACTGCCGAAGGCGGAAATGGTAAGCCGCGTTTTTGAACCCAGTTGATGGGTAAATTTTATACTTCCATCATAAAAATAATAATTGGTTTGTTCAAAGAAGTTTTTCGACGAGGGAATGAAAGGTTGCGATAGCAACTTAACAACATCGAGATACGTTCGTCTGCCGGAAATAATTAGGGAGCCTTTCCCTTTATTTAAAGGGCTTTCCAACGTTAAATCGCTGGAAAGCAATCCCACGCTGCCGCTTCCAGAAAACCTTTCACGATTGCCTTCTTTCATGGCAAGGTCAATTACCGATGAAGTTTTCCCTCCGTAATTAGCCGGAATACCGCCCTTAATTAAACGTACCTGACCCAATATATCGGAATTAAAAACCGGGAAAAAACCCAATAAATGAGACGGGTTGTACAAGGGCATGTTTTCGAGCAAAATAAGGTTTTGCCCGGCATCGCCTCCACGCACGTAAATACCCGTATTTCCTTCACCAACACTCTGAACACCGGGAGTAAGTCTGATGGCGTTTATAATATCGGGCTCTCCCATCAACGTTGGCAATTTGCTCATTTGTTTGCTGTCAATTTGCAATACACCTGCTTGCACCGAGGTTACATTTTCGTCGGATTTGTGTGACGAGATAGTAACCGATTCCACCTCAATAGAAATTGGAGCTAATTGTACTTTTAGGAATTCGTCTTTAAAAAGGGAAAAGGTTTGTTCCATGGTTTGATAGCCTAAAAAAGAAACCCTCAATTGGTAAATTCCTGAAGGGATTTCCAGTTCAAACCTTCCGGAAGCATCAGAAACGGTGCCCTTACTAATGGATTGAATTTCAACTGAAGCGCTGGGTAAGGATTCGTGCGTTATTGAATCGGTTACTGAACCACTTAGCCTAAATAATTGCTGGGCGATAAGGCTATGGGTAAAAACAAAAAACAGAAAAAATATAAGTAAACTGCGAGCCAATTTTGAATATTTAGATCCCAAAAATAGTAATATTCGGCAAAAGTTAGTGAAATAGGTATTGGCAATTAATCGGCTTTAACCTTTTCACAAAAGTAGGGCTTATTCCCAATTAAACTCAATAGCTGTAAAAGGTTGTCCCATGGAGAGGTAACTGGTAATCCGATAGGAAACCTGCTTGCAATTGCACAATTCAAGTGCCCGGGTACACCATCCGGCAAAACGGTACTCGGTAGCTTTGGTTATACCTCTAAACGATTTAATTTTAAAAACTACTTGTTTTTTCGAAGTCTCGGTAACTTCAATCTCCGATGGATTATAAAAAGCCTGCATCATGTTGGTGGCCCTTTTCATTAAATATTGAGGGGTTGCTACCAATAAAAATACCTTGTAAACCCCTTTGAGTGTGGTTTCGGCACTATAACGACCCATTTCTTCACCCGCTTTTTGAGCATTTCTATTATAAAATAGTTCTACTATTTTTTCCATGGGAATATAATAGGAGGTGTTTATATCGTGCCATTTACCTACATCAATTGTTCCGGTATAAAGATTCTGTGATTCTTTAGGCAAGCTTTGAATCCATTCATCAAACCGTTTTGGAAATTTTTCCTTTACAAAATCACGGGTGGCTTTTATACCGGTACCTTTTACTTGCATATTCCTTTTTTTTAAACTTACACTTCAATTATATAAGGTAACTAAAATAGGTATTTATTTGGTCATACCAAAGGAGGAAATAAAATTTGCGAAACCTTTATATACCTTTACCAATAGAGAAAGCAATAACTTAGGTAACTATTGATAAAATAAGTACATGCATCTAAAAAACATTCAAATTTTAGTAAATAGCAGGAAATGTTTTAAAATTTTAATTAAACTTGTTGCGATCATAATCGTTGAATCAAAAATTCCCAGCTATTAAATTGAATAACACGTTTATACTATTCGTAATATTATTGGTTGCCACAGTTTTACGTTTTTGGAACTATTTTTCAGTACCCCTTACCTTTGATGAATTCAGTGCCCTTTTCCGCACCCAGTTTAGCAGTTTTAACGAACTGATTGAAAAAGGGGTAAAAGTGGATGGTCATCCGGCAGCTATTCAAGTATTTCTTTACTACTGGACAAAATTAGTAGGTTTTAACAATTGGCTGGTTAAGTTACCTTTTACTTTAATGGGATTGGGCTCCATATACTTCATCTTTCGAATTGCAAAAGCATGGCACAATGAAACCGTGGGTTTGCTGGTTGCTGCCGTGGTTTCAAGCATTCAATTCCATGTTATGTATAGCCAGATAGCCCGCCCTTACATCAGTGGTCTTTTCTTTTCGATGGTCATGGTATTTTTTTGGACTCAATTGATTAAAGACTCGCAGGTAAAATGGATTCGAAATACGGTACTGTATGTTTTATTTGCTTCGCTTTGCGCCTACAATCATCATTTTAGCTTATTATTTGCAGCTATGGTATGGTTCAGTGGGTTGTTTTTTATAAACAGAAGTTTTTTTCGTAAGTATTTAATCACCGGTTTCCTTATTTTCATTCTGTACATCCCCCACCTTTCTATTTTTTTATATCAGCTAAGCATTGGCGGTGTTGAGGGCTGGCTTGGAAAGCCGGAACCCGATTTTCTTATCACATTTATTCACTACCTGCTCAACTATTCTTTATTCTCACTAATTCCAATAGTATGCCTGGTAATTTGGGGATTGTTCACCACAAAAACCAAATCGTTCCGGATGCGTTACTTTCTGCTTTCGTTGAGCTGGTTTTTGATTCCTTTCTTAATCGCTTACTATTATTCCATTTATGTGAATAGTGTCCTCCAATTTTCAGTGCTCATCTTTAGTTTTCCTTTTCTGTTTCTGATACTGTTTGGACACATTCCACCACAATCGGCAAAAGTTAATCTCGGGTTGGTTATACTAATTCTTGCTGTGAATACTTTTTCGTTGGTAAAAGAACGTCGCCATTATCAACTTTTTTACCAATCGCCTCACGAACAATTAGTTATCGATTTTAAGAAAGTCACTGAGAGCAATCCCAACACCCTTTCTATTATTGATTTGGATGCAGATATTACCCGGTACTATTTGGAAGAACAGGCTTTGGATTCCAATTTTATCTGGTTCAGTTCGTTTACTAAGGAATCTGATTTTGTTAGCTTTTTAGCCAAACAAAGCCAACAATCTGAAACTCTGTATTTAGGATGCTTGTCGAATAACAATCCGATGACAGTGCCCATCATCAAAGATTTTTATCCAACGCTGGTATGGCAAAAAAACTATGCAGGCGGCACGGGATATTTTTTCTCAAAAAAAGAACCGTCCGAAAAGGCATTTATTTCGAAAGTTGATTTCGAGACGAACAAGGTTGATTATTTTACGCCGTTTTCCATTGAAAAATTTGTTGATTCCATCCGATTCTCAGGAAACAAATGCTATGAAATAGACAGTTTAACGGAATGGCCGCCCGTTTTTTCAAGGCCACTGGATGAAATTATTCGAAATGAAAACAATTTTATTGATATTTCAGTAAAAGTACTCGTCGAAAACAATTTTACTGATGCTATCTTAGTCGGATCATTGGAATCGAATGATACATCGATTTATTGGGGCGGTACCCGCTTTAGTCAGTTCATTGCAACGGATTCCAGCAATGCCAAGTGGCAAACAGTTCATTTGAGCATTAAACTCTCCGATATCAATCAAAACCACGCCAACATCCTTTTAAAAGTTTATATTTGGAACAATCGGAAGCAACAATTTTTGATTGATGATTTTACCATTCAATTACGGAATGGGAATCCGATTATTTATGGGCTGCTTGAAAAAATATAAATCCAAGTTGCCTGGTACCGGTTAACCGATAAAACAATACCACATCAATTCTATTTCATTGAATGCCAAATGTATATATCTGTTTTTATTACTTCTGCCGGTTATTGGGTTTTCTCAGAACTTAAGCAACCTGCGCTATAAAACCTGGCAAGTAACCGATTCCATTCAACTCGATTCGTTTTACATTATTCCTGAAAGCGAGATTATAAGCTGTAACAATACGGTTTTGGAGCCAAAAATTCATTATTCTATTAATTATTCTACCACCTGGTTCGTGCTAAAAAACGACAGTTTAAAGGGTCAATCGCTAAAAATAGTATATCGTGTTTTTCCATTTCGGTTTTCCGATACCCTGCCTGAAGGAGGTCATCCGGAATTCAATTTCATTACCTCCCAAAAACCTAAAATTGCTACTGATAATTATTGGTATGATGCTGAAAAAGAAAACTCAGAATCAACACTGGAAGTAACCGGATTGCTTTCGCGCGGAATGAATGTGGGCAACAACCAGAATATGGTGATGACCTCCGATTTGAATCTTCAGATTAAGGGAAAACTCACGGACCAACTCTTCATGGATGCGGTAATTGCCGACAAAAGCATTCCCATTCAACCCGACGGCTATTCACAGCAAATAAAGGAGTTCGACCAGATTTACATCCGACTTTACGATTCCACCCATTACCTTCAAATGGGCGATGTGGAGATTTCTCCTACCAATAGCTATTTTCTTCGGTTTAACCGGAAAATACTGGGCGGCGATTTTACGGCACAACAGGTGAAATTGGGTTCTGGAAAAACCGGTCGGTTTAAAGCCAGTGCGGCCGTTGCCAAAGGAAATTTCAACCGGATGACTTTCAATGGGCTGGAGGGAAGCCAGGGTCCCTATCCGCTGCGCGGAGCCAATAATGAAACCTATTTGGTAATTTTGGCCGGTACTGAGAAAATTTACATCGATGGAATGTTGCTTCAACGCGGCGAGAACTCCGATTATGTTATCAATTACAACACCGGTGAACTTACTTTTACTTCGAAACATATCATAACTGGCGCTACACGGATTATTGCCGAATTTGAATATTCCGATAAAAATTACAACCGGTTTTTATTGTATTCTCAAAACGAGGTTTCCACTAAAAATGCAGCATATCAGGTCAGCTATTTTGCCGAGGGCGATGCCAAAGACCAACCGGTAAACCAGGAGCTCACCTCATTCGACAAGCAAATACTTTCGAATGCAGGTGATAATCCCTTGGCCGCCGTTATTCCATCGTACGACAGCATTGCATATGATTCCAAACGGGTATTATACAAAATTACCGATACCTTGGTGGGAGGAATCCGCTATGATTCGATATTGGTTCACTCCACGCATACTCACAGTGCCTTTTACGGAGCCAGCTTTTCGTATTTGGGCGAAAATAGAGGAAACTATATTCAGGCTATTTCAGCTACCAACGGAAAAGTATATCAGTGGGTTGCCCCGATAAACGGAATTCCACAAGGCAGTTACGAACCCATTCAGTTGCTCATTGCCCCTCAAAAAAAGCAGATGGTGGTGGCCAAAGCCGTTTTTAAGCCCACAATAAATACGACCCTTGAAACCGAACTGGCTTTTTCGAATAAAGATTTGAATACCTTTTCCGATATCGGAAATCAAAACAATCAGGGCTTTGCCTTTAAAAGTTCGGTAACCCAATTAATACCGGTAAAGCAGTCGAAAGTTGAGGTGAAGGGAAATTACGAATACCGGCAAAAAGATTTTAATCCGGTTGAACGATACCAAAGTGCTGAATTTGAGCGCGACTGGAACCTAAAAACACCGGTTTACAGCGATGCCCATTTGCTGCAATCAACCGTTGGATTTAAAAATCCTAAAGGCGCAAACCTTGAATTGAGTGGCGAAACCTTACAATTTCCATCGCACTATTCCGGCTTAAAAGGTGGGTTCAATGGTACTTATAGCTTGCATAAATTCACCGCTCAAGCCCGGATTAGCTTATTAAACAGTGAGGCCGATGCTGAACAAACCCTTTTCTACCGGCATAATCTGACTTTATTCCGAAAATTTGGAACTATTAAAATTGGCGGTACCCATCAATTCGAAAACAACCGGATGCAATTGCCAACAACGGACAGTTTGCTGGTGGGGAGCCAGAAATTCAGCCAAACCGACCTGTTTATGCAACCATCGGATACAGCGCAACGGGCATTTGGACTGAACTACCGGAACCGGTCCGATTTTTTGCCATTAACCAATCAACTGCAAAAAGCTTCCCACTCCGATGATATTTCGCTATCCATGAAACTGGCTGCAAATCCAAAGAATCAGCTATCGGGAATCGTTACCTGGCGGCAATTTCAGATTACCAATGACTCGTTGCTCAAAAATATTCGCAACGACCAAAACCTGCTGGGACGTTTGGAGCATCAGTGGAATTCAGCCAAGCGGGTACTGTCGTTGAATACCTTTTATGAGATTGGTACCGGAATGGAAAACAAAAAAGAGTTTTACTACGTTGAAGTGGCTACCGGGCAAGGTATATATGTTTGGGTTGATCACAACGATAACAACTTGCCCGAACTCGATGAGTTTGAAATTTCAGCATTCCCCAACGAAGCCAATTACATTAAAATATACACCCCTACCCGCGATTATGTAAAGGTATATTCCAACATCTGGAATGAAACGGTGAAAATTGATCCGTCCATGACATGGAAAAGCAGCCAAGGATTTAAAAAAATGGTATCACTATTTAGCATCCTGCTCAATTACCGCATCCAGCAAAAGCAAAGCAATCCCGACTTATGGGCGCGCCTGAATCCAATGCCGCAAAACGATACCGATACCTCCTTGCAAAGCCGCAGTTCTTCGTTCCGGAACACGTTATCATTTAACCGCAACCAACGGGTATTTGGGGCCGATTACACTTTTAGCCGGCAAAACCAGAAAACATTGCTGGTAAATGGCTTCGACAACCAATACATTCAAGCCCACGACATTAAAATACGATGGAATCTAACAAGCGAATTGCTAGTGCTGGTTTCGTTCAGCCAAAACCAAAAAGAGTATCAATCGGAGTATTTTAGCACCAAAAATTACCATATAAACACTACAGAAAATACCACCACGTTTCAATGGCAGCCATCGCCAAGGGTTCGGACTTCGCTTGATTATAAAATAAAAAGTAAGAAAAACCAATGGGGAAAGGAATCGGTTTTGTTGCAGGAATTTGGGCCGGAACTAAAAATAAATTCACCCAAACAAGGGTTAATTACCCTAAACATGGCTGTTATTGTGAATAACTATACCGGTGCCGAAAACAGTCCGGTGGCTTATAACATGCTGGAAGGGTATTCACCGGGCGAAAACTATAAATGGTCGGTTTATATTACCCGTAACCTGAACCAATTTTTACGGCTTTCGCTCAACTACAGTGGCCGCAAGCCGTCCGATTTAAAGGTTATACATACGGGGCAGGTAAGCGTTAGTGCATATTTTTGATCAGTCTGCACTATTAAACCCTTTTTTCAAAATCATTTTCAATGTCTGTTTGTATTACTCAGTGGAATTCATAACTTGCAGTAAAGCTGAAACGCATGATAACGTTACCTAAAGATTCGCCGCTCCACAACATAAAAATATCGCGGGTGGTATTACCCACCCTGCTGGGGTTGGGTGTGGTGGCGTATTTCATAGTTAAAAATGTGAACCCCGAAGTTTTAAAATCAATTCACTTCACTTCACAAACCACTTTCTGGCTTTTGGTGGCTGCCCTTTTAATGATTACCCGCGATTTAGGTTATGTGCTGCGCATCCGCATGCTTACCGACAATAAACTTACCTGGCTGCAATCCATCCGCGTTATCATGCTTTGGGAATTTACCTCAGCCATTACCCCCAGTGCAATTGGCGGAACCAGCGTGGCGATACTTTACGTTAACAAAGAAGGCATTGGAATAGGAAAAAGTTCAGCTGTGGTAATGGCTACTTCGCTGCTCGACGAATTGTATTTTGTTATCATGTTTCCATTGCTTCTGCTATTAATCAATAGTCAACAACTTTTTTCTATTGGTGGTGGATTTTCCTTTACCAACCCTTACCTTATTGCTGCCGTGGTTGGCTATAGCTTAAAATTTATTTGGGTATTAATAATTTCTTATGCCCTGTTTAAAAACCCGCGTGGGTTCAAATGGCTGCTCCTTCACCTATTCCGGCTTCCCATTTTGAGGCGGTGGCGGGCAGGCGCTCACAAAGCCGGAGACGAAATTATTGTAAGTTCCATGGAACTCAAAAAAAAGCCGTTTAAATTCTGGCTCAAAACATTCGGGGCAACCGCTTTATCGTGGACAGCCCGTTATTGGGTGGTGAATGCCCTGTTTTTAGCTTTTTTCACGGTAAACGATCACTTCCTTTTGTTTGCCCGCCAATTGGTTATGTGGATAATTATGCTAGTTAGCCCAACCCCTGGCGGTAGCGGAATTACCGAATATGTATTTGCCGAATACCTAGCTGATTATCTACCCTATTCAGGAATAGCCATTTTACTAGCCTTGCTATGGAGACTATACACTTATTATCCATACTTACTGATTGGTGCCATTATTTTTCCCCGTTGGATAAAATCAAAATTTCAGAGCAAAAGCAACAAGCCGGAATAACCGTTCGTTTATGTTACTTCCTTATTAATCAAAATAAGGAGGACCAGGAATCGATAAAATCATAATTCTTATTACTTTGTGAAACCTTTGTGTCTTGGTGACTTTGTGGCAAGTTTTTTTAGCCACCAAGGCACTAAAACACCAAGAAACACTAAAAAGGGAAAAATATCGTACACCGGGAATGGATAATTTCCATCCAACGGTTAAATAATTTTTATATTTGCACTCTTATTTGTTTGAGCAGGGTATGAAACAGGTTGCAGGGAAATTGCTTTCCACTATTGATTCACCAGACGATTTAAAGAAGCTGTCGAGCCTCGATTTGATTCCTTTGTGCGATGAATTGCGTCAATTTATTATTGATGTGGTTTGCGAGCATCCAGGTCATTTTGGCGCAAGCCTTGGCGTGGTTGAATTATCGGTGGCTTTGCATTATGCTTACAACACACCTTACGACCAAATTGTATGGGATGTGGGCCATCAGGCTTACGGGCACAAAATATTAACCGGCCGCCGCGACCGGTTTCATACCAACCGCCGATTAAACGGAATCAGTGGGTTTCCAAACCGGTTCGAGAGTGTTTACGACCCATTTGGAGTAGGACATTCTTCCACTTCCATTTCGGCGGCATTGGGATTAGCCGTGGCATCGAAACTTAAAAAAGAGCCCGCGCGTCATGTAGTAGCCGTTATTGGCGATGGCGCTTTAACCGGAGGTTTGGCTTTTGAAGGGTTAAACAATGCCGGAGTGCAAAAAGCCAATTTGCTGGTGATACTCAATGATAACGACATGGCCATTGACCCCAACGTGGGAGCCTTTAAAGAATACCTGGTTGATATTGCTACCTCTCATGCCTATAACAAATTAAAAGACGATGTCTGGAATATTTTGGGTAAAATGAACCGCTTTGGCCCTAACACGCAAGCATTAATCCAAAAAATTGACTTCGGCATAAAGGCCATTTTAATGAAGCAAGGTAATTTTTTTGAATCCATTAATTTCCGCTATTTTGGTCCAATAGATGGTCATGATGTGGTTTACTTAACCAAAGTTCTCGAGGACCTGAAAAAAATTCCGGGACCCAAATTGCTTCACATAAAAACCGTTAAGGGCAAAGGATTCAAGCAGGCCGAACTCAACCAAACCACTTGGCACGCTCCCGGACCATTTGATAAAGAAACCGGAGAACTGATTATCAGCAAACCCGACAAACCCATTCCGCCAAGGTTTCAGGATGTGTTTGGAGAAACATTATTGGAATTGGCTCACCAAAACGAAAAAATTGTGGGTATTACACCGGCCATGCCCTCAGGCTGTAGTTTAAACATTATGATGGAAGCAATGCCCGACCGTACTTTTGATGTGGGAATTGCCGAACAACATGCCGTTACCTTCTCTGCCGGTATGGCCGCACAAGGGTTGATTCCTTTTTGTAACATCTATTCCAGTTTTATGCAACGGGCATACGATCAAGTGATACACGATGTGGCTTTGCAAAAACTGAATGTGGTTTTCTGCCTCGACCGCGGTGGATTGGTAGGTGCCGATGGCCCTACTCATCATGGGGCTTATGATATTGCTTATATGCGGTGTATCCCCAATATGATTGTGGCTGCTCCCATGGATGAAATAGAACTGCGCAACATAATGTTTACGGCACAACAAAACAATATGGGTCCCATTTCAATTCGCTATCCACGGGGACGTGGAAATACTACCGACTGGAAAAAACCTTTTGAAAAAGTGGAAATTGGCAAAGCCCGAACCTTACGTCAGGGTAAAGATATCGCTATTCTAACTTTAGGGAATACAGGGCTTTTTGTTCTGCAAATTGCTAAAGAACTTCAAACTGCCGGAATTGATTATGCCCATTACGATATGCGCTTTGCCAAGCCACTCGATGAAAATTTGCTGCATGACATTTTTAAAACCTTTGATAAAGTAATTACCATTGAAGATGGAACCTTAATGGGTGGTTTTGGGAGTGCAATTCTGGAATTTATGTCAGAGAATACCTATTCAATACCTTTGAAACGATTGGGTATTCCCGATATTTTTGTTGAACAGGGAACTCCTGAAGAATTACAGGCGCTTTGTGGTTATGGACCGGAAGGCATTTTTAATACCATTTCGCAATGGATTCAATCGTCAAAAACTGTTCATAAAACACGAATACCAAGTAAGATTTTGCATTGAAGCTCTCCGCCGCAAACGGTTGGGGGATTGTGTTGAATTATTTTAACTTCGCCCAATAGGCAGGGAAAAAACCATTAAAAAACTAAGTAACTCAAAGTTATCCACAAGTTTTATTTTAACGCACGCATTTCAGCAGCCAGCATTTCTTCCATTTCTTTTTCCTTAGTGCGATCAACCGCCATTAAAATAACAATGGGTAGCATACGGTCCCGTTGAATTACTTTGTAGGTTTCAACCAACCATGATTCCTTATTTCGTAAATTGATAAATTGTTTGCGTTTGCCGTATCCATTTTGAACCATTTTAGCCCAAAACTCTGTAAATTCTTTACGGGAATCATTGTCCTGAGTAATAATCGCATCGTAATATTTGCCCCGCAAATTTTCAAGATTCGCTCCATACATGATACTCATAGGAGCACTAAGGTCAATAATCCTTCCTTCCATATCAAGTTCAGCCAGCATAATTGTAGACTTCACTCCTTTAATGTGGTAATTTAGGCTTTCTTCCCTTTTAGCGGACTCTTCCTGAGTAGCCTGCATCTCTTCCAGATTTTGCCTCATTTCCTCTTCATGCTGCGCCAAAATATCGGCTTGCTCCTGCGACTGCTCCAATAATTTAGTAGTGCGTACAGTTGTATTAACGCTTGATATTACTGAACCTATGTTTTCGCTCAATTTTTCAATAAATTCAATGTGATGGGGTTCAAACCGATGGTATGACAATAATTCAAAAATACCTAACGGCACATCATTTATACTTATTGGAATAATTAGCAGGTTGCGGGGTCTTTCTTTTTCTTGCATTCCTGGCGACAGCATTACATAACTGGCCGGAATATCCTCCAGTAAAATAGTTTTATTTTCCTCAATGGCTCTACCGAGTAATTCCTGTCCGGAAAAAACGGTTTTAGTTAACATTACTTGTTTGCCATAAGCAATGGCCGTCTTCAATTCAAATTCAACCTGTTCATTAAATTCGCTTCCAATTTGCTGACTTATATACATGGCTCCCTGTGCCGCATTTAAGTACTCAATTAGGTTTTTTGTCACATTAAAAGTGAATTTGCTCATGTTATCGTTATGTTGCCGAATAATTTCACCAAAGCTAGCCAACCCATGAGTTACCCAATTCCGTTTTTCATCTTCAATCCTCTTTTTTTCTTCCTCAGTATGGGCATTTGTAAGTCTTTCTTGCATTGTCAACAGCGATTTACCAATCAAATCGTTCTCACTTAACATTTTATAATGTACATCGAGACGCCCTTTGCCAATTTCCTGTGCAAAATGAGTTGCTGCCTTTAGCCCATCGGTTAAAACATACATTGCCTCAGTCATATCACTTATTTCATCTTTTACAGGGGAAGTGGCAACTACTTCAATATTCTGAATTTCACCTTTTGCAATTAATTGTAATTGTTGGGTGGCTTTTAGCAAGGGTTTTGTAATGGAATTGGCAATGCCCATAATTATTAATGAAATAATAATCAACCCTAAAAGCCCAATAAATAAAGCAAATGTAAAAGTACGGTTTGTTCCCTCATATAGTTTGGATAAAGGAACTGAAATACCAAATGACCATGGAGTTTTACTTTGTCCTATTAAAAGTGGTTTTAAAAAAAACATGCTTTTACTCCCCGTTTGCGGTTCATCGGCAATAAAATGGATGTTTTTTCCTTCTAAAACATATTCTGACACATGAAATTCATGTTCAATGTCAGAGGCATACGCTGAAAAAGAAAGTCCTAAAAACAGGGAATCAGGGTGTGCGAGAAAATTTCCTTCGTGAGTAAGAATATAAACCCTACCTTCTTCCATAGGTTTCATCTGCGAAAATAGTTTCTGTATTTTTGACATGGGGGCATCAATACCAATCACTCCAATAAAACGGTTCTCTTTTATGATTGGGAAAACCAAATTGGTTTGCAGAATGGAATCTTTATTATTATAGGAATAATAAGGCTCCACAATAGTAAAAACCGGATCATTTTTTACCCGGGTATATACTTTTCCACGAAATACTTCTGTTGGATTTTGCTCTATGTAATTGCTTAACCGAACTTCTCCATTCTGTTTATAATAAACGTAACGAAAATTACCTAAAATAGTACTTCCCAATTGGTTACTGAACTCTGAGTCCAAATTATCGATACTGTTTGGTTCGCAAATAGCCCAAACCGATAAAAAGTCATCGTTCTTTTTTAATATATCTTCTAATATTTTTGCCAAAGTGGCTCTGCGATCTACTTCAGGAATTTTATCGTATTGCGAAAAGGCATCGGCTAATACTTGAGCCACATTTAAATAGGAAGCAAGCTTTTGTTCGGTTTGGTTCGCTATTTCAATTGTTTTTGCCTGCAATATCCGTTGTGAATTCTCTGTTGAAAAATTGCGCAGGGTAAGCGAAATATAAACCATTGCTGCTACAAATACCAGAATAGTGGTTCCAAGCACAAAAAATAACATTTTCCCATTAATCTTAAGCTTCATTTTCATTGGGCGATATTTATTTCAAATTGAACGTTACCTCTTAAATTACTATTCAATGGTAAAATTCCATTCCTTTACATTAATTTCATTTGATATTATTATTGCTTGTCACTAAGTTTCTTTACATTATGTTATTTTAATTCGGTAACCGCAATACTGTTTTAAGTTCCTGTTGTGCAATTGACCAATAATTCGATATGGTCTTTAGCATGGTAGTTATTTCGGTTAAATTTTTTTGCTCCACAATAAGCTTTTCAATAGTTCCTAAACTGTCGTAAATTTGTTTTAGTCCTAAATAACTCATTTTAGTTTTCAAGCTATTAATACGCGATTTCAACTTTGCGTATTCTTTATCTTTAGCCAGTTTATTTACCTCATCTACTTGGGCTGGTAAGGTATCGTAATAAAGTTTTAGTATATTGTATATCTTATGTGAATCTTTTTTATACACCATTTTCAAATAGGTTAAATCAACAATGGTAAGTTCTTGATTTAAATCAATTATTGGAGCTACTTTTGCTTTAGGCTCTTGCTTCTCCCCTGTTTTAATATTCAGCGTTCCTTCTTGAATTTGTTTTATTTTACTTTCCGTCTTTTTAAGCTCCGTAATATCAATGCCAATGCAAATAATTTTATGTACTAATCCATATTTGTCCTTAATTGGAATGAATTTCTCAATGAGCCAATAGTCTTCTTTACCTGATTTCACATATTCTACCAATTCCTGATCTTTACCCTCGGTAAGTCTTTCCCAAAACTCCTGATGTTTTTGCAATTCCGATTCGCTCATAAACAAGTCGGCTTTATGCTGTTTGCCAAGTAGTTGTGCTTTTCGTGATTTATAAATTTTCAGGTAATTTTCATTTACATCAATAATGCGACCTTTCAAATCGTATTCAATTATCGGCATCATAGCGCTATAACCCTTAATTAACGCTAATAATTCCTCTTCCTGCTTGTGCGCTTCTTCTTGGCTGGCTTGCATTTCCTCCATTGTTTGGCGGATTTCTTCTTCTTGCTGTTCCAATTCCTCTGCTTGTTTTTGAGCCTGATCGAGCAACTGCGCAGTCCGCACATTGTTTTTTACTGCCGACACTGTAGAGGCTATATTTTCAGCCAGTCGTTCCACAAAATTAATTTGATACCTTTTAATTTCCTTTAGCGATTCCAATTCTAAAACTCCAACTAATTCCCGGTTACTAATTAAGGGAACTAATAATACAGAAGAAGGAATTGCTCGGCCTAAGCCACTGGTAACCAACGTAAATACTTTTGGTATATCATTCATAAATATGGTTTCCATCTCCAAGGCACAGCGACCCACCTCATCTTCACCGATTTTTACATAGCGTTGCTCATATTTTTCTTTACTAAACCCAATAAATGAAACGAGTTCCAGTTCTTTTTCATCCAAACTGTTTTTAAGATAAATACCACCCATGTGCGTTTCAAGATAAACAACCAGTGTTTTTATTATTTCATACGTAAGCAATTCCAGATTCTGATTGTCGATGCGAAGTATTTTATTGAATATGTTTATACCTTGCGAAGCCCATTCTAGCTGACTTTCTTCTTCAATTCGCAGACTTTCCTCCTCTTTGGCTTTTTTTAAGCTATTACTCATTTCAATAATAGCATTGCCTAACATATCCTTTTTGCTGAGTTGAGTAAACTCAAAGTTATAGTTCCCCTCGCCAATATTTTCAGCAAAAAGGGTCACCCGGTTCATTCCATCAATAACTGTATTTACTGAATTGGCCATATCCCCAATTTCATCATCAGAATTGATATTCAATTTTTGAATTTCTTCCACATTACCATCGGCCAATTTATTAAGAATTCTTTTTGTTTTTATGAGCGGAAGAACTAAGAATAGGGTAAAGACGGCTGTTATTATCAATAAAATAAATAAGCCTACAATTAAAACGTTATTTAGCGTTGCTTTTACGGAATCAACCTGAGCTTCAATTTTTTGCAATGGAGCTTCTATAAGCATTGCCCAAGGGGTTTTTGTATTACCAATAGTGAACGATGAAAGGGTAAAGTACGAACTGTCATTCCCAAAAGCATCTTTTATAATAAAATGGGAAGCCGTCCCAGATTGAATCCTATCGAGCATGTTGTATCTACTGGTTAAAAAAGTATCGGCCACTACAATATTTTTTCCAATCAAGTTTTTATCCGAATGAGCAATTATATCGCCATTAAACGAAAAAAGCGTTACCCGAAAGTCCTGTTCCCGATTCAAGGTATCAATCATTTTTTGAAAATGCTCTAGTGATAAATCGATACCGGCCAAACCAGCGAATTCTTTATTTATCATTAATGGAACCACAATGCTCGATTCCAAAATCTCATCCTTTTTTTCTCCTGTATAGGAATATCCATAAGGATCCGTAATAGCTTCCTCGGGAACCAGTTTGTACATATAATACATACTTTCAAGGTTATCTCCTTCAATATCCAACGAATCAATTTTAATTGTAATTTGTGTATCGGCAGATCGATAAAATGAACGGGAAATACGTCCGTGTGATTTATTCCATTTTTCATTGGTAAAACGCAATTCCCATGTGTCCCATACCGCAGTAAAATTGGTATTCTTAGCTGCTAAACCTGTAAGTATTTCATTGCAAAAAGGTCTGTTTTTATCAAAGTTTTCCACTCCTTTACTTTCGGCAATTTGAGCATAAGCTCTGATAAGATTAAAGTCTTTTTCAATAGCAGTTTTAATAATAGAGCTGTATTTGCTTACATTGTTATCATTCACTTGCATAGTCTCTTTAAAAGCATTCTTTTTAAAATTTTGGCCAATAATCAGTAGGGTGGTATAAAAAACAACCCCAGTGGAAGTAATTACCAAGAATAATACTCTTATGCTCAGCCATAGCCTTATTTTCATACTTTTCTGCTTTTTTTAGTTACCATCAATTAACGTTTTCTGCTAAATGAAAAAATTCCAGCCTTTTTATTGTTTGCATAAAATGCTGAAACTCACAAATTCAAGTTTCAGAATAAACAAACAGGGTTAATTTTTAATAAAACTTTTCCAAATGTAATAAACAGTTGACATAAAAATGCAGTTTATTTTTGTAAAAGCCTCAAAAAATGATAGAAAACAGTTAAAACAAAACGAATAAAATGAATTGCGAAAACAAAAAAGGCCGGTAAAATACGAGGCCACTGAAAAAGTATCTATTATTTCATGTAGTCCATAAAAGGATAACTGGCAGGTGAAGACCAATTCTTCATCTACCAGTTTTTTTTAAGTGTGAAGTGTATTTTTTCT
>JBAYKX010000079.1:0-22494 GCA_041664345.1 Salinivirgaceae bacterium
AATTGCCAAACATCCAAATTGCTTCTCCTTTTATTGAAATAGCGGGTTTTTTTGAGTGAACTTGATTTTCATTTTGCGGAAGTTTAAATATTGAAAATGCATTATGCCACCTGTACTGGCTATATATCCCCTCCAGTTCATCATTAATAAACGCATCAGGATGAATTTCGATGGATGTTTTAAAAAACTGGTATGCATTAAAACGCACATTATTAGTAGTAGTAATGAGACCCAATTCCAGAAAATTTGTAGAAAAATCTCCATTTTTTAAGTTGATTTCTCCATTTTCAAGCAAGAAATCCCCATCTTGTCCGTTTGAATGGTGTGCAATTCGGCCATACATACTGAAATCAGGTGAATTATTTTTTTTCTTAAAATTATAATACACAGTAATTTGAGGCATATAGCTTGGTGTTTTTACTGGAGACGATTCTTCCTGAAACATACGGATAATTATTTGGGGTGTTAGTACCCCCATTAAGCGCGAGGTTTTGTTTTTGCGGATATAAAAGTTTGGGATAATATTCCCTTCGAACCAAAGGGGCTCAATGTTTCCAATATCAGTAGGGAACGTAATATAACTGTTGCCTTGATTCACTCGCGAAATTACAGTTAAATCTATTGATGGAATTGAATCCATGTGCTTCTGTGCATTACTTTGAAATGTAAAAGTAAGTGCGAATACGATAAGAAGTTTTCTCATACTATTTGTTATTAACGATAAATTGCAACGCCAAATCCAAACTCTATAATATCATTTAAAGGAATTGTAGAATTCCCAAATTTGCTTGCAATGTATAAGCCCCTACTGCCTGCACGAACATAAAATGCGGTACCTGAGGCTGGTGTTTTATTGCTTAAAAGCTTTGTTTTGATTTCACCACCAATAAAAACTCCCGAGTTTCTACCTGGCGACCACCAATAATATTCAGATGAATAATGGTCGGGTAGTTTTATCCAATATTCACTACCAAAGGTATGATGGATGAACCAGCCAAAATTCAAAGGCATTAATTCAATGTTAGGGTTTATTTTAAATCGTAATAATTTGGCTGTTAATTGTAAACTAACACTGTGTAAATCGTCGGTTGAAACAGATTCAGGTACATAACCATAAAAATAGGAGACCTCTAGTTTTTGATTTAAAAAGGTATATCCAACTCCCAAAGAGACAAATCCTATACCTCCGGCAAATTGCATTTTCACATAATCAGGTAAAAACTTTTTATACCTTGTAGAATCGGAGTTTTGTGGAACCTGACTAATTGTTTCAACTCCGGCAACAAGCATAAACAGTATGATTATACCTAATATTTTAAAATTCAATTGTTTCAACTTCAAACTGATTATTTGATATTTTTATCGAATTATATTTTAGGTGTTCCACTCCAAAAACATTTACAAACGGAATGCTATCGGCATAAGGTTTATATATTTCATGGTGATGCAAATGCCCGTGCACGGTCAATAAAACATTATTGTAATGTGCCAGTGCGTTTTGGAAAGCTTCTTTCAGGGATGCATCAAAATCACCATTTGCTGGTGGTACATGGAATATCACAACAGCCTTTGTGAAATCAATGTTTGGTTGTAACTGGTTATCTAACCACTGAATATCAGGCACATTGCCGTTGAATTTAAACTCGCGACTGTTTGTATTTATAAAAATGAATTTAATGCGGTTGTATATAAAGATATAATTTAATACACCAAACATTTCCTGATAGGCTTGCGAACCGTTGCCCACCAAATCGTGATTCCCAATAACAACAAAATAAGGAACATTTAATTTAAGGAGGTATAAATTACCCCATAAATACTGTTTGGGCAACCCAAAATCGGCAATATCACCCACGTGTATTACAAAATCAATAGCATGGTTTTTATTAACTGCGTTTACAAACAATTCCGTTTCATCAAAAAAACGATGGGTATCACCTGTAAATGCAATGCTTATGGTATCGTCATTTTCCCCTGCATATAGCTTTTCAATATTCCGTTGATTCACATTTCTATTTTCATTGCTAAAATCAATAGTATAAGGCGAATAGTCGAACATATCCTCACAAGCAAACAGAAGAAAAACATTTAACAGAAGTGCTATTTTAATAGTTGCTTTCATACCATTTGGCTATAGATATACCATCCTAATCATCAATACTTTATTGCTATTTAGTATAAAAGAGGCTTTTTTAAAATTGGGTCTGTTTGATAATCCTATGGTCTGATAATTTGAGAAACCAATACCTTCTAATGGCAAAATAAATCCCTTTTCAATTTTACCATTATTATTTTCATCATGTAAAATATTTACAGCATATTTTCCTGTAGGAATATCATGAAATGTTATTGTAGATGAGCCATTTGATATTTCAGCCTTCAATATTTTATAGCATTTCTCAAAGGATTCATCAGGAATTGAACCCTCTTTATTGTACAACGCAAACTGCACAATTCCTTTTGAATTCCGCAATTGTTCTACTTTAATGGTTAATGAAAAAGTCGGGTCAGGTTCAATACTAAAAGATGAGAAAATGAACAGTCCCAGAAAAGCGCTACTAATTATACCAAACTTCTTCATTATAAAACCTCCTTCTTTTTTGCAAAACGCTCTTTAATACTATCCACCACATAATACACCATTGGAACCAAATAAACTGTTAATATCATGGATGATAGCAGTCCTCCAATGATTACCCAAGCCAACCCGTTTTTCCACTCGCTGGCTGTGCCTTTTGCCAATGCAATGGGTAACATTCCTATTGCCATAGCCAGGGTTGTCATTAAAATGGGCCGCATGCGCTCCTTTCCGGCAATAATCAATGCCTCTTTGTAATGTTTTCCCTGTGCTTTTAACTGGTTGGTAAAATCGACAATCAAAATGGCATTTTTTGTAACCAACCCCATGAGCATGATTAATCCGAGTTGCGCAAACAAGGTTAAATGGTTTAACGATAAGTTTAATGCAAGAAAAGCCCCTATGCCAGCCACAGGTATTGCAAATAGGGCAACTAGTGGGTAGATATAACTGTCGTAGAGGGCAATCATAATCAAATAGATAAGAATAAACGAAATAAGCAATACCGAACCCAAAGTCCCAAAGCTCTCGTTTTGTGTTTTAATATCAGCCCCCCAGGTCAATTTTACACCTTCCGGCAAGGGTTGGGTTTTCAAAAAACTGATGGCTTCATCAGCTAAAGTTCCTGAAGGTCTGCCAAACGATTCGGAAGTAATGGTTACTGAAGGTTGTCGGTCTAACCTTTCGAGCAACGAAGGTGAATTGCCCTGCACCACTTCAGCAAATTGTGAAACTTCAATGGGTATGTTCATTGCATTTACAATGGAAAGGTGTTGCACATCTTCGAAGTTTTTCCGGTCAAAGTCGTCTAACCAAATCCTTACCGGATATTCTGTACCATTTTCGGTTAAGGTGGCATCATCATTTCCAGTGAATGCCGTTCTTAAATTTAAACCCACATAAGCGGTTGTTAATCCCAAACGCTGCATCTTATCCTTGTCAGGAATTACCTTGTATTCAGGACTTCCTTCTTCAACCGATAATTGAACATTATCGGCACCCGGTATTTTTTCAATAACTGCTTTCAGTTCATTACCTGTTTTCATTACCAAATTCAGGTCGCTTCCGCTCAAGGTTATTTTAATAGGCGCCTGTTTTGGCAGTAAACCCAATACCGCCATCGAAAAGTTAATTCCAGAAAATTCCTTTTTCAGCTCTTCGCGAAGCGATTTCATAAACGCCTCCGTTTTTATGTCCCTTTCCTTTTCAGGTTTTAACTGAATGGTAAATTCCGATAAATTGGACGAACCCACCCCAAGGCTCCCTATACCTGTGCTTGGACCGGCAATATTGCTAAAAAGTGTGGCTACTTCGGGTTGTTGCAATATAAAGTTTTCTACTCGCTGGGTGCGGATATTGTTCTCCTGAACCGTAGTTGTTTTATCATATTCAAGGTTTAATCGAAACTTGCCTTGGTCGCCAGTTGACATCATCTCTTTTCCAATAATCCCTTGTTTCATTATACCAACGGTCATTATCAAGAGGGCGAACACAATTCCGGTAAAGATAAGTTTATGCCGAAGTACCCATTCCAGTTGGTGTCCATACCAATTGATGAAGGTTGTTAATTGCCTTTCGAACCAAAGCAAAAAACGGTTTACGAAGTTGGTGGGTTGTAAATCCTCATTTTTCCCAATGCGCGAAGCCAACCAGGGAACTAGCGTAAAACCAACCAATAGACTGGTTAGTGTTGAAGTGATAACCACTATTGAAAACTGCTTAAGCATATCGGCAACAAATACCTGCAAAAACAGGATGGGTAAAAACACAACCACATCGACCAAGGTAATTGAAATGGCAGAAAAACCAATTTCCATACGTCCCTCTAATGCCGCATCGCGTTTGTCTTTTCCCATATCAAGGTGCCGTTGAATATTTTCCAGAATTACAATGGCATCATCAACCAATATTCCAATAATTAACGACATGGCTAATAAGGTCATCAGATTTAAGGTAAAACCCATTAGCCACATTACGGCAAACGCGGTAATTAATGAAGTGGGAATTGCAATCAATACAATCAACGAATTCCGGTAACTCCTTAAAAACAAAAACATCACCAATGAAACCAGAATTACAGCTAAAATCAAGTCGTCAACTACTGAATTTACAGCCGCAATGGTCATGTCGGTTGAATCATCGGCAATAATAAATTTCACCCCGTATTTAGAGTTTGCACTTTCAATTTCTTTGAGTTTTGTGTGAACTAATTTTGAAACTTCCACAGCATTGGCATCGCCTTGTTTTTTCAATAAGAGTCCTATTCCGTTTGCTCCCTTGTATCGGCTTATTGAACTAATTTCTTTCACCCCATCGATAACAGAAGCCACTTCTTTTACATACACCGGTATTCCGGGAGAGGGCATCGCTATCTGCACATTCATAATATCGTTTACACTTGAAAATTTTCCGGTCAATCTAACCGAATTACTTTCCTTATCAGTTTGTGCTTTACCGGCTGGCAAATCAATACCAGAGCGGTTAATGGCATCAACAACCTGACTTAATGATATTTTATACAGGTTGAGCTTATCCTGATCGGCCTTTACCTGAATTTCACGTTCCTCGCCACCCAGCATAGTAATTTCGGCTACACCTTTCAATTGCTGGATTTGGGGAAGATATTCGTCCTTCATTTTCTGATAAAATGCTGTAGCAGGCAAGTTGCTTGATGCACTAATGGATATGATTGGCAAATCATTCGGCGAAACTTTGCTCATAACCGGGCTTAGAATGTCAGCCGGAAGATCTTTTTTGATATTGTCGATGTAGCGCTGAGCATCCTGCATGGCAATATTCAAATCGGTACCGTATTTCAGATTGGCAATAATAACCGATGCATTGGGCATCGACTTGGTTTCCAGGTAGTCAATTCCTTCAAGATTCGAAAGGGCATCCTCTATTTTTCTCGAAACAGAGGTTTCCACTTCGTTGGGTTCGGCGCCCGGGTACATTGTTTTAATTACAACTACCGGCTGGTTGAAATCGGGCAACAGTTCATACCCCAAGTTTGAAAAACCTATGATTCCCAATAGGGCAAATACGCTGAAAAGAACGATAATCAGCGATGGACGGTTGATTGATATTTTTGTAATATTCATCTTTTTTATTTGCTAATTGACACATTTGCACCTTCGAAAAGGTTAATAAATCCGTTGGTTATTAGTACATCACCTTCAGTTAAACCGCTTGATACCAATATCTTATTTTGAAATCGTTTAGAAATGATGATATTTTGCAGCATGGCTCTACCATTTTTTATTGTGTAAACCTGTGGCTGAATATTCGTTCCAACAACTGATGAAGCAGGGATAATAATATGCTCGCCTTGCTGGTCGTTTTTTAGTTCCACTTTTCCAAACATGCCTGATTTAATTTTCAAATCGGGGGTATTGTTCACCGAGAATTGTACAGGAAAGCTATTTCCCATGTTGGCTTTGCTGCCTGTCATTGTCACTTTTCCCTTCAACACCATTTCAGGATATGCATCTGATGTAAGCACATAAGAGTCTCCGAATCCGAACTGGCTTATCTCTTGTTCAGGAACATTCACAGTAAACTTCAAAAGCGAAATATCCGTAAGTTGCAGCAAAGGAATTCCGGGTGCGGCAAAAGCTCCCTCTTCGGTTAGTTTTGCAGTAACTATTCCGCTAAAAGGTGCTACAATAGTTGTTTTATTTATTTGTTCAAGCAATGTGGCTTCCTGCACTTTTGCCGATTTTAAAGCCAAAATGGTCTTTTCCAACTGAACACCCTGAATGGCATCGGCATTAGCAAGCACAGTGTATCGTTTCACATCATTTTCCAATCCCTCAATTTGAATTTCAACGGTTTGCAGTTGCAGTTTCAGCAGGGCGTTGTCTAATTGAATCAAAGCCTGGCCCTTTTTGACAGAGTTTCCTAAATCAACCCTTACTGAATTGATTTTTCCCTGAATTTCCGCACTGATTTTAGTTTCTTTGTTGGGTTCAAATGTACCTGTGTAGGTAATATCGTTTTCAACACTTTCAAGCTTCAAGGTGATAGTCTGTACATTAATTGCTTGCTCCTTATCGTATTGATAAACCCTGCTAACTGTAGTTTCCTTATTTTTCGTAAGTTGAAATACCGTTATGGTTATTAATGCCAAAGCTACAACTGTATATAAAATAATTTTTTTCATAATTATTATTTATTAATTTTTAATTCTTTAAAAGTTACTGAATATGCGTTAAAATAACCTAATGCACCATTATTGAAGTTGCTTATTGGATTGGCCGGTGATGTAGATTGATTTATCAATCCAGATGCTCCACTGAGTTGATTAAGAGTTCTTAAATAATTGTAAACATTTTTGTCAATAACCTGAAGCGAAATAACTACACTATCACCGTTTTTTATAGTTGTTTCATCTTGATATTTTGACAATAAGGCCTGATTAATAGTATTTCCATCTTGCAAAAGGTCATCTTCAATATAAATAGTAGGTTGTGGAATATTATTGATAGTTTTAATAAAACGGTAATAATTTGAGATTCCCTCGGGGTCAGTAAAGCCTACACTTATTGTTTTTTTACTGCCGTTGTGTGTTGTTTCAGTAACAATAGTAAGCGTATCTATAGTTACAGGTGCATTCATATAAGATGTTGCAATGTATTCTTTGCCATTTGAAAATACTTTTAATGTGTAGTTTCTGTTACAAACACCCTGTATGGTCGAGGTTGAATATACTCCAGCGGATGTTTCTGCAAGTATGTCTGAATTACCAAAATCATCATTAATTGTAACAGTTGCATTGGAAACGGGAGGAAAAGTATTCGCATCATTGAAATTTACAGTTTGAGTTAATATAATGGTATATGGACCCTGCAAATTTGTAATATTTCCCTCAATAACAATTTGAGTATTTTTTGAATTTAGGTCAATATTTATAACTTTTTCACAGGATGAAAAAAATATATTTAGTCCTATAATCAGTAAAACAAATAGAAGATATTTGAATTTTTTCATTTTTACTAAAATTTAAAATTATAAGTAACTGAAGGTACCCAGCGAAACAGTGTAGTTTGAACAGCTTGTGTTTTTGAAATGTCGTCTGGGTCTTGTTGAAATGTAATGGTGTACGCATTCTCACGTCCGTAAGCATTGTAAAGTGAAAAATTCCACGATGATTCAAATTTTTCAGTTTTCTTATTTTGCCAGGTAACTCCCAAATCGAGCCGATGATAATTTGGCATACGATAACCGTTTCTTTCGGTATAATAATTTACCGGCATTCCTGCTATTTGGTATTTTCCACTTGGAAATGTTATAGCATTACCCGTGTAATATACCCATGTTGCTGAAACAGTTAACATCTTTGAAATTTCATATATTCCAACAATGGTAATATCATGCGTTCTATCTTGCTTGGCTAAATAATACTCTCCATTATTAATACCATCAATTTTTTTCTCAGTTTTTGAAAGGGTGTAGCCAATCCATCCGTTTAACTTTCCATATTTCTTTTTTACAAGTAATTCAATTCCATAAGCTCTACCCATACCGAAAAGTAATTGAGATTCAGCAAATTCGTTAAAACGGAGTTCTGCACCGTCTTTGTAATCAATTTGATTTTGTAAATGCTTATAATATATTTCGGTAGAAAATTCAAATGTGTTGTTTTTAAAGTTTCTGAAATATCCAACTGAAAATTGGTCGGCAATTTCGGGCTTTACGTTATTACTGCTTGGTATCCACAAATCGGTTGGATTACCCGAAGTGGAATTTGAAAGCAAATGAAGGCTTTGGGTATTTCTACCATAAGCAAGTTTCAAGGAGTTCTTTTCGTTCAACACAAAATTAGAAGCAAATCGAGGTTCAATGTTGTAATATGTTTTCACAACTTCGTTTGTGTTATACGATACAGTATCGGTTACTTCTCCTTGTTTATTATAAGTATAAAAATTTCCGGGACCCAAACTGGTAAAAGATGTTAATCGAATTCCGTATTCAAAACTGATTTTTTTTGCTGGCTTGTATTCATGACTGAAATAAATCGCATTTTCTAAAGCTTGTTTATGCTTAAGATTTAACTCGCTTATTGATAAATCACTTTGTGCAATTATGGCACCAGGAATAATTTTATGATAAATTAAATTAAATCCGAATTTCAACTTGTTAGTTGCATTTGCATAATGCTGAAAATCCTGTTTGAAATTATAATCCTGGATTCTTGATATTATTTCGCCATCATCACCGGCAAGTGTTGTATTAATGCTATAATCATAATTGCTGAAAATTAACGATGAATTTGAAAAGGTTTTGTTGCTGATGATATGATTCCATCGGAAAGTGCCTGTTGCATTTCCCCAATTAATACCCATTTGGTCGCTAATGCTAAGGACATCTTTCCCGAAATAACCCGATATAAAAATTCTGTTATTTTCGTTTATTCTAAAATTTAATTTAGTATTTATATCGTAAAAATATAGTTTGCGCTGTCGCATTACACTGTCTTTTGCAAGTTTCAGCGCTACATCAGCATATGACCTTCGGGCATAGATTGAAAACGAACCTTTGTCTTTAACAATTGGTATCTCAATCTTTAATCGTGTGGCAATTGATCCTATTCCGCCCTCTACACCAAATTTCTTATCGCTTCCGTCTTTGGTTCTTATATCAAGAACTGAAGACAATCGTCCTCCATATTCGGCAGGTTGTCCGCCTTTGTAAAGCGTTACATCTTTTATTGCATCAGCGTTAAATACCGAAAAGAAACCCAAAAGATGCGAAGCATTGTAAACCGTAGCTTCATCAAGCAAAATAAGATTTTGGTCGGCATTTCCGCCCCTTACATAAAATCCACTGTTGCCTTCTCCGGCAGTTTTTACACCGGGCAATAATTGTATGGTTTTCAGAATATCTTTCTCACCAAATATGACAGGTATATTATTTAATTCCTTAGCAGTTATTTTTTCAACTCCCATAAGGTTTTTGGTAATATTTTCTTCTCTTTTTTCTGATGTAATTATAACTTCGTCTAATTGTTCTGTATTCTCATATAAAATAAAATTTTGCTTTATGTTTTGGTTCAGTATTATTTGCAACGAGCACGTTTTGTAACCTATATACTGTACTGTAACAGTGTAAGTTCCTTCCGGCAACGTAATAGAATAGAAACCGTAAGCATTGGTAGAAGTTCCGATTGTATTCATGTCTATTATATGTATTGAGGCTCCAATTAATTCTTCACCATCTTTAGCATCTTTAATATATCCGTTAATTGTGTAATTCGTTTGTGCATCCGCCACCTGAATTAGCATGAAAAACCCAATTATAAAATATATACCACCTTTTATTTGCATACTAATTCTTAATTTTTAATATTTCCAGTCAACTTTTTTAATTCCAAATCGGCTTTCAGGTATTCAACAATGGCTGATAAATAGCTTTGCTGAGCCTCGCGTAATGCATTGTCGGCAAGCAAAACTTCGGTAAGGTTTGCGGTTCCTTCTTTTTGCTGTAACAACATTTGTTCATAAACCGTGGTTGCCAAATTTATCTGCCCCAAGGTGTTTTTAATGGTTTGTTGGGTTACGAACCTTTGCTGCTTTGCATTTTCAGTGAGCATAGTGTTTTGTTCATTAACCAAAGCAACTTGCAATTCGCTATTTTGAAATTCAATTTTCTTTTGATTGATTTTCCGGCTGGTTACTGTTCCATTAAAAAGCGGGTACGAAATTTGAACCCCCGTAAAACTGACTGGAAAAAATTTTAGAAAATCATTGGAGGCATCTGTATATCCAAAACCTACCTGACTGTAATTACCAAGTATCGAAACTGAGGGTAGTCTGGAATGTTTGAGCATACTCAATTCGCTGCCAATGAGTCTATTTTGAGTGGTCGCCAATTGCATGTCAACAGTCTGCAAATTTTGATAATCCGGAATACTAAGGTTTTCTATTTGCGGCTCAATAACTACATTTTCGATAAACGGAATTCCCATCGAAAATTTTAAGGCATTTGCCACCTGATCAATACTGTTGGCTACCCTATTCCTTTGTGTCAGTAATTGTTCTTTTTGCAACTCAACTTTGGTAACATCACTTTTCTTTATCATTTGCTGATTATAAAGCAATTGCAAGTTTTCGAGAAGCAGGTTCGTATTTGTCAGATTACTATCGATAAATGCCAGTTGGTGCTTTAAAATCTGGGCATTGTAATACAGATTTGAGATTTCAAAATACACTTGTTCTTCAGACTTTTTGTATTGAAGTTCACTTAGTTCCGCTGCAATTTTTGTAGTTTGTATGGCTCCATAAACTTGTGGATTGTATAAAGGCATTACAAATTGAATAGTTGCATTGATGTTATGGGGTACCCCAAACTGAATTTCCTTAAATTCTCCGGCTGGGGCAGTTGGATTAAAGGTTGTCATGGGCATCAACTGGTAAGGCAATTCAAAATAATACTTGTAATCGGCGCCAATTGTTACCTTCGGTATTAAATAGGCTTGAGCTTCGTGCAACTTTTCTTCGCCAAGCAGCATATTGTTCCTGCCCATTTGCAGGTTTTTATTGTGCACCTGTGCAGTATCAATGCACTGCTTAAGCGACCATGATTGAGCCTGTCCCCAAGGAGATACGGCCATAGTAACCATCAAAACCAGCAGTTTTTTCAGTGTATTTGCGTTCATCATTATTTTACGCAAATTTTTAATAGCCTTCTTCATTGTTCTGATTTTTTAAGTTTTTTAATTCAAGTATCATTTCATGAACAAGCTGTTCATCTTTCATAAAAATCCGGAATCTTGATAAAATTTTGTTGACCAATAATTTGGTTGACACTCTTGTTTTGAAAGTATGGGCTGTTTTCCCGGCATCTATTATTGTTGAGAGATATGTTTCCGCAATATTTATTATTCGTTGAATTGACATTTTAATAGCATCATCTCTTTCTGCAAGATTTTTATCAAAAATGATTGACAGATAATAGGGTTTAAGTAGGAACAACGTGTACAACCTTTTAAATAGTAATTGAAGTTCAGTTTCAGGTACAATACCTTTGTTGGTGATTTCCTGAACAATAGCATTTAGTTCCGTTTCAAAGCAAACCAGAAGCACCAAAAGAATATCATCATCTTTTGTAAGTTGATTATTAAGTTGATTTTTACTTACACCCACCTCTTTTTCGAGATTGGTTATGGTTAAGGCTTCTAATCCCGAATTCATAATAATTCGTGCAGCATTGTCAATAATTAAGGTACGGGTTGGCTCCATTATTTAATGTGTTTTAATTAGTGAATATTCACTAACTTTATTTTCAAATTTTTTTTATTTTTCAATTTGTTTACTTTTATTGAGTAGAAAAGAAGCTGCTACAAATAATAGGGTTAAGGAAATCCTGAAAATCATTGCTCCAATTGTTTTAGTCTCATAAATACCACCGGTATTAATGTGAACAAACAGCCCTGCAAATGCTATTAATAGTAAAAAAACAGAGCTAATTAAAACTTTGGTTGTCCAAGTTTTATTTACAATAATCCCATAAGCTGCTATAAGGTAAAGTAGGCTGCTAATTAGATTTGCCACCACTACAAAAAGCACATAATTGCCTTCTTTTGCCCTTATGCCGAATAAGTCAAATACTACCGAACTGCTTAAAAATAGAGTTAGCAATCCGAAAGCCGCAATTATTGCAGCTGTTGCATAACGAAATACCGTTTTCAGTTTCATAATAATTTAGTTTGCGTTGTGGGTTTAGGTTCTTTTACAACCAGAATACGAGCTAAGGCATTTGAATTATTGTAAAGACAGTGGATGATGTTCTTTGGGCTTTCAACCAAACAATCGGCTTGCACTTGAACCTTTTCTTCACCAATCAATACTTCAGGTGACCCTTCTAATATGTAAAAAAATACATCCACAGGGGTAATATGTGGTTTTAGGGCCTCTCCTGGTTGCAGGGTTATGTGCATCGCCTGAGCCGAATCATTATCATATAATTTGCGAACATCCAGTTTATGCGGAGTTTCAACAATCGGTGTTTCTTTAACAACATTTATTTTCATAGTTTCTAATTTTAGTTTTTAAGCAATATTTTTATGGAACTAATAAATTCCGAACCCTTTTCTGTTAAATTGAAATTATAATTTGACATGTGCCATTGTTTAACAAACATTCTCAACGAACCCATAATCATTACCGACAAATGAGAAGCTTCAATGTCTGCACGTATTTCTCCATCTCTTTGCCCGCTTTCAATAATCATTTTTAGACTTGCAATGTTTTTATTCATTATTTCTTTAACTTTTTCAGTCAGCTCCAGTTCGTTACGAAAAATCTCTTCTGAAAAAATAACAGAAACTAAGGATGGTGTAGATGAAAATTTTTTGAAATGATTTGTAAACAAATTTTCAATTTTTATCAGTGCGTTATCGCTTGAATTTAATTGGTTCGTAAAAAAATGCTCTGTATTCTGTTTGAAAAAATCAAGAATGGCTAATAATATTTGAATTTTATTCTCGTAATGACGATATATTGCCGACTCAGCGAAACCAATTTTCTTAGCAAGATTTTTTATCGTAAGCGATTGTATGCCGCTTTCTGCAATCAAGGCTAACGAAACATTTATTATCTCTTGTTGCCTTTCTGTAATTTCTGTACTCATATAAACTAAAATCATGTGTGTGAATATTCACTCACAAAGATAACTCATTTAAACTGAACAATCCAAATTATTTTTGATTTCTTTTTTTTTTTATTCATATTTTCTATTCAATTTGAACACTGAACACATTTTATACTTTATTAAAGGACAACCAATTTATACTTACTGGATCATAAAAAAACTGAGAATTTTTAAACTTCAGGTTTAAAATAAATACGGTTGTCTAAAAAGTCACAGGGTGAATATTTTTGTGTAATAAATGGAATGTTAAAACACATATAATCAGTTAATTGAAAATTCACCCTGTGACTATTAATTACAGTACCTGAAACATATATTAACCTAAAGAATATATGAATAGAACTTTAATGTTACCAACAATGCAATTCCGGAAATAATTACTTTTTTGTTCGCTCTTCATAGGTATCGCATATTCCATTCTTATTGGCATCAATAAAGTTTTTGCCTTTACCTTTGCCTTTTCCCTGACCTTTTCCTTGGCCGTTGCAAGTTCCAGTTCCATTTCCTTTGCCCTTGCCAACAGTACCATTGGCTGTACGGTTTTCGTATGTATCGCAAATGCCATTTTTATTGGCATCAACAAAAGCAGCACCTTTAGCTGTTACGTTACAAGTTCCATTGCCGTTTCCTTTACCGGCATCTGCATTTTGAGCATTTGCAAAAGCTGATACTGCCACTAGGGCTAATCCTGTTAAAAAAACTTTTGTTTTCATAATCATTGTTTTAAATTGTTAAAAACTGGTATTTAAAAAATCTATGTTTCTTTGTTTTAAGAATTTCAGGGGACATCTAGCACTTTTGTCCATTGCCTTTACCGCCACCTTTTCCTTTACCGCCCCCTTGGTTTTGACTTGAGGATTTTTTTGTGGTTGCATTTTTTTGATATTGGTCGAACTGTAATTGCTGATCGGCGCTCAGTAATGCTTTTATTGCGAATTCGTAACTCTCAACTTGCTTTTCCATCTGGTTCTTAATGTCCTCTTTTTGCGTTTTTCCGCTTGCTGATTGTCTCTTTTCCCGCAGATCATTCATGATAGTTTGGTTTTGTTGTTCTATCGCAATAATCCGTTCTTTTTGATATTCAGTGAGCCCTGAAATTGAATTGATACAGCTCACCTGATGCGTTTTGTTTTGGTCTTTATTGTCCAAATTAGTACTTGAAACAGCTACTTGAGCAGTTACTATTAGGGCAAGGAATATCCCGGCAACCCGATTTAATCGACTTGTTTTCATAATTTAACTAGTTAAAATGTTGGTTATTTGTTACGCCATCGACCACTCTGATTCCCAGGCTGAGGAAGGTTTATCTGGGTATCTTTATTAAGCATGGCCTGAAAAATTTCATGCAATTTGGCTTGTTGTTCTGCCGTACATTTTTTTTTCATATCCAGATAAAAAGCGATGGTCACTTGCTTGAGTTCACGATGATTATTCCCAACTTCGTTAGCTATATCATTAAGCCTAGTACTGTCAGAATTTTGGGAGCCTAATTCATTAATCAAATCTACACGTAATTGAGCCAAATTCATTTCAATGCCTCTGGCTGTTTGATTAAAATGCCGATTGATGTCTCGGAACGCATTAAGCTGTTCATCGTTCAGGTTTAACTGTTCCCTGAAAAAACGGGTGCGTTGTTCTCCCGGAAACGATTTCGGGTCATCATGTTTTATATCAGATGTTTTTGCTTCCTTCATTCGGTGGTAATAGAAAGAACCGATTGTTGAGAGATTGGTAAAAATCAGGATTACAATAATCCAGATCATCATTCGGTTTTTGCTAGTTGGGTTCATAATTCATCTAATAAAAATGATTCAATAGGTTCAGTCTCAAAATCGTTGAGCATTTGAATACCGCCGGTTGCAGTTGCACTTACGTTGGGCAATGAAGCATTGCTGCCTATTTTTAATCCACCATAAATGCCGATAAAAAGCAGAAGCGAAAAGAGTGCCGGTTGTGCCAACCGAAGCCATTGGCTTTGCACCTGAAAACTTGGTTTTTCTTCTAATCGTGCACTTAATCGGGTATAAAAGAAATGCGAAACTTGAGGTTTTTTTTCTTTCTCAATAATCTGGATGCCATCACGTAAGAATGCTAAAAAAGCTCGACAGTCGGCACATTCCTCCAGATGTTTTTCCACGGCAGTTTTCTTTTCATTCGATAACTCATTGTCGATGTAAAAAATCAGGTCGTGTTGGAAATTATCGTGTTTCATTTTTTTTGCTTTTAATGTAAGACACCTATCGTTTTAAATACTTGCAATCAAATGCACTTTTTTTTGTAACAATCTAAAAGTTGTTCCTGAAGGCTCTTCTTTGCTCGGTGAATCAACGACTCAACCGAAGCCAAAGATATTTCCATAATTTCGGCAATTTGCTGATAAGGCAGTTCTTCGTATTTATTCAAGGTAAATGCAGTGCGTTGCTTTGGTGGTAATTGATCAATGGCGTGGTGCAGCATGTCAGCCTGTTGTTGGTCGGTAATGTTCCTGTCAGGTTGATCGCTATGGTTTTCAGATATTTCACTCATTCTGTTTCGGCCGCCAATGAACGCTTCCTCAATGGATTGAAAAAACCGCTTACGTTTATTGTTTCGAATGAAGTTTAATGATCGGTTAACGGCAATTCGGTAAAGCCAAGTGGAAATTTTAGAATCTCACCTGAAATTTTCAGCCGTGCGGAATATCTCAATAAATACATCCTGAGCCAGATCTTCGGCATCGGCTCTGTTGTGCACAATTCCCAGACAGGTATTCACAACCATCCGCTGGTAAATTTCAACCAGAACTTGGAATGCTTTGCGATCGCCTTGTTGAATTCCTTTTATGAGCTGGGTTTCGTCCATGTGTTTCTGTCAAATGTCAATTTGTTTTATTTGACACCATTAATTCAGAAAACTTGCATGAAAGTTGTATTTTTTAATACGAATAAAATTTGTCCACTAATTACACTAATCCACTAGGTTTTGGGACAGGTTAACACTAATTTAAAATCAATTTTAGTTGATTTTAATAGTTTTTTCGTTAAAACTTGTCTCGCTTTAGCGGATTCGTGTATTTCGTGGACTGTTTAAGTTTTAATGGTTACAAACATGCCCACTACCTTCTTCATGGTGTCCTTCGTGCGACTTGCAACTCTCGCCACTATCGGAAATTGAACCTGAAAGGTAATGTTTTACATTTTCATCGGGTTTTCCTGAACATCCACGAACGACGTTAATTCCTGCATTATTCAGAACATTTATGGCTCCGCCACCAATGCCGCCTGCAAGCATAATGGTTACGCCATTTTGCGCTAAAGTGCTTGCAATGTTCGATTTGCAACCGCAACCTTGTTCTGATTTTATAGTTTGAACCTCAACAATTTCATTGGTTGCCGAAATTGTAAAAACGTTATAAAATTCACAATGACCAAAATGGTCGTCAATTTGGTTATTTCTGGTAACCGGAACTGCTATTTTCATGATATTCTCCTTTTTATTTATTGTTTTATACTAGTTTGTTGCTTTCCTTTGCCTTTTCCACTCAGGTTTTTTGAATGATGCAGCTTTCCTTTGCCTTTAACAAGTTCCTCCGATTGGTTTAATTCACTCTCCGATTTCTTACAGCTTCCAAGTTTTTTGCCTGTTTTTGGTCCTTGACCTTCAGGCCCTGAATGATTTAGATTTGGCATGATTTCATTTATTATATTGGTTGATTTTAATTAATTATCCAATTTTTTCAATTCTAATAACCATTCCTCTATTTGTGATAACCGAGGTACACTGCCACTATGTTTTAATATTCCATTTATAATTAATGATGGGGTCATTAAAATTCCAACTTCTTTAGCAGTATTTTCGTAAAGCCTTAAATGCTCATCCAATTCGTACGACCAATTTGTATAAAAATAATCATCATATTCAATGTTAAATTCTGAATTTAAGTCAGGGATAATCTTTTTAGAGTTGTCAATTTCAACATTCATTTTTTTTGCAACATGGCTTGCTGTTCCTGTTTCCAGGCCTAATTTTTCTGCAAATTCCCTAGCTTCAATATCAGTATAAGTCAAATGTTTTACCTCGGCATTAATTTCTAATTCCTTAACTTTAACAGTAATTACTTCTGTGAGCAATTTACACCTCGGACAAGGTGGTTGAGTACCAATTATTATTATTTCATTCATCATTCTTTTTTGTTTAGATGTTACTATTTTTTACCTGTTTCAATTCTACGTAAATTATCTATTAATACCGACGCCAATTTATTAAATGCTTTCTTTATTGTCAGTCAACTATTTGCAAACCCGTTTCCAGTTTTTGAATTTTATTACCCATTACCTCAGCTAAAATTTTTAAGCTACGAATTCCGGTACAATGGCCTGTATAAAAACTAGCTTCGGGAGCTACCCGTAGTAATTCATTTCCAATGAATTGTAATTCCTCAACGGTTTCATTTCTAGTAAATTCATTAGGGTCAATCAAATGAAAACCGCCAATAACTGCAATAACTTTTTCATCAGGCAAAAAGCGGTTTACGGTTGAAAGAACATTTAAAATGCCGTTATGCGCACAACCTCCAAAAACGGTTAACCCACCTTTTGATCTCATGGCAAATATTTGTTCGTGTGCAAAATCATCGACTGTAAAAATGCTATTTTGTTCTTTAAAAAGCAGTTTATTTCCTTTTGGTTTGGCATAATTAAAATCCACTTTAGTGATAAAAATTTGATTCCCTAACAAAAAGAAGGCACTTTCAACAAATTCAAACCGATTTTTATGTTCGAGAAGTTCTGAGGGAAAACCTATAAACCGTTTGGTTTCTTTTTTTATGGAATAGTATCGGTTATCAAATATTTCACGTTTCAGATATATTTTTGCTTTTTGGTTGATTTCCAGAAAGTGGATCAATCCGCCAATATGGTCGTTGTGCGCGTGCGAAATTACCACGGTATCCACTTCCGATAAATCGATATTCATCTTTTTGGCGTTTTCAATAAATAAATCCGATTGTCCGGTGTCGAAAAGGATTTTATGGTGGGCGGTTTCAATGTAGAGACACAAACCATGTTCGGATTTCAACCTTTCGTTGCCCTGGTAATTATCAATTAGCGATACAATATTCATTTTAGTTATTTAAAAATAAATCAATTCAATACATTTTTAACTGCAACCCCCTTTAACCTTTTTGGTTTGTTTCTTTTCGGGTTCCAATTGATTTTTCAGTCTATCGGCAAGTTACAGTATCGTATGAGCTATTTCTGTTCTGTATTGATGCAGTTGTTGCTCATTTTTTGAAGCCGAAAGTGGTAACGGTTCATTATTCAGTATGAGGTTTTTAAATTGTGCGGTACTTTCCACTAATATGTATGTGTCGGCATCGCCAATTTTTTTTGCAATAAAAAAGGCTTTATGTGTTGTTGTGGCAGTATCGGCGTAAAAAATGTTTGTTTTGTATTTTTGGGTGAAATAGCTTTTCCACTCTCGGTTCAATAAGCTGTCTAAAGGAATGTTTATTGCCAAAGGTAAATGATATTCATTAAATACTGATGGACTTCTGAGGTCAATCAGGTTTATTTTATAGTAATTGTTTACCAGTTCAATGGCTAGCTTATCGGCGGTAATTTCTTCAGCAATTTTTAAGTTTTTATTTTTTTCGGCTTTCTGAAGGATGCGTTGACGGCTACTGGGGGTAAATGCAATGAATAAAATAATTACAAATGGAATGGCAGCAAAAACGCTGTATTTAATGATTTTTTGTTTGGGATAAACCGGTTTTACACCATGTAATTTATTTTCAATTTTTTGAGTGAAGTAAAATGCCGCAATGGCAATAGCGGTTAAACCAATGGCAAACAATTCCTTCGACATCCCAAAATACTTATCCATGCGCAAATTGCCCCTGTTATCAGCTAGATAGAAATTTTCAAAGGAAGGATAAAACTCCATAAAAATAAAAATCCCAACGAATGAACCGGCTATGAACCAAAAAGCATCAATTTTACCGGTAGCCAATGCACAAATGCTGGTTCCGGGACAAAAGCCACCTACTATGAACCCTGCACCCATTATGGCTCCACCAATAATAGCCGACCGTAAAAAGGTAGGGTTTACATATATCAAATCTAAATCGAGCTGGCCAAAGTGAGCCAACAAAACTACCCCAATCATTGCTGTAATACCGGCTGTAAAGAAAACTTTCAATACGGTAAAATCGTAGCCATAAAACAAACCCACCAATTTTTTTGTGGTCGAAAATCCAGCCTGTTCCAGTACAAAACCGAAAGCAATGCCAACCAACAGAGCAACAATCAAATTAAATTCGTTGCTAATAATATCTGGTACTAATGGTCCCATATAAGTTCTAATTATTTATCCAAAGTTTTCTAAAAAAATAGGCCAACATATAAGCTGAGCCGAAAATAGCAAGCATGGTAATAATACCTCCAAACGACATAACCGCCATTCCACTGAGTGCCGAACCGCTGGTGCAACCTCGGCCCAATTGCGACCCAATGCCAAAAAGCAGTCCGCCTGCAATGGCAGCAATAATGCGGGTGCTATTGCCCACACCATTCCCTTTTTCGAGGTTCAAACTAACCCTATCTGAAATAACACCCGAAATAAAAGCTCCAATAAAGACACCAACAATTTCGAATAACAGCCACGATTTCAGTGGGTTACCGGGATGTTCCGCTTCACTGTGTTGATAATATGCAGTATTTGCATAGTGCGATGGGCTTATTGTTTTTACTAATGCAGTAACCACACTTTTTGTACCGCCACTGGCACCAAGTCCGCGACCGGTAATGTATATGGTGGTTAGTAAAACAAGTCCCAGTAAAAAACCTGCAAAGTATGGATTCATAAATGGTTTAGCTTGCATAACTTTTAATTTGATAATTTATTGATTTCCTTTTCTGTTTCCGAATCTTCAGACGATTCCGGTTCCAGTTCTTCATAGCCGGTAAACATGGCTTTTATATTTGATGTATAGGTATGACCGGTAGTAGTCATATATACATGAACTATCAGAAATGCGATTAGCAAAAATGCACCGAAGGTATGCCACAAGGCAATATTTTGTAGGTCAAACTTGCTAATTACCACAACTTCGTTGGCATCAATGGTTTTTTCGAACATGTAAAGTAATCCGGAAATGACAACTATGGGTATCATAAAAAGTTTAAACCCAAGATAAATTAACCGTTGCAGAGGATTTAATTTTTGCAAAGCTGTTTTTTCAGTGGGGTGTTTTTCACCTTTGAACATACCATAAGCATAGAATTTTACTTGTGCCAGCAGATTTTTTTGAGTGGGAATGTATTGTTTCCAAGCATCAAAAGCTAAATGCCAAAATATGGCAAATATTATGAGTACTATAAGCGCAATTGAGGCAATACGGTGAAATTCCACCGCTTTTTGAAACCCGAAAATATGAATGGAATCATGCACTTCAAAACCGGTTAAAGCCAAAAAGGTGATTAATGCGGCTTGGCTCCAATGCCAAAAACGTTCAAATCTTTTATAAATAAATATTTTATTCGCTGTCATTTTCGTTGTCGTTATAGTTTATAATTTTCATTTCAATCTTTTTTTTCCGATAAGCTGCAAGAATCCGTAACGAATTATGAATAATTACTCCGGCAGCAGAAAGTATTACCAGCCATCGGCCTAAGAAATCGAGCACAAGGCTTCTGTCGCGTCCAGGCATATAAAATCCGCTCAAATTCGATAAGCGTCCATTATTGCGGGTATGACATTCGGCGCATGAAACCGATTTTTCTTTTGGTGCTACCATGTGGTTGATTGGCCAATACATTTCGGTATTTATAAATCCGTATTCTCCGCTATAAGGCAAACCTAAGCGTTGCATACCTGCAATTGAAGCTGTATTCCAGTCGAAATCCATCCAATAGGCACTATCGCCCTTTTGGGCAGCATATAATTTTTGAACAATTAAATAGTTATATTTTTTATCATAGATTTGGTCGCCCGTATGTATTTTAATAGGAATAATTTTGGAATTCTTATCATCATACGAACCGTTTAACTTATTTATTAGCAGCGGATTTGAAGTTATTTTATCGCCAACTAAATAGTGATTTGCCGTTCCGTTAAACCAAACATATTCGGGTTTTACGTTTCGTTTCCACACAAATGAACCTTTAATCGACATGTAGTCATGGTTTCCTAGGGTATCTTCGGTTTCAAAAGGTTCTCCATTTTTCATTTTACCGGCATCGGACCATTTCCACGACATTTTGGTTGAATTTACCTTGGCATATTCGGGAATATGGCAGGTTTGACAAGCTATTCGAGCGGTATGCGTATTTAAAAGATTGTCTAAATGAGGGTTTGAAGTGTGGCAATCTTCACAGTTAGCTCGGTTTTCATTATCGGACGATACCGAATACAACCGCCCTTTAATTTGGTGATTGGTAGTTTTATGGCAAGCCACACATTCCAGATTTAATCCGTTGGAAGCCATATGTACGTCTACTTCGCGACTGCAATTGAGTTGCGCATCCTCCAAATCGCCATGTTTTACGTTATTGCCACCACCGCTATAAAAGTGGCATGAGCCGCAATTGCTTTTTAGCGGTGAGCCTACACTTTGGGCTACTTTTTCCAAGTTCACATTTCTGTCAGGGTACCCGGCCATTGAAGCTCCCTTTTGATAGGTTTCGCTATTGTCGTGGCAAACCATGCAATCAACATTGCTAGCATTGTTATAGTCAAATCGGTCGTTGTTGTTCATTCCAAAGCCGATATGACATTTACCACAAGCTTGTTCATTAGTTTTAGAGCCTATGCAGTAGTTGTTTATCACATTTTTTTTGCCAAGAAATTCAATACCACGGCCTTCAATATATCCAGCCCGTTCCCAGTTCCAATGTGCCGATGCCATAACTTCTTTATGACTTTCGGTATGACAGAAATTGCAGGCTTCGGTAACTTCCTGTGGGGTTTTAAAATCGCGTTGCAGTTCGGGAAGTTTTCGGTGATCGACCGATGCAATGGGTTTTACCGCATAGCTATGTTTTAGTTTTTCAAGTTTGAGATCAATATCATGATCATGATTGAAAATATTCAGGGCAATCAAAATTAGTAAAGTGGCGCCAATAACTATGGCAATTGCTTTTTTCATGCAAACAGATTTATATTACTCCTAAATTTCTAAAATAAAAGATGCATCTGTCAGGTAAAATGCTTATCTTTAGTTCGTTACAACAAAAACAGACATACACCCAACAGATGCAGAACAAAGATAATAAGACAATTAAATTTAA
>JBAYKX010000080.1:0-20984 GCA_041664345.1 Salinivirgaceae bacterium
ATTAGGTTTTACTGACAAACAGGCTGCTATATTAATAAAATATCGTAAAGCCGGAGGAAAATTTTATTCCAACGATGACCTTAAAAAAGTTTATGGTATTACCGATGAATTGTATAAATCTATAAAACCTTATATTCAAATTCCAGAGGAACAACAAAAATCAGATTTCAATAAAAACAAGGATACCAGTTACAGTGAAAAAAAAAGAGAACAAAAATCACACATTACTTACAATGAACCAATTCTTAATATTTCAGTCGAGCTAAATTCAGCCGATTCCATTGAGCTAATTAAAATACCAGGTATTGGTACTTCCTTTGCTAAACGTATTATTGCTTTTCGATTATTTGTAGGAGGTTTTTATGAAAAGGAACAACTACTTGAGGTTTTTGGATTTACCCCTGAAATGATAAATAAAATTGAGCCGTATATTACCATTGACACCTTACTCATAAAAAAAATAGATATAAATCAAGCCGATTTTAAAACACTGAATAAGCATCCCTACATTGAATATGCCCAAACAAAAAACCTTATGAAATATAAAGAATTGATGGGTAAGTTCAACTCCTCCGATGATATCATAAAAAACCATCTTATGGATACCAATTCCTATAGTAAGATTAAACCCTACCTTTTAGTACAATAAACTCTAGGCAATTCTCTGCTCCACTTGAATCTGATGGTTAAGTAGTTTTACTTCTTTGTGTAAGAAATAAACTACAATTAGGGCCGATAAAGAATCACAAATAGGAGCAGAGACCCAAACTCCGGTCAATCCCCAATAGTTGGGTATAATCAAAATAGCTGGAATCAAAAATAATACTTGTCGCATTAATGAAAGCACGGCTGATATTTTGGCTTTACTAACCGATTGAAAATAGTTTCCTACCACAATTTGGAATCCTACTATGGGAAGTGCAGCTAATAAGATTCGTAACCCGGGTGTTCCAATCGCCAGCAATTCACTGTTATTGTTATTAAATACCTTTATGATAGCTTGCGGAAAAATTTGAATCACTATCCAACCAAAAATTGATAAAATAGTAGCCGCCTTAATACTTACAAATAATGTCTCTTTTACTCTATGATAATTCTTTGCTCCATAATTGAATCCTAATATGGGCTGAGCTGCCATATTTATTGCTATTACTGTCATTACCATAAACATGGCAACACTATTAATAATACCCATTGCAGCAACGGCAATATCGCCGCCATACTTAATAAGTTGTGAATTTAAAGTTCCTTGAACAAAACTCGAAGCAAGTTGCATGGCAAAAGGTGCAAATCCAATGGCTAAGATGGAACCAACAATTTCAGGTTTAATTTTGAAATTCTCTGTTTTAAGCTTTATTATTGACCGATTGCTCCTGAAATGCCAAATAACCCAAACACATAAAATAATCATGGAGATTACTGTTGCATAAGCGGCACCTTTCACTCCCATATCAAATACGAAGATAAATAAGGGGTCAAGTATAATATTTGCTCCGGCGCTTATCAGCATTGAATACATGGCTATTTTTGCGTTTCCTTCTGAACGTATCAAATTATTTAAGCTGAATCCAATCATATTGAATACCGTTCCGGCCAAAATAATGTTTAAATATTCATTGGCATATTTTATGGTATCATCGCTTGCCCCAAAAAGCCGCAACATTGAATTTTTTAACGTAAAACCTATAACCATTACTACAATAGACGCGAGAATAATTAGTACAAAAGCATTACCCAGCACCAATTCTGCTCTTTTATAATCTTTCTTACCTAAGTTGATTGATATTCTTACTCCCGCTCCAATACCAATCAACATGCCAAAAGCCATAATCATTATCATAATAGGAAAAACTACGCTTAATCCAGCAAGTGCATAAGCTCCAACACCTTGCCCAATAAAAATCCTATCTACTACATTGTACAATGAATTGACAATTACTCCGGTAAATGCAGGAATAAAGAATTGCCAAAGTAACTTAGGGATGCTTTTATTCTCAAGTGAATAAATATTTTTTGTGATTTGCATTAATGATTATTCAAATTGTGGTTATTTTACAGCCTACAAATATAATTGTAAACTAATGAAATAAACTAACCATGAGTTTCTTTAACAAGTACCTCATTTTTATTGGAATTATTGGATTAGTAGGAATACCTATTTTTGTACTCAATTTTTCCGATTTATCTTGGAAACATAATAAAGAAAGCTACTGGGGCATGATAGCAATGGTTGCACTTATAATAACTCAGGTTGCACTTTATTTGGCTTCAAAAAAGGAGAATTCCAAAAAATAAGACAATTTTATTTGTATTACATGGAACATTTAAGGTTAGTGTTTCCTCGTTAAAATTGCATAATTCTGATTTTTTTAGTAATTTAGTTGAAAATAGGTGATATTTTAATTAAAAATAAACCAATAAAATTTTGCTAATGAATATCAATGTTCTAAATTTGCAGCCTTGTTTATTTGGAAGTTAAATTTATGTAACTATGATTATTATACCAGTAAAAGAAGGCGAAAATATTGATAGGGCTTTAAAAAAGTTCAAAAGGAAGTTTGAAAAAACCGGCGTTATTAAAGAGTTAAGAGCACGTCAGGTTTTTAGAAAACCATCAGTTGAAAAGAGAGAAGAAATAATTAAAGCCGTATATATTCAGCAATTGCAGATGGACGAACAATCGATGTAATTCCATTGGTTGTCGTGAGTAGTTTCTCATTGATATTCGCATTTAATTAATTATGAGTATAAGTGCTTTTATTAATTACTTATCAAACGAGAAACGATATTCAAAACATACGGTTCGCTCTTACAAGAGTGATCTTGATCAGTTTGTTGAATTTGCCTTAACAATTGATCCAAAATTTAATCCAATTGCAAGTGATCATCACATCATTCGCAAGTGGATTATTTTTTTAATGGAAAATAAGGTCTCATCACGTTCTGTAAACAGAAAAATAACAACCTTAAAATCATTTTTTAAATTTCTTTATCGGCAAGGTACCATTGAAAAGTTGCCTACTGATAAAGTTGTTTTGCCAAAAATGAAAAAACCGTTGCCTTATTTTGTTGACAAAGCTCCGATGAACTTATTGTTTGATCAAGTTCATTTTACAGCCACATTTGAAGGGCTTAGGGATCGCACCATTCTTTTAGCTTTTTATTGCACCGGGATGCGGTTAAGTGAGCTGGTGCATCTTACCATTCCGAACATTGACTTTTATAATGGACAATTAAAGGTTTTAGGTAAAAGAAATAAGGAAAGGTTAATTCCATTTGCTATAGAACTTAAGAATGAATTACAAACCTATTTAAAGGCAAGGAGCTCTATCGAGTGCAATCACAATTATGTGTTCATTACCAGTGATGGAAACCCAATTTACGATCGCATAGTTTATAAAATTGTTAATGAAAATCTCAGCAGTGTGACTACCCTAGAGAAGAAAAGTCCACATATATTGCGTCATACATTTGCTACTCAAATGTTAAATAATGGTGCTGATATTAATGCAATTAAAGAATTATTGGGTCATGCTAACTTATCAGCAACTCAAATTTATACACATACCAATTTCGAAAAACTTAAAGTAATTTATAAACAAGCTCATCCAAGAGCATAAAATAGGAGGAACTATGAAAATTAAGATTCAATCGGTTCACTTTGATGCAGATGTGAAATTACTAGATTTCATAGAAAGTAAAATGAACAAACTGGAACAATTCTACGACAGTATTATTGGTGCAGAAGTGATTTTAAAAATTGATAAAGCAGAGAACTCTGAGAATAAAGTAGCTGATATTAAGTTATTAGTTCCAGGAATCGATCTTTTTTCAAAACGTCAAGCTAAATCATTTGAAGAAGCTATTGATCAAGCAAGCGAAGCTTTAGAGCGGCAATTGAAAAAAAGGCTGGGTAAAGAAAAAAAATAAGAGAAAGCATTATCACAATGCTAGGATTAAATATTAAATAAGATTGGTAAGTTTTTTAGTGAATATAACCTAAGTATATAATAATATATGTAGGTTAATGCTAAATTATTGTTTACAAAAAGGGTTAAAAAAAATATTTAAATACTTGAAAAAAAAAGATGTTGAATTTTGCGATTTAAAAAAATAAATTCATACATTTGCCAACCATTTTGAAAGGTAAAATTGTTCTTAAAATATCGCCGGTGTAGCTCAGTTAGTCAGAGCAGCTGATTTGTAATCAGCAGGCCGGGGGTTCGAATCCCTCTACCGGCTCAATATTATTGCGTTCTAAAATTTCATGTTTTATTTGGGGAGATACCAAAGTGGCCAACTGGGGCAGACTGTAACTCTGCTGACGTACGTCTTCGTAGGTTCGAATCCTGCTCTCCCCACCAAACATTTGACATTAATAAGCGGGAGTAGCTCAGTCGATAGAGCATTAGCCTTCCAAGCTAAGGGTCGCGGGTTTGAATCACGTCTCCCGCTCAATTAATGCCGGAGTAGCTCAGGGGTAGAGCGCTTCCTTGGTAAGGAAGAGGTCATGGGTTCAATTCCCATCTTTGGCTCTAAGACTGGGATAACTTTTGTTTAATTAGTAATAATTAGGAATTATGGCTAAAGAAACGTATAAGAGGGATAAACCTCACGTTAATATTGGAACCATTGGTCACGTAGATCATGGAAAAACAACTTTGACCGCTGCTATCACTAAAGTGTTGGCTGAAAAAGGTCTTTCTGACTTCCGTAGCTTCGATTCTATCGACAATGCTCCTGAAGAAAAAGAACGTGGTATTACAATTAATACCGCACACGTAGAGTATTCAACTGCAGCACGTCATTATGCTCACGTTGATTGCCCGGGTCACGCTGACTATGTTAAAAACATGGTAACAGGTGCTGCTCAAATGGATGGTGCTATTCTGGTAGTTGCTGCTACTGATGGCCCAATGCCTCAAACCCGCGAACACATTCTGTTAGCTCGTCAAGTAAACGTACCTAAAGTTCTAGTTTTCATGAACAAAGTAGATATGGTTGATGATGAAGAGCTTTTGGAATTAGTAGAAATGGAAATCCGTGATTTATTGGATTTTTATGAATTCGATGGTGCTAATGCTCCTGTTATCAGAGGCTCAGCTTTAGGTGGTCTTAATGGCGAACCTAAATGGGTTGAAAAAATTATGGAATTAATGGATGCCGTGGATAGTTGGATTCCAATTCCTACAAGAGAAATTGATAAGCCTTTCTTAATGCCAGTTGAAGACGTGTTCTCAATTACCGGTCGTGGAACCGTTGCTACAGGTCGTATTGAGACTGGAGTTATCAAAACGGGAGAAGAAATTCAAATTATTGGTTTAGGAGCAGCTGCAATGAAATCAGTAGTAACTGGAGTTGAAATGTTCCGTAAAATCCTTGATAGAGGAGAAGCAGGTGACAACGTAGGTCTGTTACTTCGTGGTGTTGACAAAGACAAAATCAAGCGTGGTATGGTTATCAGCCACCCTGGAAAAGTTACTCCTCATACCAAAGTGAAAGCTGAGATCTATGTATTGAAGAAAGAAGAAGGTGGACGTCATACTCCATTTCACAACAACTACCGCCCTCAATTCTACTTGCGTACTTTGGACGTAACTGGTGAAATTATGTTACCAGAAGGAACTGAGATGGTAATGCCTGGTGATAATGTTAGTATTCAAATTAACTTAATCACCCCTGTGGCTTGTAGCGTTGGTTTGCGTTTTGCTATCCGTGAAGGTGTTAGAACCGTAGGTGCAGGTCAGATCACTGAAATTATTGAATAAGTGAATAATTGATTAAAAGAATCCGCTCTGGCGGATTCTTTTACTATTCACGGGTGTAGCTCAGTTGGTAGAGCACTGGTCTCCAAAACCAGGTGTCGGGCGTTCGAGTCGCTCCTCCCGTGCTAATTTTATTTTAAGATGCGTAAAATAAGAGAATATTTTAAAGATGTTTACAACGAACTAATACATAAAGTGACCTGGCCTACTTGGCCGGAGTTGCAGAACAGTATGGTTGTTGTAATGATTGCTTCCTTAATTATTGCCCTCGTCATCTATGTTATGGATGTTTCATTTACAAAAGTAATGGAACTAGTTTACAGAATGTTTTATTAATCATCCTTACGTGAGATGGAAAAGAAGTGGTATGTAGTGCGCGCAATAAGCGGTAAAGAAAAAAAGGTAAAAGAACAAATCGAAAGCGAAATTTCCCATTTAAAATTAGAGGAATACGTTTCCCAAGTCTTAATTCCTACTGAGAAGATTTATCAAATCAGAAATGGAAAAAAATTAGCAAAGATAGAAGCTTCTTTCCAGGTTACGTGCTTATTGAGGCCGCTCTTGTTGGGGAAATCCCACATATACTTCGAAACATACCAAATGTATTAGGCTTCCTTGGTACAGGCGGTGAGGCTACTCCTTTAAGGATTGCAGAAGTGAACAGGATATTAGGTAAAGTAGATGAACTTGCTGAAAGCGAAGAAGAACTCAACATTCCTTATATCGTGGGAGAAACTGTCAAAGTAGTTGATGGACCTTTTAATAGTTTTAGTGGGATAATTGAAGAAGTAAATGAGGAGAAGAAAAAGCTGAAAGTTTCAGTGAAAATCTTTGGACGAAAAACTCCCGTAGAGCTAAGTTTTATGCAGGTTGTTAAAGAATAATTTTATTTATTATGGCAAAAGTTGTTAGTGCAATGATTAAATTGCAAATTAAAGGAGGGGCTGCCAATCCTTCTCCGCCTGTTGGTCCTGCCCTTGGTTCTAAGGGTGTGAACATTATGGAGTTTTGCAAACAATTTAATGCAAGGACTCAAAATAGTGCCGGCAAAATTCTTCCGGTAATTATCACAGTTTATTCCGATAAGACATTTGATTTTATCGTAAAAAACCCCCCTGTTGCAATACAGATTTTAGAAGCGGCAAAACTTAAGGGTGGCTCAGCTGAGCCAAATCGTAATAAAGTAGCTTCTATTACCTGGGACCAAGTTAATGAGATTGCTAAAGATAAAATGCCTGATTTAAATGCATTTACTTTAGAGTCGGCAGCTAGCATGGTAGCAGGAACTGCACGTAGCATGGGCGTTACAATTTCAGGCGAAGTTCCCGGAAAAAATTAATTAAAAAACCTCGAGTTTAAATGGCTAAACTAACGAAAAACAGAAAAAAAGTTGCAGATAAAATTGAAACAGGTAAACTGTATAAGTTGTCTGAAGCTTCGAAGTTGGTTAAAGAGGTGACTACCACAAAGTTTGATGCTTCTGTAGATATTGATGTCCGTTTGGGTGTTGATCCTAGAAAAGCAAATCAAATGGTTCGTGGTGTTGTTTCATTACCTCATGGAACAGGAAAAGAAACGCGTGTTTTAGTGCTATGTACCCCAGAAAAGGTAGAGGAAGCTAAAGCCGCAGGTGCTGATTTTGTTGGCCTCGATGATTATATCGAAAAAATTAAAGGTGGTTGGACTGATGTAGATGTTATCATCACAATGCCTCCAGTAATGGCTAAAGTTGGCGCCCTTGGTAGAGTTCTTGGACCCCGTGGCTTAATGCCTAACCCTAAAAGTGGCACCGTTACAATGGATGTAGGTGCAGCTGTTAAAGAGGTTAAGCAAGGTAAAATTGACTTTAAAGTGGATAAGTATGGAATCATTCATGCAGGTATTGGAAAAGTATCTTTTGATGAACAAAAGATTAAAGAAAATGCCAAAGAGATGATTGATACCATATTGAAACTTAAACCCGCTGCAGCTAAAGGTACCTATGTAAAAAGTATTTACATATCGAGTACCATGAGCCCTGGTATTCCAGTGGATGTTAAAACAATTGATGAGTAAAAATTATAAGTTATGAAGCGCGAAGATAAGGCTGTTGTTATCAACGAACTTGCTCAAAAACTCAAAGAAGCATCACATTTCTACCTTACTGATATCTCAGATTTAAATGCTGAGCAAAGCAGTTTGTTGCGTAGAAAATGCTTCGAAAAGGAAATAGAGTTGGTAGTTGTAAAGAATACCTTGCTCAGGAAAGCTATGGAGCAAACTGGGACAGACTATTCAGAGATGTTTGAAGTTTTGAAAGGCGCTACTTCTGTCATGTTTACCGAAATGGCCAACGTGCCCGGTAAAATGATTCAAGAGTTAAGAAAGAAGAGCGATAAACCTATCGTAAAAGCTGCATACGTTGAAGAAACAGTTTATATTGGTGATAACCAGCTGAATGCATTAGCTAACGTCAAAACCAAAAATGAACTTATTGGTGATGTTATCGGCTTGTTACAATCGCCTGCAAAAAATGTTATTTCAGCTCTCCAGTCTGGAGGCTCAACATTGTCAGGTGTTCTTAAAACATTATCAGAGAAATAAAGTAAATTTTTTAGTAAACATTTAATTTTAAAATAGAGGAAAATGGCAGATTTAAAAAAATTTGCAGAAGAGTTGGTTAACTTGACTGTAAAAGAGGTTAACGAATTGGCTGCAATCCTTAAGGAAGAGTACGGTATTGTTCCTGCAGCTGCTGCTGTGGCAATTGCTGGTCCAGTTAGTGGTGGCGAAGTAGCTGCTGCTGAAGAAAAAACTGAGTTTGATGTAATCCTTAAATCAGCCGGTGGTCAAAAACTACAAGTAGTGAAATTAGTAAAAGAGCTTACTGGTCTTGGACTAAAAGAAGCGAAAGAATTGGTTGACGGAGCACCAAAAGAAGTTAAAACCGGAGTAGCTAAAGACGAAGCTGAAGCATTAAAAGCTAAATTAGAAGAAGCTGGAGCTGAAGTTGAACTTAAATAAGATACTCCAATAATATAGACTTACAAGGTTTAATCCCGAGTCACTCGGGATTAAGCCTTTTTGTTGTTATTTTTAAGTTCAATTTATATTTGTAATTATGGCTTCAAATACCTATCAAGAAAGGATTAGTTTTGCATCGATAAAAAATCAGCTTGAATACCCAGATTTTCTGGAAATTCAATTAAAATCCTTTACTGATTTTTTTCAAATAAATACAACTCCCGAGAAGAGAAGAGAAGAAGGGTTATATAAAGTTTTTACCGAAAATTTTCCAATAACAGATACTCGTAATAACTTTGTACTGGAATTTCTTGATTATTCAATTGATCCTCCGAGATATACCATCGAGGAAAGCATTGAACGGGGACTTACTTACAGTATTCCTTTAAAGGCTAAGTTAAAGTTATATTGTACCGATCCAGAACACGAAGATTTCGATACCGTGGTTCAGGACGTTTACTTAGGTACAGTGCCATATATGACTCCTAAAGGAACTTTTGTCATTAATGGTGCTGAACGGGTAATTGTATCTCAGTTGCATCGTTCACCCGGGGTATTCTTTGGGCAAAGTATGCATGCCAATGGTACTAATTTGTATTCGGCCCGTGTTATTCCTTTTAAAGGTTCATGGATTGAATTTGCAACCGATATAAACAGTGTAATGTATGCTTATATCGATCGTAAGAAAAAATTGCCGGTTACTACTTTGCTCCGAGCTATTGGTTATGAGGGCGATAAAGACATTTTAGAAATTTTTGGTCTTGCTGATGAAATTAAGGTTTCTAAATCGGGATTGAAAAAATTTGTTGGTCGAAAATTAGCTGCACGTGTTTTAAAAACATGGATTGAAGATTTCGTAGATGAAGATACCGGTGAAGTAGTTTCAATTGAAAGAAATGAAATTATTATTGATCGGGAAACTGTACTTGATAATGATCACATTGATGAAATTATTGATTCAGGGGCTAAAACTATATTGCTGCATAAGGAATTATCGACTATTTCTGATTTTGGGATTATTTACAATACGTTGCAAAAAGATCCTTGTAACTCAGAAAAAGAAGCCGTATTGCATATTTACCGTCAATTAAGGAATTCAGAACCACCTGATGAGGCAACGGCTCGTGACGTAATTGATAAATTATTCTTCTCCGATAAAAGATATGATTTAGGGGAAGTTGGTCGGTATCGGTTGAATAAAAAACTAAAACTGAATACTGAAATTGGGGTTAAAGTCCTCACTAAAGAAGACATTATTGAAATAATAAAATACCTGATTGAGCTTATCAACAGCAAAACCGATGTTGATGATATTGATCACCTTAGTAATCGTAGGGTTCGCACTGTTGGTGAGCAGTTAATGAATCAGTTTGGAGTTGGTTTGGCCCGTATGGCCCGTACAATTCGTGAGCGTATGAATGTGCGTGATAACGAAGTGTTTACTCCCGTTGATTTAATTAACTCTAAAACCTTATCAAGTGTTATAAACTCTTTCTTTGGAACCAATGCCTTATCACAATTTATGGATCAAACCAATCCATTGGCTGAAATGACACATAAACGTCGTATGTCAGCACTAGGGCCTGGTGGATTATCCCGCGAAAGAGCAGGTTTTGAAGTACGCGACGTACATTATACCCATTATGGTAGGTTATGTCCAATTGAGACTCCTGAAGGACCAAACATTGGTTTGATTTCTTCGTTATGCGTTTATGCTAAGATTAATGGCCTTGGATTTATTGAAACACCTTACCGAAAGGTAACTGAAGGAGTAGTTGATTTATCCAATGAAGGAATAGGTTACTTAAGCGCAGAGGAAGAAGAACATCAAATTATTGCCCAGGCAAATGCACCTTTACAAGAAGATGGCCGGTTTGTTAAGTCAAAAGTAAAATCAAGACTTGAGGCTGATTATCCGGTGGTTGAACCTACTGAAATTAATTTGATGGATGTAGCTCCAAACCAAATTGCCTCGATTGCAGCATCTTTAATTCCCTTTTTGGAACATGATGATGCCAACCGTGCATTGATGGGTTCAAATATGATGCGTCAGGCAGTGCCTTTATTGCAGCCTGAAGCACCAATTGTTGGAACTGGAATTGAAAAAAAGGTAGCTGAAGATTCACGGAACCTTATTAGAGCTGAAGGCAATGGGGTTGTTGAATATGTAGATGCAGAAGAAATCATTGTACGATATAACCGAAACGAAGAAGAGCGTTTTGTTAGTTTTGAAGATGATACTGTGCGCTATATATTGACAAAATTCCAAAAAACTAATCAAAATACTTCTATAAATCAACGACCCATTGTATCAAAAGGGGAGAAGGTTAAAAAAGGTACTGTTTTGACTGAAGGTTATGGAACCCAAGGTGGGGAATTAGCTTTAGGAAGGAATTTAAAAGTAGCTTTCATGCCTTGGAAAGGGTATAACTTTGAAGATGCAATTGTACTTTCTGAAAGAGTTGTGCGTGAAGACATATTCACTTCGTTGCATATTGATGAGTATATGTTGGAAGTACGCGATACAAAAAGGGGATTGGAAGAATTGACCTCTGATATACCTAATGTTAGCGAGGAAGCTACTAAAAATCTGGACGAAAATGGACTAATTCGGATAGGGGCACATGTTAAACCTGGCGATATCCTAATAGGTAAGATTACTCCAAAAGGAGAGTCGGATCCTTCACCCGAAGAAAAATTGCTTCGTGCTATATTTGGTGACAAAGCCGGTGATGTAAAAGATGCCTCACTTAAAGCGTCTCCTTCATTAACAGGTGTTGTGATTAACAAAAAGCTTTTTTCCCGTTCATTAAAAGATAAGAAAGTTAAAACAGCTGAAAAACCATTGCTTCAAAAATTGGATGATGAAATGGAACGTAAGCATACTGACTTAAATGCAAAACTGATTGACAAACTCTTTGTGTTGGTTAATGGTAAAGTATCTCAAGGCATAAAAGATTACTATGGAGTGGATATTATTGCTAAGGGTACCAAATTTACACAGAAAGTACTTCAGGATGTAGATTATATCAATATTAATCCTACTAAATGGACCACGGATAAAGATAAAAATTCTATTATCAGTGAACTTTTGCATAATTATTTGATAAAATATAGGGACATTGAAGGTGAAGTAAAACGTAAAAAGTTTAATGTTACCGTAGGTGATGAACTCCCTAATGGAATTATACAGTTAGCAAAAGTTTATATTGCCCAAAAACGTAAAGTAAAGGTTGGTGATAAAATGGCTGGACGACATGGTAACAAAGGAATTGTTGCTAAAGTTGTTCGCGATGAAGATATGCCATTCCTTGGAGACGGAACACCGGTTGATATTGTACTTAACCCACTTGGGGTGCCTTCGCGTATGAACTTTGGGCAGATATATGAAACGGTGTTAGGTTGGGCAGGAAAAGAATTAGGGTTAAAGTTTGCCACTCCTATTTTTGATGGGGCAACTTTAGACCAAATTACTGAATATACTACAAAAGCTGGCGTTCCTGAATTCGGGCGAACCTATTTGTATGATGGCGGAACGGGTGAACGGTTTCATCAGCCAGCAACGGTTGGAATCATATACATGCTTAAATTGGGTCACATGGTTGACGATAAAATGCATGCTCGTTCCATCGGTCCTTATTCTTTAATTACGCAGCAACCATTGGGCGGTAAAGCTCAGTTCGGAGGTCAACGTTTTGGTGAGATGGAGGTATGGGCATTAGAAGCATTCGGTGCGGCTAATATCTTGCAAGAAATCTTAACAATTAAGTCTGACGATGTGATGGGTAGAGCTAAGGCTTATGAAGCAATTGTTAAAGGTGAACCAATGCCAAATCCTGGTATTCCGGAATCATTAAATGTATTGCTACATGAATTACGTGGTCTTGGACTTAGCATCAATTTAGAGTAAATAATTTAGGGTATCGCAAAGGCGATACCCCTTTCATAATCATTTAAATCTTTCTATTTATGGCCTTTAGAAAGGATAATAAAGTAAAGAGTGATTTTTCAAGAATAACAATCGGCTTAGCATCGCCAGAGGAGATACTTGAACAATCGAGTGGAGAAGTGTTAAAACCAGAAACCATTAACTATCGTACCTACAAACCTGAAAGAGATGGTTTGTTTTGTGAGCGTATTTTTGGTCCGGTTAAAGATTATGAATGTCATTGCGGAAAGTACAAGAGAATCCGTTATAAAGGAATCGTTTGTGACCGTTGTGGTGTTGAGGTAACAGAAAAAAAAGTACGGCGTGAACGTACAGGACACATCCAACTGGTTGTTCCTGTTGCTCACATTTGGTATTTTAAATCGTTGCCCAATAAAATTGGTTACCTGTTAGGGTTACCTACCAAAAAGTTGGATTCTATTATCTATTATGAAAGATATGTGGTAATAAATCCTGGTGTTATGTCGGATGAAGGGGTTCAATATCTTGACTTCCTTACTGAGGAAGAGTACTTAGATCATTTAGATAAGCTTCCTAAAGAAAACCAATATCTGGAAGATACGGATCCAAACAAATATATTGCCCGTATGGGTGCTGATGCACTCTATTCCTTATTAGAGCGTCTTGATTTGGATGAATTATCATATTCTTTGCGCCATAAAGCCAACACAGAAACTTCGCAGCAGCGTAAGAATGAAGCATTAAAACGCTTGCAAGTAGTAGAATCATTCAGATCGTCAGTGGGTAGAAATAAACCTGAATGGATGATTGTTAAAGTAGTTCCGGTAATACCACCCGAATTGCGTCCATTGGTTCCTTTAGATGGGGGTCGTTTTGCTACTTCCGATTTAAATGATTTATATCGTAGGGTAATCATTCGCAACAATCGTCTAAAACGACTTATTGAAATAAAAGCTCCTGAGGTAATCCTTAGAAATGAAAAGCGGATGCTTCAAGAAGCGGTTGACTCATTGTTCGACAATTCAAGAAAAGCCAATGCTGTTAAAACGGAAAGTAACCGTGCTTTGAAATCGTTAAGCGATAGCTTAAAAGGTAAACAAGGACGTTTCCGTCAAAACTTACTTGGTAAACGGGTTGATTACAGTGCCCGTTCTGTAATTGTGGTTGGTCCTGAATTAAAGATGCATGAGTGCGGGTTACCAAAAAATATGGCAGCTGAATTATACAAACCATTTATAATCAGGAAACTGATTGAACGGGGAATTGTAAAAACAGTTAAATCAGCCAAAAAGATTGTTGATCGTAAAGATCCAGTTGTATGGGATATTCTTGAAAATGTATTGAAAGGACATCCAGTATTACTGAACCGTGCTCCTACACTTCACCGTTTAGGTATTCAGGCATTTCAGCCGAAACTAATTGAAGGTAAAGCCATTCAGTTGCATCCATTGGCATGTACGGCATTCAACGCTGACTTTGACGGTGACCAAATGGCTGTGCATTTACCACTGGGTAATGCAGCTATTCTGGAGGCTCAAATGCTCATGCTTGGATCGCATAACATCCTAAATCCAGCAAACGGTGCACCTATAACGGTTCCTTCTCAGGACATGGTTCTTGGTCTTTACTATGTAACTAAAGGCCGTACCGGAGTTAAAGGTGAAGGGGTAACTTTCTATTCACCCGAAGAAGTGACCATTGCTTACAACGAGAAAAAAGTTGCACTCCATGCAAACATCAAAGTTAAAACCAAAGATTTAGTTGATGGGGAACTTAAAGATGTAATTATTGAGACAACTGTTGGACGGGTTATTGTAAACCAATTTGTTCCAGTCGAAGTTGGATTTATTAATGAAATATTAACCAAAAAGTCATTACGTGACATTATTGGTAAAATATATAAGAGATGTGGTACCGCAGTTACTGCAAAATTCCTTGATGATATTAAGGATTTAGGTTACCGTATTGCGTTTGAGGGTGGTTTGTCGTTCAATTTAGGTGATGTGCTTATTCCGGTTGAAAAAGCTGGATTGGTAGAAGACGGATACGTTCAAGTTGACGAAGTAATGAACAATTACAACATGGGTTTCATTACCAACAACGAACGCTACAACCAGATCATTGACATTTGGACACATACCAACGCCAAACTTACTCAAATCTTGATGAAGCAGTTAAGTACAGATAACCAGGGTTTCAACTCTGTTTATATGATGCTTGATTCTGGAGCCCGGGGTTCGAAAGAACAGATACGTCAGCTTTCAGGAATGCGGGGTTTGATGGCTAAACCTCAAAAATCAGGTGCCGAAGGGGGTCAGATTATTGAAAACCCAATTCTTTCCAATTTTAAGGAGGGTTTATCGGTATTGGAGTATTTTATTTCAACTCACGGTGCGCGTAAAGGTTTGGCCGATACCGCTCTTAAAACTGCAGATGCTGGTTATTTGACACGTCGTTTAGTTGATGTTTCGCAAGATGTAATCATTAACGAAGATGATTGTGGAACGTTGCGTGGATTAATAGCTACTTCATTGAAGAAGAATGAAGAAATTGTTGAAACATTATACGATAGAATCCTGGGTAGAACTTCAGTACATGATATTTACCATCCAATGACTGGTAAAATAATTATTGAGGCAGGTGAGGAATTTACTGAAGAAAAAGCTCAGGTCATTGAGAGTTCGCCTATTGAAGCAGTTGAGATGAGATCAGTGCTTACCTGTGAATCTAAAAATGGAGTATGCGCTAAGTGCTATGGTCGTAATTTGGCAAACAGCCGGATGGTTCAAAATGGAGAAGCTGTGGGTGTTATTGCAGCACAGTCAATTGGTGAACCAGGTACTCAGCTTACCCTTCGGACATTCCACGTGGGTGGTACTGCAGGTAACATTGCTGCCGATTCAAATGTAATAGCCAATTATGATGGACGGATTGAATTTGAAGAATTACGTACCATTGAATATCAAGATCAAGATGGACTCTCCGGTACTATTGTAGTGGGTCGATTGGGTGAAGTAAAATTATACGACATAAATACCAATCTGGTGCTTTCAATACATGCTGTTCCTTATAGTTCTAAGCTTTTTGTAAGTGAGGGTGCTATTGTTAAAAAAGGAGACATTATTTGTGAATGGGATCCTTACAATGCGGTAATAGTTTCAGAAGCCGCTGGAAAAGTTGCCTTTGTAAATGTTGAAGAAGGTATCACATTTAGGGAAGAATCAGATGAGCAAACTGGTTTCCGTGAGAAAGTGATTATTGAAACCAGAGATAAAACCAAAAACCCGACTATTAAAGTTGTAAATGATGCTGGGGAAGCACTTAAGACATATAGTTTACCAGTAGGAGCTCACGTTGTTATTGAAGAGGGTTCCAAGGCAACTATGGGTCAGGTTATTGTAAAAATTCCCCGTTCGGTTGGTAAAGCAGGTGACATTACTGGTGGTTTGCCCCGGGTAACGGAATTGTTTGAAGCCCGTAACCCTTCAAACCCTGCTGTGGTAGCTGAAATTGATGGAGAAGTAAGTTTTGGAAAAATAAAGAGAGGTAATCGTGAAATCATTGTCACTTCAAGAACGGGTGAGGTAGTGAAGTACTTAGTACAACTCTCAAAACAAATCTTAGTACAGGAAAATGACTATGTGAAAGCAGGCACACCGCTCTCCGATGGTGCAATTACTCCTTCTGATATCCTTGCTATTAAAGGCCCAACCAAGGTTCAAGAATATATTGTAAACGAAGTTCAGGAAGTATATCGATTACAAGGTGTTAAGATTAACGATAAACACTTTGAAGTGATAGTTCGCCAAATGATGCGTAAAGTTGAAATTGTGGATCCGGGAGATACAATTTTCCTTGAGAAACAAATTGTAGATAAGAATGAATTCATGCGGGAAAATGACTGGATTTGGGATAAGAAAATAGTTGTTGATGCCGGAGATTCAAGTCTTCGTCCAGGACAGATTATCGCTGCGAGAAAATTGCGTGATGAAAATTCAATCTTAAAGCGGAAAGACTTGAAACTGGTTGAAGGAAGGGATGCTGTAGCTGCAACTTCCAGTCAGGTGCTTCAAGGAATTACCCGTTCTGCTCTGCAAACGCGAAGCTTTATATCAGCAGCCTCATTCCAGGAAACAACTAAAGTACTGAACGAAGCGGCAATTAATGGTAAAATTGATGGGTTGGAAGGATTGAAAGAAAATGTTATTGTAGGTCATCTTATTCCAGCTGGTACCGGTTCACGAAGATATACTAATATGATTGTAGGCTCAAAAGAAGACTATGATGCATTGGTAGCTTCAAAACGACAAGCTATTAAGCAAGATTAATTGCTGTTAACAATATTAAAAGGCTGTTCTCCCAAGGAACAGCCTTTTTTGTTACCACATTTAATCGAGTAACGCATTTATTTTTTACTTTTGTTAGGTAACTTTTAATTAATAAATCAATTCAAATGGAAGAGCAATTAAAAAAAAATAATCAGCTAAATATTGAACTTAGCGAAGATGTAGCACAAGGAGTTTATTCAAATCTTGCCATTATTACCCATTCCAGCGCCGAATTTGTGCTTGATTTTGTTCGGATTATGCCTGGTGTTCCCAAAGCAAAAGTAAAATCAAGGATTATTCTTACCCCAGAGCATGCTAAAAGACTGTTAGGTGCTTTAAAAGATAATTTAGCCAAGTATGAAGCCGTTTATGGTAAAGTAAAAAACTCCGAAGGAGGAGGAGCATCAAATTTACCAATGAATTTTGGAGGTACCACGGCTCAAGCATAAATTGCTACACAGTGTTACTCAATTTTTTTCGAATTATCAATTAGTCAATTTGTTTTGATAGTTAATGTAAATGTTCAATTAAAGTTTTGGTTATTGGCTTATTTAGATTAATTTTAAACTGAAGAATTTTTAATTAATTAACTAAAAAAAATCACATGAAAAAGACATTACTTAAAATTGGTTTTTCATTGGGTGTAATAGCATTAATAAGTAGCTGTGAATTAGATCAAGTATCACCTACCGATTTAGCAAATGCTGGAACCACACTCAAAGAAAACACAAATGCTGAAATGGGAGTCATTGAAGTATTTGAAAATGTAAATAATTTTGGGTTTAGAGACGGTACTGAAAAATCTGGTAACTTATTAGGTACTAAACCTACTATTACATGGAGTGGATTGACTATGACATTAGATTTTACTTCTGTACCGGGAGCTTCAGGTAAAATTATTGTTACATTTTCAGGTGTTCCTGGTTACACTCCAGGAGTTGTTGCAACTATTTCCTTTGATAATTATGTGAATACCGACGGAATAGGTATGGCTGGAGTTATGAAATTGGCCATTGAACAATTTGTTCCAGCTACATCGGCAAAATTTTCAATGATAACTGAGGGTGATATTACTATAACTGAAGATGAAGCATCCTATTTTTGGGCTTGCGACCAAGATTTTGATTGGACAGAAGGTTTGGCAACGCTAGATAATGGTGATGACGATGTCTTTATCATGAACGGAACCTCAACTCAAACAATGGATACTTTAGTAAATAATATGACCTTAACCGACCTTAAATACGCTGCCCAATGTAAATATCTGATGGATGGAGAATTGGTTATTGTTAAGGATGTAGGTTCATCCGATGAATTGAAAGTTACCTGCGATTTTGGTGTTGATGCAAATGGGATTGATAATGGTGCTTGTGATGGATTTGTAAAAATGACTGCTGGAAGCTTAACCCTGACTATTAATTTAGATTCCAAATAAATCTTTATTTGAAACTTTAAAAACCTCTGCTTTTTAGTGGAGGTTTTTTTTGCAATCGACATACGGTTTTATTCCAAATTTAACATAGAATTAAGGAAAATACACCAATTTGTTAATAATAAAAATACCTAAAGATTATTATTATAGCAAAAAATAGAATATATTTGCAATAAATTAAACTTTTATTATGATGAAAAAACTACTATTATTAATTTTTGCCTTTGTTGCTTTTGGAGCACATAGCGCTTTCAGTCAGGCAACGGATCTTTTCTTCTCAGAATACATTGAGGGAAGCAGTAACAACAAAGCTCTTGAAATATTTAATGGCACCGGAGCAGATATGGATTTATCTATCTATTCAGTAAAATTAGCACCTAATGGCGGAGCTTGGGGAAATACAATTGTATTGACAGGAATTCTTGCTAATGGAGATGTTTATGTTATTTATAATTCAAGTGCAGTTGCAGGTATCAAGGATGTTGGAGATACGGCAAGTAATGTTACTTATTACAACGGTGACGATGCATTAGGATTATTTAAAAATGATGTACTCATTGACGGTATTGGAGTTCAGGGGACTGATCCTGGAACAGCTTGGGATGTAGCTGGAGTAACTACAGCTATGCTTGACCATACTATGATTAGAAAATCCACTGTCTTATCTGGTAATACCGATTGGACAGTTGCCGCAGGAACAGATTCTATTAGTTCCGAATGGTTAGTTTATGCAAAAGATGATTTTACAAAAATTGGTTCGCACACTTATATAAATTGGGAAACCGAAATTTTAACCTTTACCCTAGCTGAGCAAACAGGTGATGCAATTATCAATACCGCTGATTCTACTATTACTATTGAAACAGCCATAGGTACTTCAGTTACGGCATTAATTCCTACAATTACCGTTTCAGCGGGTGCAACCATTAGTCCAGTATCGGGTGTTGCTCATGATTTTACAAATCCAGTTACTTATACCGTAACAGCCGAAGATGGAACTACAACTCAAGATTGGGTTGTTACAGTAACTGTTGCTGTTGCTCCTAGTACCGAAGCCAAAATACTTACTTTTTCTTTTGTAGAAGAGGTGTCTGCAGCGGTTATTGATACTGTAAATGCAACGGTAACTTCTGTAGTAGAGTGGAATGCTGATTTAACAAAATTGGAACCCACTATTACTGTTTCTGCTGGTGCTCAGGTGACAGCAACCGTTTTGCCTGTTGATTTTACTAATGCAGTTATTTATCGAGTGACAGCACAGGATACCACCGTTCACAAAGATTGGACAGTAACAGTTACAAAAGATGCTGAACCAAACCATGCTGCCGAAATTACGGCTTTTGAACTAACACAATTATCAACCGTTGCAGTTATTAATGCTGAAGCTGCTACCATTACTGGTGTTTTAGTAGCTGGTACCGATGTTACTGGTTTAACCCCAACATTGACTCTTTCTGATGGTGCTTCCTACACACCAAGCGGCGCACAGGATTTTACCAATGCCCTAGTATATACTGTTACAGCTCAAGATGGTGAGACTACCAAAGATTGGACCGTTACCCTTACCGTTCTTGGAATTGAAATGGTTTCTATTCACGATATTCAATATACCTTAGATGCTTCTGGAGATAGCCCTTACAAAGATCAGGTTGTTAAAACCAAAGGGGTTGTATTTGCAGTTGATGCAAACGGTATTTTTGTGCAGGATGGCCTAGGAGCATGGAGTGGTCTTTATGTTTATGGAACTATTGTTCCCGTTGTTGGAGACTCTGTTTTGGTTGAAGGTCAAATACAGGAATACAACAATCTGACTGAAATGGGCACACCAATAGTTAGTATTTTAAACAGCGGACATGCCACTGCTGAAGCTACATCAGTAACTATTGCTGATTACAAGCAAGAGCAATATGAAGGAACCTTGGTTAAATTTACCGATGTTGTTTGTGTAGCTGAAGTTGCTAGTAAAAATTGGAAAGTAAAACAATCCACTTCAACCGATACACTTATGGTAAGGAATCAGATTTTTGCTTATACTCCTGTTTTAGGTGAAGTATATCAAACATTAATCGGAATTGGAAGTCAATACAAAACAGACTACCAATTATTACCGCGCAGCGCTGATGATATTATTGTAACTTCAATTTCGAGCGAGCAATTGGGATTAGTTACTATGTATCCAAATCCTGTTTCAAATCTGTTGACTTTTGAAAATACAGATGGTGTAACTTCCATTACAATAAGTAATATTTTAGGTCAAAACATGAATACTCATTCAGTAAATAATTCTACAATTAGTATTGATATGAGTAAACTAAGTAATGGAATCTATATTGTTACTTTGAAATCGGCTGATGGAACCATGCGTTCTGAGCGGATTGTAAAAAAATAGTAAGTTTAAATTATTAAAAGGAGGGTCTCTAGTTAGGAGGGCACTGAAAAAGTCCCTTTAGAAATCTAGAGAGAAAAAAACGCTTAAAATTGGCAATTTAACGGGCTGAGAAAGGCTTATTTGCAACAAAGAGAGAATGTTTTTTTAAATATGGCAA
>JBAYKX010000081.1:0-20758 GCA_041664345.1 Salinivirgaceae bacterium
AAAAACCACCAACAAAGCCTTCTCTTAAATTAAAAAGAGCAGCCAAACTTTGTAAAAATTCACAAGAACGAAGATTAAACAGAAATTACCGTTAGTGTAATTTTCAATTTAGAAATTTAGGTATAAATCAATTAAATCATTATGAAAAAGACAAATCTATTATTATTGGGATTCCTTTTTGGATTCCTATTTTTGACCACTTCATGCGAAAAAGAAGAAACGGTAACAGTTAATGAATCAGAAATCCTTGCTGATTATCTTACAACCTATTCAACTACTGATCCAGCTATGATTGCTGCAACTGATGTTTATACTTCTGTTGTTGCACAAGATGGAAACGTTTATGTAATCGATATCAGGAGCAGTACAGACTTTGCAGCTGGCCATATAACTGGTGCAGTGAACGTAACTTTAACTAATTTGCTTACTTATTATGAAGCAAATAATTTAAGTACAAAAACAACCGTAGCAATAGCATGCTATACTGGACAAACAGCTAATTATGGTGCTTCACTGCTTCGGATGCTTGGTTATACAAATGTAAAAGCCTTAAAATTTGGCATGAGTTCGTGGAACCCCGAAACAAAAGGCAGTTGGACAAATAATACAAAAAATACCCTTTCTGCATTAATGGAAACTGCTGCTGGCACAAAAAATACTGCTGGTAAATTACCAGTTTTAAATACAGGTAAAACAACCGGAGCTGAAATTTTACGGGCAAGAGTTGAAACGCTACTTGCTGTTGCCGATCCATTTGCTGATGCGAAAATCACAAACCAAGCAGCCTATGATAATAGAGCTACCAATTACACAGTCAATTATTGGAAAGCATCGCATTATAATTTCAAACACTTGCCTGGAGCTGTGCAATATACTCCTAAAACAACCATGTCGGTAACTCAGGAATTAAATACATTACCTGCCGATAAAACCGTTGTCGTTTATTGCTATACCGGACAAACAAGTGCATATCTGGTAGCCTATTTGAAAGTATTGGGTTATGATGCAAAAAGTTTACTTTATGGTGCAAATGGCATGATGTATGATGATATGTTGACTTATAACACAACAGCAGCAGCAGATGATAAAATGTCTGTATTTGTTGAAGCTGACGTAGTTAAAGAATTTCCTCTGGTAACAAATTAGTAATTTATTATCCGATAAGAGGCTGCTAAATAGTAATTAGCAGCCTTTTTTTTTCTATAATTTATTTTCTACCCTTATCAAATCATAAACAACAGCCGAGCTTTTATTTACGGTACATATCCTTACAATGCCTATAGAATTATATGAAATGTTGCTTAATAATCATCTAAACATAAGATTAAACAATTGTTTTTTTTTGTGTGCTGGCAATACATTCGAAATAAGCGTTATCAATAGAATTAATTTACTAGGGTCAAGGTAACACCATTTTCCACAATTCATCTATATTTCATCATAGAATAAGGCACACCACACAGAGTTTGCATTTGCCTTATTTGCCACAAAATTATTGACCAAAAAAGTGTTATGCTAACCCATTAAATGGTATGCATCAAAGAAATTAAAAGTTCCTGACGGTTTTTTGCAAGTGGTATGGTTTCTCCATTAACCATCACATTGGTAGAGGTAAACTTATCGATATATTTTATGTTTACTATAAATGATTCATGGGTTTGGAAAAAAAGAGACTCCGGTAGGTATTGGTTCAGGCTTTTAAAAGTACTACAAATGGTGTGATTGGTTTCATGGTCCAAATATAGGGTCAAGTATTTGCCAACTGATTTGATGTATTTTATATCGTCGAATTTTAGTTTAACAAATGAATTTTCCACTTTAACAAAAAGGCTATCTTTCAAATAAAGCTCTTCGCCTTGTTCAGCGTGCTTATGGTAAATGCGTTAAGTTTTTGTCTTGATTTCTTTGAAGCATTGGAAAGTGCAATTTCGATGGATGAATACAAGCCTTCTGTTTTAAATGGTTTTAATAAATAGGCATCTGGCTCGGTTTCCTTGGCCCGTTCCACGGTATTCTTATCAGCATGGCTAGTCAGGTAAATGAAAGGTATTTCAGCCTCATGCAATAGAAATTTTCCAAGTTCAATGCCATCTTTATTTCCCGAAATATGTATATCAACCAAAACCAAATCCGGCAAATCATCCATGATGCATTCAATGGCTTCCAAATAACTGATGGCCAATCCAGTAACCTCATAGCCTAAATCTATCAACTGCAATCTGATATCTTCGGCAATCAATAATTCATCTTCAACAATTAATATTTTAAGCATTTTCTATGAACTAATTGTTTTGCAAATGTGAAGCAATTTAACCAAAAGAAACTGAAACTCGGTACTTGATTCAAAAATTACAATAAATAATTTTCGCAATTGTACAGAAAGATATAATCTATTACCTTTCCAGTGAAATGGTAAATTTGGCTCCCGGGGAGTTCGAAATCGAAATTATCCCATTCAATTGGCGTGTAAGCAACGACACCATCCGCAAACCAAGTGAGTTCGATTTTGAAAGGTTGAAACCCTCCGGTAATCCTTTACCGTTGTCGTGTACTTCCAAAACAAAATGATTTTCGGATGTATTCAACAATTTAATGGTAAGCAGGTTGTAGAGGTTTTCGGTAAACGCATATTTGTAAGCATTGGTAGTGAGTTCATTCACAATAAGGCCAATGGAAATGGCCGCATCAATATCCATACTGACATTTTTAATTTCAATTTCGTAAGCAACTATTATTTGTGGGTTGCTAAAGGCTGTATGTATCGATTCCACAACCTCGGTCAGGTATTCGTCCATGTTAATGGAAGCCACCGATTCACTTTGATAGAGCTTTTGGTGTATAGATGAAATGGCAAGGATGCGCCGTTGCATCTCATCGAAAATTTCATTAACGGCTTTGTTCTTAATGCGCATACTTTGCAGGTTGATAATGCTTGAAATAATCTGTAAGTTGTTTTTTACCCGGTGGTGGATTTCTTTTATCAGCACTTCTTTCTCCTCGAGTGCCCTATTAATGATAAGGTTTTTGTTTTGCAACTCGCTGTTGAATATGGCCAGTTGAATGTTTGCTTGCTTACGTTGCTTTATCACCCTTAAAAGAAAAACTACCAGCATCAAAATAAAACCTAAACCTATTAATGAGATAAATGCAATGGTGGTTCGGGCTTTGCTTATTTTTTTAAAATAGATCACTTCTTCTTCTTTCCGTTGAATTTCAAATTCAGCCCGCATCTCCGAAAGTTTGGAAAGTATGGAATCGCTGGCCACAGCCTCTTTAAACAGGTTATACGACTTTAGATATTTGTAGGCCTGAACAAACTCCTGCCGGTCTTCGCTAATTTGGGCAAGCAATTGGGAAATATCTTTTAATTCAAGTATATATTGGTTGGTATCAGCAGTTGCGTAAGCTTTATTCGCCAGTTGATAGGCTATAGTGGTGTTTTTGTGCTCATATTCAATTTTAGCCAGTTCAAAATATGTTTGTGTTAGTGCTTTGTAATCATTTGCTGCAATAAAAAGTTCAATGGCCTTAGTAAGCAATGAATCAGTCAGTATTTTTTTATTTTGCGCCGCATATACCAGTCCTAAATTAGAATATAAATAGGCATTGTATTCAAAAGAGGACTCTTTAGTTGATATTTCCTCTGAAGATTTTAAATAATAAAGCGCACTATCGTATTGATAGTCTTTCCTAAAAAGCTCCCCAATATTCAGCAAATTGGCAATTGTAATATTGGCATATTTAGTTTTGTATTGAAGCGATTTTTTATAATACTCAATTGCTAATTTATTGTTTTTAAGTACACCATAAATACCTGCTATGTATAAATTCAACATAACATTTCCATCTTCAGTGTTTATTTTTTTAAAATAGGGTTCCGCCTTTAAGGCAAACTCAAGGGCAAGTGTCAAATTGCCTAAAACCCGGTAACAATTGCTTACAGCCACTAAACCAGAGGCAGTAAGACTGTCGTTTTGTAATTTATTTGCAATTTCGAGTGCTTTAAAGGCATATTGAAGCCTAATTTCACTGTTGGCTTCACTATAGGCTTTCTTATAAAACTCAGCAAAATTATCCTGAGGAGTATTTTGGCTAAACGTGGTAAACGGAATAAACAGTAGGCTTACAAATAAGAAGTAAAACAATTTCATAAAAGTAGTATCAAATTAAATGGCAATATAATGACAAAAATACCGTATAATTTTAAATTCTTAATATTTAAAATTATACGGTATTAATTATCTACCCCAAAGTAATATTATCTATTTAGGTGGATAAGGTATAATTATATCTGGATCCCAATGCCAAACCAAATTAGGTTGTTTTTTTTCACAGAATGAAAAGGTATAAGTAGTTGAAATGGTTTCTTGCGGCAAGGTGTCCTTAACAAAGCCATCAAATTCTGAATCATCGTCTTTAACTCTACTGGGTTTGTTTTTAAAAACCACTTGCATGTTGGCATCGCCCGTATATTCAACCAGCGATAATTGGGTATCAATGGTTTTACTTCTAATTTTCCAATTAATACTGTCACCGGGTCCGGCTTCAGTAATCAATTTATCCTTAAAGGCAGTTTGATAAGTGCTTGGGCCAACTTGGTTGGTCATAACTATCAGGTTGTGGTTGGTAATTTCGCCCCCTTTTGGGAACTCACTCAGCAGTGCTTGTGCATCCACCAGAATGTCGATTTTTACTTTTTTTGTCATTTTTTCAGGTATTTAATTAGGTTTATTTTATAGGAGTGAATATAACAATATATTTTCATAATACAGCAATTTGATTTTGTTTTTACTGTTGTCCGGTTAAATTAAAAAAATGCCACCAAGGCACAAAAACACCAAGGTTCACAAAATTTAATCCGCTGATTATATTTAACTTGGTGATTTTTTGGTGGCTTGGTGTCTTAGTGGCGAAAAAAAATTGAAAGTAACTCGTATTTTAAAATTAAATGCAAAACCAGATGGTTTTATTGGTTTATAAAGGAAGTTATGCTTTTTTACCGGACAACAGTGTTTTGTTTTATAAAATAATGGCCTATTTTAAACTCAATCCGGTATTATAATTCCTCCCTTACCAATCCATTTACCACACACGACTTTTTACTCACGGTATATACCCTAAAAATGCCAATAGCATTATTTGAAATGTTACTATAAACGTTAGCCGGTAACCCACCAAACATGGGATTATAACCATTATACTCCTTTATTGCACTATTAATATAGTTAAAATAAGCTAAATCAATATTATCAATTTCCAGAGTAAGGGTATCGCCGTCTTCAATGCGTTCCAACTCTTTTTCGTCCTGCAAAAACTGGCAAGGTACCCCATTGGTATAATTTCCATTAAACTGCTCATCGTTGGTAACACTGTATTCATATAAGGAATCGCTAATCATAACTCCATTTACCCAAGCAATAAAGTTATAATAATTACGCTCTTGCGGATCCCAGGCATAACAGTTCAATGAAGTGGCTTTCCATTGAGGGATGTATGTGTAAGTTACTGAATCCATTTCCAATGCACCGGCCATAGTAGCTGAAGCTTCAAAAACATCCAATATTCCATCCTCTTCAACATCCACATTTGTGACTAACAAATGATAGGTTTTTCCGGGTTCACCGGCAAACGGAATTTCACTGAAATAATAACCCGGTAAGGTATCCCGCTCCACAAAACGAACCACAGAATCGCCTGAAGTAATAGTTACCTCGGCTGCTTCAACCAATTGAGAAGAATCATCGGTAAAGCTTTGCGTATAATACAATCGTACCAATTGATACTGATTTTCGTTGGTCAAGGTGGCATCAATAATAATATTTTTAACATAAGCTGCCGGCTCTAATTCCATCTCCTCAGTACAAGCCACCATGAGTAGTAATAAAAATACAGCAACCATTCTATAAATGACTTGCAGTTGTATCCGAAAAATATTGAATAACCATTTCATTTTTTAAAATTTTATATTGTAAGTAATCGCAGGAATGAATGAAAAGAGATAGGTCTTTTCGGCATAAATCCGATTGGTTTCCTCATCGCGGACATAATTAATTGACCAGGCATTATGCCTAGCATAAGCATTATAAACTGAGAAATTCAATTCCTGTGCCCACCTTTTTCCTGGCTTGGCTGGCATTGAATAAGTTAATCCCAAATCGAGCCGATGATAATCAGGCATGCGCACTTTATTCCGATCACCATCTTTGTAGTACAATTGAAGCACATTGTCTTGTTCATAAAAACCAGCAGGAACGGTCATTGGAGTACCTGAAGCATACACCCAAGTACCGGAAAGCGACCACTTATCGCTGAGCTTGTAATTAGCTACAATTCCCACATTATTTGGTTTATCGTAAGGCGAATTATAAACAACACCGGCATTCACTTCGGGTATATCTCTCCTTGATTTCGATAAGGTATAACTTACCCAACCGTTAAGTCGTTCAAAATTATATTTTAATTGAAATTCTGCCCCAACAGCCCAAGAATCACCAATCCTAAATTCCCCATCAATTTTCCGGTTTAAGAATAACTCGGCATGATCCTTAAAATCAATGGTATTGTGCATCTCTTTATAATAAAGCTCCACAGAACCTTCAAACTGGTTAAACCAAAAATTCCGGAAATATCCTAAAGCTGCTTGATCGGCTATCTGAGGTTTGATATTTTGATTGGATGCAACCCAAATATCGAAGGGTGTACCTCCCGAACTATTTGAAGCCATGTGAATGTATTGCCGGGTACGCGAATAGCTTGCTTTTACCGATGACGCCTCATTTAATTGATAGATAACCCCAATGCGAGGTTCTAACCCTTGGTAAACATTATAAACATCACCCTTACTGTAAGTTACGCTATCAGTGGCATCATGGTTGGTATCAAAATTATATACCGTTCCGGGTCCTACATTTTGAAAAATAGAGAAACGTATTCCATATTTCAAAGTAAGCCGTTCACTCACTTGCTGGATATTGCTACCATAAATGCCCCATTCTATGGCCGAATTGGGAAACAATTCATACTCTGAAAAAATAGATTCGCTTCCTATTGGTTCAATTAAACCCGGATAAAACTTGTGATAGGTTGATGAAAATCCAAATTTAATGGTGTTTTCAGAATCAAGCAAAACGGTATTATCTAAACGAAACCCATAATCGTTAATATTCGAATTCCACACAAAGCCCGAGGCATCATTGAAACTGGCAGAAGTTTGATAGCCATAGCGGCCATATAATAGGGTAAACCTGGTGGCAACATCACTGCTGTATGAGTGCATCCAACTGACCGAACCAGCAGTATTTCCATACCCGATCTTTGCCACCGACTGATTAAATGCGTCCCAACCATTATAAAAATTTATTGAAAGGATATTTTGTTTGTCAATACGATGATTCAGTTTTGCATTAATATCATAAAAATACAGATTTACGCCATCCACTTGATCTGTTTGAGTTTGCATGGCTAATAAATACAATTGGGCATTAAACAAGCGACCAGCCAATAAAAGTGTGGTTGTATCCCCATTAATTGGACCATCCATTGCAAAACGGGTTGAGATGGTTCCTATTCCCCCGGAACCTTGCCAGCGGGTTCCATTTCCTTCTTTTACTTTTACATTTAATAACGATGAAATGCGACCACCATACGACACGGGAATATCACCCTTATATAGATCCAATTCCTTTACGGCATCATTGTTAAATACACTAAAAAAACCCATAAAATGGGATGCATTATAAAGCGGCACTTCATCAATTAAAATCAGGTTTTGATCAATGTTTCCTCCCCGGACACTAAACCCGGAAGTACCTTCAGCTGCTGGCTGAACACCAGGTAGTAACTGTACGACTTTTATAATATCCACCTCGCCCATAAAAGCCGGTATTTGGCGGATTTGTTGAATTTTCATTTTTTCAACACTCATTTCGGTCCGTTTCACATTTTCATCGGAACGCTCCGCAGTAATGGTTACGTCTTGTATTTTCTGGCTTTCTCTTTCTATATAATAAGCAACATCTTGTTTGCCAATTACTTCAACCACTTCTTTTTGAGTCTTGTATCCAATATACGAAATTTGTAAATGGAATTTACCCCTTGGCAAGTGTAATAAAAAAGAACCATTCCCATCGGTTGCCGTACCTGTTTTAAATTCCTCCACATAAACAGTAGCACCAACTAACATTTCTTTGGAATCTTTATCGAAAACCCGACCTCTTATTTCGTAAGTTTCATTTTTTTCAGTGCGGGCTTGAGCAATTAAAATCACTCCCATTACAAACACTAAAAGATATAATTTTTTATAAATCATCTGTTATTAAAGTCAATAGTGAATTAAAGTTTTAATGAATTCATCTCCATCGTTCCAAAGCATACCTAATTTAATTTTGATATGGTTCAAAGTCTTATTTTAAGTGCAAATTTGGTTAACTTCATCAAGACGATTGAACAACTTAATAGTTGCGTTTGAAAAAAATTTCATCGCAAATATTCTCCGATTCCATGAATTATTGAAATATTATTCGATAAATGTGGATTTTTTGTCGGTGAACGATAGTTATATTTGCTGTAATTCTTTCTTTTGGGCATCTACCTTTAAATGGTATATGTAAAATAAAGTTGTTATATTTGTTACAAACCAAATTCTATTTTTTAGTAAAAAAAATAGTACTAAAACCTTCAAATATAGTATGCATCGTTATTTCAAAATATCAATATTTTTAATTCAATGGGTCATTCTGCCCTTACTATTAATATCAAATCCCACCTATTCACAAATTGGAAGGTTTGATCAAATTTTAAAGAAAATTATTTATAAGCAAGGTAATTCGTATTACCTGATTTTACACGAAAGTTTTTACCGGGCAAAATCGGAAAGCTATTCAAAAGGAAATACCCGTTCCATTGGATATAATAGTTCCCGCATAACAGTATATAATTTAAGTGATGGTAAAATACTGGCTCAAAAAGAAATGGGAGTTATTGATAGTACAGAGGCTTGTTTGGTTTTGGGCTGCACACCGGAGAACCTATGGATATACTCTAAAAATTACAAATCAGGGATTCAATCGTTGAATCCACTTACACTTGAAAAAAAAGTATCACAAGCGTTTATTTATACAAACCTAAAACAATCGATTGGTCGTTTTATGGATCCTTTTTGGCAGGAAATTGATAAGTTCTATGGTTTTGATCCGATACAGCTAAAACTCATAGTTACCAATGAACAAAATCAAAAATATTATATTGATTTAGAACATTATACCTCCGAAAAAATTACCGAAAATATCAACCTAAAGTTTCAATGGGTTCATTATCTTAGGTCATCTGCCTATTTTCAAGATTCTTTATGGAAACTCGATGGTTTTGACAACATGGTTTTAACAAGTACCGAAAAAAAAAGCAGTGAATTAGAGTTTTTAAATGGAATGTTCATGATGGAGCAAAACCCTAAACAGTTATTCCTTCATTATATAAATTTGCAGGAAAACTTAACCAATCAATTAACTACCTTTCAAACAAAAAAAGTAACTGCCAATGATTTAGAGATTAAAACAAAGTTGGAATTAAAGCTCAATAATGCCGCAAACAATACAACTTCAATTTTGAAAGGAATAAAACCCGATGATGTATTACTACAATCAAACGGGAAATCGTTTTTTATATGGTCAAAAAATGATGAATCCAATGAATCCATGATTCTGATTTCAAAAATTTCGTCACCTGCTTATGGAATTTTTTCAATTGATTGGGGAACCCGCATTCCCGGAATGTTTTTTAACGTATCAACGGCAAGAAATTCCAGAGAATTCAAACAATATTTTGGCGATTATATTCCAGAATCTGATTTCATTCAATTTGAACTTGTCGATCAACGATTGATACTGTTATATTTAGGACAGGTTTGCTGTTTGAATACTGAAAATGGTACTATAAGTTGGTCGTTTTCGATAAAATAACAACCATTCGATGTAAACAAAAACGTAATAATAGTTAAGTATTTTAAATTGAAAGGTTGCAGAGCCTGCCCCGAACTTGCTTCGGGGGTAACAGGGTGACAAGGTAGCAAGGTGAAATAATTGGATACTGGGATGATGGGAAGGTGGGGAAATGGGGAGTTGGAAAAATGGAAATATGAAAACATAATTTGGTTAGATTCCTTTTTTTCTTCCATTATTCCATTATTCCAATTTTTCTTCCATCATTCCATCATTAGTATAATACTATTAATTGATATCCAAACTTTCTTCTTTTAAATAGCCTTTTCGGTAAGCAACTAACAGATTTTCCAATTCACCAATTTCTTTTCGAAGGTGTTCACCAATATCTGTATCACCAACGCGCTGCCGTACCGAAGATTTCTCCAATATCCTCAGGTCTGAAATAATGTCAATTTCCTCTTCAATGGCTTTTTGTGTCGATTCAAAAGGCTCATGAGCGGCCAGCATTAATCCATAAGAATTGTAAATGAGCGTATAACCGGCAATACCCGTTTCAGGCTGGTAAGCTTTAGCAAGACCGCCATCAATCACAATCATACGGCCATTACCTTTTACCGGGTCTTCTCCTTTTTTAAACTTAACAGGAACATGACCATTCACAATTCTTGAATGGTTTTCTTCCAATCCAAATTCCTTCAATACTTTAATACTTAATTCTTCTTGATCGCGTAAATTAAAATAGGGGTTTTTATCTTCAATATGAGTCTCCTTATCTTCAATAAAATAACGTTCAAAAGTGGCCATTTTTGTTTTTCCAAATAATGGGGAATCAGTACCTGACCATAAATAATATATATAGTCAAGACCCACACTATCGACCCCGGTATTTTGTTTGTAGTAATAACACTGCCTTATAATTTCATCAAACTTATCGAGCAAAGCTTTTCCTGCATAAAACGATCCTTCAATTTTAACTTTTTTAAAATCGCCCTCCGCTGTCATAGGAATGCAACCATGAAACATTAAATTAGCATTCATTTTAAGGTACATGCTTCCTCGGTTAAGCAAGAATTTCAGGTGCCGTTGTAGTTTCTGACTTTTTAAAAACGAATTTCGCAGCCGTTCCATTACTTCCTGTTCCTGAGCCGTAAGCTGATAAGGGTTTTTAGGATCAATGGTGGGAAAATTATTGTCCATTAAAGGATATGTTTTTCTTCCCATCCGAATGGTTCCTTTTTCATAATCAATGTGTTCCAATACCAACCTGTCTTCCATTTTAAATTCAGGGTGTCGTTTTATCAATTGTCCTTCTAACTTAAACTGAATAACCGCAATAGCTTTTTGCATCTGCGTTACCATGTATATCTCATCGCTGTTGTAATCGCGGTTACCAGTAAGTTTGGGTTTAAAAGCGGTGCACGGATCATCTTTATAAACTTGCATAGCAAAAGTAGCTAAAGGCAATAGGTTAATACCGTAGGCATCTTCAACGGTACTCAGGTTGTCGTAGCGGGCAGCAATGCGAATTAAATTCGCAATTAAAGGAGTAGAACCCATGGCGGCACCCATCCAAACCACATCATGATTTCCCCATTGAATATCAATTTCTTTATAAAGCATCAGGGTCTCAATAATCAAGTCGGGATTTGGTCCCCTATCAAAAATATCGCCCACAATATGCAGCCGATCAATTACTAGTTTGCGGATAAGGATGCATAGCTCCACAATAAATTCCTTAGCTCTGCCGGTGCTAATAATTGTATCAATAATACCATCGTAGTAATGTTGCTTATTAATTTTATTTTCATCCTCATGCAAGAGTTCTTCAATAACATAAGTAAAATCTTTAGGAAGCGCTTTGCGCACTTTTGATCGTGTATATTTTGATGAAACCGAGCGACAAACTTTTATGAGTCGGTGCAGGGTAAGTTTATACCATTCATCAAGAGCGGGCTCTTTGCGCATAACCAACCTGATTTTTTCTTCGGGATAATAAATAAGCGTGGCTAAGCTGTCTTTTTCCGATTCACGCAAAGTATCCTTAAATATTTCACTAATACGGCGCTTTACAACACCCGAAGCACTGTTTAGTAAATGTGTAAATGCCTCGTATTCGCCATGCAAATCGCTCAGAAAATGTTCGGTTCCTTTGGGTAAACTTAAAATAGCTTTTAGATTGATAATTTCGGTGCTGGCCTTTTGAATGGAAGGATAACGCCTAGCCAATAATTCTAAATACCGCAAATCCTGCTCAGAAAAATCCATACCTGTAATGATTCGTTAATATAAATGCGAAACTAAGTAATAACAGGCATGTCGGCAAAAAAGTTATGCCGTTTTAATATGTTTAATACCATAGGATGCTTTATAACTGGTTTACATTGCAAATATGATAACAACTCATCAGCATATAAAGGAGGGTAAAAAGAAAAAATGAACAATGTCAAATGCTCAATTAATGTCGTTTAGTTAAGAAAGATTCACCCCTATAATCCCCTCAAGGGGATACCTCCTCTGTGGCAGCAGTGCTAGTCCTCCTTTGAGGGATTCCGATAGCTATCGGAACGAAGGGCGGAGGGTGAAAACGCTAACTAAACGACATTGAATGCTCAATATACAATGAACAAATAAAAAAAAATGAGACAATACTTTAAAGAAAAGGAACAGTATTAAATTACAACCCCATCACTTTGGCAATTATTTTGGGAATATCCGTATTATCAATAGGTACAGTAAAATATTGTTGCCCTTGCCCAATTACCCTTACCGGCACTGGAGTTGCACTGTGATCGTTGCTAGTCCAGCTAATACCGGCTTTATGGTTTAATAAATAAACAGCAATATCAGGTATGGTTTTATTGGCATTAATATCCAAATATTCTTTATCAGGATTCAATCCTTTGGTGCCGGCAAAAGTTTCATCATAAGCTTTTTTCAGCAAAGCTATTTCCTTAGCAGATAGCGCCAAGCCTTTACTGGCATCTCCTAAACCAAAATGTTGCTGAACCAATTCCAACAGTTGTTCAAAGGTTGCTTTTGGATTTGTTTGTTGAACGTTAACCAGCAAACGTCCAAACTCCTGAGCCGAAATATTTTGATTTTTAAGCAGTCCCAAATTAGGTTCATTTTCATTTCCTATAATCATTCCTCCCGTTTCATGGTCGGCTGTAACTATTATTAACGTTTCGTCGGGGTGCATTTTGTAAAATTCCAAGGCTTCAGCAATGGCACTATCAAAAGCTAAAACCTCTTTTATTGAGGCTGCTCCATCATTAGCATGACATGCCCAATCTATTTTCCCCCCTTCAACCATCATGAAAAATCCTTTGGGATTATTTACCACTTCTATTCCTTTTTTAGTAAATTCTGCCAATGATACACTCTCTTTTACGTTGTCAATTTCCCAAGCAAATTCGGCATTACTCAATAAAAATGGATTTACTGCTAATACTTTTTCATTGCCATTTTTAATGTTTTGAATCGCTTCTTTTGAATGAATATAGGTATATCCTAATTTTTCAGCATTTTCATAAGCGTCGGATTGCTTTTCACCTTTTCCTTTGGCTGACATAAAACCTCCGCCCCCAAAATAATCAAAATTACTAACCGGCAATTCCATTGCTATGTCGTAATACATTCCACGTGAATTCTGATGTGCATAAAAACTAGCTGGCGTTGCATGGTTTATTCCAACACTTGACAATATACCCACTTTAAAACCTGCCAATTTCGCTTTCTCAGCTATTGTTTCAAAGTTAATAGTGAGCGATGAATCTTTACCCAAAACTCCATTATTTGTCTTAAAACCTGAAGCCAATGCAGTTCCACTAGCCGATGAGCAGGTAATCCAGCTATTTGATGAATAAGTAGTCATGTATGATTGAACAGGGAATTTGCTCAAGTTCAGATTGTTGGTTTGCTTATTACCATTTACGGATGCTAAATACAATTCGGTTGAATAAACCTGGCTTATGCCCATGCCATCGCCAATAAATAAAAATACATATTTTGCTTTTGGATCATTGGCCTCATTCATACATGATGTCAAAACTATTAAAGAACCGACAAGTATTAATAACCACTGTTTCTTCATTTTTTTAATTTTCAATTAATTAATTTGAGACGCCTTTAAAACTCTTAACTAACAATATTGTTTAAATTTAGGTTGATTCAATTCAAATCATCTGCTTTATTCATTATAGAACTAATAGCAGAAAAAAATTCAAAGTTCAAAGCTAAAATTATTTATCATTGAATTAATCATCTTGCTTTTAAATTTTAGTTAATACTAAGCATGGTTAAATTCAAAATTTTACAACTAGTTAGCATATCAAAAAATATAATCTCATAAATGGGTAAGAATTAAGCATACTAAAAGTTATTAAATTAGCAACCATGAAAAACTTAAACAAAACAGTATTAGTAACAGGTGGAGCCAATGGAATTGGGAATGCTATTGCCAGAAAATTATTGAATCTGGGATGCAATGTCATTATAACCGATATTGATGAAATGGCCGGAGTAAAATTTGCTGACTCTAGTCCCAAAGCATTTTTCTTTGAAGCCGACCTTAGCAAAACCGATGAAATACTGAATGTTTTTAAATTTATCGATAGCCAATGGAGCACACTGGATATATTAGTAAATAATGTGGGCATCTCTCATTTTAAACCTTTATTAGAATTTTCGGTGGAGGATTGGGATAAGGTGCTAAATACCAATTTACGCTCGGCCTTTATTTGTTCCAAGGAATTTGCACGAAGGCATTCAATTGACACTTATGGCCGAATCATAAATATTGCCTCCACCCGTCATTTAATGTCGGAACCAAATACTGAAGCTTATACCGCATCAAAAGGAGGTTTAGTATCACTTACCCATGCTTTGGCTGCATCATTGCAAGATAAGGGTTTGACAGTAAATTGCATTAGTCCGGGATGGATACATACCGGCGATTCTGCAACATTAAGTGAAGCAGATAAAACCCAGCATTTGACAAAACGTGTAGGAACACCTGACGATATTGCTAATTTTTGCCACTTTTTATGCCAACCCGAAAATGATTTTATTACAGGACAAAATTTTTATGTGGATGGTGGTATGACAAAGAAAATGATTTATGAAGAATAAAAAGAACGTGAAAAGTAGAGTTCCAGAATAATTATCTAATCAAAAAAAATAGCTCATACTTTTGCATTTCAATTCAACTAATCATCTATAAATCAATTACTCCAATGTTTCGTGGTGATACATTTTTCCTTGAAAATCTTGGATTTTCACCTTAAACAAACATACATTATCAATAGCCGGTTTTGAGTAGGTAAAATCACGTTTTGCATAGTTTTTCATAAACACATTCATGGCCTCCGTTTTTGCATCAAAATCGTCAATAAACTCCACATCTCCATAAACCAAGACGCTTCTGTAGGCCATACCATAACTACATGCCACCTTCTCGTGAGCCAAAAATAATTCATGGTCGGTGCTAAAATTGATGCACACCGATGGATTGTTTTTCAGTATGTCTATTTTTTTACCCTTATTATCGGAATGCAAATAAACAATCCCATTGGAATACCCAAAGTTAAAAGGCAAAAGGTATGGTTTTCCCTGCTTATCAACCATGGCCACATAACATACGGAACACTTTTTAATAATTACTTCAATTTCGCTTAGCTGAGTTAAAAAGGTTGTTTTACGCATAATACTTTTATTTTGAACAATAATTAACTTCTTTCGTTTATACCTAAGTTGAGCGATTTAACCCCGAATCTTCGGGGGAAAAAGCGCTTTACTTAGGTAAAACCCCGACATAGCAATTGTAGTCTTTTACAAATTGAGTGAAGCGAAATTTGTGAAAACTTACAATTGTTCAGTCGATTGAGCAGATTTGCGATAGCAAATCGCTCAATTTGGGTTATAATCTATTCAAATTGTTTTCCATATAAGATGTATCTATATGAACATAGAATTTACGAATATAATTTATTGTGCATGATATTTTATCATTTTGTTACTTTGCATGAAAGAATTTAAATTAATAACCATAAAAAAATAAATTATGTCAATTTTAGTTGGAAAGAAAGCCCCGCATTTTAAAGCCACCGCAGTGGTAAATGGTGCAACCATAGTTAACGATTTTTCGTTAGACCAGTTTTTAGGTAAAAAAGATGTTGTATTCTTCTTTTACCCTGCCGATTTCACTTTTGTATGCCCTACTGAGCTAATAGCTTTTCAGGAAAAACTGGGTGAATTCGAAAAACGCAATGTAGCCGTTGTTGCTTGCTCCACCGATCAGGAATTCTCACATTGGAAATGGTTACAAACCCCTAAAAAAGAAGGTGGAATTCATGGCGTAACCTATCCATTGGTTGCTGACCCTGCAAATTCAATTACCGAAAATTTTGGAGTTTTAGCTGGTACTTACGGATATAACGACGATGGCGATGTAACTTTTGTAGGTTCAGCCCAAGCTTACCGTGGATTGTTTTTAATAGATAAAGAGGGTGTGGTGCAGCATCAAGTAGTTAACAACATGCCTTTGGGTCGTAGTGTTGACGAAGTAATCCGCATGGTTGATGCATTGCAGTTTTTCCGCGAAAATGGTGAAGTTTGTCCAGCCGATTGGCATAAAGGTGATAAAGCCATGAAAGCTACCCAAGAAGGAGTTGCTTCTTACCTATCGCATAAATAGTATTTCGGTTTATCCCGATATTTTGAACCGCTCCAAAATTGGGGCGGTTTTTTTATCGAAGTAAAACTGGAATTATTTTATATTTCGGGCTCTAACTCCCATTTCTCCATTTTCCTATTTCCTCACCATTCCACCTTTCCCACCCTTTTACCCTTTTACCTTGCTCCCCTGCTACCTTTCCACCCTGTGACCCTGCAACCTTGTTACCCTTCCATTTTTGAATAATTTGGAATAAATATTTGCCAAAATCTATCAATTCGATAGTATTTGAATAAAAAAATAATATTTTTGTTAATTATAGGAATTAGCCCCCTATATTTTTACTACTAGTAATAATATTAACTACTAAACAATTTAAGTAATGAGAAAAACTTATCTATTTTGGCTATTAGCTTTGTTGATGTCTTATTCAACATCCTATAGCCAAGCTTTTAAAAGCAACAATGGTAATTTAAAAGAGAACGGTTCTCTTAAAAAACACCAAAACCTTGAAAAAAAGAGAAAAGAACTCTCTCAAAAAACAAAGGTTTCCGATTCAAAGCACTGGTATAGCACAAACCGTGGCAAAACAGCATTGGATTGCCCCGATGAAAGTATATACAGCAATCCACTTATCGGATATACTAATGCTTCAACTTCTGAAAGTGTTTCAGGTTATTCAGTAGCTACCAGCTTTAATTTTGATGGGAGCATTGAAACAGTGACGTTTTGGAGCGTAAATGCATTTAACGATGGTTCGGCATGGAGTGCATGTTCCAACGAAGATCCCATGTTATTCGATGTAGTTTTTTACGAAATGGGTGAAAATGGCTTAGGTGCAGTACATAGTTCTTACACCGATATAGCATCCGTTTCAGTTGCAACCGGAGAAATATTTGGCGAATTGGTTGAAATTTATCAGCATACCATTGTGCTCAGTACCCCATGCAATTTATTGAATGGTTTTGTAAGCATTACAGGCAAATCAGATAATTCATGCTGGTTTATGTGGATTGATTCACCTGAAGGTTCAGGTACAGCATACCAATACGATGCTTCTTTAGGTACTTGGGATATTCAAGAATTCCCCTATTCCTTATGTTTAGGGGGTAAACCCAATACCTGTTTGGCTCCTGTTGATTTAACTGCATCAAATATTTCAGTAAGTACTGCCGATTTAGGTTGGACAGAACTAAATACTGCTGCTAAATGGCAGGTAGATTTTTCCTATCTGGAAGGTACACAGGTTAGTTCAACCATTATTGATACCGATGCAAACCCATTAACCGTGGAAGCCCTCAACGCACAATCGTTTTACGAGTTCTCAGCAAGGGCTGTATGTGCCGAAGGCGATACCAGCCAATGGTCGATGCCCCTAAAATTCAAAACATCTTGTACCGAGGTAGCTAATTTCCCATTAACTGAAAACTTTGACGGCGATTGGGCAACATGGTGCTGGAATGTAATTGATGCCGATGCCGATGGTATTACCTGGAACCAAGATAGTATATATATTACACCTTTATTATCCGGTAAATATGCCGCGCATGGTATGGGAAATCTCGACGATTATTTAATTAGCCCACAATTAGTGCTTGATGCCGTTTATCAATTCACGTGGTTGGATAAAGTTGAGAGCAGTTCAAAAAACAACACCTATGAAATTTTGGTTTCAACTACTGGTTCAAGCCCTGCCGATTTTACTACCAACTTGGGTACATTCGATTGCACAAACACCAATTGGAAAAAGCACGCCGTTTACCTGGATCAATTCAGTGGACAAACCATTTATGTGGCCATTCACCAGATTTATTCCGCTTCATCGTGGTATGGTTTTGGAATTGAAGATGTAACCATTGATTTAAAACCCGACTGTATTCCTGTGGTTGACCTATCGGTTAGCAATATTACCCTCACTACGGCTGATTTGAGCTGGGTTGAAACAGGTGATGCTGCTGCTTGGAACATTGAATATGGAATTGAAGGATTCGTGTTAGGTGAAGGAACATCGGTAAAAGTTACTGAAAACCCTTATACTTTAACCGGTTTATTGGCTGGAATGTTCTATGATTTCTATGTACAAGCCGATTGTGGCGATGGAACCGCTGAATGGACAGGCCCAGTATCGTTTGCTACCCTTTGCGAAACAGGTACCACTATTGCTGAAAGTTTTGAAGATAAAGTACCCCCTACTTGCTGGCATACCTTTGCAAATGGCGCAGGAACCGGAGTTTGGGTACAAGATCCCTATATGGCAAGCCAAGGTTCCTATTCAGCGCTAGCTCCTTATGAAAATTCAGGTGGAGATAACGAAAAATGGCTGGTTACCGGAAAAACTACCATACCAGAGGGCAAAACGTTGTCCTTTTATACTACCGATTATTTTGAGTCCGATTATGGTTCCACATTAAGCGTTAAAATTTCCACGGGTAGTTCTTATGATATTGTGGCTGACTATGTGGATTTATTAACCCTGAACGAAGCCGATGTTACTGCCGGGGTTTTTGCTCCATTTAACGTTGATTTATCGGCCTACGAAGGGCAAGATGCTTATTTGGCTTTTGTAATGGTTGACAATAATGGCGATACTTGGAACCTGGATGATGTTGCATTCATATCCTGCCCTGCCCCATCGAATATTACGGTTTCAAATATAACTACCTCATCGGTAGATATTAGCTGGACAAGCAATGCGGCATCATTTACCGTTGAATATGGCGATGCTGGCTTTACATTAGGTGAAGGTATTAATGATAAAACAACAGCTACCAACTATTCAATAACAGGTTTAACGCCATCAACTACTTACGATTTTTATGTAAAAGCCAGTTGCAGCGACACCGATGAAAGCACTTGGGTTGGGCCGTTCACCTTTGGTACATCAAGCCTTCCGTGTGAAGATATTACCGTTTTCCCTTACTTTGAAGGATTTGAAGGCCAAGTCGAATTTGATTGCTGGACCGCCATGTACAACACTGCCAGTGATGGTGGATTAGACGGGACTAATTTGGTTACCCCTCCTACTACTAACAGTTGGTTTGTTATAACTCCTGAAAGTTTTGATGGAAACGGAGTATATTACATTTTTGAAGGAACCCGCGCCGCCGGATTGGGTTATACTGCTCCTGATTTCAACTGGTTAGTTTCACCAAACATTGTTTTACCAAGCAAAGGGGGCAATTTAACCTTTATGCTTTGGTTAAAAGATTCCGTAGAAGTAGCCTGGATAACCAAGTTTTATGTAAACATTTACGACGGTGCCACATGGACAACCGCTCTATCGTATGGCGATGGCACCCCCGACAATGAATTCGAACAATTGGTTGAAGTTGACCTTACCGTGTATGCATCAAAAACAATAAAGGTTGCATTTGTTTTTGAATTCAACGATGGTTATGAGCTGGCTATTGATAACATTACCATCAATAGCAATGGAACTGTAAACGACCAAACCGATGTATTGACTTATAGCATTGCCGGTGAAATTGAAGCATCAACTATTAATACAACAAACCACACCATTGATGCTAAGGTAGTTAGTGGAACAGATGTTACTGCTTTAGTTGCTACTTATACCCTATCGGATGGGGCTGCAGCAAAAGTGGGTAATGCTGCCCAAGTGAGCGCACAAACACCCAATAACTTTACCAACCCTGTGGTTTATAAAGTTACCGCCGAAGATGGGGTTTCTACCCAAGATTGGACTGTTACTGTAACTCCAGTAGTTGGTGTACGTGATGGTTTGGCAAACCGGGTTAATATTTATCCGAACCCAAGCAACGGAAATTTTATTGTTGAAGGTGCTTTTGGCGAAAAAGCCATGGCGAAAATATTAGATGTTACTGGAAAAACTGTGACCACCGTTGAAATTAACAGCAACAAACAAAACATTGATTTAAGCGCCTTCGGAAACGGTGTTTACTTTGTTGAGATTGCTAACGGAAACCAAAAAGCTATGTTTAAAGTATTTAAACAATAAGCTGAAAAAAGTGTAATAAACTGTTACTGAAAAGGCTGCCTGGTGAGGAGGCCACTGAAAAAGTATCTATTATTTCATGTAGTCCATAAAAGGATAACTGGCAGGTGAAGACCAATTCTTCATCTACCAGTTTTTTTTAAGTGTGAAGTGTATTTTTTCTGGTTAAAA
>JBAYKX010000082.1:0-20537 GCA_041664345.1 Salinivirgaceae bacterium
TAAATTTTTTTCAATATCTTTGCCCATAGTTGAGTTTTGTTCGCAAAGTAAAACTACAACTTTAGGGCGAAACCTTCGGGCGGTAACCCTTATTCTTAAAAATTTAGTCGGTTAGTAGTGATTTAAAAATTGAAATTAGAATAAGCAGCCTCTCAGCAATGGGAGGTTTTTTATAGTGCCCGTTGTTTTTTTACCTTTGATAAGTTGTCGGTTAAATGCGAGGTTTATAGATTTCGGAATTCGGATTGTTCGGATTTGAGATTGTATTGATTGCGGATTTGAGATTTTCGATTTCGGATTTGGTTTGCTCAATCCGCATTCGTAAATCCGCAACCGAGCCAAAGGCGAACTCAGCGAAGCTAATCCGTAATTCTTCTTTTCCGCAATTCTTCTTCCTCATAACCAACCAGAGGTTGGCGATCCTGACTCCCGACTTCAAACTTCGGTCTTCGGTCTTCTAATTTCTAACTTCTAAACTCTAATTTCCAACTTCAAATATATACTGGCACCTTCTGCCTCACCACCCGTTCCTTAACCGGCTTAGCTACCATGGCTTTGGCAACCAGTTCTGCAATATCCATTACCTTGGTGGTTGATTCGTTGGCCAGCGATTTTTTGCACAACGGGCAACCGGTGGCTATTACTTGCGGATTATCCACGGTTAATACCGAAAGCGTGTTTTTGGCAATCTGCTTTTTCTTGTCCAACGACAGGGTTAAATGGGCTAAGCTGCCGCCGCAACACAAACCGTCTTGCCGGTTTTGAGGTGATTCAACGATATGAGCCACCGACTTCAGCACATTCCGGGGCTGTTCATAAATATCAGAACCCCTTCCCAATTCACAAGGATCGTGGAAAACAGCGGTAACATCCAATTTTTCAACCGGAAGCCTTTTCTGTTGCATCAACCGTTCAATGTATTCACTGTGGTGGAGTACTTCCATATTCATGTGGTAGTCGTTGGCAAATGTCTTGTAGCAGATGGGACACGAAGTAACCAAGGTGTGGGCACCGCTTTGCATCATCATTTCGCGGTTGCGTTCCTCCAATTCGTTGGCTGCCTGCAATTGTCCGGCTAGCTTTAGTGGACGGCCACAACAAGCACCTTTTTCTTCGTCCATAAACCAAAATTTGTCGCCCGATGCTTCCAATATTTTCACCATCGAGTTTTTGATGTTAGGCGTTAAATGCGTCATACAACCGGCAAAATAGATAACCTCAGTGGTTTGATTTTGCACCGGAATAAATCCGAAGTTTTCCTGTTCCTTGGGAGTATTATCGTGGCGGTGCATCAACCGAATGGAATTCAAGTCAATGGAAACTGGACAAACATTCTCGCAGCGACCGCACATCAAACAACTTTCTGCAACCTTTTGGTACTGCTCGTGGTTTCGTAGCTTTTGGATGAAGTAAACGGCTTGCGTATCGTGGATTCCAGCCATAGAATTTAACTGGCAGGTATCTATGCAAATACCGCATTTGGGACAGGAATTGATTTCCACTTCTAATAGTACCGGGTTATCGGTTTTCAGTTTGATTCCCCAGTTCCTGAAAAAGATAAGTACCATTTCAGTAGGTATGTGCATATAGCGGGTAAAGGGCAGTCCGAGGAAGAAACCGGCCAATGCCAATGAATAAGCCCACCATGCAGGATATATCAAGTGCTCTAAAGGCAAAATTGCATCTAAAAAGGCTCCTAACGAACCGGTTAAAAAGCCACCGGAATGATAAAAACCGGAAGTAAAACTTTCAGCCAAGAGCCGTAACGGAAATATAAGCCACAAAGAAGTCAATACAACCCTATCTATCGGTTTTTTGCGCGATGTCCTGCTCATTCCCACCGCTTTGGAATTGAACCGCTTTAAAACGGCTAAAAACAAGCCGGAAAATACAAACAACAAAAGCAAATCCATTAACTGGGTAAAACCGTCCGAAAAAAAGAACGAATGCTGTTCGGGCACAAAAAAACGGAAGAAAATGGGGAAATAAATGGGTGCCGATCCTTTTACAAACGTATGGGCTTCAATAGCTCCAACCACTATCAATAAAAACCAGCCAAAAGCCAAACTCATGTGCATATATCCCAACCTGGGATTTACCTTGAAAATTTTCCGGTGGAGCAATCCTTCGCCGAAAATTTCGCGCACTGCCAACAGGGTTTTTGTGGTAAAAAAGTTTTTGCGGATCTTCCGTTGGTCGGATGTATCCAATTTCCAAATCCACCATCCATATTTTCCCAAAAGATAGATCAGCAATAGCGCCATGGCTATGGTAAACGGCAGTACAAAAGGATCAAAGTACATCAGTGAGACTTTTATTTTGTGAAACAAAATTAACTAGCTGAACTGATCCCGAGCGATGGCGAGGGATCTCTTGACTGATACTACCAGCCGCTTGATAGCCCGTTTTTGGCCCCAGTCCGTTTGCATCGGGAAGCTTCATTAACGTTTCCCTGGTTTTCAACATCAAATTCCGGAGATTCACTCCCCGTGGGCAAACCAGCGTGCATTTGCCGCAGAGCATGCATTTTCCCATTTCCTGCATCATTTCATTGTACTCGCCACGTTGCAAAAACACATTAAGTTTCCGAATGTTAAAAGGGGTTAAGTTACCGGCCGTGCAAGTTGCCGTGCAAGCACCGCAAGCAATACAAACCCTTATGGATGGCTCCAAACGGAGAATCTCAGCCATCAAGGTTTTGTCATTCTTGTCGTAATCAATGGTATTGGTTTTGGTAATACTAAACCCCCACATAAATCTAATTTTTTAAATATTCATCAATTTTTAAGGCTACAGCTCTAGCGCTGGCAATGGTATCGGTAATGTTCATGGGAGCCACGCAGGTTCCGGCAATAAAAACCCCTTCATTATGACTCTGATTGTATTGATAATGATTGTCTTTTGGTTGAAAAAACCGGTTTTGTCCCTGTTCAATGCTTAATACGCTTGCCAATTTATGGCTTCCCTCCGAAGGAATCATTCCAGCCATTAAAACTAACATATCGGCATCCATCCGTAACGGTTTTCCGGCCAAGGTATCTTCGGCTTTTATGGAAAGAGAACCGTCCCGGTTTTGACCAGCTTCGGAAAGCTTGCCACGGATAAAAACCACGCCCCATTTTTCCTGTGCTTCGCGGTACAACTCCTCGTAATAAGGGCCAAACATTCGGATATCCATATAAAAACAGAACACTTCCGTTTCGGGCAACCGTTCTTTTATTTGGATGGCTTGCTTTACCGCCGTAACGCAACATACTTTTGAGCAATAGTTGTTACCTGCTTTTTCGTCGCGCGAACCCACACAATGGATAATGGCCACCCTCTTCGGAGCTTTTCCAATCGCCGTTCTGATTTCCCCTTTTTGCAACTGTTGTTCCAAATCGGCATTGGTTATCACATTGTCATAAATGCCGTATCCATATTCCTCCTTTTCAGTGGAATCGTACATGTCAAAACCCGTTGTAACCAATACGGCATCGGCATTCAAAACCTCCTGATTGGTGAGGGTAAGTGCAAAATCGTTTTGCTCCTTTTTCATTTCCGAAACTTGGCTATTTACTTTAAGCTGCACCTGAGGATGTTTAATTCCATTTACCAATTGAGTAAGAATTTCTTTGCCCGGACGGCGATCGGGAAAAAGCTGATACCAGTCTTTTAAATGGCCCCCAACGGTTGCGCTTTTTTCAATCAACACCACCTGATGACCCAATCGTGCCAAACTGCCGGATGCTTCCAAACCAGCAGGGCCGGCACCTATAATTGCTATTGTTTTCAAATCCATACTTTTAAACCATTAACACGTCCGGTTTCAACGGTACCGGTGCATTTTTATTAATGCGGTATTTATCTTTTGCCTCATAAACAACACCCATTTTATCGAGCAGCAGCTCCACCGAAACCTGGTGCATTTGCAGCCCCAAGTCCCAAGGGTGATAACCCAAAACCAACCCGGCCATTTCTTCATAAGTGAGTACCGGTATTCCATATCCATCTTTTCCGTAGGTTTTTCCTTCCATTTCGGCAATGGTATATTGCCACCTGTCCATGAACATGCTGCAACCGGGGCAATTGGCCACAATAAAATCGGGTTTGTAAGGTTCCATCGATTCAAATTTCTTTTTAGAATTGGCTGCCGAATATCCACGGTTTGCCATTACCAAATAATTACGGAATCCAAATCCGCAGCAATGGCGGCGTTCTGGGTAATCAATTACGGTTCCACCCCACGATTCAATCATGTCTGCCAAAACACGAGGAAATTCAGCACCCCCACACCCTTTTCAGGGAACAATTTGGAATAGTGACAGCCGATGTGTTCTACCACATTCAAAGGCTTCCCGGTATGCACATTCACCAATTTCCTTTGGCTTAGTGCTGCAATTTTTTGATGGTTATGAAAAACAATATCCGATGTATGAGCCATATTCTTCGGCTTCACAAACTCCCGACGGGTAGCTTTCCACAGCATTTCGCGGATTTTTTGTTCTTCTTCCGGAAAATGCTTCCAGGTTTCCAATATTTCCGTGTAGAGTCCAAAAGAAGTGACACAGGAGAGAGCCAAATTTTCATAGCCACTATCGGTCATCAAAGCAAAATGGCGAGCAATAACGGTAGCGGTAGTTTCCTGGGGAATAACATCGGAATGATAAGCAATTCCAGTACAGGTGGTATGCCTTGGATCGTCAAAAACGTCTTTTCCCAACTCCTGTTGCAAAATTTTTAAAAATGTTTTTTCCGAAGCAGGAAAAAAGTTCTGCCGAATACAGCTTCTGGCATAATAGTAATGGTCGTCGGCAATTTCCTTTTCGTATTTCAGCCATGAATTTTTAATGCCGTTATTTTGGGTGTTGCTCATACAATTTTATTGTGGTTGTTGGAATTTTCGGTATAAACATTGAAAAAATATTCATTGGGGGTTTGGTCGTTAAACTCAAGGTTCATTTTTGCAGCTTGCTGTTGTGAGTATTTCTCGATGGAATCAAACATTTCAGTTCCACCCGTAACATCAAAAATACGTTGCAGTTCATCCAAGTCCTCAACGGCAATTTTGCGCATAGTGCCTGGTCCGGCCTTTTTATAGTTAGCCCCCATCCGCTCCATTACTTCGGTGGCATTTTCATACACCCATTGCCAAACAGGGCCTTGCTCGGGATGCATGTTAGGAACTACTGCTTCGGGATGCACACAATATCCAAATTTCAAGATATTCTCGCCAACGGTGCGTTTAATGGCAAACTGCTGACGGCCTTTTTCCGATTCCACAAAATACCCTTTGTTCACTGAAAGTTTGCGAAGCGCCTGTATCACAAACCCTGGAGTATTTCCGCGGGGGCAACGGGTTTTACACGACATGCATTGACCGCAATACCAAATGGTTTCCGATTTTAACAACTCCTCAATGGCAACATCGTCTTTTTGCTGGAGTTGATTTAACAATTTCCGAGGATCGTAATTGTAGAATTCAGCGGCTGGACAAATGGCTGTGCAAACCCCGCAATTCATGCAGGCAGTTAGGCCTTCCACAAATCGGACATCGTTGTAGAGTTGAGCATATAATGATTGCATTCCCTATGAATATTGGTTCGTTTTAGTTAATCAAAATTAGGTCAGTTATAAGTCATAATCAATCGCTAATGTGCGTAATTTCAGAGAGTTAAAAACCCCATTTCAAATACGTACAAATACCCATTTGGCACAATTTATTTCAATCAACTTTAAATACCTTAAGTACTTTAATATACTTTAAATACTCTAATATACTTTAAGTACTTTTTACTATTATTGCCTCAAACTTTTTAGAAATGGAATCGATAAAAACGGTGGTAAACTATTTGAAATTTTATTTTGCAGCCCAAGGCAGTAAAGGTTTTGGCATTCATTCCCCTTTTGTTTTCAATTTGGTTACTCAGGTGATTGGCAAAAACAAAAAGCTGGATTGTTTCCGTGACATTGAAAAACAACGAAGCAAACTCCTTCAAAACCAGCAAATAATTGATGTAACCGATTTGGGCTCGGGAAGCACCTTATTCCATAGCAACCAACGGAAAATTAAAGATATAGCCGCCCATTCACTTAAGTCCTCAAGACAGGTCCGGCTTTTATTCCGGTTGGTAAATCACTTTCAATCCAAAAACATCATTGAAATGGGAACATCGTTGGGAATCACAACCAGCTACTTGGCAAAAGCCAACCCGCTTTCCAAAGTAATCACGCTGGAAGGGTGCCCCGAGGTTTCAAAGATTGCAATAAACACCTTTGAATCGCTGAATATAAACAATATAGAATTAATAAACGGAGAGTTCAACCAGACATTACCCCTCGTTCTTGATTCGTTGGACACCGTGGATTTTGTATTTTTCGATGGCAATCATAGGGCGGATCCTACGCTAGCCTATTTTAATTTGTGCCTGCAAAAAAAACACAATGATACTCTTTTTGTATTCGACGACATAAACCATAATCCAGAAATGGAATCGGCTTGGGAACAAATAAAACTGCACCCGGAAACAAAGGTTACTATTGATTTGTTCTGGCTAGGATTGGTCTTCTTCAAGAAAGAGCTTACCGAACAGCATTATATGGTGCGATTTTAAAACTTTGCTAAACCAATCCATAATTAATAAATTACTTTTGCGTTACAATCTAATTATTCTAATTATTCAATCATGGAATACGTTATTGATATTCAAGAAATAAAAAAAATATATCAGGTTGGTAACCAAGAGGTAAATGCCTTGGCAGGGGTTGATTTGAAGATTAAAAAAGGCGAGATTGTTGCTATTATGGGGCCATCGGGTTCAGGCAAATCAACCTTGATGAACATTATTGGTTGCTTAGACACTCCCTCAAATGGCAGTTATTGGCTAAATGGACGTGATGTGAGCCGCCTTGATGATGAGAATCTGGCTGCTATCCGGAATAAAGAAATTGGCTTTATTTTTCAAACATTTAATCTGCTTCACCGCTACAATGCCTTGGAAAATGTGACCGTACCACTGATTTATGCAGGAATAAACCGTGCATTGCGTTATGAATTAGCTATTGAAGCACTCAGGCAAGTTGGGTTATCGGACCGAATGGAGCATAAACCCAACGAAATGTCGGGTGGTCAGCGACAGCGGGTTGCCATTGCCCGTGCATTGGTTAATAAACCGTCAATTATATTAGCCGACGAACCAACCGGTAATTTAGATTCTAAAACATCGGAAGAGATTATGCGTTTATTGAACGACCTGCATCAAAAAGGCAATACCATAGTTCTGGTTACACACGAAGAAGATATTGCCAAACATGCTAAACGAATTGTACGGTTGCGCGACGGGCTGATTGAACACGATCATCTCATCTAACACCGCACCAACGCACGGCGGTGCGTCTCCAATATAAAGAGAAAGATATGAAAGTTTACACCAAAACAGGAGATAATGGCACCACATCACTAATCAGTGGAAAAAGGGTTCCAAAGTACCACACTCGCATTGAGGCGTATGGTTCGGTTGATGAATTGATGGCTTTTAACGGGCTGCTTTACGACCATGTTGCCGATATGCAGATAAAAACCTTTTTACTGGAAGTTCAGGACCGCTTGATGACGAGTGCTACATTACTTGCCGCCGATTGCATCGATTGCGATTTCAAACTCCCTACTATCACCGAAAATGATGTGCTGGCTATTGAAAAGGAGATTGACCAAATGGAATTGGGCTTGCCTCCACTTACTCATTTTATATTGATGGGTGGCCATGCTACGGTTTCGTATTGCCATTTAGCACGAACGGTTTGCCGCCGTTGCGAACGGCTGGCGTTAAAAGTTCACCATGAAGAAGCACCGTGTGAATTGGTGGTTAAATATTTGAACCGGCTATCGGATTATTATTTTGTTTTATCGCGCAAACTCACAAAAGATTTAAAAATTGATGAAATTCCATGGAAACCACGATCCTAATATGGATTTTTTTTATATATATTTGCAAAATTTTGAAAAACAACGGTAATTAAAAACTATATATTATGTATTGGACACTTGAATTAGCTTCGAAATTAGAAGACGCTCCATGGCCGGCCACAAAAGAGGAACTGATTGACTTTGCCATCCGTTCAGGTGCACCTCTTGAAGTAATTGAAAATCTTCAAGAGATTGAAGATGAGGGCGATATTTATGAAAGTATTGATGATATTTGGCCAGATTATCCAAGCAAAGATGATTTCTTCTTTAACGAAGATGAATATTAAGAGATTATATGGAGAAAGCCGACTTTTAAAGGTCGGCTTTTTTAATTCCTAGCAGTCAATAATCCACATATACTGATGAGGGTAACCCAGGCGAAATGCTTTTGTTTGAACCAGAGGCAATCTTATTTTGGTACAAGTACCAACGATAAATAAGATAAGGTTTTTCTGATAGTCGCTAATTTTGTTTTAATATGTAATTTCCTTTTTAATACTCACCCCCCTTTCACCTCTCTAGCAAGAGAGGGGAAGGTTTTCCAAATTAGCATTACCACCTATTGGTTACGTTCCCTCCATTTCAAGGGAAGGTTTTCCAAATTAGCATTGTAGCTTATTCGGAGCGAACCCCTCCATTTCAAGGGGGGGTAGGGGTGGGTTTATTATCCGCATAATCCTCATTTTTACTTTCTCCATATTATTTAGCTCATCATTTTTAAAACGAAATACTTTTAAATTCAAACTTTTAATGACTTCATCCCGATTGTAATCCTTTTCTTTTTGAAGCTCATGGATTGGGCCATCCAGCTCAATTACTAATTTGTGCTCAAAACAGAAAAAGTCGGCTACATAAAAGAATAACTCGTTGTTACTGGCTTTATCGTAAATTAATGGAAACTGCCGGTTGAATTTTATTCCATTAAATTTCCGGTTCCGAAATTCGTTCCAGAAAACAGTTTCTGCCGGAGTTTGTTTCCTGCGTAACTTACGGGCTATTTCTTTTATTCCGTTGTAGGTCATTTTTTTGTACTATTTATATACTCACCCCTCTTTCCCCTCTCTAGCAAGAGAGGGGAAGTTTTTCAAAATTAGCATTACCGCCTATTGTTTATGTTCCCTCCATTTCAAGGGAGGGGCAGGGGTGGGTTTGTTTTTAATAACATACCCAACTCGTTTATTCTTCGTGGCTATAATCCAATTTCGGTTGCGCTATAGTATCCTTTTTTAGTTTTATTTTAATTAATTGAGGGCTATTTCCTTCCCAAATAAAAACATCGGTTGGAATCAAAGGACGCCAATTGTTATGCCAAGCAAAATTCTTCACTTTCATGTCATTAGGAGCCACATCAGTTAAAGGGTACATGGTTGCATCGGGATTGTCCCGATAAATGATTCGGCTAATTGCGTCCTTTTGGCTTTCTTTGTTCTTTTTAAAGTACAGTGTAATGTCGGTACTGGTACTTTTATTAATGCCAATTATCCCAAATTCATCGGTGGGAAAATAAATGGTTTCGCTCTTTTTAGAAACATCAATTTTTGACAGGTGATTATTTTTTAAATACCCAGTCATTTCAGTCCCTTTTATCTGATTAAAATGCAAGCTATCTTCCATTGAAACTATCAGCCCTCCATTGTATAATTTGAATCTATCGAGCTTTTCATTCACAACAAAAGCCTCAATATAGGTGGAGGTAATCTGGTTTTGTTCTGCCCATAAAATGGGTGAACCGTAAAACCGGATAATGGAATCGGCCATGGAAAAACACAAACTATCGGTTTTTGCCTGAAAATTTGATTTGAAAATTTTGGTATGATGGAAAGCCCTGAATATCCGGTAAGTATTGGTAGTGTCGTAGTTGGCATATATAGTATCGGCATGAAGATACAAGGTATCGCCTTCCATTATGCTCATTAACAGTGCGCTGTCGGTAACAAAAAATTGCTCCGTTTTTTTAAATACTTCCAAATAATTCCCTTTTACTATTATTTTTTGAGCGGTATCGGTGGCAACCACATTGGAATAGGCAATACCATGTTCTTTGTCCCGGTCGTAAAACAAACTATCGGCCTCAATACTTTGCTTAGGATTCGAATAAAAGGCATTGTTTTTAAAGAATGCTTTGTTCTGTTTGGTTTGATAAAAACCATATTCGGCATACATATAATTCGAATCGTTGTAAAACTCGGTGGGTCCAAAAAAGAAAGCAATCTTCGACTTGGTATCATATTTCAGCGTATCGGTGTACATTTGATATTCGCCCTTATTTTGATTCACTATTACTTTTTCTTTGAAATAAATAGCCTGTTTTTTGTGATAATAATATCCTTTTTTGCTGGTAAGAGTGGTAGCACTGTCAACTATTTGCGCATTGTAGAGGTAATACCCAATATCTTTGCGAATGTCATAATCGAGGGAATCAGTAAACAATACAACTTGTGTATCGCGCAAAACCACATTTTTGCGGAAATAAGCCATCTTGGTATTGCCATTATACCTCAAGAACTTGCTTCGTACGTCCAATTTACTGTCGCCTTCTTTGTATAAATGAACCTTTCCATAAGCTTCAAACCAGTTCTTTTCGCCCATGAAATAGGCACTGTCGCACTCCATAATGGTGCTATCTTGCCAAAACCGGACATTACCAACTAAACGCCTCGCCCCTTCCCTTATTTTTTTATCGGAGCGTAAAAAATCTGCGTGTTTAATTTCAATTTTCGAGGATTTTTGCGCTTGAAGTTCGGATGGCTGAAAAATCAGCATCCAACAAAATACAAGATATATAATTCTAAATTTTCCCATACCAACGTATCAAATCCCAACAACGCTCTAATTCTGCAAAACAAAACCCTGATAGGAAAACATTAATAGGTCTGACTATCAATAATTTTCTGAATCAAATCGTCAACGGTAATATTATCAGCTTCAGCTTTATAATTACGCACAATTCGATGCCTTAAAATGGGAAATGCCACTTTTTTAACATCGTCAATATCGGGAGAATATTTCCCGGAAATTGCAGCATGTGCCTTAGCTCCTAAAATCAGAAACTGAGAAGCTCTTGGACCTGCGCCCCAACTTACATACTGGTTTGTAATTGGCAAGGCATGTTGGTTATTCGGTCGTGTTTTAGCAACAAGGCTCACGGCATATCGCAACACATGATCGTTTACCGGTATTTTGCGGATAAGGTTTTGAAAATAAATGATTTCATCGGCCTGAAGCATTTGCTTCACTTCTTTTTTAATATTGGATGTTGTTTCTGAAACAATGGAAATTTCATCTTCCATTGAAGGATAATCGAGCCAAATATTAAACATAAACCTATCCAATTGGGCTTCAGGAAGCGGATAAGTTCCTTCCTGCTCAATGGGGTTTTGGGTAGCTAAAACAAAGAAAGGTTCATGTAAAATATGGGTTACGCCTCCGGTAGTTACCGATTTTTCCTGCATGGCTTCCAACAAAGCCGATTGTGTTTTTGGAGGGGTTCTGTTTATTTCGTCAGCAAGAATAATATTGGCAAATAAAGGACCTTTCACAAATTGGAATTCGCGCTTTTCGTTAAGAATCTCTGCTCCAATAATATCCGAAGGCATTAAATCAGGAGTAAATTGAATGCGTTTGTATTGCAATCCTAACGATTGGGCAATAGTATTTACTAATAATGTTTTTGCTAATCCGGGCACTCCAATAAGTAAGCAATGACCGCCGCTAAAGATTGTGATAAGGGTGCTTTTAACAATTTCATCCTGCCCAATGATTACTTTTTTAACTTCATTCATTAAAGCATCAAAAGAAACCTTTAAAGCATCTACTGCTTCTACATCGTTATTGTATTTTACCATAAGGGACTATTTATTCCAAATAGGATTTTTAAATGGACATTTTTTATAATCGTCGTCGATTCGCAAGTAGGTGCTTTTAACTTTTTTCGACACCCAATCATCAACAAATTCGGTCTTTTTCTTTTCTAAAGCTAAATCTTGTATCCGCTGGTAATCATCCTTCAAATTGGCTTGATGTGCTTCCGTTTTGGTTTTTAACAACACTATTTTATATACTGTTTGACCCGAAGCATCAACTGTTTCAAAAGGAGCAGAAATATCACCAACTTGCAAATCCTGTATGGCATTCGCCAATTTTGGTTCCAATTGACCTGCCTCCCATCTGGAATTTCCGGTTTGCGGATTAATAATTATGCCTCCATTCAATCGGGTATCTTCATCTTCTGAAAACTTCCAACACCCTTCTTTAAAGGTAATTTCCTTTGATACAATTTGAGTTCTAACACTATCTAAACGTTGTCTGGCTTTCCTTTTCTCCTCGGGGCTTATCTTCGGTTTTAAAAGTATATGGCGGCAATTAATGCGCTCCCCTTTTTTTTCCACCAATTGAATGATGTGATAACCATATTCGGTTTTAACAATCTTTGAAACTTCGCCTTCTTTTAAATTAAAAGCCACGGCCGAAAATTCAGAAACCAAATCACCACGGCTTACAAAACCCAATTCTCCTCCTCTGGTGGCACTGCCTGGATCTTCAGAATAAAATACAGCCAAGGTTGCAAAACTTTCTCCTTGAGTAATCCGTTCCTTATACTCGCGCAATTTATCCTTAATCCTTAAAATTTCCATTTCTTCAATTTTCGGACTCACACTTATTTGCTCCAATTCAAATTCAATGTTAATGGTAGGTAAGCTATCCTGCGGAATATTTTTGAAAAAAGCTTTCACTTCTTGCGGAGTAACTTTTAAATCGGCCGTAATTTTTTGTTGCATCCGCTGACTTAGCATTTGTTCCTTAATAACTACCCTAAATTCTTCTTTAATATCAGCTATCGATTTTTTATAATACTCCTCTAATTTTTCTTCACTCCCAATTTGGTTAATAAAGTAATTCAAGCGACGTTCCATCTCAATATTCACCTCACTATCGTTAACTTCAATACTGTCGAGAATTGCTTGATTTACCAATAGTTTTGAGAAAAGTATCTCCTCAAAAACTTCACATTCCAAATCACCTGAAGTGTAATATCCCTGCGCCCGCATTTGCATGGCCTGACTTTCGATTTCACTTTGCAAAATTGCTTGCTTACCAATAGTTGCAATAATCTGGTCAATTATTTTTTTATCTTGTGCCTGAGAACCAAAAAAAATTAAAAGGAATAAAATACTTATAATACTGAATTTCTGAAACATAAATTGTTTTTTAGTTTGTGTAAATGGTAAACTTTTTCTTATTAACGGCATCGTTATAAATATTATTCTCTAAATCCTTAATTAGTTTCACTTTTCGGTGATTAATAAGGATATCCGTTATTTGGTTTTTAACAAATACTAAAGGCATGGTATCTCCTTCAAGACGATAATCGATGATATATAAGTGATAATTATAGTTAGAATCGGAAGCTTCCAAATAGCGGTTGCCTTTTAAAAAACTATCAGGATTGGTAATTTTGCGTGGAATTTTATTTAGCGTAATTCCCAAATATTGCCACTCGTCGCCTAAATAGAAATTATTGGCGTTTTGATAACAATAATCCTCCAATTTTGCTAAATCACTTTCTTCACCGGAACGCATCCACAATCCAATATTGTAGGTGTGTTGGACTGATTTAGGCAACTGCACAAAAATTGCTTTTACTACCGCGCTATCCAGTTTAAAATTTTCAGAATGATCCGTATAGTATGCCTCAATTTGATTGTCAGTAACATTGGTATCCAACTTTTGATTGATGAACATTTGCTGGTACTTAAACAGCAATAATGAAGTGCGGTAGTTATCAATCATAACATCAATACTTTTTTGCGATTGTTTATCGAGGTTTAGTTCAGCTTTTTCCAACAAGAGCTGATTTTTTACCCATTTTTCGATATAGTTTTGGCTGAAAGAAATACTGTCAATCTCTTTAATATTATGAGGTATGGCTAAATTTAACTCTGATAAGGTTAACTTTTTTGTCCCCACGGAAGCAATCACCTTATCATCAGCTCGATTAGTAAACACCCCATTGCATCCAACTATTAAAACACCTAAAAAGATGGATATACTTATTGTTATACTTCGCATTTGCTTTTATGAATAATCATCTTTACAACCAAACAAACCAATTTATACTAATAAAATAGAGTCAATATAAAGTGCTTTGTTAACAAACCCAATTCGTTATTTAATCATTTCGTTAAACACTTCTTGATTAAGCACTACTTTATATTTATTCCGCAGCGAAGCCAACCAATTTTTTTCAAGATAGTTTTGATAATCCGCTGTAATTAAACCCTTAGCTTCATTTAGTTTTTTAGGCTCTGGAGCAACAGCAGCATTAATGTAAACCAAAATAAAGTTCCCTGAATTTTCATTCACCTGCAAAGTGCCTGGAGTCCAAACAACGGCATCAACCCACTGATTGTCGCCTTTGCTGAATTTTGTTCGGGTTGCATTAATGGTAAAAGTAGTGTCTTTTGATTTACTAATGAATTTTGATAGCTCTTGTTGAAGGTCTAAATTTTTCTTACCATTATTCACAGCCATCTTTTTAACTTTGGCTTCCCATTCCTTTTTATTAAAGGTGTAAATTGAAGCATCCACACGGTCTCCCCAAAGGTAATTATTTTTATTAGCCTGATAGAACGATTCCAACCCAACAGTATCTTCAACGGCTTTCGACCATACCATTTTATCCGTTAAGTTAAAAAGTAAAATGCCATCGTGATATTCCTGCATTAGATTCTTAAATTCAGGATATTTATCGTTTAAACGGGTTTGTTCAAAATCAGTAATACTGTTCTCTATAAAGCGGGAAAGTTCATCATCAGCAATTAAACGTAAGGGTTTGTTAACCCTGCGCAGACCATCTTTATGAATCGACATGGCAAAATCCATGGCATAATATTTATTGGTATCGGCTATGGTAAAAAGCACTTGTGTTAATCCATTGGCTTTATTTCCATCCCAATTACCTTTATAAATTGTGGAATCAAATAAGGTATAGAAGGGTTCAAATGCCTTTTTATTAAGCGTTAACCGATATTCCTTTTTAAGCTTTTCAATAACCGATTGTCTTCCCTGTTGCGCCCGAACATCTTTTGAAACCTTATTTTTAATGGTTGTTTTCAGCTCCTCATAAGTTCCCAAAGGTTTAGTTTCCAATAGTTTGATAATATGCCAGCCATACGATGTTTTAATGGGTTTTGAAATTTGACCCACTTCTTTTAGTTCAAAAGCAGCATGTTCAAATTCAGGAACCATTTGACGCAGTCCAAAAAAAGGAAGCGCTCCACCTTTTTGACTGGTGCCCCTGTCATCGGAGTGACGACGTACCATTTCTTCAAAGCTCGCTCCCATCATAATGGAATCGTATATTAGTTGTATCTTCTCTTTTTCTAAGTTTTCTTTTTCCAAACTGCTCCCTTGAGGCACCGCTCTCATTAAATGGGCAGTTTTTATTTGTCCTGGATCCGGTTTTTTATCTACCACTTGAATAATATGGTATCCAAAACGGCTGCGCACAATCTCCGATATCTTTCCAACAGGTGTATTATAGGCACCCGATTCAAAAGGATAAACCATTGAAAAGGCGGTAAAATAACCTAAATCGCCATTATTCTGAGCAGCACTTGGATCTTGCGAATACTTTACCGCTAATTTCCCAAAATCTTCGCCTTTCAAGGCTAGTTTTCTGACTTTACTAATTTCATTCCAGGCAACAACCGTATCAGCCGGCAAGGCATCATCGCCACACTTTATAAGAATATGGCTTGCCCTGATACTCCACTTCATTCGTTCGTAAGCTTCTTGCATTAAGGCTTCGTCGGCACTTTCATCAGTAAAATACGGTTTTTCAAGCTGGGTTTTGTATCCTTCCAGTTCATTCACAAAACTTGACATGGTATCCATTCCCAGTGCTTCCGCTTCCATTACTTTCAATTTAAAATTGATAAATAACTCATTGTACTCTTTCAGTGAAACAGAGTCGAAAGCCGGTTGCTGATTGTTTTTGGTATAAATACGTTCAAATTCGCCCTGGGTAATTTCTTTACCATCAATGGTCATTAATACTTTACCTGAATTGTCTTGAGCAACTAAAGTGCCTAAAGAACTTACGATTAATAGTAAGGAGAAAATCATTTTTATCATCTTCAAATATGTTTTATAGAGTTATGTGTTTTCGATTTATAATTCACGGGAATAATTAGGTGATTCGCGGGTAATGGTCACATCGTGAGGATGCCCTTCAGCCATTCCGGCACTGGTAATTCTAACAAATTTTGCTTGTTTAAGGGTTGCAATGTCTTTTGCCCCACAATAGCCCATACCAGCACGTAAACCGCCCACCATCTGATATACTACTTCCGACAGCGTTCCTTTAAAAGCAACCCTTGCAGCAATACCTTCTGGAACCAATTTTTTAATATCATCTTCAGTATCTTGAAAATACCGGTCTTTGGAACCTTGCTGCATGGCTTCAATGGAGCCCATACCCCGATACGACTTGAATTTACGGCCTTGAAAAATTATAGTTTCGCCCGGTGATTCATCGGTTCCGGCAAATAACGAACCCACCATAATGGAATCAGCACCTGCGGCAAGTCCTTTAACTATATCGCCCGAATAGCGGATTCCACCATCGCCAATAACCGGCACTCCGGTGTTTTTAAGTGCTTCCGACACCCAATTAATGGCTGACAATTGAGGCACACCAACCCCGGCAACTATGCGGGTGGTACAAATAGAACCTGGACCAATGCCAACTTTTACCGCATCGGCACCTGCTTCAACCAAAGCAAGAGCGGCTTCGGCAGTGGCAATATTACCCACTACATAATCAACCGTAGGAAATTTCTTTTTAGCCATTTTCAAGGTTTCAATAACTCCTTCAGAATGCCCATGAGCCGTGTCAATAACAATGGCATCAACTCCGGCATCAACCAGTGCACTAATGCGCTCCATGGTATCGTTGGTCACGCCAACTCCGGCGGCAACACGCAAACGGCCTTTAGTATCTTTACAGGCATTAGGTCGGTCTTTGGCTTTGGTAATGTCTTTATAAGTAATCAAACCTACCAGTTTATTTTCTTCGTCAACAACAGGTAGTTTTTCAATTTTATACTGCATCAATATTTTGGCAGCTTCATTTAAATCAATGGACTGATTGGTTGTAATTATTCTGTCGCAAGTCATTACATCTTTGATGATTTTTCCCATGGTTTCAAACCTCAAATCGCGATTGGTAACAATGCCAATTAAAGTATTGTATTGATCGACAACCGGAATACCCCCAATTTTAAATTCCTTCATCAACTGAAGGGCATCAAAAACTGTTTTTTCTTTGGTTATAGTAACCGGATCGATTATCATTCCGTTCTCAGCCCGCTTAACCATCTTTACTTTACGGGCCTGCTGCTCAATGCTCATGTTTTTATGAATCACACCTATTCCACCTTCGCGGGCAATAGCAATGGCCATGGCCGATTCTGTAACGGTATCCATTGCAGCTGAAACTATGGGAGTATTCAGTCGTATATTTTTCGAGAATTGGCTGCTGATATCCACATTTCTGGGTAATACATTGGAATAGGCCGGAACTAAATAAACATCGTCAAAAGTAAGTCCTTCCCCAATAATTTTATCGCTAAGATTTGCCATAACTTGATTTATTCAATTTCTTTTTAAAAATTGTGCCAAAATACAAAAAAAATAGGTACCAGAAGATGTAAATTTTCTTTTTTTTAGAATTCTGCTATTCAATTGGTTACCAAGTTTTAGAAACGAAAAAATTGCTAAATTCTTGTGTATTTTAGGTTAATACGTGTTTTTTTTATTACACAATGTGTTTTCATTGGTTAAACTCAATAAAAAAAGCAGAGAGACTCTGCTTTTTTTATTGAGTTTAAATTCTACTTTACAACTCTTGTTTTTTGAACCCCTATGTCCGCCGCGGCGGACATCTCCCCTGCGAGCAAGGGAGAACCCTCCGATTACTATAAACTACTAAATTTTAAAATTTGTAGCTCTAAAAACTCCCTCCCTAATATAGGGAGGGGGTGCGAAGGAATGTGTGTTAGCGGGGTGGGTAAAAAAATAGTCGTACGGTACTGATTATTTTATTTTACCTGCTTTTCGCAATTCTACCTCTAATTGATCAACCAAAGTCTTCATTTGCTTTGCAACCGCTTCGAAAGGGGCTGGTGTGGTTAAGTCAACACCTGCATTTTTCAATAACTGGATGGGATAATCGCTGGAACCTGCACTTAAAAACTGCATGTATCGTTCTGTAGCTAATTGACGCTCTTTTTTATCGGTTGTTAAAACATCCTGCGAAAGTTTTGAAGAGGCCGCATAACTAGTGGCATATTGATATACATAATACTGCCTTTCATAAAAGTGCATTACCCGTGCCCAAGTGAATTTGGTATATTCAGTTTTTTGCATTACCGATCCATAATAGGATGAAGTAAGTTCGTCCCATTTAGCCGACATTAATTGTTCATTCACTGGAATGCCTTGCTCAGCAGATGTATGCATCTGATATTCCCAATCGGCAAACAGAGCCTGAGCATAAAAAGTTCCGAATATGTTTTCAATTTGCTGAACTAACAGTGAAATTTTCTCGTTAGATGACTTGGCATTCTTTATTAAATAATCCATTAACAAATGCTCATTAAAAGTAGAGGCAACTTCGGCTACAAAGCTTGAATAATCGGCTGTTGCGTAAGGTTGATTTTCATTTGAAAAAACAGTTTGCATGCTGTGTCCTAACTCATGAGCCAAGGTAAAATTATCGTCGAGCATTCCGCCATAATTTAGCATTATATAAGGATGCACGCCATAGATACCCATGCTGTAAGCACCGGGTTCTTTTCCAGGTACTTCATACACATCAATCCAACGGCTAGTTAATGCTAACGAAACTTTATCAATGTATGTTTTACCCATGGGTTGCAATGCTGCTTCAATCTGTTTCTTAGCCTCATCGTAAGTAAAGCGGGTATCATTCTGAACCAATTCCAGCACCGCATCGGAACCATAATAAGTTGATAACCCCAAGGCTTCTTTCCTAAGTTGGATGTATTTTTGTAAAGGTGCTGTGTTCTCTTTGGCTGTTTTAATTAATGAATGGTAAACCTCCACCGGAATGTTGTCGCCACTTAAGGCTGACTCAAGACATGAATTGTATTTATGCACGTTGGCATCGGCCCAGCGCGATTCCAGAATACCAGCATAAATACTGGCGTAGGCGTTTTTGTTTACTACATAAACTTTCATCATCTCATTACTCGCCAATAATCGGTCGCTTTGATTGGGATTATTTACCATTACGTTTCGAACTCCTACCGGGCTTGCTGTAATAACTGAACTGTCGGAAAGTGTAACTTCAGGATAAACCAAATCGGCATTGGCTAACGCTTTATAAGTTTCCTCTGAAGCACTTAGTGTTTTTGAATAATACGATAACGCTTCTTCTTTTTCAGTAGAAAGCACATGATCCTGTAATCGGTAAATATCCATAAACCATATTTTACTTTGCTTTAGATAGGAATTTTTGTTGGTCCATTTATCCATGGTGTCTTTAGGAATGGCAACCAATTCGGGACTAACCCAGGAAGTAGCCATGCCAAATTTTGCAAACAGGTTTTGAATTTCCTGCATCCTGCTGTTTATGTCCTGATCGCGGCCATCAATAGTCCGCTGAAGCATTACATAAGCGTAAACTTTAATCGCAATTTTTGATGCCTCTTCCTGTTTTCTGCTATAGGATTCCAAAACGGCATCACTTTTACTGAGAGTTCCTTGGAATGCAGCCAACTCATTTACAATACCTGAGAGTTTTTCAAAATCGGTTTTCCAAAAATCCCAACTGGTATAAATATCATTAAAATTCCAGGTATATTGTTCCGGAACTTCGGCACGACTTTTATAAACAGGAGCTTGAGCCGATACCTGCATCATTATTAAAACAACGATAGCAAGGGTTAAAATGTGTTTCATGTGTTTCATGTGTTAATTATTTAAAAATTAGTTTTTTTCGTACCACAATGAAACGCAAAATATTTCGATCGGTTACACATACTTACTAAACAAAATTTATTTTATGTAGCATGTTAGGTTATCAAATCAATTAATAAGGATAAAAAATCGTTTTTCCAAAATTGCTATTGTACAACGAATCCATCGAAGCTGCCGTTGAACCAAATATGCCCAATCCGTTTGTAATATTGTTATATACCAGCACGGCTTCCATAAAGAATTTCAAATCCTCCGCTTCGTAATGGGCTGGCAACGAAACGCTATAGCGGTAATAATCGTAAGACACATTTTCAAGAATTGCATATAAATATTTTGAATTTGTATTGTAATAGTAACCTGTGGTAAATTCGAATTCATAATTTTTTCCATTAAATAATAGATCGGAAAAATAGAGTATCCCATTATCATTGGCTTCAACTACCGGATCGTTCGATTCAATAAAAATAGACTGTAAACCCCAAAGAGTATCTCCAACCGGTTGATATAATGAATCGTAATTGAAATAAAAAACTAAGGCTGCTATTGATAACCGGTAGTAGTTTTTTTCCGGATCCGGATCCGGAAA
>JBAYKX010000083.1:0-19917 GCA_041664345.1 Salinivirgaceae bacterium
AATTTTTCCACCATGCGTTTCCACAAATTCCTTACAAAGCAACAGTCCAAGACCCGACCCGCTTTCATTGGCCGTGCCTGGCAAGGTTACGTTTTCACCAATTTGAAAAAGTTTTTCCAGTAACCCTTCGTCCATGCCAATACCGGTATCAGAAATACTCAGTTCCACAAAATTACCAACCGTTACTGAATTCAGTTTTATTTGGCTATCGCTGTTGGAATACTTAATCGAATTAATTAGTAAATTTCGTAGTACTACATTGAGCATATTTCTATCGGCCATAACCGATAGCTCAATAGGAATGGTTGTAATAAATTGTATTTGCTTCTGAATAGCCACATATTCCACTCCGCTAAAATTCTCATTTACAACCATAAGTAGGTTCAGTTTTTCAGGAGTGAATGGAATTAGATGCAACTGCGATTTAGCCCAATTTAAAAGGTTTTCAAGTAAATTATAAGTATTTTTAGCCGAATCGTTAATATACTTTGCCATTGCTTTGGCCTCTTCTATTTTTTGAGATTCAATCTGTTTTCCTAACAAATCGGAATAACCAATTATTATATGAAAGGGATTCCTTAAATCGTGAGCAATAATTGAATAAAACTTGTCTTTGGTTGTGTTTGCATCCTTGAGCTTTATTGAATTTTCGTTTAACTGATGCGTTCTATCTTCAACAATTTTTTCAAGATTCTCATTCAAAAAAGCAAGTTTTTGTGCACTTTCAACTGACTGAACATAAATTATAGCCTGCTCCCTAGCTAAAAGAAAAAAGATAGTAACGGTTATAAAAAAGAATACGCAAGGGACAAATAAAATATAAGGCTTTATGTGTAAAATACTAAAATAATACGCATCATGGATAACCGCAAAGAAAAGAAACATAAAAACAATGAAAAGAGAAATGGATTTAATTTCCCGGTATTTAAAAGCTGCCAAACCCGTTAAAATAAGCATTACTAAAGCTCCAATAAAAAGCAAAGGAGAAGCAACCGTATTATAGGCATTAATTACCAGATAAGTGTTTGGTTGCCACACGATATAAAGCGATGCAACGATAAATGGGAAAAGAAGCAATAAATATAATCTGGTTCTTCGTTTAAACAGATTGGTGTATTCAATTATAAAACAAATGGATGTATAAATCAATAACGGTTGGCTGAATCGCACAATTTTCTCTAACACGAAAGAGTGCGCAAAATTAAAATTGAAAATTTGGTTAATATAACTTAGTACAAAAAACAAATTAATATAAGCAAAAAACAGATATTGTTTTTGCTTATAGGTTCTATGACTGAGATAGAGAAAAACAAAATAGATGAAAAAAATAAAACTACTGAATGAAATAGCCTGATTAAAAGTGGTATTAAAAACATTCCTTCTGTAAATATAAGTGTTGGAAGTTTTCGCATTTGCAATAAAGACTTGCATAACAGGAGTTATTTCACCATACTTGGGATATAACTGAAAGGCAATTTCGTTAATTGAATCAAATTTGATAAACGCTGGAATTAAAAGAATACTTTCGCTGAATAACAACCGGCTGGTATAACCCGATATAAAATCACCGCGGGTGGCGATTATATTTCCGTTTAAATAAATGTTACAAGCATAATCAATGGGCACTGATGCAAGGTACAAATTTTCATTTTTAACTTCCGAGTCAATAATAATTTTTGATCGCAAGGTTATCATCCGGTCATTAATGGACCGATTAAATGGCAAGTTACCCGTATTGTACTTTGTAAAACCCGCATTTTCGGTATCCTGAGTAAGGTAATTTCCTACTGCAAATTCACTTTCGAGAATGTTAAATTCCAGAATAAGTTTTTGGTTGGTATCATTAAAAACCTGCTGTCCAAAGCAAAACACTTGAGTGGTAATTAAAAGAAAAACGAAAATAATATGCTTACTATGTATCAACATACATTTAATAACTCATTACTATATAATTAATTATTGTTAGCTTGGATGCAAATATAACTATTTGAGATTCATAAACCAATTATGTTGACTGCCCGGTTAAAGTAAATTTTGAGGTGCTTGACATTTAAATTGCAAATTTTCAATATTTACTCAAGTTGAAAAAAATTCGAAAATCGTGGTGATTTTTGGTTCTTTTCATCTAGGAACGGTGAAACCCTCATGAATACCATTAATAAATAAAAGTTAAATATGAATAAAAGAACTAAGAGAAAAAAAATAGTTGAACCCAAGTTTAATTTCAGCATAAGCTAAATTTGTGGCTTAATCTAATCTATAAAAATCAATTCCTTACTTTTTCCATGATGAAAAAGTAACAATTCCGAGTCCTAGTGACAAGAAGAAATAATTCTTCCACATTTTTCCACCTTGTAACCCTGATACCCTGCTACCTTACTACCCTTTCACCTTCCCGGATTTCCAATTACCGTGGCTATTCTCCAAACAAGAGCTCCATATCCTTCCGTTTACCAAGCTCAAAATATTCTTCAGGAATAATGCGCCAGTTGGTTCCTTTTTTAGGGGTAATTGTTTTTTTATCCTCAATCCATTTTCTTAAATAATACCTCATATCAAATTCCGATGAAGTAATCTTTCGATGAAGCAACTCTTCAACACTTAATCCGGCCCCTTGGGTCAGGTGACCACCGCCACCACTTCCACGATAGGAATTTAAAGCAACGGTATAAGTAGAATCGGAATAAAAGGGTGCCCCATTACTCAATCCAAGAATATGAACCTTATCGCCCTCAGGTTTTGAAACGTCAACCATGTATTCAATGCCAGCCGCCGATGAGAAATTAAAATAGGGTTGATCCAGTACTAAATTACCATTCTCAGTCTGTTTTAATCGCAATAAGTGATCGGTTTTATTACGCATAAGGTTAAACCAAAGCGTATATGAAAATTCAAGATACTTGTCAATTTCATTCCCGGTTAAGGAAAGGGTATATAACGTATTTTCAAATTTGTACAATTTGAACAAATCGCTTACAAATACAGGTCCTTTTTCAATTTTTGTCCGGTACGAAAGGGGATCTGTAAATGAAATTTCAGCACCGGTAACATCCAGTTGCACCTGATGCACCAAATCAATAAATGCACTATTCCCAAAATAAGCATCTTTTGAATCAACGTCCTGAGTAAACTCGCCAATAGGTGCGCTGCAGAATTTTTTTATGGCTTCAAATTGCGCATTAAAAGTTTCCATAAACAAAGAATCTACGGGTTCGTTTTCCACACCAATTATTTCAGCCACATAAGTTTTATCGTACTTGTGTGTTTTACTATTAAGTTGAAATTTTACTTTAATTTTTGATACTGATTTGGAATGACTCTGAGCATCCAATAATATTACGGTATCACCCAGTGGATTGATAACTTTCTCAATGTGCTTTTGGTGATCGTGACCCGCCAATATCAGATCGAATCCGGTAACTTTTTCAGCAACTAGGCGCGAAGCATTTTCTTCCATAAATCCTGATTCTGAATTTGTTACCTTTTCCGCATCCACACCTGAATGGAATAAACCAATGATAAGATCAGGCGCTTCCTTATCTTGAATAATTGGAATCCATTTTTTAGCCGTTTCAACCATATCGGTAACAACCATTCCGCTCCATAAATTTTCGGGCAACCAATTTGAAATTCCGGGTGTAGTTAAGCCCAAAACAGCTATTTTAATCCCTTGCCTTTTAATAACAGTGTAAGGCTGAAAATAAGGCTCACCGCTCATTTTATGTAATACATTTGCAGCTAAGTAAGGCATTGCAAGTTGCTTTCGGTAACGGTCGTAAACCGGATGTCCGGTCTCCAAATCATGATTACCAACCGATGCAGCATCGTACGACATATAATTCATTACTTGAGCTGCCAAATGCAACGAAGAAGTATCAACGAAATTATAATAATATACTGTAGGTTGACCCTGAAGATAATCGCCATTATCAAGCAATACCACCGCATCCTTGTATAGCAGGCGCTCTCTTTTTATCATGCTATAAATAGCTGACAATGAATGATTCGTAGGTTTATTTTCGATAAAATCGAACGGGAAAATTGTACCATGAATATCGGTAGTTTGAATAATCAGCAATTCGGCAATGTCCGGCTTTTTATTTTTACATCCGGCAACCGTAAAAAAAATGAGGAATAGCAGCAAGATAAAGGAAATAACCTTTTTCATAATTAATAGATTTGTTAAAAAACGAAGGCACTAAGATAAACATTTTCTTATCTGATATAAACAAACCCAACAATCAAGAAAAGGTTCATTCATTTGAAATTGTTTTAAGATATTAGATATCAATAATATAAATAGGTGTATAAATTACACTTAATAAAATTCGAATTTTTACTCATTATTTTGTTTGTAATACAAAGCAGGAATATTACTTTTGTGCTGCTAAACATTATTGTATAGCATGTTATCAAGCTGTTTGATTGTCTCAAAAGGCTAATTTTAATGAAAGTTCCCCAGTGGAAAAAAAACAAAAAATATCGATTTCCCCGAATAAATCAGATACTTATTCCAATAAAAAGGGGAAGGATAAAATATCAGTAGATTCCAAAGAAATTGAAGCTGCTATTGAAGATTCGCTATTCAAAACACAGAAATTCCTCGATGAGTACCTTTTAAAACAAGAAGATAATTACAACAACATGATTGATGAAATTCAATTAACTAAATAGTTCAAACAATAATTATGAAAGATTCAGTAGCAATTTTATGTGCTGGTGGCCCGGCTCCTGGCATTAATACAGTAATTAGTGCCGTAACCAAAATATTTTTGCAAAATGGTTACGATGTGTTAGGAATTCATGGTGGATATAAAAGTTTATTTGCCAACGAACCCGAGTTTGATTACCTCGACTTTGACTTTGCCGATTTAATTTACAGCCGTGGAGGTTCTGCTTTGAAGATGAGTCGGTATAAACCCAAAGACAGTGAATTTAAAGATGATTTTTTTCGCAGATATCAAGTAAAACTTTTGGTTACCATTGGTGGCGATGATACGGCATCAACAGCCAACCGGTTGTCGAAGTATTTGGTTGAAAAAAAGCTGGATGTTAAAAACATACACGTTCCAAAAACCATCGACAACGACTTACCACTTGAAGAGGGAACTCCAACATTTGGCTATCATTCCGCAAAAGAAGAAGGAGTGCGTTTGGCAACCACTATTTATGAAGATGCCCGTACCAGCGGAAACTGGTTTGTGGTTTCAGCTATGGGGCGCGAAGCCGGTCACCTTGCTTTTGGAATTGGTACGGCTTGCCACTATCCCATGATCATTATTCCTGAGATGTTCAATAAAACCAAAATTAGCTTCGATAAAATTATTAAGTTGGTAATTTCATCCATGGTTAAACGCCGTATTATGGGCATTGATTATGGTGTTGCCATTATAAGTGAAGGAGTTTTTCACTTTTTGAGTGAAGAGGAAATTATAAACACCAAAATAAACTTTACTTACGATGAACACGGCCATCCGGAATTAGGAAATGTGAGCAAATCGCACATTTTTAACATGCTTACTCAGCAGGAATTAAAAAAACACCGCATTGTAACTAAGAGCCGTCCCAACGAATTAGGATATGAATTGCGTTGCTGCCGACCAAATGCTTACGATTTGAACTATGCAACCCGCTTGGGTCTGGGAGTTTTTAAATTATTTCAAGCCGGTAGGACTGGCTGTATGGTTACTGTTAGCCGTAAAGGCGACATTACCCCACTATTCCTGAAAGATGTTGAAGATGAAAAAGGAAAAGTGAAACCAAGGTTAGTTAACATTGATTCAGAAAATGTTCAATTGATTTATAGAAATAACCTGCATTATATTACTAAATCGGATTATAATGCGGCTAAAAAGTATCTAAAAGATCCGGAAGAATTCGATTTCTTTAAAATTCTTGGATGGGAACAATAGTAGAAAAAAACCGGCTTAAGTGAGCCGGTTTTTTTATAACCTATTCTTTCAAATATTTATTAGGGTTCATTGATTCATTGGATGATTATATTTTATAACTTAGTAAGCAAACTAAATTATTGATTTCTATTCATTTAAAATCCATGAGCTATGTCGAACCAAACTTACCGAGGTACCATTGCCATACTTACCGGTGGTGGTGATGTTCCCGGACTAAATCCAGCCATACGGGCAATTACTATACGGGCATTACGCGAAGGATATCGGGTATTGGGTTTTCGTCGCGGATGGGCAGGACCTATTAGTATTATCCGCGATAAAAAAGCCGATAATACCCCTTTTGTGATAGAGCTTACTGAAGAAATAGTTAACAAAGCAGGCAGAACCGGTGGAACATTTCTGCATACCTCGCGAACCAGGCCCAGCCATGTAAAGAAAGATGAAATACCGGAACATCTACGCCAAAAATATACCAATGAATTAAACGATTTGACACCAGAAATTCTGAATAATTTGGAGTTTTTAGGTATTAATTATTTGATACCCATTGGTGGCGATGACACACTGAGCTATGGTGTCCGCTTGTATTCTGAAGGAGTAAAGGTAGTGGCTATTCCAAAAACTATGGATAACGATGTTCCAGGAACCGATTATTGTATCGGTTTTAGCACGTGTGTAACGCGAACCATCAGTTTAGTAAATAACCTAAGGACTTCCGCCGGATCGCACGAACGGTTTTTAATCATCGAAGTTTTTGGACGATATGCCGGATATACAGCACTGCTTCCAACCATGGCCGGTGCAGCCAATAGGTGTGTTATTCCGGAATACAAATTCAATATTGAACATCTGACTGAATTGATGGTACAAGACCGCAACTCCAGTTCCAGTAAATATTCGGTGTTATTGATCTCCGAAGGAGCCACTTTTATGGGAATTGAAGATATGATGTACACACACCAAACTACCGATGCTTATGGACACAAAAAACTTGGTGGGGTAGGTCAGATAGTTGCTGATAGAATAAAAGATCTGGCTCCAAATTTCAATAACGGACATGCTATTAATTACATCAGTCAAAACCTTGGATACATGGTACGTGGGGGCGACCCTGATGCCATGGATTCAATAGTTCCTATGGCCTACGGAAACTTAGCACTCGACTTAATTCTTAAAGGAATTCATGGTCGGCTTGTCATTCTGCGCAATGGCAGGTACGATAATGCCCCATTGGAGGTGGTTACGGCATCAAAGAAAACAGTTGATATTCAGCAGTTTTACAATATTGATAGGTTGAGGCCTCAATACAATTCCTTTGAAATGAAACCTACCTTTATTATGACCGGAGGATAATTACTTCATGCGCTCATTTGGCTATATGACCATGAGATATTGAACCATTGAGCAAATGAACCAATGGACTAATGAGCTAATGGACTAAATGTAACCGGCTATTTTGTATGATGCCATTCCAAAAAGCTCGTGAATGAATGCATTCCAATTAAACAGCGTGCGGGCGTTAGGTACAAATAAGTCTTCAATTCCAAACCTTCGACTGCCTGAGTATTGATCGGCTGGATAAATATCACAATTCAAGCCTACTTTTTGAAAGCAAAGTTCGGCTCTTCGCATGTGCATTGCCGAAGTTATCAGGAGTAAATTCGTATGCGGATAATTTTGAAGTATTTTGGCTGTGAAAACAGCATTTTCATGGGTGTTTCTCGAATTTTCTTCGGTAATAATATCCTCGGACGGAATCCCAATTTTTACTAAAAAACCTTTAAGTAAAACCGATTCTACGGTATCTTTGGTAAAGAATTCTGCGGAACCACCTGCTATAAAAATCTTTTTGATACGCTTTTCTTTATAAAGTCGGACAGCCTGCCAGATGCGGTCGCTGCTTTGCAAAAAATTTATTTGCCTGGTTTGTGAATTATACCAAACCATTCCTGATAAAACAATGCCATAATCATATTGCACTAAAAGCGTGGCATCATCTGGAGCTTTTCTTTCCCATTTAATTAATAATTCATTTAAAATAAATTTATTGGAAAAAACCAATAAACAACCAAACGCAGCTATTGAAAACCACTTTTTTAGGCGAGCTTTTTTCACAAAAAACGCTAAAATTAATAAACTTAATATCCCCACTATTGGATTAATTAATAAGCCTAGAATTTTTGAAAGGACATAAAACATGGAATTATTCTTGAGTTAGAAATTTATGCAGTTTTTTCTGAAAGACCAAATTTAGAAGGTAATTAATCAGAATTAAAAATACAGAGGTCGATAGATAAATACATAACATAAAAGCAGTAAAATTCATAATTAACGATGATCTATTACCCCTCTGTCTGTCGACATCTCCCCTAGGTTTAGGGGAGATCGTATCAAATTAGCAATACTGCCAGCAATTTACATCTTCCCTTTCACAAGGGGAAGTCCCGACAGGGGAAGGGGTATATTGTATTAGCTACAGACCTCTACAAAAATATATCTATTTTCAAATTCCTTTGGTCAACTTATGCTTTTATTGGAATACTTGCCTTACTTCTGCCTCATGTAAATTGACATGGGAACTCCGGTAAAATTATAAGCTTCGCGAAGCCGGTTTTCAAGATACCTTTTATAAGGTTCTTTTACGTACTGTGGCATGTTGCAATAAAACGCAAATTGAGGAGTTAGAGTTGGCAATTGGGTAACATACTTAATTTTTATGTGTTTCCCTTTAGTAGCTGGAGGTGCATAATTATCTAATGCCTCAGCCAAAAATTCATTCATTTGCGATGTAGAAATTCGTTGTTTACGATTGGCATAAACTTCCATTGCCGTTTCAATTGCTTTGAATATTCGTTGTTTGGTTAGTGCCGATATAAACAGGATAGGAACATCGGTAAAAGGCATTAGCTTTTCCTTTACCATTTCAATGTATTTTTCCATTGAATGGGTATCTTTTTCAACCAAATCCCACTTGTTAACTAGCACCACAATTCCCTTGCGGTTTTTTTCAATCAAATGAAAAATATTCACATCCTGTGCTTCAACTCCTCGCTCGGCATCAATTAAAAGCAGGCAAACATCGGACTCTTCAATGGAACGAATGGCACGCATTACGGAATAAAATTCAATATCTTCGCTTACTTTGGTTTTTTTACGAATACCAGCGGTATCAATAATAATGAACTCGTGGCCAAATTTATTGTAATGCGTATTGATAGAGTCGCGGGTAGTTCCTGCAATTTCGGTAACAATGTTCCGCTCCTGATCGAGCAATGCATTTACCAGCGACGATTTTCCGGCATTAGGCCTTCCAACCACGGCAATTTTAGGAATTTCAATTTCGTCCTCACTTGGAGCCACTTTTTCAAAATGTGTTACTATTTCATCTAATAGCTCGCCGGTTCCGGAACCGTTGATTGACGAAACGGTAAAAACTTCACCCAATCCCAGCGAGTAAAATTCACCGGATGCATAAGCTCTTTCATGATTGTCAACTTTATTTACTCCCAACACCACTTTTTTTCGCGATTTTCGTAAGATACCGGCTACGCTAAGGTCTAAGTCAGTCACGCCATTGGTAACATCGGTAAGGAAAAGAATCACATCGGCTTCATCAATGGCAAGCATTACTTGTTTGGCTATCTCTTCTTCAAAAACATCTTCAGAATTGGTAATATAACCACCGGTATCAATTACTGAAAACTCGATACCATTCCATTCGGCTTTGCCATAATGTCGATCGCGGGTAACACCTGCCGTTTCGTCAACAATTGCTTTTCTCTCTTCAACAAAACGGTTAAATAAGGTTGATTTTCCCACGTTGGGACGTCCTACTATTGCTAAAATGTTTGCCATAATTCGTATTTGTTTTTGCTCAAATGGTTTGTTGGCTTGAGCATACCATAATTCAATTTATTGTTCGTAGCCAAAATATTTAAGATTTTGGTCTTTATCGCGCCAGTCTTTCAGCACTTTAACATGCAAGGCCAGAAAAACTTTCTTTTCAAAAAAAGCTTCAATATCAAGCCGCGCCATAGTTCCTGTTTTTTTTAGTCCACTCCCTTTATGCCCAATCAATATTCCCTTTTGTGAATCGCGGGACACATAAATTTGCGCCCTAATGTGTATTATGGTTTCCTCTTCTTTAAATTCTTCCACATTCACTTCGCAGGAATACGGAATCTCTTTGGCATAATTCAGGAATATTTTTTCGCGAATGATTTCCTGAACAAAAAAACGCTCGGTTTTATCAGTTAGCTCATCCTTGGGAAAATAAGGAGGACTCTCGGGTATTAGTTCAATAATTCGTTTAAAAACGTTTTCAATGTTGAATTTCTCTAATGCCGATACCGGAAATATTTCAGCTTTTGGTAGAATTGCTTTCCATTTATCAACCAACGTTTCGAGAATATCTTGACGGGTTAAATCAATTTTATTTATTAGCAAAAGAATGGGTGAGTCGCTGCGCTTTATTTTGTCAATATACTCCATGTTTTTTTCAGGCGTTTCCACCACATCGGTAACATAAACAATAATATCGGCATCGCTAATGGCTGTATCAACAAACTTCATCATACTCTGCTGTAGTTTGTAGTTGGGCTTTAAAATACCGGGCGTATCGGAATATATTAATTGAAAATCGTCCCCATTCACAATACCCATAATCCGATGACGGGTAGTTTGCGCCTTGCTGGTTATAATTGAAAGCTTTTCACCCACAAAAGCATTCATTAATGATGATTTTCCTACATTTGGATTTCCAATAATATTAATATATCCGGCTTTATGCGTCATTTTCAACTATTTTTTGCAAAGATACGGTTAGAGGAGGTCACTACAAAATATAAACGATATTTAAGATCGAAATAGATTGGGTTCTTTTTTTTTATTATCTTGACATTCTGAAAGAAAGGCCAATAAAATAACATTTTGTTGCCAGTTTATTGACTGTTAGGGTAACTAATTACTTAAAAACTGTTTAAATTTTTTGGCATTACAGGATTTAGAGTGAAAAATTTGCCATAAATTTAGCAAAGTGATTTCTTGACTAAAGAGAACAACTACGTGGATAATTTGTAATTTATCCTTCCTAACCTCCCTTAAACAAGGGAGGGACAGATTCTACGATTATTTGACAGGGGTAGATTTTAATTATTTCAAAGCAGTTTTAATTTGAAATTGGAATCAGCTCCCTCCTTTTTAAGGAGGGTTGGGGAGGATAAGCCTAAAAAAGGTTTAAGGTGTTACTATTTAACGATGTTTTGCTATGGATTTTAAAAGTGCTAATTATACAGAACCCAAATTGACGGGACTTTATCGGTTCTTTTGCTGGTGTTCCGGTGGCCGACTCTATTTATTGAAAAAATGCCCTACCGATTACAATGTGTTTTTTGGAATTGGCATGATTGTATTTTTAACGGGAATAATGGCTTCACTTTCCGGAAGTTACGCTTTTTTTACTGTTTTTAAAGATCCCTATCTTTCCTTGGCATTTGGTTTATTTTGGGGCATTCTAATCTTCTTTTTCGATTGGTATCTGGTGGCAAGTCTGCGTAAAGAAAACCGTGTATTTAAAGAAATTCTTACCGCATCGCCCCGAATAGTATTGGCCTTATTTTTGGCCATCGTAATTTCACGTCCATTAGAGCTAAAACTGTTTGAATCGGAAATAAATGGGCAAATTGAAAAAATGAGCCAGGTAAAATATAACGAATATAAAGATATTGTTGGAACCAGCTATGCTGAAATGGAACAGTTGCAAAAGCAGAATTCTGATTTTCAGAGAACTATTGATAATTTATTGGTACAACGCACCCAATTATTTGAATTACTTGTTGCAGAGGCCGAAGGACGAAGTCCGATAGCCAAGGTAGGGAAAGGATCGGTTTATCGTGAAAAAAAGGCGGAGTACGACCGGGTAAACTCAATTTATGAAGAGGAAAAGGCTCGATTGTATCCAATCATTGAAGCAAACAATCAACGCTTGGCACATCTTAGCCAAAACAAAGAGACTCAGCTTAATTCAGGTATGGGCACATTGAAAAAAGCAACTGGTTTTTTGGCGCGGTTGGAAGCTTACGGTCAATTAGGTGAACAGAATAGGGGCATACGATATACCGGATGGTTTATTTTGTTTCTATTTATTTGTATTGAAACCGGTCCTATGTTTGTAAAACTTATTTCGCGACGCGGAGCTTATGAGGATTTGTTTAATTTGGAAGAAACTAAAGTAATGGCTCCATCGCAATTGGAGTTGGTTCAGATTCATGAAAAAAACCGTCGTATGATAGAGTCCGAAAAAATGAAAAGCAATGCCCGATTGGTTGAAGAAGTTGAAAATAGTAAAGATTTTGCCCGATTGATGATGGAAGCCCAAGCAGAAATAGGCCGGGAAAGAATAAAACGATGGAAACAGCAAGAACTAAATAAAATAACTAATGAGTTGGATGATTATAAACTAACTATTGATGAGCTTATTGAAGAAGCCCGTTTGTATATGAAACCCAATTAACCGGAAACTTGCTTTTTAACTTCAATATATTCAAAAGGAAAATCAACTACTTCGGATAGTTCTTTTCCTACCTCAAGCATATCGTCATCGTTTTGATTATAAAACCAATCAATTTTAAGGTTTATTCCATTCAAATGAAGCTGATTGATTAATACTAAAATATCGAGAATAAATTTTGCCGATGAGGAATTGAAATAATCCAATTTGAATTTAAAAATGATCGGATTAGTGGCATGTTTCTCTACCTCAATAGCGGCTTTGGTATCACGGAATTTTTCCAACCAATTAATAATTGGCATATAAAAATTTCGAACATCTTCAGGTCTGGAACAACCTTGAAACTCAAAATTATTATTTCTAGAGTCTAAGACTACTTTTGGGGTAGATGTGGTTTCTTTAATGATTAATGATTCCATATTTTTAATTTTTTGAAGCACATTTTAATAGCGACAGTTCAAGGATGAAAAACACCAATTCCGATTCCTCCTGAACAAATTTATAGTTTATTTTTTGACCAGAGTTTCGAGCCATTTCAATAATTCCTAAGCCGGCGCCACCCTTATCGGAAATACGGGCTTTAGCAATGGAAGAACGATACAATTGATTTAACCCATCGCGGTTTAATGAATTTACCTCATCAATTTTTTGAGCTATTAATTCCGCGTTGCTTTGCTTAATGTAATTGCACACCGTAATTAAAATTTTATTATTATACAATTGCAAATTCATCTCCAATGGATAATGATTTCTTTTAAAATCAATTGGTATTCTATGTTTCACACTATTCTCCAAACTCTCAACTAATATGGAATACAACCGTTTTTGAACCACTAAATCCAAATTCAATGAATCCAATTCTTGCTTGGCTGAATTTAACAAACTTTCAATAATTTCAAAAGTCAATTCACCTTGAAACGAAATGATATTTTTTGATAAAACCTGGGTCATTAATTGGGTAATTTCAGGTGCAAGCTACAAAACAATTTTTGAATTCAAAAATTTTCCTTTTGTTAGCTGTAACTTCCTCTTTTCAGCATAACTACTTCCTTTTCATTTAAAAAGCGCCATTTTCCCCGTGGAAGATTCTTTTTAGTTAATCCTGCGTAATAAACCCGATCGAGTTTTTTAACCTTATAGCCTATATGTTCAAACATTCTGCGGATTACCCGGTTAGCTCCGGAATGTATCTCAACTCCTATTTCATGTTTATCGTCCGGATTGCAATAAGTTATCTCATCCACCTTAATTTTGCCATCGTCCAGCTCAATACCCTCATACAGTTTTTGTAAGTCCTCTTCAGCGGGAATGCGATCTAAAGTTGCCTGATAAATTTTCTTTTTATTGTTTCTTGGGTGTGAAAGAAAATCGGCCAATTCACCATCATTAGTCAACAATAGCAATCCAGTGGTGGCTTTATCCAATCGGCCAACCGGATAAACGCGTTCTTTGCAACCATTCCTGATTAAATCAATTACTGTGTTTTTGGCATGTGAATCTTCCAGTGTAGTAACGTAATCTTTGGGTTTATTTAAAAGTATGTAGGTCATTTTTTCGGGCATAATGGGTAAATCGTTAAATTTTACCACATCGCCATAAAGCACCTTAGTTCCCAATTCAACCACTATTTTTCCATTAATTGAAACCACTCCGGCAGCAATATAAGTGTCGGCTTCGCGGCGGCTGCAAATTCCGGCATTGGCTAAAAACTTGTTTAAGCGTGTTTCGTCCGATGTTTTTAGTGGGTTTGATTTTGCTTTGGGTTTTACAGTCTCATTATCCCCTTTTGTTTTTCTTTCGAAACCTTTGTTGCTTTTCTTTCCTCTGGGTTGGTCGTCGAATTTCCGGGTAGGTTTTTCGCCATGCGTATCATCTTTCCTTTTAGCGGGTGCAGCACTGCGGAATTCTTCCTGCTTTTTTCTAGGTGATGAACTGCTTGAAACCGGTCTCCTTTGGCTTGGCTTTTCACTTCGGGAATCATCTCTGCGCTTACTTTTCTTCTCACCTCGGGGAGCATCTGACTTTTTGCATTGCTTTTCCATTTCTTTTATTTTTTATTTCTTAGTATCGTAGTATGTAAATATCTTGAGCCGATTGCTTAAAGGGTAATTAATTCATATTCCAGTTGGCCAAGTCCAATTTTCTGTGCATGAAGCAATCCGGCCATCCAGTCGGTTTCTGGATGGGCCATTTTAAATTTATCAACACCCAAAGATTCGTGAAAGTGTTCTTGTTTTGCAGCTACTCTCGATTGTGCTTGCAAAGGCGCTTTGCTTACCATATCGGCGCAGGCTTTATCCAAGGCTACCGGATCGGTTGAGGCCGCCATTCCAATATTGGGAGTGAGTGGGTAATCGTTAAAACCCCAGCAATCGCAATCGGGCGACACATCCATAATAAAGCTGATGTGGAGGGCTGGTTTGTTTTTCAGAACCGCAAAAGCATATTCAGCAATTTTTTCGTTCATCAATATCGAAGCGTTTTCCCATACAACCTGAGCTGCATCGAATTGACAAACAGCCACACACTGGCCACAACCTACACAATTCTCGTAATTGATGATGGCTTTTTTATCGGCTGTTAAGTGAATTGCATCGTGGGCACATTTGGTAACACAAACATTGCAACCCGTGCAATTATCGGTTTGTATCCTTGGTTTTGATGTGGAATGGAGCACTAACTTGCCACCCACCGAAGCAGCTCCCATTCCTAAATTTTTTAATGCACCTCCAAATCCAGCCATTTCGTGTCCTTTAAAATGGTTCATTGATAGGATAATGTCAGCTTCGGCAACTGCAGCGCTGATGCGTGCTGTTTGACAGTGAGGCATGTTTATTTCAATTTCGCGTTGTTCGGTTCCTTTCAATCCGTCGGCAATAATTACCGGACAGCCCACCACTACTTCGGTGAATCCGTTTTGGGTAGCGCTTAGTAAATGGTCCACAGCATTCGAGCGCTTGCCGGAATACAGTGTATTGGCATCGGTTAAAAAGGGTTTTCCTCCGACTTTTTTAACTTTACTCACAACTTCGGCTGCATAATTGGGCCTAATGAAAGCCATGTTACCGGGTTCTCCAAAATGTATTTTTATGGCGGTAAATTTATGCTCAAATGCAATAGAATTAAAACCGGCGGCATCCATGAGTTTACTGAGTTTCTGCAGTAAGTTCATCTTTGGATTGGCTCGCAAATTGGTAAAGAAAACTTTTGAGGTAGCCATGAAATTTATGAATTAATTTGCAAAGAAACCATAAAAATACAACATAAACTAATAGGCAAGGATAGTGATGGTGGCAAACACAAGTAAGAGGTTTAAATTTCAACTATCGGCTCTGCTGCAGCGCGATTACGGTGAAATCACTTCGTTAAGTTGCATCGCGTGGTCAATCTATTTCAATAACATTATTCAAAACCTAAGCTGACCATTTTACTCTTTTGCAATTTATTAAGCCACACGAGAGGACTCGTGCGGCAGCTGGGTCCGTGAGGTTTAATTTACCTGACAGCTGTAAAGTGGCTTCCAATAAATTTTGAACTAAAAAAAAAGTTAAAGAAACCAAGGTTTGAAAAAAATGCAGTAAATTAGCGGGAATCAATTTATGTAATATTAAAATTAACTAACACTATATCAGCCATGAAAACGCTAAATCTGAATTTGTTTGTTATCTTTTTAACAACCTTTTTCCTATTGGTAAGTTGTACCAACAATCCAAAACAGGGAACTACAACTACAAAAGAAGGTTCCGAAATTACAGTAGTCAATCAGGATATGAAACCTGAAATTGCAAAAATATTGAATCAGTTTCCGACTCCCTTTGAGGTTTCTACTCTGGTTGAAAAAGCAAAAGCCGGTTTTATTTTCGACTTAACCAATCCGGTTGAAAACTTAGACAAATATATTACAGAACAAGCAAAAGCATTGTACCTTGGGGTATATGGCGCCGACCTATCATATGCTGCTGTTTATAATCGTTCCGAAGAAATTAACATTTTGATGGAATGTACCGGCAAATTAACTGACGATCTCGGAATGGCCGGAATCTACAATGAAGATTTAGTAGAAACCGTTAAAAAGAATTACGACAATAAAGAATCGCTGGTGGACATTTTCACAAAAGTTTTTGATGACACCAAAAGTTTTTTATCGAAAAACAATAAAGACAAGGTGAGTGTATTCATTGTGACGGGAAGTTTTGTGGAAACCATGTACCTAGTCACTAGCTTAAATATGACAGCGAAAAACAATCAGGAACTCACCAAAATAATTTACAATCAGGAGGAAAACCTTGACAAACTTTTAAATATTCTCGGCTCCTATTCGTCGGACGAAGCGATAAAAAAGTTGGCAGAACCCTTAACCAATTTTAAAGCGTTTTATGCAAACAATCCGACAAAACCCAATGAGAATTTAACTCCTGAAAAAGCTGTTGAATTGAAAAATTTGGTTGAAGCAGCCCGGGCTAGTTTTGCTAATTAAAAATTCACCCAATAACCATAGCACCGTAACCCAAATTGAGCGATTTGCGATAGCAAATCTGCTCAATCGACTGAACAATTGTAGGTTTCCACAAATTTTCGCTTCACTCAATTTGTGAAAAACAACAATTGCTATGTCGGGGTTATACCTAAGTAAAGCGCTTTTTCCCCCGAGGACTCGGGGTCAAATCGCTCAACTTAGGAGTAAATCAGAATAAGGATGGGTTTGTGGCATTTTTTTCCTGTTACGTTTAATTTTACAATTTAAAATGTATGTCAGAACCCATTCTTATTGCCTTGGTACAGCTATTTGCTATGGTAGCGGCATCACGACATCAAAAAATATCGGAAAATACCCGCCTAATAATTGAAACCTACCTTAAGCAATACCTGAACAGCAAGGAACTTGAAGAGTATCTGCTTCTTTACGATGAACTGTTTTCATTCCATTCCATAGGCGATACAAGCGACCAAAAAGAGAGCTCGAACACGCTAAACAAAATGATGAAATTTTGCGACGGGATTGGTAAGGGATTGCAGCAGAAAGACAAAATTATCGTATTTATAAAGTTCATTGAATTTATCGAGGAGATAAACAAGACTTCGGGGGAAGGCAGCATTGAGCAAAAAGACTATGAAGTGGAGTTTTATCGGATTATCCGGGCATCGTTCAAGATATCGGATGACGAGTATCGGTATTTATTCGGATTCCTGCTAAACCCTTTCAATAGCTCCATTGATGACGCTGATTTGTTGATTGTTGGCTCAGAAACCTATTTGCAGGATAAGAAAAACAAGAAAATTATCCGTGAAAAATTGGAGGGAAGCATTCTGATTCTTCATTTAAAAAGCGTTGATTTACTCATTGGAAGGTATTTAGGAACCGACGATTTGTATTTGAATGGGCATTATATGTTACCCAATCAATCGTTTATTTTGAATTCGGGAGCCATCCTTAAAAATCAGAAAATAGCTCCCATTTATTACACCGATATTGTGGCGGGTATTGTGAACCTTCACCAGCATGTTCATTTGCAGTTTACCGCACAAAATATAAGCTTTTCATTCAAAAACAGTCGGAATGGAATCCAACCTTTTTCGTTCACCGCCGAATCGGGCGAACTAATTGGCGTTATGGGTGCCAGCGGTGCGGGAAAGTCCACTTTGCTCAGTTTGCTGAACGGCACATTGGGACTTCAGCAAGGGAACATTTCTATAAATGGCCATGATTTGGAACTGGAAAATGAAAATCTTAAACGCATCATTGGCTATATTCCGCAGGATGATTTATTGATTGAAGAGCTTACTGTTTTTCAGAACCTGTATTTTAATGCCCGTCTTTGTTATAGCGGTTATTCCCCTTTTAAACTTACCCGCACCATTTTGGAAGCGTTAAACAATGTTGATTTATCGGGAATCCGCGATTTGGTGGTTGGTAATCCCTTAAACAAAGTGATAAGCGGCGGCCAACGCAAACGGCTTAACATTGCGCTGGAGCTAATCCGCGAGCCTTTTGTCCTTTTTGCCGATGAACCTACTTCGGGGCTTTCATCCATGGATTCGGAAATGGTGATGCTACTTTTGAAAGAACAGACCTTGAAAGGACGACTGGTAATGGTTAACATCCATCAGCCATCGTCCAACATTTTTAAATTGTTCGATAAACTTTTGATTCTCGATAAAGGTGGATTCCCCATTTATTACGGGAACCCAATTGATTCCATCACCTATTTTAAATCGGCCAGCAATTATGTGAACCCAACCGAAAGTGAATGTTTGAGCTGCGGTTATGTAAACCCGGAACAGCTTTTTCAGATAACCGAGGCTAAAACCATCAGCAAGCACGGCAAAGTGACCAATCAGCGCAGTTCGTTGCCCGAAGATTGGTACCAGCTTTTCAAAAAGAACATCCAGCCCCAGTTGCAGCCTATTGTTCAAAAGAATGAGTTACCTGAAAACAATTTTCGCATACCCAATAAACTCCAGCAGTTTTCAATTTTTAGTTTACGCAACCTGCTTATCAAAATAACCAACCGGCAATACATTTTGCTCAATTTGCTGGAAGCTCCTTTTTTGGCCTTTATTTTGGCCTATTTAACCCGATACAGCGTTGATCAGCCGTATGTTTTTGGGCAAAACAAGAACATAATTGCCTACCTGTTTATGAGCGTGGTGGTGGCCTTGTTTTTAGGGATGATGGTAAGTGCCGAGGAGATAATCAGAGACCGGAAAATACTCAAGCGGGAGGCATTCTTAAGGCTGAGCCGCTTTAGTTATCTGAATTCGAAAGTGCTTTTTCTGTTTGGACTTTCTGCCATTCAAACCCTTTTTTTCGTATTGGTCGGGAACCTCATCCTTGGCATTCACGGCATGATGTTCAGCTACTGGATCATCCTATTTTCCACATCCTGTTTTGCCAATTTGGTCGGATTGAATATATCATCGGGATTGAATTCAGTGGTTAATATTTACATTTTGATTCCGTTCTTTCTGGTTCCCCAGATTTTATTAAGCGGTGTAATTGTTCCATTCGATACGCTGAACAAGACTATCTCGCAGAGCGAATCAGTTCCTGTGGTTGGCGATTTAATGGCATCGCGATGGGCTTTTGAATCCCTGGCGGTGGAGCAATTCAAAAACAATGAATTTACAAAACCGTTTTATTCCTACGACAAAGAGTTGTCGGATGACTCATACGTAATGGGGTATCTGATTCCAGCTATAAAATCAAAAGTAGATGAATGCCATCGCAATTTGTTGTTGAACCGGAATCCGGCTCTAACCGATGATGAGTTGACGTTGGTTAAAGGAGAAATACAAAAACTGGAAGTTGAAGCCGGGTTTAAGCCAGCCGTTTGTAACCGTTTTTTGACCTTGGAATCCCTCAACGATAGCACTCGTAGGCAGACTCAAGATTACTTGGATTCCCTCCAAAACTATTATTCAGCACATCACAAATTGGTTTTTGCCCGGCGCGATAAAGTGTATCAGGATTTAGCACAAACGATGGGAACCGATGGG
>JBAYKX010000084.1:0-19911 GCA_041664345.1 Salinivirgaceae bacterium
CGCTAATGCGTATCTGATCGCTTCTGGTTCGACTATCCTTTTCCGAATTAATTACTAAAATACAAAATCAGTAGTAATCGGCTCTTTTTTCTCCACAAACATACGAGAACGCTTCGCTAAGTTGTGGCAATATTTTTAGCCACCAAAACACAACGTATATCTTCACGAACAGGTTGTGGGATGTTTGTGTGAGTGAGTAAAAACACCAAATTCACACCAATTATTCTAATTTGTCAAAGTAGAATTAATCATCATGAAAGATTTTATTTAATAGTATAGGTTGCTATTTCCTTAGCAGAGAGGAATTTGTTCAAGAGCAATAGTGAATATTCCATGGCAACTTGCATATCGGCAGCTCCGGTATAACCATTAATGGTCATTAAAAAGTGAGTGGTTTCCAAACGGATGGCCGTGCGTATTTCATCGCTGGTGGGTGTGCCAAAAGCTCCAATGGAATCGCGCAAAACAGGCAAATTGTGAATGTTCAGTTCCCCTTTTCCAATTCCTTGATAAGGCTCACCTTCGCTGCCAATGGATGCTTCTACATTGCCATTGATGTATTCGGCGTCAAAACCTCCTATGGAATAGCCCGTTTTTAGCGATACTAAATTTATCAAATCCACCAAAGTATTAATCTGGTACAAATCCTGACCTTTCACAATGCGGCGCATCAACGCCTCTGCGCTGGGGCGGTATCGGCTGGGTTCTTTCCCGCAAGCTGCATAAATAGTGCGGGTGGCAGCAATTTGTGGTTGATCTTTTATTGCTTCAAAGGTTAGATTTTCCCTTACTTCCAACGTAACTTTTTGAATTTCCTCCCAAAGTTCTGGATTAAAAGCAGTATTGGATACCTTGCATTGAATAATTCCCAGCGCCATTTGAGGTACTTTTTGTTTCAGATCGTTCGACAGTTTTATAAGAATGGGATTCATTGAACCTATTTTTTTTACCAATTAATTCGTTGAATAATTAAAGCTAAAGCCTGCCATTACGGTAGTTCCCGGCATGGTATATCCATAATTGATGGTATATTGTTCATTCAGCAAGTTTTCGCCTTTAATGAAAAGTTGTAGCGTTTTATGTACTCGGTAGCTGGCTTGAGCATTCAACAAAGTATATGATTCTTTTAACTCAGTTTTTCCAACCAAAGTGTAAATATCGTCAATGTATTGATACGATAGAGTAACATTCAATTTTTTCGGATGATACGAAATTCCTGTAAACAGTTTTTGGGTTGGTGTTCCCAATACCGGATTTTCCATATTGATGTAGCTGTAATTTGCATTCCAACTCAGCCAATTGGTTACTGCATGGTTTATAGCTAATTCCAAGCCGCTGTTATGCACTTCGCCAATATTCAAATAGGTTTTTTTATTGGCCTCATTAAAGCCAACAGCAATAAAATCGGATCCTTTTATATAAAAAATACCTAACTCTAACCCAAGTTTGTTTTCAAACAGTTTTTGTTGAACCGATAGTTCTGCATTGATTGACTTTTCCGGTTTTAATTCGGGGTTAGGTGACGGAGCATTGGGGTATTGGAATTGTATGTATAATTCATTTAAGGTAGGACTGCGAAATCCTTTTGAAACAGAAGTTTTTATGGTGGTACTATTCCATGGATTGTAAGAAATTCCCCCTGATGGGATAAGTTCATTCCCATACACAGAATTGTTTTCGATACGGATACCGCCATTTATAATAAGATTTTTGAATAGTTGTTGCTGTACCATTGTATATGCAGCTATTTCATTGATGGAATTGTCAACCAATAGCATGTCTTTTCTGATATCTTCAGCTTTTCCACCAAAAGTTTTATAATCCACACCCAAGGTTATCGTATTACCTTTCATATAGTGGAAGTTTTCATATACCATGAGCCCATAATTAAAATCGTTTGATAAAAATCCGGTAATATCATGGGTTCCAAAATTATAGAATACGCGGGCTGATCCATCAATTTTTTCAAAACGGTTGTTGAATGCAATAGCTCCCATCCCTCTAAAAATATCCAATGTATCTCTATGTTTTACAATATCCGAAGTATCCAACCCGGGGTCGGCACCACGAAAGTTAACTAACGACATATCAGCAGAAACAGTAAAATTGTCATTTATTTTATATCCAGCTTTTAAATAACCATCGGTGCTATTAAAATATGAAGCTTCGCGGTGACCATCGGTTTGGTCGTGGTTTAGCCCGGCATAAATAGCAAACCCCTTTTTATTGAACCCGCCTCCAGTAGCAACTTTCAGCGTGTTATACGAACCGTATTGAAGAACAGCATTGGCACTTGCTCCTTCCGAAGTTTGTTCTTTAGTAATTATATTTATAACACCTCCCATGGCATTGGAACCATAAAGCATCGATGCCGGTCCCCGGATGATTTCAACCCGTTCAATATTCGATGATCGATATGCATCGGCCAACGGATGGCCCATAATACCCATGTATTGCGGGTTACCATTCAGCAATACCAATACTTGTGTTGTTGGAGAACCTCCCACACCTCGAATGGAAATTTGTCCGGCGGCACCATTGGCCACTCCAAAACCTGTTACCCCGCGTTCGGTTACAAAAAGTCCGGGAACTTGTTCGCTTAAAACAGGAAGTAATGACGATTCAAAACTTTTTGCAATTTTATCGCCGGTTATTACTGAAATAGTTAATGGAACCTGGTTGCGGTTAACCGAAGTTTTAGTTCCAGTTACTACCACTTCGTCAATAGCAATGGTGTCAGTTACGGCTTTTAATTCATCTTGTGCAAAAGCAGTGGTTTTAATTAGAAAGAGTATGCTCGCGGCAAAAAGTAAGTTTGATTTTCTCATGATTTTAGTCTATTCAATGGATGATGCCACCAGGTTTCCATGACGGATACCTTTAATAGCTAATAATTTGTTACTTAGTTTGATTACTTTGTCCGCAGTACCACGGACAGCAATGGTTTCAATGCAGTTTTTTTCATCTAAATGGATGTGCTGACTCGAAAGAACCATGCAATGGTATTCATGTTGGAGGCTTGCCACTTCAGTGTGGAGTCTGGCGATGCGGTGGTCGTAAACTAAAACTATGGCACCGGTAACTTGTTGGTTTCCGTCAATACTTTGACGGGTTTTATGGTCGTTTACTAAAAACCGGATGGCCCGGGAGCGATTTGGAAACCGTTGATTTTCAACAATTAAATCCAAATCGGTCAACAATTCTTCTTCTAGCGAAACCCCAAAACGTTTTAACGACATCGTGCTACGATTTTAAAATTAGTAGCACAAATATAAATTAATTATTAGAAGTAGATTAGCGAAAGTAAAAATTAGTGGGTTAAATACAACTTATCTTGAAAAGTTGGAATTCACAAATAGACTCAAGCATTTAGTTTTGAACCATTTCGAATTTTATCGAAGTATTCCAAATAGAGCTCTTCCACTTTTTGGCGAGCCCAGGGAGTTTTACGTAAAAATTTCAAGGTGGATTTTATGCTCGGGTCTTTTAAAAAACAGTTGATTGGGATAAGCTTCCCCAACATATCCCAATCAAAATATTGCACCAGCTCAGTAACCAATGTTTCCAATTTGATGCCATGCAGTGGATTGTTCTTTTGACTGGGTTCCGGTGTCATTTGCTTAGTCATTAATCTGTTGTACCCGTCCGACGATACCCGATGATAATCGCACTTTAATGCCATGAGGATGATTGCTTGAGTTGGTAAGTATATCTTTTACAATCCCCTCAGTAAGTTTACCAGAGCGTTGATCCTGTTTTTGAACTATTGAAACAGTAATTCCCGGTTTTATATTGGCTCGTATGTTTGGATCCATTCAATTATATTTAGGGCTGCAATTTACATCATATATTGAAATTGTTACTGTTTTGCTCCGATTGAGCAGATTTGCGATAGCAAATCGCTAAATTTGGGTTATTTCCGGTTTGCTCCGAAATCAGTTTCCAAAGATAGATGAAGCTATAATAAGTATAACAATTGCAATTGTAGAAATATAAGCATAAGGGCTTGCAAAATTTAAAGTCCAACCCATCATGGAAATGCGTTTAGGAACAATTATCCTTGGATCGGCGGGATTGAAATAAAAAATGCCTGCTTTCCAATTAGATGGGTTTTTACGCATTAAATCGGAAATTTCGTTATCTAATTTTGGTTTCATCCGTAAATAATTTTTAGTTCATTGAATATCAATTGTTTCGTACGAATGGAACACCCCATGCAAATTTTCATCCTTTTTTACTCCCCCGAGTACTCGGGGTCATGAAATCACTTCGTTAAGTTGTTCAGTTTCCTGCATGGGGGTTTCATAATAAGTGTGTTTTATGGTTTTACTTAGTTTCAGGGTTTTTCAGATCAATTCAACAAGAAATGTCCAATAAGGAATTTTGGAAGTATCATGCCAATAAAAATTCCAGCAATATAAACAGGAATAACTTTTTTATGAGGAAGATTAGCTGACTCTTTAAACCCGTTGTAAATCAAAATTCCACTCCAAACAGTTAAAGGAATGGTAATTAAAATAATAATCAATACCATCAGTATGTCATTCAAAGGAAACATGTCCAGCCTGATGGCTTTAGGGTCAACTCCCATTAGTTTTTCAGATAACCGATCCAAGCTTTTTGAGAATCCCATTAAACTAGCGGGTACCAAGGGAAGAAATGCGAAAGCCTGAGTGCCAAAGATATCTACAATTCTGATTTTTGATTGGCTCAATATAATTCCCAAAAGGGTAAACCATATTCCAAGAAAAGCAACATCGGCAAAAGGCCAAAGGATATGAATCCATATTGGTGCAGCCAATCCACTATGGATGTTTAGTACGCCATCGAAATGGGTGTGTGAATAAAAGCTGACATATCCGGCAATCAACATTCCAATAACGCCAATGGTTAAGGCTTTATAGCCGGCAATTCGGGTAAAAGGGTTGAAAATAAGATTAGTGTGCATTTTCGATAGTTTTTAACGTATTAATAATTTCATCGAGACGGTTGCGTACCGTAGGATAACTCAACGACATGGTTTTAGCCATCTCCTTAAGACTCCCGCTGTTTTTTACAAACTCAATAATAAACTGTTGGGCATCTTCAGGGATAGCAGCTAGAAGCGGCATTTTAAAATTACCATCAACTTTAGTTAGGCACTTTTCGCAATTTAACGTTTTCACTGTTAATTTGCTTTGGCAACTGGGGCATAAAATAGGTAACTTCATAGTGTAAATTGAATTAATTCAATGCAAATATAAATAATATTAAAATAAACATAAAATAAATTGAATAAATATTGATATTATTTAAGTACGATTCAATAATAATTAGCTGAACCCCTATATCGACAAGTGAGGGTGTGACTTTTAATTATCATCGACTTAACTTATGAATAAAAAGTTATTAAAATAACGAGTCACGCCCTCACTCACAATTAATTAGAAGTTTATCTGCGGATTTAAGTTGAAAATAAATTTGGAAATTCTTGGGGAGTTATAGCTGGTATATTTTTAATCGCTATTTTCACTCATTCAAATCAAAATATAGTAACATGAGGGAAATTATAAATCCATGGCAAAATGCCAATATTTTTCATTGCTTTGGTTGTGACTCAACCCATCCATTTGGATTAAAAATGCGATTCGTTGAGGATGGAGAACAAATTATTAGTTTTTGGAAAGCTGAAAACTCCTATCAGGGTTATGTTGATACCTTACATGGCGGGATTCATTCCACCTTACACGATGAATTAGCCAGTTGGGTGGTATATATAAAAGGAAAAACAGCCGGTATGACATCGAAAATTGACATCAATTTTTACAAACCGGTACCTACCGATGGAAGGGAAGTAAAATTGGTAGGTATTATTAAGGAGAGCAATAAGAAAAGTATTACAGTTCATACTCAATTATTTAACCAGGAGGGAGAATTAAGCTCCGAAGCATTGGTTTTTTATCGGATTTTTCCTCAGGAATTGGCAATCAAAAAATTGTATTATCCGGGATCAGATGCTTTTTTTAAATGATTATTTTGCCAAACATTTATAATTAGGAGCATTGTAAACATGAAAGGATTTTAGTTAAAAAAGACTATTTTTGCGGCAAATTATTAGATAGCAAACCAAAATAGTATATAAAATCATGTCATTAAAAGTTGAATTAAGCGAAAAGGTTTATTGGTTAGGTTTTAACGACCGGAGAAAACATTTATTCGAGAATCAATGGCCTTTGGAAAAAGGTGTTACCTACAATGCCTATTTAATTGATGATGAGAAAACGGCACTTGTGGATACGGCTGAAGCCCCATTTTCAGGTGATTTGGTTCTTTGGATAAAGGATCTTTTGGGCAATAAAAAGCTAGATTATTTAATCATAAACCACATGGAACCCGATCATTCTGGTTCAATTAAAGAGGTTGTAAATGAATTCCCTGATGTAATTCTGATAGGTAACCGAAAAACGTTCCCCATTTTGGAAGGGTTTTATGGAATTACAAAGAATATACTTGAAGTAACCGAAGGCGATACCCTTTCATTAGGTAGCCATGAATTGCAGTTCTTTATGATACCAATGGTGCATTGGCCCGAATCGATGGTAACTTATGAAAAAACGAATAACATACTTTTTTCAAGCGATGCATTTGGAAGTTTTGGTACCTTAAACGGGGGTGTATTTGACGATGAAATGGATGATTTAGTCTGTTTTAACGAAGAGATTCGTAGGTATTATTCAAACATTGTGGGAAAATACGGAGCGCAAGTTCAAAAAGCATTAGCGAAATTGGAGACATTAACCATTAAGTTAATTGCCCCTTCGCACGGAATGATTTGGCGTTCGAAAATACCCTACATTCTTGAAAAATATCACAATTGGAGCACCCACTTAGGAGAAGCCGGAGTTGTATTGGTATTTGGTTCCATGTACGGAAATACCGAAAAAATGGCCGATTATATTGCCCGTTTTCTTATTGAAGCCGGCGTAAAACATGTTCGGGTGCATGATGCATCAAAGACCCATTCTTCGTACATTATTAATGATATTTGGAAATTTAAAGGGGTTATCATGGGAAGCTCTGCGTACAATGGAGGTATTTTTCCTCCAATGGCGCATTTACTTTCCGATTTAGAACATTATGGCTTGCGCGACAGGTATTTGGGAATTTTTGGTTCAGCCAGTTGGGGTGGAGGCGGAGTACGCGCTATTAATAAATTTGCCGAAAATATTAAATGGGAAATAGTAGGTGAGCAGGTTGAAGCCCGCTGTTCACCCAATGAAACGGACATTGACCGATGCCGAAAAATAGCCATTGCAATGGCAGAGCGTTTATTGGTATCGTAACAGTTAACAATGTGTTTTATTAAATGAAATCTAGTTTAAACTTGGCTTGAATGATTCAAAACTTTTCAAAACAACTGCTAATTACTGGTAATTTAAACCGACCCGATATTGATTTTAATGCTACTACCGGCGAATTGATAATGAGTGGTCGTTCCATATTAGAAAATACAGCCCGTTTTTATGATCCACTGGTGGAATGGTTGGGACATTATTGCAATGAACCGGCACAAACCACTAAGTTGCATTTAAAGATGGAATATTTTAATACCAGTACATCAAAGTTTTTATTAACCATTGTGGAGCGACTTGCGGAGTTATACCATGAAGGAAATGAAGTAGAAATTGTATGGTATTTTTCCGATGAAGATATGCAAGAACTTGGGATTGATTATAGTCACATGATTGACATTCCTTTTAGTTTTGTTGAATATATTTACTGAAAAAGATAGTCAAATTTGTTATTTATTGAGGTTTTAAGACAACTACTTTTTTGAGGTGATAAAACACTTACCTTCTAACTAAACTATTAAAAATAATCTTTGCAATTAAGCACTATTGAAAACACACTACCAGCACCAAGTTCACTCTCAACATAAATTTCCCCGCCTTGTGCTTCAATAAACTCTTTACTTATGGCTAAACCAAGTCCGGAACCTTCTTTTTTTGTGCCGGGTACAGTAAAATAACGGTCAAATACACGACCAATAAATTGTGATTCAATGCCGCGTCCAAAATCTCTTATATGCAGTTCTACCTTATTTATTATTTTTGAAGCTGATATCGCAATGTTGGAATTATCAGAGGAATAACGAATTGCATTCGATATAATATTTGTAATTACCCAAGCTGTTTTTTCTTTGTCGGCAATTACTTTGGGTAAATCAAAAGGCAAGTCAATTTCAAAAACGATATTTTTCTGATTTGCTGCCATCTTATTGGCATTAATGGCAAATTGCAACATATCGTTAAGATTAACAGGCATAATATTCAATTGAATATTTCCGGTTTCAACTTGTGCCAAATTCAGTAGTTCCGATATAATTTTTAATAAATTATTGGCGTCTTCTTCACAACTTTTAACTAAATCCTGTTGTTCCTGATTCAGTGTGCCTGTCTTCTCATTTTCTAACAATTGCAAACTGAATTTAATTGCCGACACCGGAGTTTTTAACTCATGTGAAACGGTTGCAATAAAATTTGTTTTAGCCAAATCAAGTTCCATATATTTGGTTACGTTTTTCAGAACCACCACATACCCCATTAAATGCTGTTTTTTATCATTCTGATGGGTTAATGTTATTTCCTGAATTTCTTTTTCAAAGTAAATGTCTTTCCCAAGTATGGCTAAATGTATTCTCTTATCGTGATCATTATTTGATGGAATTACCTTGTTACTGGAACCATCAATAATAATTTGGCTGATAAAATCATTTTTAGCGGCAATCTCAAGTATGTTTGACCCAATTAGTTCCGCATAACTCAAGTCTGACACTTTTAAAAACTCGTCGTTTACTAAGTTGACTTTCATGGTTGTGTCAAAACCAATAATCGGGTAATGTATTTTATTAATTAATGTTTCAGTTATCTTTTTTTCGGCAAGTAATTTTGCAATACTACTTTTATTGTACTCCTCAAGTTTGCTTGCCATGGTGTTAAATGAAACAGCCAATTCACCAAGCTCGTTATACCCTTCAAAATTTACTCTTTGCGAATAATCGTTTGCTGCAATTTGCTTGATGCTTACAATTAGTTGCTGCATTGGATTTGAAATATTTCCCGGAAGTTTAAGGAATAGTATAAGTGCAATTATGAAACAAAAAAAACTTAAGGTGCTGATTAAAATAATTGACCTTTTGGCAATATTGTTTGCAATGGTATTTTTTAAGTCAATTGCATTCAAATTTATATTCATTATTTCGAACAGAATTGATTGCAAATTTGCCATTATTGCCTCATCTGTTGGATTTTTTTTCAGTAAATGAAAGTTTTCAGTTAGGTTTCGGGTCAGTTCATATTCCCCAAGTTCAGTTATGTTTGCATTTTGTTTTGAAAGATTTTTTTCAAATGTGTTTAGAGCCTCGCTATTTTCCTCAATTTCCGACAATGCTTTTAGCATATTTTTAGTATAGCCAATAGTTTCTTTATTGTCTTTTAAAATATTTTCCGAAGCCGTTGATAATGAATTGATTTGTTCAATTCCTAAAAATGCCAACAATATAATTAGCGCAAACAAAAAACCGATTCCAAGATTTAATTTAGTCTTGATCTTCATATCATTCTATCATGTTGATTCATACAAAGATACTTTTTTACGGAATCAATTGGTTTAAACTACACTACTTTAGGTTTTGATCCGAATAAAATTGTTCTGAATAAAATAAGGATTGGTATAATTTCTAACCTACCTGCCCACATTTGAACTATATAGGTAATTTCAAGTACAGGAGACATATTTGGATTGGTAATTCCACACGACAATCCCACAGTTCCTAGAGCAGAGGCTGATTCGAAAAGTGCATCTTTTAACGAAAATACGGGAATCATATTATAGTAAGTAATTAAAGTTCCAACAAGTAAAATAATTAAATAAATAAATACAAAAGTTGCCACTTTCGCTAATTCACGGTTCATTTCATCGGGCAACATCCGCTTTTCGTTAAATTCTACAACTTTAATTGAATTATCTGAATAAAAGTATCCATTTATATGCCAAAATAATCCTTTAAAAAGAAGTAAAACTCTGATTATCTTGACGCCTCCAACTGTTGCTCCGGCTGCTCCACCAACAATCATACCTACTACAACTATGAATAACACCGACGAACTACCCCAGATGTGAATATCAGAAGTTTGCCAACCGGTGGTAGTTAGCGCACTGACAAATTGAAATATTCCTTTACGAAAGGGTTCTGATACTAAACCAGACTTCAATAGCATAAAAGACAATATAATACTACCAAAAACAGATAAAAGAATTATTGACCTCGTTTGAAGATTTTTCCAAAACTGAAATATCTGCTTATCATTTAAAACTTTAAAGTAAAATGGTAAAGACAAAGCTCCCAATATCATTGGCAATAAGTACAGCATATCCATTGCTTTCGAATTGTAACTTGCAATGCTGCTTTCAAGCGTACTAAATCCACCGGTTGACTGGCCTGCCATGGCATGATTAATAGAATCAAAAATGTTTTCGGCTATATTGTATTCAGGTAAAATCAAATATGTACCTATTACCAGATAAGCAAAACTAAAAAGAGTAATTCCGATATAAATTTTCCAAATTGAACGAGTAGTCTGTATTATGGTAGGTCGTAAACGTTCGCCAGTTGATTCAGCACCATATAACATATAAGCAATTTTACCGCTCGCTTGACCTAATACGGCTAAAGTTAGAACAATAAATCCAGCTCCTCCCAATAGTTGCGTAAATGATCGATAAAAAATTAACCCTTTTCCAATAGTAGGTACATGAACTGCCATACTTAATCCCGTAGTAGTAAAACCACTCATGCTTTCAAAAATGGCGTGCAAAGGATTCTTGAAATAGAAAATACTTGATTGATAATCGGCCAAGGCAGGAACAAATTGTTGAGCAACCTCAGCTGGAGTAATATAGGCAATAATAATAAACGGCAAAGCACCCATTACGGCAATAGACAACCACCCCAATGCGGCAATAATTAATGCGTGGCGGTTTAAGGGTTCAGTGGTTGTTTTAATATTTTTATAAAATAGAAACCCAATTAAAAAGCAAGTCAACCCTGAAAAAAGGAAACCCGCAGCTGAATAAAATTCAGAATAAATTAGTGATACCAATAAGGGGACAACCATTGTGAATCCTAAAATTATTAGCAAACCTCCAATTTGTCTGAATATCATTTTGAAGGTGTCAAACTTTGTATGTTGTATTAAATTCATCGGGAAACAGTATTAAATTACTTGAAAAAGGCCACAACTTCTTTAGTACTTTGTGGCATTGAAAATACAAATACTCTATCATCAGGTTTGAGTTCAAAACTCCCAAGTGTTATATAACCTTTGCCTTTTCTAATAACGCCACTTATTATGGCACCCTCAGGAAAATTGAGTTCTTTAATGGGTATGTTGATGATTTTAGAATTCTTATGAACAACAAATTCCTGAATCTCGGCATTAATTCCATAGAGTTGGGCAAGAACTCTACCTTTAAGTATGTGGCGAAACACAAAATTTGCCGCTGCCATTTTTTTATTTATTAAGGTATCAACACCCATCTTTTGCGAATAGTCGAATAAGCCAATATTCTCTACCATAGCAATGGTTTTTTTCACTCCATGATCTTTGGCTAACAAACATGAAAAAATATTTGTTTCAGCGCTTCCGGTTACAGCTATAACTGCATCATAATCTGATATTTTTTCTTCTTCAAGTAAACCAACATCAGCACCATCGCCGCATACAAAATGTACATTTGGAATATGTCTTGCTAGGTGGTTACACTTTTCAAGGTTTTTTTCAATCAACTTAATATTATATAACTTACTAAGTCGTAATGCAATATACTTTCCTGTTTTACTTCCTCCAATAACCAATACATTTTTTATATGGATTGGTTTTTTTTCAGCATATTCAAGTACTTTATCTTTACCACTATCGGTAGTTGCAAAATACAGCAAGTCTCCTTTTAAAATTTGTAAATCACCTGTGGGAATCAACGTTTTTTCATTACGCAACACAGCTACAATCATAAAAGAGCTATTTGTTAATAAGTGAGCCGATTCGGCAATTGACTTATTAATAATCGGGGCATCATCCTCAACACGCACACCCATCATGTACAAATCCTGTTTATAAAGATTAAATACTTCTGTTAGCGCTGGAGATTTTAGTAAATATTTTACTTCGCGGGCAGCAAGTGATTCCGGCGAAACGAGTTCATCAATGCCTAAATCACGTAAATCAAGTGTACTCTTATCAACTAAGTACTCCATATTATTTATTCGGGCAATAGTAAATTTAGCTCCTAATTTCTTACCAATTAAGCAGGTAGTAATATTTGTCGATTCAGCAGATGTTACCGCAATTAATAGATCAGCTTTTTGTACACCAGCTCCAGTTAACACTTTGTAACTCGTTGAATCTCCCAATACAGTGGCTATTCCTAATTTGTTTTCAACAGAGGCAATTTTATCTCTTTGTTTATCAATAAGTGTAATATCCTGAAATTCTTTTTCCAACAATTTTGCAAGATAAAATCCTACTTCTCCATCGCCTGCTATAATTATTTTCATCTTAATAAATTAATTTTAGTTTTCCAAAATTGTTTTTATATAAACAGCCCTTAGTGGTTCAGGCATTAAACTTAAATTTTTCTTTATATTTAAAGGATTCTCGTCAAAAGCCAGAACAAAGAAAAATGCATTTTCTATGGCATTTCTTTCAAACAAAGAGCCTTTTGAATACAATAAATTAATAATCTTAAATGGCTCTTCCTTAATCTCACAATCATCTTTTATTAAGTCTTTTACATATTTTGCAAAATGATTGAGAAAATCATAATCAGTTATAAGTACTGATTCTTGTACATCAATAAAGGCATCTGGGAACCATTGAGTAAGCGTTTTTTGAATTCTAGACTCCATAATCTGAATTATTAAGTATTACAAACATGAAATGTTAGTTGCAATACTTAATCCAGAAATATATAATGTTTATATGTATATGAATTCTAGAAGGTTAATTGATTATCATTTGCTTATAAAACAAAAACCCTTTCATTATGAAAGGGCGAATCATAGCGTTTTGATAGGGTGGTTATGGATTTTTTACTCCAAACCGTACTCGTTCATTTTTCGATACAGCGTAGTCAATGCAATACCAAGTAGTTCAGCTGTTTTAGTTTTATTGCTGTTGGTATAGTTTAAAACCTTTTGAATATGTAGTTTTTCAGCACTGGCTAGTTCAAAAGATGAACCTGCTTTATTATTAGGAGAAGATATCGCATTTTGTTTGATTTCCACAGGTAACAAATCAGTAGTAATTATTGGTTCATCGGCCATAATTACACAACGTTCAATCACATTTCTTAGTTCACGAATATTTCCTTTCCATTGGCATTGTTTTAATGCATTAATGAAATCATCAGAAAATTTTTCGATTCGCTTATTGGCTTTACTTGAAAATAATTGTAAAAAATGATAAGCAAAAAGTTCAATATCAGCAACCCTTTCGCGTAAGGCTGGCAGGCCTATTTGAAAAGCAGAAATCCTGTAGAATAAATCTTCTCTAAAATGCCCCACTTCTATTTCGCTCTGCAAGTCGCGGTTTGTGGCTGCAATTATGCGTACATCTATTTTTGTGGGCTTACTTTCACCAACTTTAAAAAATTCACTGGTTTCAATCACTCTAAGCAGTTTAGCCTGCAGGTCTAATGCCAGTTCTCCAATTTCATCGAGAAAAATAGTACCGTTGTTTGCTTCAGAAAACAGTCCTTTATGGTCTTTAATTGCTCCGGTAAACGCACCAGCTTTATGACCAAAAAGTTCACTCTCTAAAAGCTCTTTACTGAATGCCGAACAGTTTATAGCAACAAAGTTTTTGTTTCTACGGGTACTTTCTTGGTGAATAGCCTGTGCAAAAACTTCTTTTCCAGTTCCGGTTTCACCCGTTAGTAAAACGGTAATATTGCTAACTGCAACTTTTTTTGCCAGTTCAATTGTTTTTTTAATTTGTATTGATTCTCCTATAATGCTATCAAGCGCGTATTTATTAATCAGTTGTTGCTCTAATCGTTGAACTCGTTTTGTAAGTTCAACTTTTTCAAAAGCTCTAATGACTAAAGGGATTATTTTGTTATTGTCATCGCCTTTTGTTATATAATCGAACGCCCCATTTTTAATTGCCTGAACACTATCAGGAATATTTCCATAAGCAGTAAGCAGAATTATTTCTATTAAAGGATATTTATTTTTAAGTTCTTTCGATAGTTCCACACCATTACCATCAGGTAATTTCACATCACAAATTACCACATCAACATCAATCTGCTCCATTTTTTTTAATGCTGTTTTGCAGTCTTCGGCTTGATGCACTTCGAATCCTTCGTAGCTAATAATTTTTGCAAGCAAATTTCTTAGCTTTTCTTCGTCGTCAATTATTAGTATGTTTTTCAAAATATTTATATTATTAAATGCAAATTTAGAAATTAATAAAGAGTTGGCAACATTGCACTCTTTGCAAATCTTTGGTGATGCCGTTGTTCATTTTTTTTCTTCTGTCGTTCAATTGTTGCTAAGTAGTTACTTTTTTTTATTAATTTGTGAGTTGAAACCTCAATCCGATTCAATGAGTTTTATAAAAAAAATTGTATTACTTCTAATGGTTGCTTTTTGTAACTTGAGCTTGATGGGTCAAGTTTCAGAGGAGGGAATACTAATCGAAATTGCTAAATACCGGAACTCAACTAATTTACCACAACTGGCATCGGCATTAAATAAATTGGCTTTTTACTATTGGGAGGTTGAAAAATTTGCAAAAGCACTGGATGCATTTGAACAATCGGTTACCATTAATAAAGAAATTGGTAACAATAATGCCATTAAAGCAATTTACAGTAATATGGGAATGATAAATTCTGACATTGGCCAATTGGAAACAGCCTTGGTCTTTTTTCGGAAAAGCTTGCTTATTAGTAAATTACAAGAAAACAAACAGGATATTTCAACCAACTTAATTAATATTGGAACATCATTATTGGCCTTGAACCGAAATGAAGAAGCACTTCAAAACTTGAACGAAGCACTTTCGGTTTCGTTGGAATTTAAAAACAAGAAACTGCTGAAAACTTGCTATGAATTATTAGCAGAGACTTATAGAAAATTGGGGGATTCGCAAAAATCGATGGAATACTTTGCGCTCTATACTACTTTTCAAAAGGAAATTCAAAAGCAAGAGATGGAAGAGGCTCAGAAAAAAAACATTGAAATGGTGACTAAAGCTGAGCAGAAAACCCAGCAAGCCATTCATGAAAAAAAACAAACCGAACAAAAACTAATAATAACACAAGACTCATTAAAAAAGTCGGAAGAAATAAATCAACTAAAGGAACTGGAATTACAAAAAAAACAAGCAGAACTTAAAAACCAACAATTGCTTACTCTTATATTTATTGTGGGAATGGGATTTGTTGTTATTGTAGCTATGTTAATTCTCAGGAGTAATCAACAAAAAAAGAGACACAACAAGGTTTTGGAAAATCGGAATGCTGAAATAGGGAAGCAAAACAAAGAAATAAAGGCACAAAATTTAAAAATTAATCACAGCATTAATTATGCCCGAAACATTCAAGGTGCATTGCTCCCTGAAATCAATTCAATTAAAGAAGTTTTTTGTGATTCCTTTATTTTTTTTAGCCCAAGGGATGTGGTGAGTGGCGATTTTTATTGGTTTTACACGGTACCCGGAAAAGAACATTTGCGGATTGTTGCAGCCATTGATTGCACCGGTCATGGAGTTCCCGGTGCATTTATGAGTATGTTGGGAATGAGTTTTCTGGAAGAAATTGTAATTGATAAAGGCATATTAGAACCGAAAGACATTTTAGAATCGTTGCATACCTTGATAAAAACTTCGCTAAATCAAGAAACTACGGGTAATTCAGACGGCATGGATGCGGCAGTTTGTATCTACAATACAGAAACTAAAAAGTTAGCCTTTGCCGGAGCTGTAAATCCTTTAATTATTATTCAATCAGGGAAGTTAACCACTATAAATGGAAATTATTTTGGAATTGGCGGAACCATGAAGGGAATACCACCCAATGAATGTATGTTTGAACAGCAAACTATTAGCATTGAAAGTCCTGCTGTTTGTTATATCTTTTCCGATGGTTTTTCCGATCAGTTTGGTGGTGAGCAAGGGAAAAAATACTTGCTTAAAAATTTTGTAAGTTTCCTTCATTCTATTCACCAATTACCATTTGTTAAACAAAAGGAATTGTTGGCCGAAACATTACGAAAATGGCATGGTGATTTATATCCTAGAGTGGATGATGTTTTAGTGATTGGTTTTCGTTTGTAAATTTTATTGAACATATTCTAATGTTATCCGTATGAACACAAAAACTCGAAATATGAAAAATATACTCTTGATTTTAGCCTTGCTAATTGTAGCTCTTATGGTTAATGCTCAAAATACGATGAAACATCCCTTTAAAGTTTACAAAGCACCCAATGGGAAACTTTATGTGCAAAAATCATTGCCCATCTATTTTTATTTGTCCACCGAGCCAAATCAAAAAGGTGCTATGTATCAGTTGCAAAGTGATAGTACAAAAGCGTATGCAAATCCCATGTATTTAGATACAGAAGGCTTCAACACATTTCGTTCACCATCGGCAGTTGATACCATTACAAAAGAAATTGTTTATCCGATAACCGATGTTATTTTTGAGATGTATGCCGATGGAATGGCTCCGAAAACAGTTTTGAAAATGGATGCATCAAAAATATATACCGATGGAAAAACAGAATTTATTGGAAGTGGTTTAACGGTTGAGCTTTCAAGTTCTGATTCAGAATCGGGAGTTGAACAGATAGTAGTTTCCATTGATTCAGGCGCTTTTGTAACCTATTCAAAACCCATCGCTCTTGATAAAGAAAAAACCTATTCCATTCAGTTTTATTCCGTTGATAACGTTGGAAATGCGGAACCAATTAAAGCAAAAAATTATACCATCGATTTATCAGCACCTATCACCGAATTAACCATTAATGGCGATAAGTTTGAGAATGTAATTTCCGGTAGAACTCAATTAACCTTGTCGTCAACGGATCCAATTTCAGGACTGAATTCAATTTATTATTCCATTGATGGGAAAAATTATCAAAAGTATTATCATGCGTTGAATGCCTCAAATTGGGGTGAAGGTGAACATACCATTCAATATTATGCCGAAGATAAAGTGGGAAATAAAGAAGTGGAAAAGGAGTTTAAATTCTATACGGACAAAACGGCACCTATTCTTGTAGATGAAATAATGGGAAATAGTTTTGTGGTAAATGGGCGCGAATACTCTTCAGGCAGGACTAAACTGAAACTGACGGCAGTTGATAATAAAGCGGGTGTTAAAGAAATAAAATACTCAGTCAATAACGAAGAGTTTCAATTATACGAGAAACCATTTTATTTGACTACTATTTCCGGCTCGTTGGCTGTTTCGTCGTATGCCATTGATAATGTTGGAAATAAAAGCATTGCAAGCGAGAAAAGTACCCGGAGCAGAGCTTCGTATGTTGATTTAACGGGTCCACAACTAAAATACGATTTTACAGGAAAAGTATTTAAAACCCGCGATACCACCTTTGTTAATAAGAATACCAAAGTGGTACTTTCAGCCATGGATCCCGAATCGGGATTAAACGTGTTGAGTTATTCATTAAATAATGGCTCAGAAATTAACTATCAGAAACCATTCAATATCACCGATGAAGGGGCCTATTCACTTAGTATTTATGGATACGATAATGTAGAAAATTCCAACCGTGAGACCATCAATTTAGTAGTTGATAATGCCGGACCTGAAATATTTGCCCGGTTCAGTATTTTACCAATCAGTAAAAAAGAGGCAAATGGTTCGCAAGTTGATGTTTACTCAAGTCAGGCCGTTCTTTTTCTATCGGCTACCGACAGTAAAGTGGCCATTGACCGGATTTATTATACCATTAAAGGAGAAACAGAAAAGATGTTTACCGGAATTATTGATGGATTTAAGCGGGGAAGGGAATATGAAATTGAAGTGAAAGCATTGGATAAATTGGGCAATATTAATAGAGATACCATCTTTTTTGTTACCGATAATACCGGTCCCGAAGTATTTACCCGTTTTAGTATCCATCTCACTGGAAAAGAAACGGTTGATGGAACTGAAGTGGATGTTTATCCATCGCATGTTTCTTTGTTTTTATCGGTTTCAAATGCTACCGGTGTTTACGACAAAATATATTATTCCGTTAATGGAGCTAAAGAGCTAATTTATCAGGGAATTATTGATGGATTTAAGCCGGAATCATTCGTAAAAATGAAAATACGGGCACTGGATCGATTAGGAAATGAAACCTATACGCAAATTGTTTTTAAGATTGGGGAATAGGATGGTTTTTATTTATCGAAAAGTTCTTTTAGTGTTTTGATTGCAATAAACATTTTTCCACTGTCAGGAAGTTTTATAAAATCATACTTTTCATAAAACAGTTCAGCCTCTCTGTCTATCGGGTCAACTACAACAGCGAATGATCCTATTTCTTTCGATATCTCATAACTTCTTTTAAAAGCGTCTAATAGTAATATTTTCCCTAATCCCTTTCCTTGACATTTCTTATCAATCGCTAATCGGCCAAGTAGTGTAGTGGGAATGGAAGCATAGGATATAGGTAGCCTCTTTTGAATAGGTTCAGGAAAGCTACTTAGAGGAATACTATTGTTTGATAATGTGAAAAATCCTTGAATGATATTTGTTTCTTTTTCTGCAAACACAAAACAGGCCGACAGCTTTCTTTTTATGTCTTGTGCGGCTTGATTTTTCAGGTAGTTGTTTAATAACTCCTTTCCACAGTCAAATTCATTTCGATTGTGCTTTTTGTCTAACAGTTCAATCATTATTCTATTCTGAAGTTGCGATAAAAGCATTATAATCATCCAAAGCCTTTTTCAATGTTTCAGATGGTTTACTGGGTTTTGTTATAGCATCGAAAAATAGTTGACTATCTCTTTCAGAGGCAAAAACTTGTTCTTTTTCTTTGATTATTTCTTTTGCTTTTTCTTGAACTGCAAGAATAACGAAGTCGGTTAAGTTTCTGTACCCACCTAAATATGCAGCTCTCTCAAAGAATTGTTTTTGTTCTTTCGGAAGTCTTGCGTCAAATCTCGTTTGTTCTATAGTTGCTGTTTTCATGTGTTTATTTTTATTTTTTAGATCAAGGTCACATGGAATACGCCATAAATAATTGTTTGCTGTTTGTATGCAAATTCCTGCTTATGGCTATTTCATAACCCCAATTTTTTTAGCAAAAATACGTAATATTTCCGTACAATACACATTGGCGTACGGTAATTATCAGTAAATATTTGCGGATATTATGTTATATTTAAATTCGTTAATACCAGAATACCGGCAGGAATTTGTATGAATACCAATCAATTGTTGATTGGATTGTCAACATTTATATTTCAATGTCGTTTTGATTCCCCTTCCGTCCGCCGAGGCGGACACCTCCCCCAGGGGAGGACTTGCGCTGAGTGAAGGTTGGTAGAACTAAAAAAATTACCGGTAGTTCGTACAATTTTTACTGCAACCATTCTCCCCTAAAATTAGGGGAACTGAGCCGAAGGCGATCTCACGAACGAAGTGAGTATATGTCCGAAGGACAGAGGGGTAAAAGTAGTATCTATTACTGAATATTATTAAAAAAAGAGGCTGTGGATATACCGAGGCTACTGAAAAAGTCCCAAGTGTCAGAATGTTAATAAATTAGCAGTAAAATACAAGGTAAAAACTTGGTATTTTACTGCTTTTTTTGTATCTTAAGGGTCTAAAATAAAGATACTTATA
>JBAYKX010000085.1:0-19332 GCA_041664345.1 Salinivirgaceae bacterium
AACAAAGCCTCCTCTTAAATTAAAAAGAGCAGCCAAACTTTGTAAAAATTCACAAGAACGAAGATTAAACAGAAATTACCGTTAGTGTAATTTTCAATTTAGAAATTTAGGTAGTATGCAAAAAATAAATATGTCTTTAATAGGTCATTTATACGTCACTTCATTAAATGTTTAAATTTCAGTCTTTTACCTAAGTTTAATATTTGTAGGATTTGTCTTGTAAGCTCACACCCAAAGTTGGTTATAAACCAAGTGAGCATTGATGACCTTACAGTTTGCGGTTTGATTCATAGACAAAATAATTTTTGTGTCAGCAATTTAGTCAATTTTTTTTGGACGAAAATAAATTTCCGACGAGGTTAATTGGTGAGGTAATGTGCGAGGGGTACTGGGTTGCAAAGTGTCAGGATTATTCAATAATAATCAGGGTTAACATGAAAACTAATCCCAAACATACTTCCAACTTTTATCGGGTTGTAGTTTCCAAACTGTATGGAAAATCCCATTATATTCCACGGTTTTACCTAAGTCATCTTTAATTACCCATACATACTTTCCATAGGTATAACCAAGACTCCCATCCTCTGATACATCTATAAAATCAGGTGTCCAATTAACGGTGGCATTTTTAATATCTTTGTTCTTATAATAGTTTTTAATATTTTCTTTCCCAAAAATAAGTGAATCATTGGCTCTTTTAATGACTGCATTTTCATCGGCAAAATAATAGAATGAATCTGTGACTCCTTTTTCCAGTACCATCCTCTCAAAATCCTTTTCAATTTGAAAAATCTCTTTTTTTATTTCCTCCTTGCTTTTCGAATGTTCACAAGCAGTTATAAGTAAAACTATTGGAATGATTAGAATAAGTGATTTCATTACTTAACTATTTAATTAACATTGATTTAATTGACTTTGTTATATTTTTGAAATTCAATTTACCCAATTTTTGTATGTACCCAACCAAACTAATTATTCCTAGAATCAACTATTCACAACACCTACCTTTTCTTCGGCCTCTTTTTTCAGTTCCTCAAATTTCAGGCGGTGGAAAATGGTTGGGGCAAACGAAGCTATCGGTTTGTAAAACAAACTTTTCTGCTTTAATTCAGGCGAAATAGCCGAAGGACGTATGGCATTAATTACCACCAAAACTATACTTAAAAGTAACGCATATTTTAATACCCCAAAAGCGGAACCAAATACTTTATTAACTACTCCTAAAGCTGAAGCTTCGGCAATCCCTTCCAACACTTTGGCAATTAAATGGATGGCTATAACTATTAAAACAAACGTAACGGCAAAGGCTATAATGTTGGTGGTACGTTCGTTGGTATGCATCCATCCACTTAAAAATGAGGCTATAAAACCCGAAAATTTAATAGCACCCCAAACTCCAAGCAACAAAGCTGCAAGTGATGCTGCTGATGAAATAAGACCTTTTATATATCCATGGAAAGCACCCAAAACGAGTACTCCAATTACCACTACATCAAAAATATTTGCATTCATCTGATTAGTTTTTAATTTTTAAATCAAGGCCAGATGGAATACGCCATAAATTAGCACTTGCTTTTATTAGGCGATATTCTGCTTATGGCTATTTCATGTTTTTCTGTTTTTACTTTAAAAAAATAAAAATAGGGAAAGTTGTTGGGAATTAAAAACATTATTTAATCAAGTTTGGAAATGATAATATTAGTGCAACTATGTGAGCCTATTTTCAATTTTATTACTTTTGGCAACACATTTTAAACTTATAACTATGAAAGCTTACGTTTTTCCGGGACAGGGTGCCCAGTTTGTAGGAATGGGAAAAGACCTGTACGACAATTCAGCATTAGCCAAGGAATTGTTTTAGAAAGCCAACCACATATTGGGTTTCCGCATAACCGACCTAATGTTTGCAGGAACAGACGAAGATTTGAAACAAACTAAAGTTACCCAACCCGCTATATTTTTACACTCTGTAATTTTAGCAAAAGTTATGGGCGATGCTTTTAAACCCGAAATGACCGCTGGCCACTCCCTTGGGGAATTTTCAGCCTTGGTGGCAGCCGGAGCCTTATCGTTTGAAGATGGACTGGTATTGGTAAGCAAACGTGCCATGGCCATGCAAAAAGCCTGCGAAGTAGAACCTTCTACCATGGCGGCTATCCTTGGTTTGGATGACGAAGTAGTTGAAAAAGCCTGTGCCGAAATTCCAGAACTGGTGGTACCTGCTAATTACAATACTCCTGGTCAATTGGTTATTTCAGGTTCCATTGCCGGAGTAGATAAAGCCTGTGCAAAACTTACCGAGTTAGGTGCAAAAAGAGCCTTGAAACTTCCTGTGGGAGGTGCTTTTCATTCACCTTTGATGGAACCAGCCCGGTTAGAACTGGAAAAAGCTATCAATGAAACTAAGGTATTAAAACCTATTTGCCCAATATACCAAAACGTTACGGCTAAACCGGAAACAAATCCAGAAGCAATTAAAGAAAACCTGAAAAAACAGTTAACAGCTTCGGTTAAATGGACTCAAACGGTTCAAAATATGATTGCAGATGGAGCTTCTTCGTTTACCGAAGTTGGCCCGGGAACCGCTTTACAGGGAATGGTTAAAAAAATTGACCGTGCCATGCCTTGCGAGAGCGCAAAGGTGTAATTAGACGTGAGATGTGAGACGGTGAGATGTGAGACTTTTATCTCATATCTTATAGTCTCATATCTTGATACTGTTGATTCTACAAGGTTGATTTGACCGCTCCCCCTTCCAAAGCATAAACTTGCCCGGTAACAAATTCCGAAAGTGGCGATAACAACCAAGCTGCTAAAGAACCTAAGTGATTGGGATTACCCAGTTGTTTGGCTGGAATATTTTCAATCCAAGCTTTTTTAGCTTCTTCAAAGTCAATACCTCCCAATTCGCTTTTCTTTTTTATCAATCGCTCAATGGCCGGCGTGTTGTGCGAACCCGGAGCAACAATATTAAAATTTATATTTTGCCCACTAATTTCCTGAGACACCGTTTTAACCATTCCAACCACAGCCAATCGCAGCGAAGTGCTTAAGACGAGATTTTCAACGGGTTGCTTTACTGAGGAACTTTCAATATAAACCATCCGCCCATATTGTTGCTGCTTAAAGATTGGAATGAGTTTTTGGGTTATCTCCACTTTCCAGCGAAGTAGTTTTTGGTAAGCATCATCCCAGTTTTCGAGTTGGGTTTCTGCAAAACCCAATGCTGGCGGACCACCTGCATTAATAAGTGCTCCACTAATTTTACGATCGCGGGCCAATTCCAGCACCCTGCTGATGGTTGCCGATTGAGTAATATCGCCTTGCATGGGACTGAATGATTTGCCATAGTTAACTTTCATTGCCATTAGGTTGTCCTCGCTTCGGGCTACGCCAATTACATTAGCTCCTTCGTTCAACAATACCTTAGCGGTAGCTTTTCCAAAACCACTGGTTGCACCACATATTAGAAAAGTTTGGTTTTTAACTTGTAAATCCATAAATAGAAGTATTTAGAGTACTTAAAGTACTTAGTGTATTTAAAGTACTTAGAGTATTTAAAGTTTGAAAATTAGAGTTTAGAAGATAGAAACTAGAGTTTAGAAATTAGAAACCAGGTTCCAGTATCCAGCAACCAGTAACCAGAGACCAGTAACCAGCTACCAGTAACCAGCTACCAGTATCCAGCAACCAGTAACCAGTGTCCAGCAACTCATTTCTAAAACCTTATGGCCACTGTTTGTTTGGTTTCATCGTGTAAGCTCAGTGGTACAGGGCTCACTTTTACCAATTTTTCCAATATCCGCTTGTCTTTATCGGCTAAGGTGCACATAGTAAAATCGAACTCAATTTTAACTTCCGCTACCCTGCGTGGATTTTCGCTCATTATTTTCCATGTTTTGGCTTTAGCTCCGTCAATACTGAATCCGTTGGTTTGTGCTTTTATCCCCATAATGGTTAAAATGCAGCTGGCTAAAGAGGTTGCCAATAAATCGGTTGGTGAAAATGTTTCCCCTTTTCCGTGGTTATCCAGCGGCGCATCGGTTATCAACTTGTTCCCCGATTGCACATGGATGGCTTCGGTTCGTAATTGCCCTAAATACGTGGTTTGAATGGTTTCTTTCATAATTTTTAATTTAAAGAAGTATTACAATTCGAAATTAGCAATGTTTTACAGAGAACAAAAATTCAATTGGCTAATTCCGTTACTTGCCATTTCGGGGTCACGATTTTTTTTTATAAATTGCATTCCCCCTCAATGACTTTACTTAATATTGATAACTATGAAAAACGCATCACTTCTCCTAGCAATAATTTGGCTGTTGTTTCCGGCATGTCAAAATTCAACCAATAAAACTTCTACAAAAGAGTTAACTGCAATTGAATTATCGCAAGTTCCAGCTTGGGCTAAAGAAGTAGTTTGGTATCAGATATTTGTTGAACGGTTCCGGAATGGAGATGTAAGCAATGACCCCACTTCTGTGGATATAAAGCATGCTTACCCCGATTCTATTCCGCCCCATTGGAAAACAACTCCATGGACGAAGGATTGGTACCAAGCTGATGAATGGTTTAGTGAAACAGGCCTTTCCCAGTTTCAGGACAATCTGCAATTACGCCGGTATGGTGGCGACTTGCAAGGTGTTTTGGATAAACTGGATTACCTCTCCAACTTGGGAATTACCGCCATATTTTTTAACCCTTTAAACGATGCACCATCGTTGCATAAATATGATCCACGATACTGGCACCATATCGACAGGAACTTTGGTCCCGATCCGTTGGGTGATGCAAAAATGATGGCCGAAGAAGACCCATCCAATTCCGAAACCTGGCAATTTACCAAAGCGGACAAGCTCTTTTTAAAGGTAATTGATGCTTGCCACCAACGGGGAATTATGGTTATAGTAGATTATTCGTGGAACCATACCGGGATGGATTTTTGGGCACTGAACGACGTCCGGAAAAACGGAAAAAATTCAAAACTTGCCGATTGGTATGATGTGGAAGCTTTTGATAATCCGGAAACTCAGGTTAACGAATTCAAATACAAGGGCTGGTATCACATAAAATACCTGCCTGAAATAAAAAAGGCAATTATTGGACAAGATTCTGTGTTCCCATTTGAAGGGAATTTCGCCAGTGAAGCAGCCAAAGAACACATTTTTAATGTAGCCCGCCGCTGGCTAGACCCGAATAAAGATGGCAACCCAACGGATGGGATTGATGGTTTCCGATTGGATGTTGCGGCAGAAATTCCTTTGGGTTTTTGGCCTGAATTCCGCAGCGTAGTACGGAAAATAAATCCTGAGGCATACTTAGTGGGAGAAGTATGGTGGCAAAAGTTTCCCGATCAGTTGATGGATCCCCGGCCTTTCTTAAACGGTAATAGGTTTGATGCCATTATGAATTACCGATGGTACCGCTCCGCCCACCAGTTCTTTGCCCAAGCAGAGCCCGCTATTGGCCCAAAAGCCTTTGCCGATTCATTACAGCAATTATTAGCAGGAATCAAAAATGACCATAACCAGGTGATGATGAATTTAACTTCGAGCCATGATTCACCCCGCACCTCCACCTCTATTTATAACAAAAACAAGTATAAATACAACGCCAAACCTGCTGATGACCCTACCTATAAAATTGATAAGCCGGATTCGGAAACCCGTAAACTGCAAAAAATGTTACTGGTTCACCAGTTCACATTTATTGGGGCGCCACATATCTGGTACGGCGATGAAGTAGGTTTATGGGGTGCCGATGACCCCGATACCCGCAAGCCTATGGTTTGGGATGATTTGACTTATGAACCGGAAAAGATTCATCCTCTGGGTTTGGCTAGAAAAATTGATTCAGTAGAACCTGATACTGCACTTTTCAACTTTATAAAGGATTTGATTATGCTGCGTAAAAATAATCCAGCTTTAGTTCATGGTTCTCTGGAATTTTTAAATACTGATGATAAAAGTGGACTGTTAGTTTATAAACGGAGTATTGAAAATAATCAGGTTTGGGTGGCTTTCAACAATTCCAACAAAACACAAATGCTTGAAATAGGCGATATTCCAGAAGGATGCTATCCCTTTTATTCAAATACAGAACATGTGATACCATGTGTTGATGGTAAATTGAAGCAACTAATTGAGGCTAAATCGGCTCAAGTTTTTATAAAAAACTAAAATTGAATAGTATAATTTAAAAAGAAAATCATGAAAAAGGAAATTCAAGGAAATGCTCCATCGGGTGCTATTTATGGATTGGGGCTAATAGGAGCCGCTGTTTTTTTTATTTCTCAGGCTACCGGTTTTTGGATGGGTGTATTGGGGTTTTTAAAAGCATTAGTTTGGCCTGCGTTTTTTGTGTATGAGGCGTTTAAGACTATGGCCATGTAGCCTCCGACCGGTTTTTCTATCTTTTTAAACAAAAAAACAACACCAATGCAAAGGGTACAAATAATCGCTCTTCGAAGTTGGGGTTTCGCTTAATTTTTCCATATTTGCCGCGGTTTAAATTTTATATATCATGGTGCAGATATGCGCATTGGCATCGGGGAGTAACGGGAATTGTTATTACGTGGGGAACAGCTTTGAGGCGGTGCTGATTGACATCGGGATATCGAACCGCCAGTTGAAGCAGCGCATGAAGGATGCTGGATTGAATCTGCAATACGTAAAAGCCGTGTTGGTAACCCACGAGCACACCGACCATATAAAAGGCATGCATGGTGTTATCAAAAAAAACAACATTCCAGGGTATGTCACCCGCCATACATACAACCAAGCCCGTAAGGATTTTCGCTCGGAAATGGTGCGTTATTTTGAACCCGGCGATACTATTACTATAGGTTCCATAAAGGTTCACACGTTTAGTAAACAGCACGATGCAGCGGAACCGGTTAGCTTTCGTATTGAAATTGAAGGGAAAAACATAGCAGTGTTAACCGATTTAGGAACGGCTTGCCCCAACGTGTTGGAACACTTAAAACAATGCGATGCCGCATTTCTGGAATGCAATTACGAGCACAATATGCTGATGAACGGTAATTATCCAGCCTTTTTAAAGCAACGGGTTGCGTCTGATTATGGGCATTTAAGCAATTCACAGGCTTTTGAACTGGTAAAATCGCTCAACGGCAGTCCGCTAAAAACGGTGCTACTTTCGCACATTTCAGCCGATAATAATCGGGTCGATCTAGCTATGGAAACATTTAGTCCGTTGACGCATAAACTTTGCATTGAGCCCACATCGCGCCATAGCGCATCCAAAGTTTTAGAGATATAATTCCAACGCCATTCATGGTAAGTCCTAGGAATTTTTTAAAGCGAATCTTTAGTTCACGAGCACCTTTAAAAATAAATATGGAGCGAGTAATTCCCTTATTATTTGTACAAATTTTATTGTAACACAAATAAAACAACTATATTTACACACGTGTGCATAATATAGGGTATGTCGAAAAAAATTACCATAAAAGATATTGCTACGGCTTTGAATATTCATCATTCAACCGTTTCCAGGGCTCTGCGCAACGATAGTAGAGTAAAGGAGGAAACCCGGAAAATGATTTCAGCGTACGCCGATGAACATGGCTATCAAACGAATATGATTGCACTGGAACTTAGGGGCGAAAAACGCAATACCATTGCAATAATTGTCCCGAACATTAATCACCAGTTTTTTTCAAATATTGTAAGCTACATTACAAACCAGGCAAGCGATAGCGGGTTTGTTGTTTCCATATTTCAATCGAACGAGACTTACCAGCAGGAAAAGAATATAATTGATACCATTATCCAGTTTAATTTTGCGGGAGTTATAGCCTCATTATCAATGGAAAGTGTGGATGGATTGCATTTTAATAAATTTAAAAAGCACAATATTCCATTAGTTATGTTCGACCGTGTTAGCGATGACATTAATGTATCGAAAGTGGTAATAAACAATGCCGAAGTTTTACAAGATGCCGTTGAATTGCTTGTGAACAAAGGGTATAATAGAATAGCGCACATTAGTGGGCCACCGCATTTAAATGTTTTTGGCGAAAGGCAACGTGGGTATAAATTAGCAGTAAAACAGTTTAAACTAGACTATGAGAAGATTATAACAGTTAATAAGGGATTTAGCATGGAAGATGGGAAAGTCATTTATGATAAATTATTTTCAGATACTATAACACCCAATGCTATAATTTCCGATTCATCAGTCTTAATTTATGGGTTAATTGAGGAGTTGCGCAAAAAGAAAATAAAAATACCTTCCGATGTTGCTTTAATGGCCTTTGGTGAAAATTCAATTATGGAAATTATTGAGCCTGCAATTACAAGCATTGTACAGCCTGATGGCGAAATTGCTACCACAGCCTATAATTTGCTCCTGAAAAAGATAAAGGGGAAAAGCGACAACAGAACTGAGACCATTATGCTATCGGCAACTATAAAAGTTAGAGAATCAATATAACATTTTAATAAAAATGCACACGTGTGGCGTATTTAATATGGAATTATTAACTAATAAAAAAATGAATGTATGCTAAAAGGAATTTCAAATTTAATTAGTCCAAAATTACTGGAAACATTGGCGCGAATGGGACATGGAGATGAAATAATATTAGCCGATGCCCATTTTCCGGGCGAAACGTTCAACAAAAATGTGTTGAGGGCCGACGGTATTAAAATACCTGATTTGCTTGAAGCCATTTTACCCTTATTTGAGCTTGATGCTTATGTTCCAAAACCTTTAACCATGATGTCTGCCGTTGAAGGAGATACGCTCGATCCATCGGTGGAGGAAGCATATATGAAGGCAATCCGCAAAAGCAATCCAAAAGTTGCGCCCATCGACCGGATTGACCGATATGCGTTTTACGAAAAAGCCAAAGGAGCCTTTGCGGTAGTAATGACCGGCGAAACGGCCAAATACGGAAATATATTGTTAAAAAAGGGAGTAACTCCAATCATTTAAATTCCTGAAATATGTCAAAAAACAAAGTAGTTGAAAAGAAATACCTTCTTCCGTTCATAGTTATCACCAGTTTATTTGCGTTATGGGGTTTTGCAAACGATATAACCAACCCAATGGTTGCTGCTTTTAAAACTGTAATGGAAATTACAAATGCCAAAGCAGCATTAATACAGTTTGCCTTTTATGGAGGATACGCCACCATGGCCATACCCGCAGCTTTATTTGTTAAGCGATATACTTATAAAAAGGGGATTTTATTGGGCTTGGCTTTGTATGCAACCGGTGCACTCATGTTTTATCCGGCAGCACAATTCGAAATTTTTGGTTTCTTTTTGGTATCCTTATATGTTTTAACATTTGGGCTTGCCTTTCTGGAAACTACTGCCAATCCATATATCCTATCAATGGGTACCGAAGACACTTCCACACGGAGATTAAATCTGGCACAATCGTTTAACCCGATAGGTTCGTTATTTGGCATGTTTGTGGCTTCAAAATTTATATTGGCTTCATTACAAAGTGATGTAAGAAACGATGCCGGCGAATTAATTTTCAATACCTTATCGGCAGCGGAGAAAGCAATTATCCGTACCGCCGATCTAATGGTAATTCGGGACCCGTATGTAAGTTTGGGTGTTTTTGTAATTATAATGTTTGGAATTATTTTAATTACCAAAATGCCCACAAGGGCAAATGCCGATCATTCCATAAAAACAAGAGAAACTTTTGGTCGGTTAATACGGAATAAATTGTATCGCCATGGTGTGATAGCACAGGTTTTTTATGTGGCTGCACAAATAATGTGTTGGACATTTATCATTCAGTATGCTGAAAATCTTGGTATTGATAAAGCAACGGCGCAAAATTACAATATTGTAGCCATGTCAATATTTTTAGGCAGTAGGTTTATAAGTACCTTTTTAATGAAATATATTAATTCGCGAAAGCTGTTAATGTATTTTGCCATAGGTGGAATGATTACAACCGCTGGTACCATTTTAATAACCGGAATGGGAGGTTTGTATTGTTTAATTGCCACTTCAGGCTTTATGTCGCTCATGTTTCCAACCATATACGGAATTTCACTCGAAGGTATCGGTGATGATGCTACTTTGGGAGCTGCCGGTTTGGTAATGGCTATTGTTGGAGGGGCATTAATGCCACCTTTGCAGGGAGCTATTATTGACTTAGGAACAGTTGGAACGTTGCCTGCAGTTAACTTTTCGTTCATTTTGCCTTTTGTAAGTTTTATTGTTATTGCCCACTTTGCTTTTAAAGCTTCAAGATTATTAAATAGATGAAAAAGGCAGTTATCTTACAGGGTATCAAGGTTACAAGGTTACAAGGTTGCAGGGTAAAATTGTTGAAAGGTTGCAGGGTTTCTGGTTACTGGTTTCTAGTTACTGGTTTCTTCCCGATAGCTATCGGGACTAGTTTCTAATCTCTAACTCTCTAATCTCATGTCTCATATCTCTAATCTCATGTCTCATATCTTGAAACTAAAAGCATTGATTTAATCTTAAAAATACATAACGATGTTAAAACAAGAAGAATACAAAAAGATTGATCCCCAGAAGGTGCCAAAAGTGAAGCTTAATAATGGAGCTGCAATTCCTGTAATTGGCTTGGGCACCTTTGGATCCGACAACTATTCGGCCGTGGAAATAGCCAATGCAGTTGAATTTGCGATAACTCATGGTTATCGACATATTGACTGTGCTTCGGTTTATATGAATGAAAAAGAAATTGGCGATGCATTTACAAAAATTCTAAGCAAGGGGCTTGTAAAACGCGACGAACTTTGGATAACATCAAAGGTTTGGAACAATATGCACGGTGAAGGGGAAGTTATTGAATCGTGCAAAAAAACCTTGCATGACCTTAATTTAGAATACCTCGATTTATATTTGGTGCACTGGCCTTTCCCAAATTACCATGCGCCCGGTTGCGATGGTGACGCCCGGAATCCTGATTCAAAACCCTACCGGCACGAAGATTACATGGTTGTTTGGCGGCAAATGGAACAACTTGTTGAAATGGGCTTGGTAAAGAATATTGGCACTTCAAATATGACCATTCCTAAAATGGAACTGCTTTTAAAACAAGCGGTAATAAAACCGGTTGTGAACGAAATGGAAATTCACCCGCATTTTCAGCAAGCTGAGCTTTTTAATTACATGATAGCTCGTAATATTGTACCTATAGGGTATTCACCCATCGGCTCTCCCAAGCGCCCCGAGCGCGACCGTACCAGTACCGATACCGTTGATATTGAGGATCCGGTGGTAGTTAAAATAGCCGCGCGTTTAGGAGTTCATCCGGCGGTGGTTTGTGTTAAATGGGCTGCACAAAGGGGCGAGGTGGTTATTCCTTTCTCAGTTACTCCCTCAAAAATAGTAAGCAATCTTGATTCGGTTACCAGTATACCCTTGTTACCCGAGGAAATGCTTGGCATATCGAAAATTGAAAAAGGCAGTCGATTAATTAAAGGCCAGGTATTTTTATGGCAAGGGGCAAAAGGCTGGGAGGATTTGTGGGATTTGGATGGACAAATTGCTAAATAGATACAAATTATATTTCGTGAATAAACATTCAATTAATGATAAAAAATAAAAATATGGAAAAAATGAAAGCGGCATACTTGCCAGGCAATAGCACTGTTGTAATAAAAGAAGTAGCTATTCCAACTCCGGGTTCCGGACAGGTTTTAGTAAAAACAAAATCGTCAACTATATGTGGTAGCGACATTCGTGCCATTTACCGCGAGCATTTAGGAAAAGGCCCTGAGGCATACCAAAATAAAATTGGGGGTCACGAACCTTGCGGACAAATTGTGAAATGTGGCGATAATATGAAGCGCTTTAAAGAAGGCGATAGGGTTGTACTTTACCATATTTCGGGTTGTGGTGTTTGCAACGATTGCCGCAGAGGGTATATGATTTCCTGCACCAGTCCAACACGGGCAGCTTACGGCTGGCAACGCGATGGCGGTATGGCTCCCTATATTTTGGCCGACGAAAAAGACTGTGTGCTGCTTCCCGATGAATTGACCTATACCGACGGGGCTCAAGTAGCTTGCGGGTTTGGCACGGTTTACGAAGGTCTTGAAAAAATTGGGATTTGCGGAAACGATCAGGTATTGGTTGTTGGCCTTGGACCGGTAGGTTTAGCCGCATTAATGCTGGCAAAAGCCATGGGGGCAACCAAGTTGGTTGGTGTTGATACTGTTAAGGAACGTTGTGATATTGCCAAAAACCTTGGATTAGCCGATGCTGTATTTGTTTCAGGCGCCGACACGTTAGCCAAAGTTAAAGCTGAATCGTATGGCGGAAAAGGCTTTGAACGTACCGTAGATTGTTCGGGCCATACTTCGGGTCGTCAATTAGCCATACGGGCCACCCGTCAATGGGGCAAAAACGTAATGATAGGCGAGGGTGGTACCGTAGAATTCAACCCGAGCCCCGATATTATCCATGACCAAATATCCATTCAGGGTTCATGGGTAACAAATATTTGGAGAATGTAGGAGTTGGTTGAGCGTTTGGTCCGTTGGGGAATTCACCCCGAAGACCTGGTTACACACCGGTTTACATTGGATAATGTTAGCAAAGCTTATGAATTAATGAACGAAGGCCGGTGCGGAAAAGTGGCCGTGGTTTTCGATGAGGAAATAAAGTAGTGATTAATTCATAAAAACATGAGAACAGTAAAAATTGAACAATTAAGCCTTGAGGCATATAAACCTTTTGGCACGTATGCCAATTTAATCAACCCTACCGATGAAAAGTTGGGAGCTCCACCGGTTGAGTTTTTTCGGGACCAACTGCAAATTGATGTGAATCCTATTAATAGTTGGAGTTACTCCTGTTGCAGGGTTGAAAAGCGCGAATTGGTTATCGATATTCTTGAATACCATTCAGCATGTGGCGAAGTGGTTTTGCCTTTAGATAACGATATTTTATTGCAAGTTGCCCCAGCATCGGGAAACGGTGATGCAATTCCGCTCGATAAAATGCGCGTGTTTTATGTCCCTAAGGGTACAGCAATAACCATTAAACCGGGAGTTTGGCATTGGGGACCGTTTACAACAAATGCCCAACCTGCAAATATATTAATCAATTTGCCCGAAAGAACCTACGCCAATGATTGCATGGTAGTAAAATTAGAAGCGAAGGATTGCATTAAAATTTTACCATAAACAAGGATATTGCTTTTGTTTTACAAATTACGAGTCCACTCCTAAAAGTCCCCGAAATTGTCGGGGCAGGCTATCCGATGAATCATTTGCCAGAATTTGAAGTAATTATAAACAAGTAATCTGTTTATTAGAAATTCATCGGATGACTCGGTTATTGAGACATTTCGGAGTGGTCTCAATCATACTTGACTTCAAATAATGTAAATCGTTTTAACATGAAAAAATTAGTTAAAATTCTACTTTCAATTAGCCTACTTATAAATATAGCTGGCTGTAAAAATGAAATTGCCCCGGCAAAGTATGAACCTACTTTCCAATCACTTGAGCAGGTAAATCCTGTTCCTGAATGGTTTAAGGATGCGAAATTTGGAATCTATTTTCATTGGGGCGTTTATTCAGTTCCGGCTTATGGTAATGAATGGTACCCGAGGAGTATGTATTTCAAAGGAACATCGGAGAATTTGCACCAAATTGGAACTTACGGTGAAATAGATAAGTGGCCGTATGATAAATTCATTACCGGTGCACCCGATAAACAGGGGAACTTGGTGCAATTTGCTCCCAAGCTGAAATCGGAAGGAGGTAAATTCGACCCCGCTGGATGGGCTCAACTTTTTGCCGATGCCGGAGCAAAGTTTGCCGGTCCGGTGGCTGAACACCACGACGGATTTTCAATGTGGGCTAGCAAGGTAAACCCTTGGAACGCTAAGGATACTGGTCCAAAGATGGATTTGGTAAAGGTGCTTACCGATGCCATCCGTAAAAAAGATATGAAAATAATTTTATCGATGCACCATGCTTACAACATCACTGGTTTTTATGAGGCCGTTCCGCCAACCGATGATGCCAAACTACAATTGCTTTACGGGCAGCAGGGAAAAGAGAAGAATGAAGCTTATTGGCTAAATAAACATAAGGAGATTATCGACAATTATAAACCGGATATTATTTGGCAGGATTTTAACTTACACCAGATTTCGCAACCGGTGCTTTTGCAATTTTTATCGTATTACTACAACAAGGCCGGTGAATGGAACAAGGAGGTGGTAGCTACCTATAAAGATGCATTGAATACCAAATGTGCTGTACTCGATTTTGAACGGGGCGGGCCAACCGATCTTACTGAAAATTATTGGCTCACCGATGATGCTATAAGTTCATCGAGCTGGAGTTATACCGAGGGTATTGGCTACTATTCAAAAAAGCAAATTTTGCACGGTTTCTTCGACAGGGTAAGCAAAAATGGGAATTTGTTGCTAAATATTTCGCCAAAAGCTGATGGAACAATTCCCCAGGAACAAAAAGATGTTTTGCTGGCCATGGGCGATTGGCTTAAAAAATATGGCGAAGCTATCTATGCCACCCGGGCATGGGAAAGCTATGGCGAAGGGCCAACCAAAATGGGTGCTGCACACGGCGTATTCACTTCCCCGGCCGAAGGAACGGCCAAAGACATCCGTTATACCCGATCGAAAGATAATACAACACTTTATGCTATTTTACTCGGGTGGGAACAAGGTCAAAAGGAGGTAATACTTAATACCTTATCAACCAACCGAATTGATTGTAAGTCGTTAAAAACGGTAGCTTTAAAAAATGGATTAACAGGGGAGTATATACCGTTAAATTTTAAACAGGATACATCAGGTTTGGTAGTTACCTTACCTGAACGGCCTAAAGAGGAACTTGCATACCTAATAAAACTATCATTTAAAGGGTTCATACCAAAATTGAATAAATATGTGGAGGTTAACAGCGTGCCTTTTTATTATTTGGCTCCAACCTCAAATACTTCACTCGTATTAAATATAAATGCTGAATTAGCAAGCGATCGGAAAAGCAAAACCTTGCAATGGAAAATTGAAAAAACGGGGTTGGGTATTTATAAAATCATAAACCGTGAAAACCCGCATAAGGTATTGGAATGTGCAAAAAATGATACTTCGGAACTCACCGTTCAAGCTGGTGAATATACTGGCACCCACAATCAGCAATGGAAAATTGAGCACTCATTTAATGATGCCTTAAAAATTACCAACAAACAATATGCTGATTACCAATTAACTATTATGAATAAAACTACTGATGGAACTAAAGCAACCTTGCACCAGGATCAGGATTCGCCTGTTCAGGGATGGAAATTGCTTGAAGTTTGTGAAATGAAACAAACACCCTACAAAAAGTTGAGCATTCCCGGTACTATTGAAGTGGAGGATTTTGATTTGGGTTGCCCAAGTGATACTTATTATGATAAGGATGATGTTAATGCCGGTGGGAAATACAGGATTGATGCGGGTGTTGATATTGAAGTATGTGCTGCCGGTGGCTATAACATAGGTTGGGCAAATACCGGTGAGTGGATGGCATACACGGTAAATGTTGCAAAAAGTGGAAATTACAAAGCCTCTATTTACGTAGCTACAACATCCGATTCGGGAAAATTGCATCTTGAATTTGATGGGAAGGATTTAACAGGAATCCTGCCCATAAAAAATACATCAGGCTATCAAAACTGGCAGGCAATTCCAACCACTGTAAATTTAACCGCCGGTAACCATTTAATGAAACTTTACCTTGATGAAGCTAACCAAGGGTTAAATATGGATAAACTTGTTTTTGAAATTGAATAAACCCGGACGATAGTAAGAGTTTGATTGCGATATCAAATTGTTTAACTTTATACCATTATTGCTTTCAGGGTAGTGTACTTTCCTGAAAGCAATATTATTTTGGTGTAATTTGTATTTTTTTAAATTGAGCTATGCACAAAAAGAAACATAATATCATTGAGTGGAAATTGATTCGGAATTTTTTTCATTTCAGATTTAATGTTTGGACTAGCGTTTCTTCAATTTTAGTGCTTATTTTCATTTATATCTATTACCTTAATTTGCCCGATCTGATTATTTTCCCCAACAGAAATGACTTTAATTATGAATTTTATACCGATAGTGCCAACGGTGGAAATTCAATAATTACTTACAAAAACGTTTCAGATAGCGCCATTGATTTACATTTTGATTTGAATGAAGGGTTTTTAAGTCCATACGTAGGGGTTAGTATTGTGCCAAAAAATAGCAATATCATTGATATTTCAAATTACAACCAAATACATATCGATATTAAAGGACAACTGATTAATAACATTGGAATTTCATTTTACATCCCAAATCAATTTATAAAAGAGGCAAGTAACAATCCCGAATTGTGTTTTCATACGAATCTTGAAATTTTGCAGGGGCAAAATCATTATTTTAAAAATTTAGAAAAATTTAAGATTCCCGATTGGTGGCGCGATTTATTTTTTATAGCAGGCAGTGAAAAAATTAAACCCGATTTAAAACTTGTGAACCGTTTGAATATCGGGTCGGCCTATACACCAACACTGGAATCGGTATATTCAATACAAATTAAAGCCATTTCGTTTGAAAGGAATAATACACAACTGACAATCCTTTTATTAACAATGGAATCAATAGTTATGCTATTGCTTATAATTATACATTATTGGAAATGGAAAAGGAAAAACAGCCTTGCACCTGCTATTACCATTGAATACAAAGCGGTTGATATTGAAACCCAACAATTAAGTGGTTTTCTTAACTATATCAACAGCAGTTTTCATGAGTGCGACTTAACGCTTGAACAGGTATCCAAACAAACCGGTATAAACCAACGACGTATAGCAAACTACATCCAGCAAACCTTTGGCTGTAATTTCAAAACCTATGTAAATCAGATTCGCATTAACGAATCAAAACGGTTACTAAAAGATTCAAAATTAAATATGGGCGAAATTGCCTTTAAAGTCGGTTTTGGCACTCAAAGTCACTTTAATCGCGTATTCAAGAGTTTAGAAGGAATAAATCCATCTGTTTTTAGGGGAGACAATAAGTGAAATTCACATTTTTTGTAAAAGAAACACAACTTTTTGTCAAAAGAATAGCCGTTTTAACCAATAACATTGTGAAGTTTTTTAACACCAAACTTAAAGGTGTAAAAATCAATTTTTACAAATGTTATTAAAACAGAAAAGGAACCAATTATGAATACTAAAACCGTTGCATTATGTTTGTTTATAGGGTGTGCTTCTGCCATATCGCTTTTTGCGCAAAACGCCAATTGTTTTTTAGAGGATTTTGAACCTAAGACGGCTGCTATACCAATTTCTGCTTCAGCAAGCAAAATTACCGATGCGCCAACAGTAACCGTAACTTTATCGGCCGATACACTGGGGAAAATATCAAAGTACGTTTTTGGAAATGCCTTAGCTGTTTGGATGGGAAACAATACCGGCAACACTAATTTTTTAAAAAATACTCAGGCATTAAACCCTTCATTGATTCGCTATCCAGGGGGGAGTTGGTCCGATATGTTTTTCTGGAATGGCAAACCAACAGATGTTCCCGACTCAGTTTATAGTGGTATTACACATGAAAAGGAATTGTTCTATCCCATTTCAGGAAAAAATGATTGGCCAACTACATTAGACAACTATTACGAGTTGCGCCAACAAACCGGGTCGCAAGGGTTAATCACCATTAATTATGGCTATGCACGATATGGACTAAGCGACAAACCGGCAGAACAAGCCGCACATTATGCAGCAGATTGGGTTCGGTATGATAACGGGCGCACCAAATTCTGGGAAATTGGAAACGAAAACGGTGGTCCGTGGGAGCATGGTTTTATGATTGATTTGACAAAAAACAAAGATGGCCAGCCTGAAATAGTAAGTGGTCAATTATACGGCATGCATTTTAAAATATTTGTCGATTCAATGCGGGCAGCAGCTGCTGAAGTGGGTGCTACCATTTATATTGGTGGGCAGGTACTTCATTTTGACGGTTCTACAAGTTGGAACGATGTAGATAAAACCTGGAATTCAGGTTTTTTCGCCGAAGTTGGCGATGCCGCTGATTTCTATGTAATGCACAACTATTTTGGAACCGGAACAACGGTTGACAATTTAATATCCGTTGCACTTTCCGAACCTAAGAAAAACATAAACTTTATTAATCAAGATGTTATTAATAAACAGGCATATCCAAAACCTGTGGCATTAACCGAATATAACATAAATACAAATTCAGCCAACGAATCGATGCCTAATTCCTTTGTTAATGGAATGCAGGCTGTAATTTTGCTTAACGAAGTAATAAAAAACAACTTTGGTTTAGCTGCCCGATGGCTGTTATCGAGTATGTTTGACGGCGATTTACAATGGCAAGCCAGGCCCGATTTTTACTACGTTTACTATGCCCAGAAATTTACCGGCGATCATGTGATTTCAGCAACCTCAGACAATTCAAATATTTTGGTGTATTCCTCCCGATTTGCATCCGGCGAAACCGGGGTTGTTATTATTAATAAAGGCAAAACTGCACAGGTGGTAAATATTTATCCACAGGATATTGGCGTTGGAAATCAATACTATAGTTACTCTTTAACCGGAGGCACCGATAATGGTGATTTTTCCCTATATGTATCAGTAAACGGAGTTGCCCCAACAGGAACACAATGGGGTCCCCGCCAAAACCTTGAAACAATTCCGGCAAATGCTTATTCAATTGATGAGGCAATTATGGTTAATAGTCCAGGTCGGTCGGTTCAGTTTATTATGGTTGATGCCGGTACAAAATTGTTAGAACCAACATCAATTACCAACGGAGTTTATACTGATACCGAGGTTTCCAGTTACCCAAATCCGTTTTCATCAGGTACAACTATTCAATTCCGGACAGCATCAAGCGCATTCATTTCTTTAGATGTCTTTGACCAAACTGGTAGAAAAATCACAACCATGGTAAACGAGGTACTGCCTTTAGGAATACATAAAGTTGATTTTGACGGAAGTTTATTCTCCGGGGGAATATATTTTTACCAATTAAGGGTTGGAAATTATTCAACAACCCAGAAGATGATCCTTATTAAGTAAACAAATGACATAAAAACAAGGCTGCCTATTTAAGTCTTTTTAGACAACCTCTTTTTCCTTCTCCACCTCAACAAAGTCCGCTGTCATTAGTAGTGTACCGAGGAACTTAGAGAACTTAGCGAAGCGTTCTCGTATGTTTGTGGAGAAAAAAGAGCCGATTACTACTGATTTTGTATTTTAGTAATTAATTCGGAAAAGGATAGTCGAACCAGAAGCGATCAGATACGCATTAGCG
>JBAYKX010000086.1:0-18607 GCA_041664345.1 Salinivirgaceae bacterium
TTAGGTATAACCCCGACCTAGAAATTGTTGCAGCTCATCAAACAGATGAACGGTATCAAGTGAATTACTTACAATTTCTTAGTCGATTGAGTGATTTGTTTTTCCAAATCGCTCAATTTGGGTTATAGTGAGCTAAAATACCTGCGGGTCAATACTTTTTTTAGGTCACGTTCAATTATTTGGTGGGCAATTACTTCAACAATAGTAAATTCAGGGTTCTCCTGATGGGTTATTTCAAGTGCCTTGTTACTAATATCTACTTGGTATAAAATGGAGTAAAGACGACCTGCATCTCGAACAATTAGTAAATCAACCTGTTGAGTTAATTGGCTGTGCATTTCCTGATACGCTTGGTTAATGTCTCCTGAAAAGGTGATTTCGAGTCCAAACATGCCAAAGTCTTTCATTATCTGTTGAATGGTGGCCAGAATAATATCTTCTTTATCCAAATAGTTGTCAATGTTGTTTTTATGTATTTCAGGTAAGTTCATGGCACTATTTGACATGAAGTTTTAACAGTTCCTGCCCTTCAATTTTAGCAATCAATTCATCGCCAATTTTTACCGGGCCAACGCCTGCGGGAGTTCCTGTAAATATTAAATCACCAATTTTCAGGGTAAAGAATTTTGAAACATGGGCTATAATAGCGTCAAATGAAAAAATCATGTCTTTGGAATTGCCATTTTGAACCAATTCACCATTTTTTTCAAGGGAAAAGGAAATATTCTGAACATCGGATAACGATTCCTTGGTCAGAAATTTTCCAATAGGGGCAGCTCCATCAAATCCTTTCGATTTTTCCCAGGGCAATCCTTTTTTCTTTAGTTCGTTTTGCAAATCACGGGCAGTAAAGTCTATTCCAATGCCGATTTCGTCAAAATACCGGTGGGCAAATTTTTCTGAAATATTTTTCCCCAACCGGTTAATTTTCAACACCAATTCCACTTCGTAATGTACATCGTTCGAAAAGTCGGGGTAAAAAAATGGCTGGTTCTTTTTAATGAGTGCCGTTTCGGGCATCAGAAAGATAACCGGTTCTTCAGGCACCGGGTTATTAAGCTCTTTGGCATGATCTACATAATTACGACCAATAGCTAGTATTTTCATGATAAATGGATTTTATGGTATTATTTTTTCATTCCCCTCAATTTTATCTGAGTAAGCACTTTTTTTGTATCTAATGGGAACTCATTGTTGAGCATCCATCCGTAATAGCCTTGGTCCTTTTCAAAGACCTGTTCCACCGGAACTCCTTTGTATTTGCCAAAATTGAATACTTCCACCCCTTTTTCGTTAAGTATAATGCGGCCTGCAAAATCAACATTTTGGTTGTGCGACGAAAATACTGAAAGAGCTTCCACATCATTAACAATTGGTTTGGAAAGGTTTCCATCAGCATCTTCAAAATCAGCGTCCTTATACCTATCCAATTGGGCTTTCAATACCTCTAAGGTAGCTTTGGTATCGGCGGCAGCGCCATGTGCACCTATTAAATCTTTACCACAATAAAATTTATAAGCAGCAGTTAAGGTGCGCCGTTCCATTTTATGAAATATCACCTGAACATCAATAAACTTGCGCTTCCGGAAATCGAAATCAATATCGGCCCTTAGAAACTCTTCAGCTAATAAGGGAATATCAAACTTATTGGAATTGAATCCCCCTAAATCAGCCCCTTCAAGTATTTTGGAAAATGATTTGGCATATTCCTTAAACACGGGCATATCTTTTACATCCTCATCGGTAATGCCATGTATGGCGGTGGTTTTTTCGGGAATGTGCATTTCAGGGTTTATCCGTTGGGTTTTTTGCTCTTCACTGCCATCGGGAAAAACCTTGAGGTACGATATTTCAACAATCCGGTCGGTAACCACATTGATGCCGGTGGTTTCCAAATCAAAAAATACGATGGGCTTTTTTAGGTTAAGGTTCATTCCGTAGAATATTATTTTTTAGGTTTAACAAAAACATCTTTTCGTTCCACTTTACTTCCGGCGGCCACATCGGGAATTGTAATTTTAAAATCGATTTCTTCAATTGTTTCACCCTGAATTTCAATAGTATAGCTTCCAGGAGGCAAGGCTAAGGTTACTTGTTTATTTCCCAAGTCGTATTTATAAGTGCCAAAAATAATTTTGCCTTTTGAATAAGCGGTAACTTTTATGGTAGAATCTTGCACATTAAAATCAGCTTTGGCTTCAGGAGTTCCTGTTTTTAAGCTGACCATAAGAATTTTAACCGATGGATCTTCCTGATTAAAAACCACCCGGTATAAATCGGAATAACCAAAACCTTCCGGTCGGCAACCCGAAATATAGGCATACCGTTGGTCGGGCGAAAAGGCAATGGTTTTATTATCAAAAACATCATTTAATGGGTAACCAATATTAATGGGGGTAGTAAATTCGCGCGTAGTTGAATTTATGTTCGATTTAAAAATATCGTATCCACCCATTGAATTTACTCCATTGGAGCAAAAATATAACTGTGAGCCATCGTCAGAAAGTTGTGGAAAATCTTCATCATTAGCAGTATTGATTTTATTGCCACAATTTCGAGCCATACCCCATTCTCCGGTAGGAAGTTTTAGTGAATAATATATATCCATACCACCCAGTCCATCCGTCCGGTCGCTTGAAAAAAACAACGTATCTCCATTTTGGCTTTCAGTAGCTGCAATTTCTGGTCCTTTGGAATTTACATTCTCATTCAAAAATGTTTTGGTTTTAAATCCTTTTCCTACTCGTTCCACAGCCACAATATCCTGAAATGCTTCGTATCCTTGGGGTTGAGCAAAAAGTTTATCGTTAGCTCTTGAAAAACCCGCCACAAACTCATCATCCAGATTGCTAATTATTGCAAATGCTTTACCTTTTTCAAATACGCCATCGTCACTGTTCGATAGGTAAATACTGTTTGTGTAAAGCATAAGCTTTGCATCGTATTTTTGATTTGATGTATAAACAAGCAGTTCCCCATCGGGAGAAATTACCGGGGTTATTTCATCCATGGCAGAATTTATTCCTTTACCCAAGTTAATAAATGAGATATCGAGCGGTTTGTTTACTAAAGTTTGCGCATTAATTGTCATTTTTAACCACAAATTGGCAATATCAATAATTTTTTGATTTTTACCCGATAACTGAGCGCATTTTTCGAAGGAGGCCAATGCGTTTTCAAACTCATAATTATAAAGATAAGCCCTACCTATTTCAAAATAAAATTGAGGGTCATTTTTTTGTCCTTCTTCAACCAATTGCAAGTGTTTCAACGCTTTCCAAGGTTCATGATTGGTATATAAATGGCATATTCCCAAGCGATAATTGTAAATGGGATTGCTTGAATCTTTTGCCTGTAATTGGGAATACAACTTTAATGCAACTGAAAAGCTGTTCGATTTGAAATGATAATTGGCATCGTGTTCAGTTTTTTGAGCCATTAAATTTGCCGAACCGGTTAAATAAACCAATGTTGCTAAAATAAATAGGATTCTCATAGTATCTTAAGTTAAAGGTTTTCAATTGTTTTATAGCAAATGATTTTTTATGTGAATTAAATTTTCTTGAAAATGATTATTCGAAAGAATTCTCACCTTATTGTTTCAAATAAATAGTTCGGTAAACTTCTTTTTCTTCAGCAGTTATTTTCAATGTTTCAACGTATCCTTCGGTTTTGCCATCGAATTTAACTTCCAAGCGATAGGTGCCCGGAAATAATGCTCCATAGAAAAATCCACCTTCACTTAAAACTTCTAATTGAGAAATGATATTCCCAAAATTATCAAATAACGTGGCATACGCTTTTAAAAAATCTTCGGAATAAGGCACTGAATTTGCTTCGGTTCCAATCATTACTGTTCCAATAATTGTAACCGCTTGGTTTTCATCACCAAAAGTAACTTTATAAATATCCAATTTACCAATACCCTCTTTCCGGTTTGCCGCTAAATAGGCGGTTTTTCCATCGGCAGTAAATGAAATGGTGGTGTTGTCTAATGGGGTATTTATAGGAACACCTAAATTAAATGGTGGGATCCATGATTGCAAGGAATCAATATACGAAGTTCTAAAAATGTCGTATTCACCAATCCCTTTATGTCCGCGCGATGCAAAATATAGTCGCTTACCATCGGGGCTTAAGCTCGGGTAATTTTCATCGTATTCGGTATTAATAGTGCTTCCAATATTTTGGGATGGGCTCCAAACCCCATTGACATCTTTTTTAGAAATGTAAATATCCAAGCCCCCGCGGCCTCCTCTTCGATCGCTGGCATAATAAATGGTATTGCCATCGGGTGAAAGGCAAGCCCCCATTTCAACACCAGGTGTATTCATATCCGATGGGATTTCATTTTTTGCGGCATTGGTGTATTTACTGCCTTTGCGGTTCACCATTTTAATGTCGTGTGTAGAATAATCGCCATTGGCATAAATCAGAATTTTCTCCCCGGTAGGATTCATGCCAACCGATTGTTCATTATCGAAAGTGCTTACCGGCAACCGTTGTCCATGTTGGTAGCTGCCTTTTTTGTTTTCGGAATAGAATAGATTGGCAATGTAATCTTCATATTCAGCTATATAGGTTCGGTTCGATGTGTAAACCAACATATTTCCATCGGTGCTAACCATGGGCAAATAGTCGTCGAATTTTGAATTTATGGAGGTATCTAACAGTTCGAAGGTGACATTTTTAGGAACATTTATAAATTCAAAAGCGTTGTAGCACATTTGAATCAGGCGGTCGGTTTGGTTGATAATGTCTTCGCTTATGCCCATCATTTTGTATTCATAAAAAGCTTCTACGGCTTCGGTAAAGCGGTAGTTATACATGTAGGCTCTTCCCAAATAGTAAAATGTTCGGTCGGAAAAGTTGTTGTGGCTCACCACAAATTCAAGATAAGGAATACCTTTTGCTTTATCAATGGTAGTTTCGGTATAGCAAATGCCTATTTTGTAATTAATGTCAATATTATTTTTGTCGACATCATACAGCTTCAAAAAATTCTCTAACGCAAATTCATAATCACCATCCCGAAAACTGTTCTCCGCATATTTCTGAGTCAAAATCAAATCAATATCTTCTTGCGAATAAGCGGCTACCAATGAAATAATAAAAATGACGATAAAAGCTGATGCTTTTCGGATCATAGTTTTAATTTTTCTCAATTGAACTTTAAAAAGCAAATAAAGTCTAAGTTGAGCGATTTGACCCCGAGTCCTCGGGGGAAAAAGTGCTTTACTTAGATAAAACCCCGACATAGCAATTGTAGTTTTTCACAAATTGAGTGAAGCGAAAATTTGTGAAAACTTACAATTGTTCAGTCGATTGAGCAGATTTGCGATAGCAAATCGTTCAATTTGGGTAAAGATATAAATTCTTGTTTATATATCAGTTATTGAGAGTTTTTACTGAAATTTTTCTTTATTCAGGATAATTTATTGGTTTCAGGAATTAATAAAAACGATTTTAGAAAAAAAACTCGTGAATTTTATGGAACTGGTACAAAAAAAAGCCGCTCATAACTAAGCGGCTTGAATTTATTTTTAAACGAACTTAACCATTAATCATCATTGGCATTAAAAGCATCAACACATCTTCATGTTCCGATTCTGTTTCGAGTGGGACTAAAATACCGGCACGCGTTGGATCTGAAAGGTTCATAACCACATCGGCACTCGATAAGTTTGCCAAAATTTCAATTAAAAAAAGAGATTTGAATCCTATTTCCATATCATCGCCTTCAAACTGACATTTTACGCGCTCATGTGCTGATATGGAAAAATCAATATCTTGAGCTGAAACGGTTAGTTGATTAGCGGTGAGCGATAATTTTATAAGATTGCTTGCTTGATTTGAGAAAACGGATACGCGGCGCAGCGAATTGTAAAAATCAAGCCGGTCAATGGTCAATTTGTTTGGATTATCTTTTGGAATTACGGCTTCATAATTTGGATAATTTCCTTCTACTAAGCGACATATCAATTTGTAGCTACTAAATTCGATTACCGCATTTTTTTGATCAAATTTTAAAGTAACTGCACTGTTATCTTTTGGTAATATGTTTTTTAATAACCCTGCCGGTTTTTGTGGCAAAATGAATGAAGCTGTTTCATCGGCTTTTACATCAGTCCTGCGGTAGCGTACTAATTTGTGGGCATCGGAGGCAACAAAAGTCATGTTATCGGTTGATAATTCAAAATTAATACCGGTCATTACAGGTCGCAACTCATCGTTTGATGCAGCAAATAATGCCTTACTTACGCCAACTAATAATACATCGGAGGAAAGTGTAACCGAATGAGATCCTTTTTTTAGTTCCGGCAATTGAGGAAAATCGGCACTGTTTTGTCCCATAATGCTGAACTTTCCATTTTCTGAAACAATATCAACGGTTAGAGCATCCTTATCAATATTGAATGTAAGGGGTTGTTCCGGAAATTCTTTTAATATGGAGGTAATCCGTTTTGCTTCAATAGCAACCTCACCTTCTTCACTGGCACTGTCTAACTGAATATGAGTTATTAATGTGGTTTCCAAATCGGAAGCGGTTACCACTAATTCATTTCCTTTAAGCTGGAATAAAAAATTATCCAGAATTGGAAGGGTGTTTTTAGAGCTAATTACACGGCTTACAGCCTGTAAGTGTTGGAGCATCAATGAGCTAGAAACAATAAAATTCATAGTAAAATATTTAGTCTTTGAGAACCCAAAATTATCAAAATTATTATTACAATAGGCAAAATAGAACTTAATCTTTTATGAAACTTTTTATATCAACAAATAACGGGTCGAAGGTATAATACTGTGCATACACAAAATCAACCTTATTTATCAGGAGGAAAAAGTTATCTTGGTCAGTATCCATAGGGTTGCCTAGAAAATCCAAATTTCCCCATCCAGGTTTACTGTATGCTTTTACCTGAGTTACATTTCCTTTTTTTGTATTTACAGTAATTGAATACATAGGAACGCTGGCTTTGATTGAATCTTGCCATTCTGTAGGTACATCTTCAATGTATTTATTAAAATTTTTATTTCGGAATTCCATTAAAAATCTTTTTACTATGAGTGTATCATATAGTTCAATGCGTTTATTTTCGGGCCAAGAATACAATTCAAAGTTATTGTCATTATGCCGGATTTTGAATGAGGCATCATTTTTTTGATGATTTTGAACGGTCACTTCACTAATTTCCTCCAAACGTACGGCAAATGCAATTTGTGCTTTCCACTCAATCAAATATGTTGAGAACCGGGGCGAAAGATAGCCTCTAAAACCTGGAATTTCCATTATAAAAGGGCTGTCAGAGTTTTCAAGTATCATATACGTACCATAAGAATCTTGGGTAGGACCACCCACATAAAATACTTTTGAGAGTTTGCCTTGCCGATAAATTTCAACTTTAGTTGATTTTACTGCCAAATTTTTGATAATATTTTCACGGGCTGAATTAGCAACCGGTTCTTTTACCCGGATTCTTAACATGGTTTTTAGCAGCACATTTACTAAATCCTGACGCGCAATATAATTTTTATTTAATTTCCAGTTCGAGGGGGTACGTTCCAGCAAAATGGAGTTGTTTTCTTTGTCAACCAAAAATATCTTGTCAATTGAAGCGGTGTCTTCAATAGCAAAATCGCGCAGTTCTTTTTTTATCGTTGCATGGCTGTTTGTGGTAATAAAATAAGTAGTAGTAATTGCCAGAATTACTAGAATTATGAATAGTACTTTTCTATTTTTCATTGAATTGTGATTGTTAATTTGCAAATTTTTTCTTTCGGATGAAATGGTAGAGCATCCCGAAAGCTATTACTAATAAAACGGGTAAAACAATGTTTATGATTTGCCAAACAACCCGCTGGCTCAAAATTTTAGGTTTATCAAGCATTCTAAGTTTAAATTCCTTTGAGCGGGTTTCCATTAATCCTTGTCTATTGCACAAATAGTTAATGGAATTTAGCATAAGTTCTTTGTTTCCAAAGGTTTGTCGGGTATATCTATCGTATCCTAATGGCAATGCTTCTATCTTTCCTTCGTTTTGCTGGGTGCTATTTTGTATCATATCGCCATCGGAAAAAACAATCATCTTAGCCGGTTTGCTTTCTTTTAAAAAACCAATTTGCTGATTGTTGCTTATTAATGGTGAAACCCGGTTCGCGAAGGCCGATTTGAAAGTTCCTTCCAATAAAACGCCTACAGGTAAATACGATTTATTAAACCGATTGGGTTCAATTTTTTCATTAATAACCGATAAGTCAATAAGTGTGGGTGCATTTACTATTCGGCTGTATTTTGAGGTGGTTAGCAAAATGGTTTTTTGAATGGAACCAGATTCACCTACCGTATCGATAACACTGGCAAACTGCGATTTTATTATATCAAGGTTTTTAGTAATTGGATTCTTATCGGATGGCACCAGTAAAGGAAAATATACCCAAGGAGCAGGAGCAAATTTTGCAGGCTGTCCAATCATTCCCGTATTTATTGGAATGGTTGCACATTGCATGTCTTGCACCAAATTCTGATTCAAACGTATGCCATATTTAAATAGTTGGTCGTCGAGATTCAGCGGGTTTCCCATGGCTAAGGTGGAACGGCTGCGAGATAGGCTATCGAGGCTTATGTTTACTGGATCGATAAGCCAAAGCAGGTGACCCCCATTCATTAAATATTGGTCAATTATAAATTTGTCTTTTTCCGAAAAAGGTTTCTCTGGTTTGGCAATAACAATCAAATCAAAGTTGTTTTTTCCTAAGGTATCGCGCAAGCTATAAAGATATTCATTGATTGAAACCCGTTGAAGCACATAATAATTGGCTAAGGTCCTGGCTAAATCATCTACGGCCAAAGGATTCAATTCTCCATGCCCTTCCAAAAACCCAATTTTCGGAGGTTTTTGGGTCATTAATTTTTGCATGGCGAAGCTTAATTCGTATTCCAACGATTGGATGGATGAATTCAGATTGCCTTCGGGAGAATAGCCTACATAATTTTTCAATATATTAACAGCAACTTCGGTTCCCCGATAGGAAACTATGATGCCAGGAAAAATTATCTTTTGACTTGTGGTTCCATCTTTTTCTTTAACCTGCAAATTTGTTGGCTCTAGCCCCTTTTCATATAATTGCCGGAATACATCGTTCCGTGTTTTTTTGTCGGCACTGCTGGCCGGATCGATAAACTCATATTGAATGTTATCTTTTCCAAAAGCCCTAAATTCATCAAGTATTTCGCGCACAGAGTTTTGCAAGCGTAAAAAGCCCGCCGGCAAATCGCCATTCAGGTATACTTTAAAATAAATAATGTCTTCCGATTCCCTTAACATCGATTTAGTATGCTTTGAAAGCGTAAATCGCTTGTCGGAGGTCAAATCAAATCGTGTAAACAGAAACCCCGAAAGAATAGATATCAGTATTACTATACTGATAATGACCATAAGTTGGAGAATGTTATCTTTTTTTACTTCATTACGTTTCATAGCCATTTATTTTAAATATTACCACCTGCGGCTTTGGAGTTTTAATTTGGTAAGCGAAACAAAAAGTACCATAGCGGCAATAAAATATACTAAATCGCGGGTGTCAATTACACCTCGGCTCATGGAACGGTAATGCTTGTAAATGCTGAGTTCCTGCAGAATATATTTCACTTTTTTAAATGATACCAAGGTGCTGGCTGCATCGAATCCGTAAAAAAAGATAAAAACAACAACCAAACTTAGGATGAAAGCCACAATGGTATTGTCGGTGAGCGATGAACAAAAAATGCCTAATGAAACATACACTGCGGCTAAAAAAAACAGACCCAGGTAGGAGCCCCAAGTGCCTCCCATATCCATATTTCCAACAGGATTGCCTAATGAATAAATGGAAATAAAGTAACTAAACGTTGGAATAATAGCGATGGCTACAATGGTAAGGGCAGCGAAATATTTGCTTAAAACAATGGATAGGTCTGAGACTGGGCGGGTAAGCAATAATTCAATGGTTCCTGATTTTTTTTCATCAGCAAAAAGGCGCATGGTAATGGCTGGAATTAAAAACATAAATATCCAGGGCGCCAATGCAAAAAATGATTCCAAATCGGAATAACCTTTGTCAAGCACGTTGTTTTCGCCAGGGATAACCCACATAAAAAGGCCGGTTGCCAAAAGAAAAACAATGATTACAATATAGCCTGTTAAGGTGCTGAAAAATCCGGCAATTTCCTTTTTAAAAAGTGAAAACATAGATTTTGTTTAAAAATTACGAGCCGCAAAATTAATGGATTTTTAAAAGAATGATACCCAAAAAGTATTTATTCTTTGATTTGCTTTTTGTATAAGGTAAACCATAATTGAAGCAGTACCCAAAAAGATAAGAATAGTAAAAATGATGGATTTTTTATTTGTATTTTCAAGGCATCTTAACTCTAAATACTTTAAGTACTTTAAATACTCCAAGTACTTATTAAACCCTTATCCCTAACACAATTATGTCATCCACTTGATCAATGGTTCCGCGCCAATCATCAATATGGGTATTCAGAATCTCCCGTTGGTCTTTCATGGAACGATCTTGGATAGAACCAAGGAGTTCTTTAAATGGTTTCGACTTGAATTTACCTCCGCTTGGCCCACCAAATTGGTCGGAATATCCATCAGAGAATATATAAAAGGTATCCCCTTTTTGAAGTTCCAATTCATTGTTAGTAAAGCTATCTTTTTCGCGCACATAAATCCCAATAGGCATTTTATCGGCTTTTATCTCAATGAGTTCACCTGCACGGAACAAATACAGTGGGTTATAAGCTCCAGCATATTGTAATTGCATGGTTTCAAGGTCCATTACTACCAACGCCACATCCATACCGTCTTTTGCTTCCCCTTCTTTTCCTGTCTGACCTAATGTTCGTTTCACTTCGCTCCTTAAATCATTAAGTATTAGGTTTGCCTGATAATTGTTGTTTTTATTCACAATCTCGTTTAGGAACGATACTCCCAGCATGCTCATAAATGCTCCAGGTACTCCATGCCCTGTGCAGTCGGCAGCCACAATGATAATTTTATTGCCTACTTTGTTCATCCAATAATAGTCGCCGCTAACAATATCTCGGGGCCGGAATAATATAAAGTGTTCTGGTAATATTTCAGCGGCCCATTGTGGCGATGGTAATATTGCCGTTTGAATTCGCTTGGCATATCTGATGCTATCAGTAATCTCTTCTTTTTGTTTTTCAATTTCCGCTTTTTGGGCTTCCAACAAAATGTTGTAGCGCTTTTTCCGTTGGAAGCTTCGGAACATTTGAATGGAAAATACTGAAACAACAAACAAACCGGTTAGGATAAAAATGCGGATTAAACGGTCCCGTTTTTGTTTTTGAGCATATTCCAAATCTTTTTGGGCTTGCAAAAATTCCAAATCTTTCTGCTCCTTATCAAACCTATACTGCATGCTCATTTGGGTAAGCAATTCCACATTTTGATCGCTTTTTAATGAGTCGTTCCAGTTTTTATAAAGCACATGGCTTTCATAAGCTTTTCGGTAATCGCCAATACCAGCGTAGGCTTTGCTTAATTTGTCATAAGAAACCTCAAGACTTGTAAATGACTCAATTTCTTGGGCCATTTTTACCGCTTTATCCAAATAATTGAGGGCCTTCCAATATTCATGTTTCAATAAAAAAACTTCACCAAGCCCTTGATACGAAAGCATTTTTTCATCAATATCATCCAATCCATTTTCATTTTGCTCTATACTTTTATTATAAAACTCCTGGGCTTTTTCAAACAAACTGATTTTCTTTAGTTTATCTTCATTTTCTCCCTTCCATACGTAAGTTTGGGCAATTAAATTGTAAACTACAACAACCCCTCTCATTTCATCCAACTTTAAGTAAATATCAAGAGAGTTTTGAAAGACCACAAAAGCAGAATCGTAATATCTTTTTTCGGTATATATACCGCCTAAGTTCCGGTAGGTGTCAGCTACGGTTAATTGGTCGCCTGATTCGTCAGCAATTTTAATGGCTCTTGTATAGTAATTTTGTGCTTGGTCAAATTTTGCTTGCGATTCATAAATACCGCCAATATTAGCCAATGTAGCAGCAATCACTTTCTTATTGTTTAATTCTTCGCTTATTTTTAAGCTGCTAAAGTAGTTTTCCAAAGCTTTTTCAAAATTACCTTGATCGTAAAATGCAGCTCCTAAATTATTGTAATTACCAGCTATGAGTTCTTTTTCACCAAGTTTCAGATTTATTGCCAGTCCGTGTTTATAATGCAGGATTGCCTTGTTAAAATCGGATTGTGTATGATAAATGTGTCCGACTATATCTTCGAATTTAGCTGCAGTTTGCCAATTCTCTGGCAATTCATTTATTTCTTTCGATTGCTCATAATAAATAAAAACGGAGTCAAATGAATATTTTAAAAACAAATTGCTGGCATATAAATAATTGGCGAATGAAAGGCCTTTTGGGTAATTAATCTTTTGAGATAACGATTGAGCTTGGGAGGCATATTTCAGTGATACCACCGGGTCGAATCGCAAATACTCGTAAGATAAGTTATTTAGGGCATTAACCTTTACGCTGTCCGGATTGTCGATATTATTTAAATCGCCTAACAATTCATACACTTTTTCGCGGTTGATTTGCGAAAAAAGGTTGTGATTGAAGAGTAAAAAGAAGGCGATTAAATAAAAACGGACACTCATCCTAACTATGTTTAGTTTTCAAAGATATATTATTTTTCAATCAAAAAAAACTGAACTAAAGTCCCTTCATGGATAACTGAATGCGTTTCCGTTCTTTATCAATTTCAACAACTTTTACCTTAACGTGCTGATTTAATGTGACAACGTCTGCTGGATTTGAAACATATTTGTCGGCCAGTTGCGAAATATGCACCAATCCGTCCTGGTGCACTCCAATATCAACAAAGGCACCAAAATTAGTTATATTGGTTACAATTCCCGGTAAAACCATTCCTTGGTATAAGTCGTTCATTGAATTTATTCCTTCGGCAAATTCAAAAACCTTTATCTGCGAACGCGGATCACGACCCGGTTTTTCTAATTCTTTAATAATGTCTTGCAACGTAGGCAAACCAAATTCAGGGGTAATGTATTTTTCAAGATTAATTTTGGTCCGTAATTCTTTATTATTAATTATATCGGAAATATCACACGATAAATCTTTGACCATTTTGTCAACAATTCGATAACTCTCAGGATGCACAGCGCTATTATCCAATGGATTTTTACCTCCTGGAATGCGCAAGAATCCGGCACATTGTTCGAATGCTTTATCTCCCATACGGGCTACTTTTTTTAAATCAGCCCGGGTACTAAATGCGCCATTTTCAGTACGGTAATCGATCACGTTTTGGGCTAATTTTGGACCTAAGCAACTCACATAACTTAACAAATGTTTGCTGGCAGTATTCAAATTTACCCCTACTGAGTTCACACAGCTTTCAACTACAAAATCTAAGTTCTCTTTCAGTTTGGTTTGATCCACATCGTGTTGGTATTGGCCCACCCCAATTGATTTTGGATCAATTTTAACCAATTCAGCCAATGGATCCATTAACCTCCTACCAATTGAAACTGCTCCACGGACGGTAACATCGTATTGCGGAAATTCCTCCCGTGCTATAGCCGATGCCGAATAGATGGAAGCTCCACTTTCGTTCACCATAAATACCTGAATTTCTTTATCAAATCGTACAAGGCGGATAAATGCTTCAGTTTCGCGGCTTGCAGTGCCGTTTCCAATGGCAATGGCATCAATTTTATAGCTGGAAACCAATGCCTGAATCTTTTTTGAGGCTTGATTTTTTTCGTTTTGCGGTGGATGAGGATAAATGGTTTCATTATGCAATAAATCGCCGGATTCGTTAATGCATACTAATTTACACCCACTGCGGAATCCGGGGTCAAGGGCCAATATCCGCTTCTGACCTAATGGCGATGCCAACAGTAATTGCCTAAGATTGCGTGCAAAAACCTGAATGGCTTCTTCATCCGCCTTTTCTTTGGTAAGTTTTTTATACTCATTTTCTATCGAAGGCTGAATCAAGCGTTTGTAGCTGTCTTTAATGGCAATCCGTATTTGTTCTGATGAATGAGTATATCCTTTTACAAATTGATTTTCTAACAATTCTTCGCAAAGTTCAGCTTCTGGTTCCACGCTTACCCGAAGAAATCCTTCCCCTTCACCTCTACGTATGGCCAGCATTCGGTGCGAAGGACATTATTTTAGTGGTTCCGAAAAGTCGAAATAATCCGAATACTTTATTCCTTCTTGCTCTTTTCCTTTAATGAGTTTGGAATAAATAATGGCCTCTTTATTAAACACATTTCTTATCTTTTGCCGGGCTTGAGGGTTTTCGCTAATCCATTCCGCAATAATATCGCGAGCTCCCTGTAAAGCCATTTCAGCAGTTTCAACTTGCTCAGTTAAATATTTTGATGTCATTTCCTCCACATTACCACTTTGCTGTTTCATAATGAGCTGGGCGAGAGGTTCCAGTCCTAATTCCTTGGCTATGGTAGCTTTGGTACGTCGTTTGGGTTTGTAGGGTAAGTAAATATCTTCCAGTTCAATAGGATCAAACGTGTTTTCAATTTTTCGCTTTAATTCATCGGTTAATTGGCCTAATTCAAGGATGGTTTCGAGCACCGTTTTTTTACGTTTTTCTAATTCATCAAATTTTTTGTTGAGCACCTCAATTTCATGAATTACCAGCTCATCCAAACCTCCGGTCATTTCTTTTCGGTAGCGGCTTATAAAAGGAACGGTGGCGCCTTCAGCAAATAATTTTACTACTGAATTTGCCTGTTGGTAAGCTATTTGGAGTGTTTTAGCTATTTCGTTTGTATATTTATCCATTGCGTAATCTTGTTTAACGGCAAATTAAAAGATAATTTTTCATTCGCCACAATGAAAAACTTAAATAGCTATGGTCGTATCTTTGTAATCGCATTTAAAAGCCAAAATTTAGTTGTTAAACATAAAAATGTATTTAACTGAATGGAATTTTTTAAATACATTTTTTTATTTTTGCATCTCCAATTAGATTCATGGAAATTTTAATGCTATTCATAAAAGAAAATAAACATTTCGTAATGGGTGGGGTTAATTAAATTGTTTAATTGTTGTTTAATTTATATTTTTGATTTTTAATTACTAAACTAAAACTAGAGAAGTTATGAGAAAAATTACGTTAATGCTAGCTTTTCTCGCTTTTGCAGGAATGACCTTTGCCCAAAAGGCAACGTGTGATTTAACTGCAGGTGGAAAAATTGATGATGCTGTAGCTAAGCATCAACCGAAGGCCTTCGGTGATGTTATTTGGTCAGAAGATTTTGACGGTGCTAAATGGTCAGGTACTGTTAAGGTTGATGGTAATGGTTATTTATTGGATCCAGATGTTGCTCTTCCAGCAGGTTGGGTTATTACTGATGGACAAGAATTAAATTACTTCTGGCACTGGTCCGATGTAGGTCCACGCGGTAGTTATGTTACTCCGGCATCAGTTGGTACTTGGGATCAACCTTACAATGGGTTGCTTACTACCTTAACAAATTATGGAGCTTCTGCCAGTAATGGGGTAATGATGTTGGAAAGTTGTTATTTCAATAACACTCCAACAGGAGGTTTATCTTCAGGTTATGATGTTGCAGGAGTAATGGATGCAACCCTTCAGTATGGCCCCATTGACATGAGTAATGCTCCTGGAGCAATATTTAATGTAAAAACCATGTACCGTACCTGTTGTGCCGCAGCAGCTCAAGTTGGTGTTGCCATAGGTATTGGCGATGGTGCAGGTAATATTACTTGGAGCGATGAAATAGCTTTGAATGTTTTAACTCCCAACAATTCACATACTTATGCTTCTGAAAGAGATATGCATGTGAATGTTAGTAGGGTTAAAGCAGGAAGTGATTTCTTAGTTACTGCCGGTGCTTCAGAAGTTTATTTCCGTTTACATAAATCGAATGCTTCTTTTTATTACTGGATTGTTGACGACATTACCTTTTACGAACCTCCTACAAATGACTTGATTGTTGAAGACACTTGGTTCGATTATATGTACGATGCAACCGATCCTGATTTTGGACAAAGTAGCACGGCTTCCTATAATTTCTGGGGTGGTTATACTCAAATTCCACAAAGTGTGGTAGCTCCTTTTATCCAATTTAGGGCAGCTGTTAATAACAATGGTACCGCTGATGCAACCAATGCTAAAGTAAATGTAGTGATTGAAAAAGATGGTGCCGAAGTTTATACTGTTGCATCTACTCCTAAAACAGTAGCTAAATTCTTCCGTGATACTTTAATGGCAGCTGCTGATTTTAGCGCAGTTGACAAAGGATTTTATCAAGTATCAATGACTGTGGTTATGGATGCCGACGATGAAGCTTATTTTAACAATGCCGCAGGTTATGATTTCAATGTAGTTCACGATGTTTATTCACGGGTAACCATGGGTGGTGAAGCTGATTTCAGCACCGCCGGTCCAAGTGATTGGGCAATTGGTGGTTGGGATGGGGATGCGGTAGCACAACCTTACGATTTCCCTGAATCTGTTACCGAAGTTGGTTTAAAAGCAATAAAAGTTTACTTTGCTTTACCAGCTACCGCAGAAGATGAAGCTGCAATTATAGCGGGTGATTTTGCAATGTACGGACGTGTTTACAAAATTGATGCAGCTGGCGATATTGTAGATGCTGGTATTGCATCCGAATTGTACACTGTTCAAATTGGTGATACCAATACATGGGTAACTCTTGATTTTGTAGATGATGGTAACTTAGTAGTTCCTGGTGGACAAACCTATTATGTGGGAATTGAAACCTATACTGGTTTTGACCCTACTGATGATGACCGTAGAAATTTTGAAATTGGTTCTGATATTTCTGGGCCAAAACAACCATTATCCGGTGGTTTGGTTTATTTGTCTTCTGATGGTGGTTGGTATTCAACCGGTGATAACTATGCCATTAATTTAGTTATAGATGCACCTACTGTACTTCCATTAGATTTTGAGAATCCCGTTGTAATTAGTAGTTGGGATGCTGCAACCACCATTATTGATAATCCACAATCAAGCGGAATCAATACAAGTGCCAAAGTTGCTGAACATGTAAAAAATGCAGGTAGTCAATGGGCAGGTTGTAAAATTATCCTTGATGAAGCGTTGGATTTCAGTACTACCAAAACTTTCTCAATGAAAGTATTCTCGCCAGCTGCTAAGATACCAGTGCTTTTAAAACTTGAGGTTGCCGGTGGAGCTGCTAAAGAAGTTTTTGAAAAAACCACAAAGGCCAATGAATGGGAGACTATAACTTGGAATTTTGATGGAACAACTTCAGGCGTTTACAAAGATATTGTACTTTTCTTCAACGCAGGTGTTGATGGAGCGGGTACTTATTTGTTTGATGACATTTATTTGAACGAAAGTGTTAAAGTTACTTTCAATGTAGATATGACTCAGCCAATTGCAGATCCTATTTACTTTGTTGCAGCTTCTGATACGGTTTATGTAACTGGTAGCTTTGCTAACGGTGCTGGTGAAACTTGGGGTTGGGATGAACCAGGAACTGGAGAGGCATTATTGATGACCGATGCCGATGGCGATAAGATTTACACCGCTTCAGTTACCATGCTTAAAGATGCTGGTGAATATAAGTACAAATACTTTATCAATGCGAATTGGGATACTGGCGACCAAATTGGTGGTGACCGTACATTAAATGTTGGTGCTGCTGATGTTACTACAGATGATGTATGGGAACATGTGGTAAGTGTAAATGACATGAATTTGGATGCCGTTACGTTAACACCAAACCCATTCAATGCTGAATTGGTTATTAACAATGCTGAGGGTGCTTCACGAATTGTAGTAAGCAATGTGTTAGGACAATCAGTTATAACTGTTAATGAAATAGCTAACCATCAGGTTCTTTCTACATCAGGATTGAACAAGGGTATTTATTTTGTTACCATTGTTGATAAAAACAACAACCGCAGAACTGAAAGAGTTGTAAAACAATAATCAGTACTGATCTAATATTAAAAGCCCTCCCCGAAGCCTCGGGGAGGGCTTTTTTTTGCTATAAAGACTAAAAATCTACCCTAGAGGGATATAACAAATTCTTGATGGTTAATCCAGGGAAATCGCTTAAAAAAATCCCGATAGGGATTGAATATGAACGGCGAAGCCCTCACGTAAGTAATAGCTCCGGGTTTACTTCCTTTGGTCGTGAAGTCGCTTCGCTAAGTTCAACCTGGAGATTATGAATTTCCGATAAAAAATCGGAGCAAGCACAACTGCTAAATTGAAATCGTGTAGAAAATATGCGCCGGAAAGAGGAATCCATCATTGGATATCTTAAAAGCGATTTCCCTTATGGTTAATCAAAATTTAGCTATAAAAGGAGTACGGTAGTAATAATTAAATGAACAATGTCAAATGCTCAATAAACAATGAGCAAACGTAAATTCAAGAAGCTAATGCAACACATTTGAAAAATACATCTTTTGGCATCTTAAAATTTAAGTTCTTCCTCGGTCTTCTGTTAATTTTATGTTGTACCTGTTTTATAAACTCCTCATCAA
>JBAYKX010000087.1:0-18543 GCA_041664345.1 Salinivirgaceae bacterium
ATTGCTAAAAATGAGATAGCTATTTTGGTTTTTTATCAAAAAAAAAGAGCCCCGAATTAGGGCTCTTTTAAAATTATATTTTGAATTATGCTTTTAATGCATAACGCTTCATTGCGGTAACCGTTAAACCTGCACTAGCATTAGTAAGTACTTGTGCAATGGTTAATTTGTTATCTTTTACCGAGGCTTGGTTCAATAAGGTGCTTTCTTTGTAGAATTTACTTAAACGGCCTTGTGCAATTTTGTCAAGCATATCTTCTGCTTTGCCTTCCAGTCTTGCCTTTTCCTTTGCTATAAGTAATTCCTCAGCTACCACTTCAGCTGGAACATCTTTTTCGCTGATAGATACCGGAGACATGGCTGCTATTTGCATGGCTACATCTTTGGCAATCTGAACATCAAAACCAGCTTTGTTAAAACCAACCAAAGTAGCCAGTTTATTACCAATGTGAATATACGGTTGCACATATTCCGATACTATTTTATCGTAATAGGCAACTTCCATTTTTTCACCGGTAATACCACTTTGAATAAGAACCGTCTCTTCAACAGTTTTTCCATCCAAATCAAGTGCTAGAAACGTTTTCAAATCGGCGGGTAATTTTGCCAAAGCTAAATCACAAATCTTGTGTGCTAATTTAACAAAATCCTCATTTTTGGCTACAAAATCAGTTTCACAATTCAAAGCTATAATAGCACCGCTTTTCCCGTCATGGCTTATTTTAGCAATAACGGCACCTTCAGTTGCTTCGCGGTCGGCACGCTTATTTGCAATGGCTTGTCCCCGTTCACGTATAATTTGAATAGCACGATCAAAATCGCCATCAGCTTCAGTAAGGGCTTTTTTACAATCCATCATACCGGCACCAGTAACTTTTCTTAATTTAGCTACATCAGCTGCTTGTATTAACATAAAAAATTCTTTTAAATTGATTATTCTGCAATTTCGGTTTCTTCAACATCTAATTCAGGAGCATCTTCCAACTCAACTTCTGTTTCTTCTTCGTCAGTTGATTTCTTTGCTACTGATTTTTTTGCTGTAGTTCTTGTTTCTCTTTTTGTTCCCTTTTCTTTTTTGTCTTTATCTTGAGGAACCTCTTTATCTTTATCAACTTTACGTTCAGAAAGACCTTCTTCAATTGATTTTGATAAAGCATCAATTACAAGGTATATAGCTTTAGCGGCGTCATCGTTACATGGTATAACGTAATCCACCTGATTGGGATCAGAGTTAGTATCAACCATTGCGAATACTGGGATTTGTAATCTCTTAGCTTCGGCAACAGCGATTTTTTCTTTTTGGATATCAACTATAAACAGGGCAGCGGGCAATCGGGTTAGATCGACAATGCTACCCAAGTTTTTTTCAAGTTTTGCCCTTTGGCGCATAATCTGCAATTTTTCCCTTTTCGATAAGTGATCGAAAGTACCGTCTGTCTCCATTTTATCGATGGTTGACATTTTTTTTACGGCTTTACGGATTGTAGGAAAATTGGTTAACATACCACCGGACCAACGCTCGGTAACATAAGGCATGTTAATTTTGCCAACACGTTCAGCAACTATATCTTTGGCTTGTTTTTTAGTGGCCACAAAGAGTATTTTACGTCCTGATTTTGCAATTTGCTTCATGGCAGCAGCTGCTTCATCAAGTTTTACCACTGTTTTATGAAGATCGATAATGTGAATCCCATTGCGCTCCATAAAAATATATGGTGCCATACGTGGATTCCACTTTCTTTTAAGGTGACCAAAATGTGCACCCGCATCTAATAATTCTTGAAAACTTACTTTTGACATTTTAATTTTTTTTTAACTCGTTTACATTCTTAAAAAAGCAATCATTAAGTAGTTCTTAAATTAGATTTTGAGATTGTCAGATGTGAGATAGCTATCCATTATAATTCAATTGGTTCATCTCATGTCTCATTGTCAATTCTAATTATTTAATAGAAATCTTAACAATTTAGATACTAAATGAAATTCTGCAGTGCTATTAACGCTTACTGAACTGGAATTTCTTGCGTGCTTTTTTCTGTCCTGGTTTTTTTCTCTCTACTTCACGTGGGTCACGGGTAACAAATCCTGCGGCTCTAAGTTTACTGCGGCTTTCTTCGTTCATTTGAATTAAAGCTCTTGTAATACCTAAACGCACAGCTTCGGCTTGACCTGTAATTCCTCCACCATCCAAGTTCACTTTCACGTCGTACTTGTTGGCTAATTCCAGAAGGTTTAATGGCTGTAAAACAATGTATTGAAGAATTCCTGTTGGGAAATACTCTTTAAAATCTTTGTTGTTTACAGTTACCTTTCCTGTTCCTTCGCTCAAGTAAACGCGTGCGATTGCGGACTTTCTACGTCCAACTGCGTTAATCACTTCCATTTCTACTATTTAATTGAATTTAAACTGATTTTTTCAGGTTTTTGCGCCTCGTGAGGATGCGTTTCGCCTTCATACACAAATAAATTCCTGAAAAGTTGACGTCCTAACGTGTTTTTAGGTAACATCCCTTTTACAGCCTTTTCTACCATAGCTGTTGGTTTTTTAGCCATCAGCTCTTGGGCCTTAACTATACGTTGACCTACAGGATGTCCTGTATGACGAACGTACTCTTTATCACTCCATTTATTGCCGGTTAGCTGAACTTTTTCAGCATTGATTACAATTACGTAATCCCCGCAATCAACGTGAGGAGTGAAATCGGTTTTATGCTTTCCTCTAATAAGGAATGCAACACCTGTGGCAAGGCGACCCAGCACTTCGCTGTTAGCGTCAATTACAACCCATTTTTTGTCAACGGTTGCCTTGTTTGCCGATTTTGTTTTAAAACTTAAAGTGTCCACTCTACTCCTAACTTTTTAATTAATACATAAATACATCGAAATAATATTTTTCGAATGTGGTCTGCAAAAATACAATTAATTCTTTAAACCACAATTATTATAAACAATTTTTGTTCATAACACAAAACCTACTGAAAATGCAGCCTTTCCCTATTTTATAAAAAATAAAATCCTTGTTTTCGAAAATACGACCTATCCCTTCTAATTATAAATTTGCTCAATTTTATATCCACAGCAAACCTTTTTTCCATTTTATGTTCGAACTCAAACTATTTTTTTATATTTTTGCCTAATTCATTAAAAAAACTAGTCATGAAAAGTATTTATAAATTAACATTATTAGTAGTATTTATTGGTTTGATGAGTTCGTGTAACAACCAAGACTCTCAAAAAAAAGCAGCAGATAATGTAGATAATGTTGTGATGGAGGAAACCACAGAGTTAATTTCAAAATATCCAATGCCTACATCCTATGAAGTTATTAATGCTTTGAACGAAAGTGGAGCCGGATATATTTTCGACATTACCAACCCTCCTGAAAATGTAGAAAAATACATTAGCTTTAAACAAAAAGCCATTAATTTGGGCATTTTTGGTGCCGATTTGATGTATTCTAGTATTTATCAAAAGAAAGATATCACGGCAGCCTATCTCGATAATTTTGTTCAGTTGATTGGAGATTTAGATGTTACTAACCTAAATCAGGAATTTTTTGAAAGGGTACAGGCCAATTTAGATAATAAAGATTCACTGGTTCAGATTATTAAAGCGGCTCAATACGACGCTAATAAATATCTTAAAGAAACCAATAAAAATGAACTGGCTTTATTTGTTTTAACCGGAAGTTGGATTGAAGGTACTTATCTTACCAGCGAGGCCATTCAATTTGCTAATGATAAAACAACCATATATCAGTTGGTTATTAAAAACAAACAATCGTTGGTTGATTTATTAAAACTTATGGAAAACTATAAAGACCAAGCGGATTTCAAAGACATTTATGCTTCGCTAGTTAAGATTAATGAACTTATTACTATTTTTGAAAAGGATCAGAGTAACCCAAAAAATATTGAAAATCTTAAACAGGCAATACTTACATTCCGAAATAGTTTAGTTTAAATAACACCTTAAAATATTATCTGTTAGGGCGATTCTTAAAGAAGAATCGCCCTTTTAATTTATTTCCTTTTGTATTCTACCATAAATTGGTTCATGAATTTACTTTTGGAGCGGAGCAGCATTTTGCTCCACTAAAAAATTTGTGTCAGACAATTTATCAGTCAATTTGTTATTAACATACACATTAAAGGATTCCGATAAAGGAACATTTATATTAATGTAAGCCCAGTTACTAAAAACATCGGTGGTAATTAAGTCAGCCGGACGATAAGGTAAATTGTATTCAAATAACTTGTTTTCATTCGTATCACGAATGATAATAAAAAACATCTTGCTATTGGTTTCATATTGATCAAATCGCTCAACATAAAGTATAATTCGTCCGCCAATGGCATCCGTTCGAATTCTATTCCGAGTGGCAATATATCTTTCTTCACTCCACTTTTCATTCTTGGCCGTATCTTGCATTAGCAAAATCAATTGCTGATAATTCAAATAGGCTATATTTGTTTTAGGGAAAAGACCTACACCTAAATGAAATTCAAGTACCGAAAAAACCTCAGTTATTCGGTGTCCATAGGTTATATAAGTTGATCCCTCATAAAGTTGCATCTTTTTAAGCGCTTCATCAACCTGCGAAAAAGATTGGAAGGATAGCATAAAAAGCGCAATGGATACTATCTTTTTCATAGTTAATTCATTAAATTTTAACTCGTTAATCTATTCAATTTATTTTTTGACTTTTATTTTAAGGTTATTCGATAAAAACAGTGGAAACACGTTTTAATTTGTTAATAAGTATCCTCCCCAACCCTCCTTTAATCAAAGGAGGGAGTAGAGCTATACTAAATCACAAATACGACAGCAATGCTCAATCTGGGTATTCTCCCTTGCTTGCAGGGGAGATGTCGACAGACAGATGGGTATAAAGGCCTAAAAAAAATCATTTTTCACTATAAATATCGAATAACCTAATTTTAAACGCCTTAGAAATAATTTCCTAATTGTTAAGCTGGTTCAATTCCTCCCAAATAGCATTATTAAACAAACTCATGGAACGAATTTTTTTATCGGCAATACAATATCCTTTCTTATCAAAGTTTTCCCTATCCGGTACTGCCACAACCAACATTTTTGCTGCCTTACCAGCAATTACACCGTAAATAGAGTCTTCAAAAACCAAACATTCATTAACAGAAATATTTAGTCTTTTGGCTGTTTCAATAAATACTTCGGGATGAGGTTTTCCAAAATTCATAAACTCAGCGGATTGAATAACTTGCAATTTTTCTTTTATTTCCAATTTTGTAAGCACGGTATCAATCAATGCATTGGATGATGCAGAAGCCAATGCCATAGGCGTTTTCATTGTTTCAAAAAATGAAATGGCTTCAAAAACACCAGGTAACGCTTTTCCTTCAACTTTAACCAGATGTGTAACTTCATCCATGATAGCCTCTACCGTTTCATTAATTTGGAGATTTACATCAGGAAATGTGTGGCTCCAATGAGTTACCACTTCGTCAACCCTCATTCCAGTGGTTCCACGACAATCATTTTCAGTTAGTACTATTCCCCGTTCTCTAAAAATCTTTATTTCTGCTTTCCTCCATAAAGGCTCAGAGTCAATCAATAACCCATCCATATCAAAAATTACTGCGTTTATCATTGAATCAATTTTTGTTAAAAATACGGTATTTATTCAAAAAATGATTCGATTTTAATGCAATATGCATTGCTAGATTCAGTACAAGGAATCGATCGGTAATTTAGCTATATTTGTCAAATTATATTAAAAAATGAGCTGCATTGAAAGGTATTGTAATAAAATCCACAGGAAGTTGGTATCTAGTAAAAGACGAAAGAGGACTCATTGTTGAATGTCGGATAAGAGGAAAGTTCAGGAATCAGACCATCCGAACTACCAATCCTTTAGCTGTTGGAGATAAGGTGGAGTTTCTGATTGATGAAAAGACCCAATATGGGGTTATAAATTCTATTGAGGAGCGGAAAAATTACATCATTCGTAAATCGATTAATCTTTCGAAACAAGCACACATTCTTGCTGCAAATGTTGACCAGGCTGTTATACTTGTTACTTTGGTAAAACCGCGAACTTATCCCGAATTTATTGATCGGTTTTTAGTTTCGGCAGAAGCATACAGCATTCCTGCTAAAATTATTTTTAATAAAACGGACCTGTATTCCGCAACTGAAAATGCAGAAATGGAACAGTTGCTAAAGGTTTATCGCACCATTGGATATGAATGTTTTACTATTTCATCTCTTCTGAATCAAGGTATTGAAGAAATAAACCAATTGTTATCGAATAAAATATCGGTAATTGCTGGTCATTCAGGCGTAGGAAAATCAACCCTAATTAACACGATTGATCCACTGCTAAATTTAAAAACATCAGAGATTTCTGAATTTCATGAATCAGGGAAGCATACTACTACTTTTCCTGAAATGCACTCCTTAAGTAATCAAGGTTACATTATTGATACACCTGGCATAAAAGGCTTTGGAATTATTGATATGGACAAGGATGAAATTGCCCACTATTTTCCAGAAATTTTTGCAGTTATTGAAGGATGCCAATATTATAACTGCACCCATTCGCATGAACAGGGTTGTGAAGTAAAAAAGGCAGTTCAACTTGGCAAAATTGCTGAAAGCCGCTATAAAAGCTATTTAAATTTATTGCTTAACGACGAAGATGAAAAATACCGTACCACTTAAGTTAAATCCAATAATTTATACCCTAATACTCTTATTGTCTTTTATTTCGTGCCAAAACCCGGAATCAAAAACCAATCTACCCAAATTAGATAAACCCATAGTTACACCATCTCCAAATAAAAGCGCGACTCCATCAAAAAGAACTAAAAAAGTTGTTCCACTTACGAACGAGAATTTAATAACAGAGCTCACTAAGTTTGGCGCCGAAAACCCTGAAACCATGGTTTTAATGAAGACACCTAAAGGAAACATTAAAATAAAACTCTATGAAAATACTCCTTTGCACCGAGCCAATTTTATCCGTTTAATTAAAAATGATTTTTACAAAGGAACCATGTTTTACCGGGTGATAAATCACTTTATGATTCAAGGCGGGGATTCCGATGATTGGGAACGGCAAACAATAAAACAAAAGATGGGGAGTTATACGTTACCTGCTGAAATAAAAAAAGAAAACATCCATAAAAAAGGAGCTCTTTCAATGGCCCGTGAATATGAGAACAATCCTGAGAAAAGGTCCGTTTCCTTTGAATTCTTTATTGTTCAGGGTACAAAATATACCGAAGGGGAATTGTTGGGAGCACAGCAACAATATAAACTGAACATAACCGATGAAAATAAAATTATTTACAAAACAGTGGGTGGAACTCCTCATTTAGATGGCCAGCATACGGTTTTTGGTCAGGTGATTGAAGGCTTTGAGGTAATTGATTCAATAGCGGCATCTAAGGTAGATTATGGAAACTGGCCCATTGAAAACATAACCCTTGATTTTGAAATTCTAAAGTGATATTTTAGTAACTTACTCTTTCTAAAAATTGAAAATTATGAATCTACTACTTATCAGCAATTCAACCATGTCAGGTGAACCCTATCTTGAATATCCAAAACAAGATATTGCCAATTTTTTAGGAACTAAGCCAATAAAAGCGCTATTTATTCCTTATGCTGGTGTAACCCTAACGTGGGACAATTATGAAACTAAAGTTAAAGAACGGTTTAATCAAGTGGGTCATGATATAATTTCTATTCATCATTTCGAAAATCCAAAGGCAATTGAGGAAGCTGAGGCTATTGTTGTAGGAGGAGGAAACACCTGGCAACTATTAGAAAAAGTACGCGAAAATGGTTTAATTCATCCTATTAAACAAAAGGTTACTTCTGGCACAAAATACATTGGGTGGAGTGCCGGATCGAACCTTGCGTGCCCAACCATAAAAACAACCAATGATATGCCCATTGTCGATCCGAAGGGTTTTGACGCAATACATTTAATTCAATTTCAAATTAACCCACATTATTTAGATGCCAATCCCACCGGTCACGGCGGTGAAACCCGTGAGGACCGGATTTTAGAGTTTTTGGAAGCTAATAAAAAAGTGACCGTGGCCGGTTTGCGGGAAGGTTGTATGTTTATTGTTAAAAATCAGACTATTACTTACAAAGGGAAATTACAACTCCGAGTTTTTCAATACGGTAAGAAACCTTATGAAGTGGAGCCATCGGGTAATTTTAATTTTTTATTAAATTCCGAAGATTAATAATATGAAATTGCTGTATTACCTCTCGATTGGATTTATTTGCTTTACCACCACGGTAAATTCACAAATTTTGATTCCAAAAAAAGACTATGTACCAGAAATTCGACAATCAAGATATAGCTTTGCTTTTAGTTTAATTTCGGGCGCAAATTCTGATATGGTATCCTTCGGAATTATCCGCCAAAATCCGGACAGCAGCTACGAAATGCTGTTTTTAACGAAAGATGCATTTATCCGTCAAGCCTCAGGATACGAAACATCGAGGGCAAATCCAAACAAGACCAATTTCTTTTTGGAACATCAACTTGATCCGAAAATTTTGGATGAACTCTGGCGTTTAAAACACGATATATTTCCTTATGGAAAAAACGAAGAAATTGGATGGGGAACTAAATTAGGAGTGCCTTCAGAAGCTCAATTTGAATTATTGAAAGAGTTTGGACTCTGTAAAATGTCGGACTACGTGTATGGTGAAAAGCTTTGGCGATTGTTTAAAAAAATTAATGATCCCCTTTGGACAGGGACGTATCAATTACGAAAACCCTAAGCCTTTTATTTAATGGGTTACAAATCCTTATTAATTGACGTTCTTTTATCGAGCAATTGATTAATTTCTTTTTCTGAAAGGTTTTTGTTTTTTAAAAGCAAATCTATTGATTCCAATTCTCCATTAAATTCAGTAGTTTCAGAATTCTCATTTATTCCCAAATCCCTCTTTAATTGCTCTACCATTTTCGATATAATTTGCTTAATTGGCTCTCCTAATTCTTCAATTAAACTTTCAGGAATATTATTTTTTATCATTTGGTAGTTACTCGAAAGCATCTCAAAATTCTTATACAATGGATCGTCTTTTATTAATATCCCTTCTTGAGAAGCTTTATCGCGCAATTTTGCAAAAAGCACAATTAATTCATCAAGCTTTGATATAAATGCTTTGTTTTTCTCTTCCATGGTACGTTGTTTAAGACATCTATAACCAGAAATATGAGGTTTTTTGTTTCTGTCAAAGATACACTGTTAATCGTAAAAATATACATGAATTAATGCATAAAAATGAATTACCAGAAGATGTATCAACAAAAAAGCTGCCTAGATAAGCAGCCTTAAAGTAGTATATTATTTATTACATTCAATCGATAATTGTTATCCAATGGTGCTTATCTTCAATATCACCAAACTGAATGCCTAGTAATTGTAGATAAAGTTTGGTGGAAATTGGACCGGCTTCCCCATTTTTGCTATACACATATTCTTTGCCATCTAGTTGAACATCTACTATTTTCCCAATTGGGGAGATAACCGCAGCCGTTCCACAAGCACCACATTCTGAAAACTCCGACAATTCCGATACAGGAACTTGCCTGCGTTCTACCTTCAAACCCATTTCTTCAGCTAGAGTAATCAAACTTTTATTGGTAATGCTTGGTAATATTGAAGAAGATAAAGGGGTAACATAAGTATTATTCTTTATCCCAAAGAAGTTAGCGGGTCCACATTCATCAATATATTTTTTTTCTTTCGCGTCGAGATAAAGTGCTGCAGCAAACCCAGCTTTATGTGCTTTTTCGCCCGATGAAAGACTTGCTGCGTAATTTCCACCTACTTTATAAGTCCCCGTACCAAGAGTTGCGGCCCTATCGGTATCACGTACAATTTGAATGTTTACTGGCTTAAAGCCTTCCTTAAAATAGGGCCCAACCGGAACGCCAAATACCATAAACAGGTATTCTATAGCTGCTTTTACACCAACTTCAGCTCCAGTACCAATTAATAAAGGACGTAAGTAAAAAGAAGCCCCTTTTCCATAAGGTGGAACAAAATCACGATTTAATTCAATTACTTTTTTACAAGCTCCCCAAAAAATATCAGCGGGTATTTCAGGCATTAAAATACCTTTTGCTGAATCTACCATCCTTTTATGATTGTCTTGCCAACGGAAAACCCGGATTTTATTATCCTTCCCACGAAAAGCTTTCAAACCTTCAAAAGCTTCCTGTCCATAGTGCAAACAGGTAGCAGCCATGTGAATTGGAATCATTTCTGAAGAAGAAACTTCAGGTTCGCCCCAATTTCCGTCTTTATAGTAAACTCTTACATTATAATTAGTTTTACTATAACCAAAGGATAGTTTTTCCCAATCAATATCTTTCATTGTAATATAGCTGTTAGTGAATTTTTATTATAATAATAAACCCATTTTATATACTTGATGCTCTAAAATAAAGGCTTTTGTCTGTTTTAATGATGGCGTTAAAATAAAAATAAAGTTACCTAATACCAATGAATAATAAATGTTAAACAATAGAAATAAAAGTAAAAAAAAACCGGCACATGCCGGTATTAATACTATCTAAAACCTCCATATTTAATAATGGCCCCGTTTCGGTTAACCACCATAATTGGAATTTTATCTTCATAATCGGGTTTTGATTTAATAAACGCCTGATACTTCTTTACCATCATTACTATTAAATCGGAGTCAATATTTTCAGCAAATTTCAATACTTCTTCTTGAAAAACTTTGTTCTTTTTGGCTGTTTTAATACCGTAAATTACATTCTTTTTGTCGAGTGTTTTTTTTGTGAAATAAATATTATTATCCATATCCTTTTTCACACTTTCATCTTCAATAAAAGGTTTAATGATATTAATATTGCAATTATAATATTTCGATAAATAAACAACCCAATGAAGTGTTTCTTTAAATGTTTTATCATGATCGAGCGGTACCACAATTTCTTTATAGTAATTATGTGCCGGTTTATCTTGAGCCACAATAAATGGAATGTCCAATCCTTTTAAGCGAACAACCAAATCCATTGCTTTAAAAACAATTTTTTCACTTATATGATAACTTTTACCACATATTACCAAATTTGCATTGGCATCGCGAACTAAACGAACAAGACTGCTGCCAGATGTACCTAATTCAACGGTAATATAGGGGTTAATATGATGCTCTTGCATCACCCGTTGACCTATTAGTTTCAATTTTTCTTTCTCCTCAGCAATCATTCTTTCCCGGGTTGCTTTTCCGGAAAAAAAGCCTGGTTTTTCAATAAAACGGGCTAACATGACATGATTGTTCACTTCCTTGGCAATCTGAATCCCATGCAAAAGGGCAAGCTCGCAAGATTCAGTGTAATCCCATAGTATTACTATCACATCTTTTTTGTTTTTTGCCATAGCTTATGCTCCCATTATGTGTTCTTCCTAAAAACACAAAGTTAATTATTTTCTTCAACTAATTTCCTAATTGCTTCTAATTGAATGTTTTTATTAACATCTCTTAGTCTTTTAGCAGTTTCGGTAAAGTATTGGTGCTTTTCAATAAATGTAATTTGTATTTGATTCCAACGATTGAGATTATTTTCAATTATTTGATGTTCTGATAGTTCCCTAAATAAATTCCCAGAAACTGGAATAAAATCGACCCTCCCTAAATAATCTAAGTCAGCATCACAAATAATTTGCTCCAATAAATTTTTAGGCCTCGGCGGAAGTTTTGTTACCATAATTAATTCATTGATTTTTTGAATTTGTTCTTCGGTATAGTCAAAATGAGGCAAAATTCCTGCAGCAATTTCAACACCCTTTTCTTCATGATCTTTATAAACCTCTGTAAAGCCCGTATCATGAAAAAGAGCAGCTGTCTTAAGCAGTAACAATTCTTCATCGCTGATGTTTTCACCACGCCCAATTAATTCAACCTGTACCGTAACATCGATAGTATGCTTCAAATTATGATAGTATAAATTCCGAGGTAACTTTTCTTCAAGAATATTCATTACATGTTCTTCTAAATCATCAAACCTAATTAAGGCAAGCCGAATGTTAAATGCCTTGTTCGGTTTTAAACCAAAACCATCAATTGATAAGGCTGGCCTAAATCCTTCGATAAAATACATATCAATTTCGCCTTTATATTTTACCGGCATCTTACCACGGTACTTACATAGAAAATAATCTTTAACCAATTCGTAAGTCATACCCGTAATATTCACTTTTCCTATTTCACCGGAAGCCTCCATTCGGCTAGCAATATTCACTGTATCGCCCCAAATTTCCAGTCGTTTTTTATTGCCTGAAGTATTACTAAATACTGGTCCGGTATGGATACCCATCCGCAAATCCCAGGTTTTATGATTTTTTACACTGTATTGCTCTTTTATGAAATTCAAATATTGTTGCATTTCAAAAGCAGCAAGAACTACTTCTATTGGGTTGGTACGATTCTTTTGTGGAATACCGCCTGCACAAATATAGGAGTCACCAATTGTTTTTATCTTTTCAAATGAAACCGTTGCACCACTTCATCAAATTCAAAAAAGAAACGATCTAAATCATCAATCAACCGCTCTGCGTTTTCTTGTTCCGCAATTTCAGTAAAACCTAAAATATTAGAAAATAAAACCGTAACCATTTTAAACCGTTGGGTTTTTTCCTTGGTAGATTCCTGCAGTTTTTCAAAATCTTCTTTTGGTAAATAATTAGTGAGCAGTTCTTCGTATTTACTTTTCTGATCCGATAATTCTCTGGTACGGTTTACAATTTCTGTTTCCAATAAATATTTATCACGAGCTATACGCAAATCCGCCCAAAAATAAATACTTATAGCAAGAACAATAAGGAGGATAGAATATAAAACCCAAGCTATTAGGCTACTAAAAACCCCATAATGGGTAATTATAATTATTCTCTCTGAAACCAATTTGCCCTTGTCAGAGAGAGCTTCAACCAATATTGAATTGTTTTTTTTATTTAAGTGAAAAATTTCTTTAACTGGATATTCTGACCAAATAGATACCGACCTCTCCCCTTCGATTAAAATTCTATATTGTGATAATTTATACTTTTGGATAGCCAGTGAATCGATATAAAGGAGTAGTTGATTCGAAATTTTCTGGTTATGAAGATTAATAATTCATATTTGTTGTGTGGAATCGTAGATAGGAAGGAAAATAGTTGAATCAATGCCTGCTACCTTATCAACCAAAAAAGTAGAGTCCAATGAATACTTAGTTGCCTTTGCATGAAATTGGAAACAAAATAAAAACAGTCCCAAAAAAAATATTGCTTTTTTGGGAAAGCCTAAAATTTTGCTTTTTTGTATAGTTATAAAATTCATCAAATTAATTTGCAATGAATATAATTGCTTTCTTTCAAATTATCAAATTAATTCCTTCACCAATCTTTTTATACCAGTGAACATTCACTTTATAATGACCAAAAATACAAAGAGCGGAATTAATTTCCGCTCTTCTTTTTGATTTTATTAACAACCATTTTCCATTTCAGCCTTTGAATGATGAATAAGGTTGCTGAATTTGACCTTTTAATTCATTATGCCATCTAACAAAATGATAAATACTATTAAGATGTTAAAAATTCAATGAAACACCTACACTAAATGGATATAACTCTGGTCCTTCATTTTCCTTGAACAATGGTTTCATGTGGTAATCGGCATAAATACCAAAGTTTCCATACCCCATTCGAGCTGTCAGATCCCAACTATAGGGTGTAATATAAAAATCAGAATTATTCTTTATTTTATAACCTGATGATTCATTTTTATTCTTTGAATGTGCACCTAATTTTAAAATACCTTCAACCCCTACAGCCAAATATAGATCTTCGCCTTGAGTAGGTATTTGAAACTCAATTAATGCCGGAATAGTTAAATAAGTTATGGCTATTTTACTCTTAGAGTAGTTTTTTGTACTATCATACGAATACATTAATGAATCGGGTCCTTTAGAAAGTACTAAGTTGGTGTTCGAAAACTTATAATTGTTCCATCGGAAACCAATCCCTGTAACAAGGCCAATTCTTTGCTTCACAATATTTAAACCGACATCGGCTAAATTTAAATCAATTTGATACGATGTATTTGTATTCAAATCTAAATACCGGTATTCGGGTGGAAGTGAAGTTGAAAAATCGGATGTAGCATAATTATTCAAACCTATGGCAATACCAGCCCAATGAGGTTGAAAACGATCACTCTTGTGATGCTTCTGATTGGAATCCGAATCCTCCTCATTCCATGTCCAGTCTTCATCCATATCATCATCATCATCCCAATCATTACCGTCTATAATTATGTTTTTTCCATCCTCAATAACCGCAATTTTCATTTTGCCTATACGAATTCTGGTTGTGTCAGAATTATGCTTCTTTTCTTTCATTGAATCCAGGTCGCTTTCAATTTCTGAAAAAGAATCTTTTTGAGCAACTGTATCCTCCATTTCAATTTGAGTTTTAGAGACGTTAATGGTATCGTTGCCCATTATTGCATTCGCTTTTGAAACTGTACTAAAAGAAATTAAACTTATAATTACCATAGCACCATATAATAACTTATTTTTCATAGTTTTAAGAATTAAATTACTAATTAAATTGTTTGCTTTTTACTGAAGTTGAAAAAGCAAAATACCTGCTATTAAAAGCTATTTTTGTTTTTTGTCTTTCTTCTTCATTTTTGATAATAATTTCAGTTTTTGTTAATTTGCTAATTCCTGAAATGCCAACCTGAGTAATATTCCAAAGTTTCGAATTTAAAGATTCCTTTTCGTCAAGATGCTTGGTTTTTGACCTTTCATCCAATAATAATGGGCTGTTTTCAACAAATCCCTCTTCAAAATATTGGATTTCCTTTCCTTCAACAAAAAGTTGTTGGCAAGGTGGACATTCCAAAATAGAAACCTTTATAGGATTCATTGGTATTAATTCCACACTCTGACTTAATTGATCAAAATCGTTGTTATGTTTCTCAATGTTTGTTGGTTTTTTATTCCTTAACAAATTTTCACTTTGATGTTTATAATCTGATGAATTTATGGCTGCTGTTTCATCCATCGGAATATATTTTTGCTCGCTAATTTTTGCATTCAGTGTATTATTTTTTACTAAACTGCTGGTTAATTGTAACTTGTTGCTTAATTGAGTTGAATAAAACAACATAGCACCAAACACAAGTATGGCTGCGGTTGAAGAAGCATAAGCCAAGTATTTTTTGACACGAGCAGAAAATAAAATAAACTTCTTTAACTGTTTCTTAGAAGGATAACTTACGGAATAATCAGGAACCAATCGGGTATTTTGGTACGTATCAAAATCCATTTTTTTATCAGGATGAAGCGTCAAAAAATGATTAAAAGCAAGGTTACTCTTTTGATCCAACCACCCTTCCAAAGAGGCAATACAAAACCATTCAAATGATTCATTATCAATTACCTCATTCTCGGGAAATTTTTTAATTAAAAGTTTTTCATTGAATAGAATCGGTTCTGGAATAAGAACGGTACTTTGAAACAACTTCAATTCATTGCTCTTAACCCGCTCTGAATTAACTAGTTTTAAAAATATTTCTTTTTCCGATTCCGACAAATATCCCTCAATACAGGCAATGCATTGTTGTTGGAAAAACTCAGAATCGACCTCAGCCTTTGAAAATGGAATATTTTTTAAACTTGCTTTATCGGGAAAAGAAATTGTTGAACTATTTATTTTATTTTCAAGGAACAACTCCAATTCATAGCAAATATCAGGATTTACTTGAAGAAATAAATCCATTTCACGGACTAATTGCGAGGCCAAGGTACCTTCGGCATAATCTACTAAATAAGACTCGTAATTATCACGATTAATCCTCATACAGCTTTTTTTGATCTTATTATCTTTATATAACAGCGTCCATGCTTCCAATAAACTCCTTCAGGTAAACCCGTGCCCTAAATATGTAAACTTTCACTTGAGGTTCGCTTAACCCAGTAATTTCTCCAATTTCCTTGTATGAATACCCTTCGTAATCGCGGAGTAAAATTACCGAACGTTGAATTTCGTTCAGGTTGTTTAGCCCATGATTTAGTATTTCACCTAAATCGGAATACTGCTTGTTATGGGAATATCGTTCTTCTCTCACATTTTCGAAATCAGTCATTCGTTTTTCTTTACGAATAACATCAATCATTGTATGATAAGCGGTTGTAAAAACATAACTTTTCACTTTCTGAAAATTCACGTTCCCGGCATTTATCCATAACTTTTCGTAAGTATCCTGAACAATGTCTTTGGCTTTTTCCTCGTTTTTTATATTCTTAAGGATGAACCGATAAACACCATCTGAATACAAATCAACCGTTGTGTTATATTCTTCTATGTTCATTTTTAAACTGGCTACAGGTAAGTGACGGAAAGCCTCAAAATTTGTTACAAGAAAGTATCATTTTTTTTAAAATTGCTAATGATTACCATATTCTGCTTACTTTAGTGCCTTCAATTTTAAAATATAATCCACTTGTTTGATTCGAATTTAAATTATTTTAAAACTAAAAGACATCTTACTGTTTAATCAAAAAAAAGAAACCCCTAAAATTAATTGCAATGAATAGAAATTATAAACTACTTCTGCTACTTATTATTATTGTAAGCAGTTTTAATTCTGGCTTTACACAGGTTAATTCAAATGAAGAATTATCGACAAATGAACATTTGGTGTTAGCCACAGCTTGGTATCAAAAGTCGGCTGAAATGAGAGCTTGCTATTATCAAGCGTATCAATTAGCAAAAATTAAATTGGACGACCATCTTGCGAAACATGCTGGAAACAAACCTACTGCCGTTATTTTTGATATTGACGAAACACTACTCGACAACAGTCCTTTTGAAGTACACCTTATAAAAACCGGTGAAGTTTATACAAAAGACACCTGGAATGAGTGGACGCAAAAAGCTGAGGCTAAGGCGTTACCAGGTGCCTTAGAGTTTACCCAATATGTGCAAAGCAGGGGGGTTGAACTATTTTATATATCCAATCGGAAAATTAACGAAATGGAAAATACACTTAACAATTTAAAAGCTGAAAATTTTCCTTTTGCTGATAGTATTCATTTGTTGCTGAGGTCGCTGAATCAAAACAGCGATAAAACAGGACGAAGAAACCAAGTATTACATAGCTTTGATGTATTGCTTTATGTGGGAGATAATTTAACTGACTTTTCAGAAGATTTTGCACATCGCGGAACTGACTTGGGTTTTCCATTGGTTGATTCGTTGTATAAACAATTTGGTGACAAGTACATAATTTTACCCAATCCAATGTATGGCGAATGGGAAAATGCCCTCTATGGGAACGACTTTGGTTTATCGGAACCAAAAAAGAGAGCTTTGAGAAAGGACGTATTACTGGGATATTAAGAAGATAAGCTTCAGTAGATAAACGGTTGAAGATGTAAAATTGTAACAAATAGAGTGTACTACAGACATGGAACTTATTGGAAATCTTCTTAAAATGGATTCGGAGTTAACCAATCCGGTGACTTATACACTGAAATTTAGCAACGAAGTTCAGTTAATAAATAGCTGGATTGGAAAAACCATTGAATGGAATTTCACAGGGACTATTAATTGTATTCACTGTGGCAAAAAAACCAATAAGTCATTTTCACAAGGATATTGTTATCCCTGCTTTGTTTCCTTACCTCAAACCGATGAAGGGGTAATTCGTCCGGAACTTAACAGAGCCCATGAAGGTATTTCGCGCGATATGGAATGGTCAGAAAGAAACGATTTGATTGACCATTATGTATATTTAGCATTTACCAGTGAACTCAAGGTTGGGGTAACCCGCCATACTCAAATTCCAACCCGCTGGATTGACCAGGGAGCTGAATATGCCATTAAACTTGCAAAAACACCTTACCGACAATTAGCCGGTTTGATAGAAGTTGCTTTAAAACCTTATTTAAGCGATAAAACCAATTGGCGAAAAATGCTGTCGGGAAAAGTAGAAGAAATTACCGATTTAAAAGCCTCAAAAGCTCATTTTTCAAACCGAATTCCCATTGAGTTACAAAAATATATTACTCCAGAAAATCAGGTCACCCATATTTATTATCCGGTTGAAAAATATCCTGAAAAAATTAAAAGTGTGAATTTTGATAATGACCCTACTTTTCAAGGGATTTTAACCGGCATTAAAGGGCAATATTTGCTTTTCGAAGATGGTAATGTTTTAAATATTAGAAAACACAATGGATATTTGATGAATATCAAAATCTTTTGAATAACCGTGTTTTTTGAACCAATTAGGGAAAGAATAGCATCCAATTTTAGCCGATAAAAAGAAAGAGCAGGCCGGGGAGACCTGCTCTTTCAGACGTTATGAATAATTAAAGAATTACAAACCTTAGCGTAGCTATTTTATCCTGGCTTGTAAGCTTTAAGAAATAAATTCCCTTTGTAAGCCCACCTGCTTCAATAAAATAATTACGGCCCAAGAACTCTTTAA
>JBAYKX010000088.1:0-18355 GCA_041664345.1 Salinivirgaceae bacterium
TAAAAACCACAAACAAAGCCTCCTCTTAAATTAAAAAGAGCAGCCAAACTTTGTAAAAATTCACAAGAACGAAGATTAAACAGAAATTACCGTTAGTGTAATTTTCAATTTAGAAATTTAGGTTATATAAAAATGAGAGCAATAAAATTATAGGGGCATGTTGTGAACGTTTGATCAAATAAGCACAAATCGAATTATAAAAAATAATTCGTTTATTCGTGGTTAAAACATCGATTCAAATATAGGAATATAGTAGCCAACACCTCAAAAAATGAATTAGCCGAAATATTTGTTACTACTCCGCAATAAATGAAGGCTGGTAGAATGAAAAAAAGAACAATATCAAATGCTCAATATACAATGAGCAAATAAAAAAAGGAAAAATGGCCAAGGAAGTACAAGGTAGTAAAGAAAATCGATCCCGAAAAAATTGGATAAACAAGCATTCTACATACTCGAATCCTTGAGTTTTGATAGTTGTTTGTTTGGTATTGTCCGCCAATTGGCGGATTATTTTAATTTTTTGGGAGTGAGTAGTTACAAAACTTTAATGAAATGAATTAGTCAGCTTGTTATCTTTAAAATAGCTTAACTTTTTGTATGTTATTTTTACAATTAGACATCACTTTTAGCTGAAAAAGGCATAAAGTGACGTAATAATACTTTTTATTGGCTAAATCGGAAGATTTAAAATTAAAAGAAGTTCCTAGTTTTATCCCTAGAAATGTGACGAGGGTCAGTACACTAGGCTCTTTGTAACTATTTTATTTTAAGTTTATTGTGTTCATGATTAAAAAAAATTAATAACAAATTGTAAAAATTACACTAATTGATTAGGGTTTTAAAATTATTTTATATTTTTGTACTGCTTACTTTATGCTTTTTCAACGGGAAGTAAGGTTTTAGTACAAAAAGGGAAATGCACATATATATTTCAACTAAGTTTAATTTTAAATTCTTTTAATTTTTAACAGGACAAGTCAATTGTTTATTAAATAGAATTTATAAAATAATAAAAATTTGTTAATTATAGTCACAGTGAGAAACACTTTAATTGCTAATAATAAAATGAAGCTAATTAATAATTATATTATGAAATCTAAATTAACTATAGTTTGTTTGGTTTTGCTAACGTTTGCATCCGTATTTCATGGATGTATTGATGATGCTCAAGATCGTTTTGATCCACCAGCATGGTTGGGAGGATCAAATATTGAAACACTGGAGGGAAGAGGAAACTATACTCATTATTTAGCCTTGATGGATAAGGCAGGATATAGGGTTTCTATTGAACGTCAGCGATTTACAATGTTTGCACCAAACGACAGTGCTTTTGAGGCTTACTTTGAAAAAGTAAATAAAAATTCGGTTGACGATTTTAGTAAAGAAGAAGCCAAAGAAATTTTTGGACAAAGTATAATAGGCAATGGACGTACCCGTGAACAGTTGATATATGAAATTAACTGGGGAGCAATTGAGGATAGTGTTGGGGAATACGGTGCATTGTTTCACCGGAAGGAAACTTATGGAACACCTGCCGATTATTATGAGCGAGGTGTAATGTATGATTTTGGTACTGGGCTTAAAAATCAAGATATTAGGATAAGGCGAACCGTAACTTGGGTTCCCCTATTCACCACCGAATATTTTCATGACTATTTTGGCGATGCACAATACGACTATGAATTTATGTTTCCAGAGAGTAAATGGAGAGAATTTGGAATGGCGTGGGGCGAAGGAAGCGTTACTGAAATAGGCCGCACATCAAGTGGTTTTATTTACTTTGTCGATAAAGTTGTGGCTCCTATGCCCACCATTAATAAGTATCTGTATGAGAATCCTAACAAGTATAGCCTGTTTTATAATATAGCGCAAAATTTTGCCACTTATAGTACACCAAGATTAACCGAGGATAAAACAGAAAATACCTACGAAAAGAGTTATTCTGAAATTATGAATATAGCTCAAGAAAAGGGTCCCGGTGGCGGTGTCGAAACTTGGCAGAATAGTATGTTTACTGCTTATGTTCCAACCAATGAAGCCCTGCAGGAATTCATAAATAAGACATTGTTTCAAAATGGATATACCCAATTAGATAGCACAGTTCCAATGTTTTTCTACGAATATTTGGTGCAGTCGCAAATAAACAACCGGTTATCACTTCCTTCTAAAATGATTAAACGGGAAGTTAATTTCTATGGCGATACAGTATATATTGATGTGGACACTGACATCAATAAATCAGCAACAAAAATGTGCAGCAACGGCATTGTGTATGAGACAAAAAGGTATTTTGAGCCCAACGTTTTTAGTTGTGTACCCGGGCCTATTTTCTACAAAAAAGATTATACCACTTTTTTATATGCGTTGAATGAAGCTCAAGCTATATCCGCATTAACCAAATCTTATCAGGATGTGACACTTTTTGCTCCTAGCAACGACTTGCTTTTATCCTATGGCATTAGGACAAATATCGACAACAATGGTAATACTTACATTGAAGTGGAAAAAGTTCCCGGCAGTGACACCTGGATGACAATGAAAGGTACTGAAATAATTAAATTTGTTGGCGATTATTATCAAAAAGGTGTTTATGGTGAAGATAATTTTGCTGGCGAAGGATATATCCGGATGACCTCAAACAATTATTTGCATTATAAAGACGGGTTTATTTATGGTGGTGGAAACCAGAATGTGGATGCTGTTTCAGTGAAAGAAAAAATTGATAACGAAAGAAATGGCAACCTACTTTATTTGGATAACACCATAAAAAGGCCATCTACAGCAGGAATGCTCATGAAAGCGGATCCTGATCTTTCTGAGTTTTTTGCATTGCTCGATTCGGCAAAATTAATTGCTAAAAAGCAAAATCCAAATAACGAAGATAAGAACGACCAAATATACTTTGTGAGTTTTATGGATGAAAAGATTTCGAACCAATGGACGGTGCTGGCTCCAACCAATCAGGCTATTGCCGATGCCAGAGCAGCAAATCTGATTCCATCAGTAACAAGCAAGGATACCTTGGTGAATTTTCTCAAATATCATTTTGTGAAATATCAAGCGGCGTTCGATGATAATAAATTCTCTGGTATTGCAACTACAGAAAGCGTAGATACCGTAATTAGTAAAATTACTGTCTATGAAACCCTTACATTCAATTCAAATGGGGTTTATAACTTAAGTGTTCAGGATAAAACCGGACAAGTAGTAACTATTAACCATGCCGATGCTGACCGCCTTGTTGAAATGGGAGTTCTTCATAAAATAAACAAGGTATTAATTACCAAGCAATAGAATTATAATATTTAGTGCATAAATTTAAGTATATACAACACTCCAACTATGAAAAGAATATACCTGATACTTTTCTTCACAACGCTGTTAATAGGTTCAACCTATACTGCAATGGCCCAGAGTATTTATGTAAGTGGGCAGATAAAAGATTCCGGACTGGGTGAACCTCTTATGGGAGTTAACATAGTAGAGGTAGATGCAAACGGCAGGTACCTTAATGGAACCATTACCGATATAAATGGTAATTATATTGTTAAAGTAAGTTCAGGCACGGGAACCATTCAGGTTTCTATGCTGGGTTTTGAGAAACAATTGGTGAAAATAAACAAACGTGCCCGCATTGATATAACCTTGGAGGAAACTTCAACCCAATTGGGCGATATTACCATTGTGGGTGAAAAAATGAGTAATGATGGAGTTACTACTATCCGTGATCAGGCTGTTGCCGTTGGAAGGATTGAGATGAAAGAAATGAAATCGAGCATGACCAGTTCCGTGGAAGAAATGTTACAGGGACGCTTAGGTAATGTGGATATTACTTCCATGTCAGGTGATCCGGGTGCTGGTTTGAATATCCGTATCAGGGGTACTGCAACGTTAAATTCAAAAAACAGCCCCCTAATTGTTGTTAATGGAATACCGTATGATACTGAAGTGGACGAAAGTTTCAATATCGCCAGTGCCGATGTGGAAAAATTTGGAAATCTTATTGATGTGGCTCCTGAAGATATTGAATCTATTGAGGTATTGAAAGATGCAGGTGCTACTGCTATTTGGGGTTCGAAAGCCGCTAACGGGGTGCTGATGATTAAAACCAAAAGGGGTACCCGTTCGAAACCGGTTTTTGAATATACCTTTAAATTTACTCAGGCCCATGAACCCAATTTATTACCCATGCTCGATGGAAGTGATTATTCGATGCTTATTGCCGAAGAAAAATACAACACATTAATGCGCGAGAATTTTTTAGTAGATAAGTGGCCAAATAAAGAAATATCGTATAATCCGGATTGGTTGGGGAATGAATATTGGAATTATGCGCAAAATACAAATTGGATAAAAGAAATTACAGATGTAGCTAATACCCAACAGCATTTCTTTGCAGTGAAAGGGGGAGGTGAAAAGTCAGCTTACAAAGTTTCAGTCGGTTATCTTGATGAAGGGGGAACTACCGTTGGTACAGGGCTAAAAAAGATTAACCTGAGTACGGCTTTTGACTATAATATTTCTACGAAATTGAAATTCAATACCGATATTATGTACACCCGGTACGACCAGGATAACAATTACGATTACGAAGACAATTATTACACTAATGAAAAAAGCCTCCGAACCATGGCTTATCGTAAAAGTCCCAATCAATCGGTTTATGAGCGGGATAGCAACAATGTGGTGTATCCTAATTATTTTACGCCAAGCACTACACTACAAGGTTCAGCGCAAGAGATACCCAATCCGGTGGCGTTTGCCAATCTGGCTGGGGCTAAAAGATACAAAGATAATGTGCGGGCGGGTTTTACGTTGAATTACGTAGCTACCGATAAAATTATATTAAATACCATTCTTACGCTCGATGTATTCGATACAAAAATGGAAAAATTTTTACCTTATAAGGCAATTGGAGCTAATTATTATTCAGAATCAACCAATAAAGCTGTGAATGAATTTACCAATAAAACATCGCTGTACAGCATGACAAAAATTATTTACAAGCCCATTCAGTCAGCTTTGCACGACTTGGTATTCCTTGGTCAGTTTGATGCTGAAGGAACAAATACAAGGTTTTATAAGAAAACAACTTCCTTAGGTTTTTCTCCTTATGAAACTTCCACTGTTGGCGATAAAGTAATTGTTTCTCAAGATTCATGGGCCACCGATTTTCGGTCGTTGGGGTTTTTTGCCAATGCAACTTACAAGTTTAACGATAAGTACATTGTTACTTTAGGTGCTAAAGTGGAAGGTAACTCTAAATACAGCCCTGAATCGCGTTGGGGAGTATTTCCGGCTACATCGCTAGCCTGGCGGGTATCTGAAGAATCGTTCCTTAAAAATTTGGAATTCATTAACGATTTTAAGATCCGTGGAAGTTGGGGTATTTCAGGCAATACACCCGGCGATAATTACCTTTATTTTAATGAGTATGATGCAAGTAATTCTTATAATTATATGGGTATTCCCGGAGTTCGGCCTACCAATATGGAACTTACAGCGCTTCAATGGGAAAATATTGAACAATTAAATATCGGATTTTCGTTTTATGGTATTAAAAACAGGTTAAATGTGGAATTTGATGTGTACGACAAAACGACACATGACCTATATCTTGTAGAGTGGGACAATCACATTCCATCTCAAACGGGTTTTACCAATTATGCTACCAATGAAGGCACCATGTCAAATAGGGGAATTGAAACCTCCATCGATTATAAAGTTATTGAACGTAAAGACTTTACTTTTAGCTTTAATTTCAACATTTCGCACAACGAAAACATGGTAATTGATTTGCCTAGTAATTTTCAGTCGGAGACCGGTGTTATGACAGAGAATGGCGAATATAAAACAAAAATTGTGGCGGGTAAACCTATGGGGGCTTTTTACGGGTATAATTATTTAGGGGGTTACTCCGATTTGAATGACACCTATGTTAAAGATGCCAATGGAGATTTGGTGTATGAAATAGGTTCCACAGTACCAATGCGTATGATTCATACTGAAAACGATGGAGGTTATTATGAATTCAAGGCCGGAGATGCCAAGTATGAAGATCGGAACCATGATGGCAAAATCGATGAACTGGATATAATCTATTTAGGCAATACAAACCCAATAGTTATGGGAGGGTTTGGACCAAGAGCAAGTTATAAAGGGTTTACAGTGAATGTTTTTCTTTATTATCGCGTAGGTAACGAAATTATTAATCAAACCCGAATGGATACTGAGAAAATGTACAATTTCGATAACCAAAGTACGGCTACCAATTCGCGATGGAGAAGCGAAGGTGACGAAACTGATATGCCACGGGCACTATTTGGGGAAGGTTATAACTGGTTGGGTTCAAGCCGATTTGTTGAAGATGGTTCTTTTATCCGTTTCAAATCGGCTTCTATAACGTATGACTTTCCTAAAAGTTTTGCCCAAAAAATTAATTTGAAGGAATTGAAAATGTATATCACAGGTTATAATATGTACACCTGGAGTAATTATTCAGGACAGGATCCGGAAGTTGGAATGCCCTCAAGACCTGATCAGTTACCAAAAGATTACAGTCGTACTCCGCCAAGTATCCGTTATACATTAGGTGTTAGCATAGTATTCTAAAGATGAAAAAAAAACAAATATCAAAGGCCATGGTAGTTTTAAAATATTCGGTAGTTATTAAGCCAGTAATAGGTTTTATCCTGATTGTAGCATTGTTTACAAACTGTGAGGATTTCCTAAATGTGGAACCTGAGAATGTGCTAATTCAGGAGGAGTTCTGGAAGACCAAAAGCGATGTAATGTCAGTAGTAGCAGCTACTTATGATGCTGCCCGCGAATATACCGAACAATCCTTCTTATTGGGTGAAGTAAGGGGCGATTATGTATCTACAAACAGTGGAGATTATAGTGCCATTGGTATTAATAATATTTCAACCACAAATAGCAAAGTAAAGTGGGGCACCTATTACAAAGTAATAAATTATGCCAATTCAGTTATGTACTATGCACCTTTGGTACAACAGGATATGGATAAAACATTAACAGTTCCCATTGTAAATCAAATTAAATCGGAAATGCTTTTTTTACGATCGCTATCCTATTTTTATTTGGTTCGTTTATGGAAAGATGTACCCTTAGTTTTGAGACCGACCATTTCTGATACCGTTGAATTTTATATTCCTACAAGCACCGAGGATGTTGTATTAAAACAGTTAGTTGCCGATCTGGAATTGGCAAATACTTTGGCCTCGGAAACAACTGAATTAGGACATGCCAATAAATATGCCATTCAGGCACTATTAGCCGATGTTTATTTATGGAAGGAAGACTATCAGAGTTGTATTGATTACTGTGATTCAATAGAATCGGCAAATTATAGTTTAGAACCTGATACAACCATGTTTAACCTCTATTTTCCTGGAAATTCGCAGAAGGAAAGCCTTTTTGAAATGCAATACAGTTATGTGTTAAAAGAAAATGATTGGGGCATATATTCAATTTTCAATGGGATAACCGTAAATGTTACAAAAATGAATTTTGATAATAATGATCGGCGTAAGTTTGGTACTAAAACACCAAAATGGAAATATACTGGTGCTGATGAAATCGGTCAAGTAGCAAGAACTACTGTTGGTTATCCTGATCCTAATTATATTTATTACCGGTATGCCGATGTAATAGCAATGAAAGCTGAGGCATTTGTGGAACTCTCGGAAAGTAATTTACCGGCAGCCAACGATTTGCTTGAAGAATTAGCAATTAGAGGTGGAGGAACCGCAACCTTTGTGCGTACTTATAGCAGAGAGGATTTCCGATTGGTTTTGCTAGAGGAAAGAGGAAGAGAATTTGGAGCCGAAGGAAAACGTTGGTTCGATCTTTTAAGAGTGGCTAAACGAAACAGCTTTGAAAACTACCAGTTTTTAGCCGATATCCTGTTAGCCAAAGCAAAAAACACCCAAGAACTTAATATCATGAAATCAAAGGTTATTGATACCATGGGCTACTTTCTTCCTATTCATGAGGATGAGTTAAAATATAATAAAAATCTGAAGCAAAATACGGCCTACAGCAGATAATAAGTTTACAGCATATAACGCCATAAAATATGAAAACTATAAATAAAAGCATTAGAATCATCACTTTTAGAGTGGCTCTATTAGTGCTATTTGGTTTTATGCTAAGCCAATGTAAAAAAGATCCAATGGAGTTGCCGAAAAATGCCAGTGATATGGTAATGACTGACTATGTTTACGATAACCCTGAGTTCTCAGAATTTGGTTTAGTATTGGAATATACCGGGGTTGAAAATTTATTGCGCGTAAGAGGGCCTTATACTTTGTTTCTTCCTACTAACGATGCTATGAAAGCTTTTTATGCTAGAAATAATAAATCATCCTACCTTGATTTTGATAAAGACTTTTTAACGGATTTGGCATACAATCACATTTTGCAAGGTCCTGTTGCCGCAGGTATAATTGGTTCAGGTGCATTGCCTTATCAAAATGCGTTGAATGATGATGTGGCTTCCGATTTAATTGTAGTTAACGGTAAAAGTGAAATTGAATTAAACAAACAAGCTACAATCATAAAAAGAGATATTAAAGTGGCTAATGGGTATATTCATCATGTCGATAATGTTTTAGATATTGTTACCAAAACCGTTTATGAAGTGTTGAAGGATGACGGTGGTTATACCATTTTTGTAGCTGGGTTGGATGAATGTGGTTTTAATGATACATTGGTTAAACTAGAGATTCCTTTTGGGAATATAATTGCTAGGTGTTACTATACCATTCTTGCCGTTCCCGACTCATTATATAACCGCGAAGGTGTACAAGATATAAACGCTTTAATTGCTAAATACGATACCGATGGCGATCACAAATCAGACACCAATGGTTTTTTTCAATATATGGAAAACCACCTTCTTTCAGGAACCAATTATTTCACTAAATTCAATAGTAAGAAAACTATTTATTATTTAATAACACAAAACAGCTACCTTCAAATTATTGATGAAGACAGGGTTTATAAAGTGAATAAAGGAACGGATGATACTTATACCGAATTTTATTACGAACAATCGAATGTTCCAGCAAAAAATGGTTGTATTCATACAGTAAACAGCCAACTACCGGTTAGTAACACCAAACCTGTTGAAGTTATTTTTCAGGTAACCGACCATTTTGATATGCAACAGGGTGAATACTATCATAAATATTACGCAAGGTTTTACGATGGTGAGAATGATTTTGAAGGTATAAAATGGGATGCTGACTACTTATTATACTATCATAAGAAAGAGATATTTTTGGATGATGATGGGTTAAATGTAATCAGTAGTGGATATTTCTGGATTGAAATAACTACCCCAAAAATTCGAAAAGGTGCTTACAACTTATCAAGTAATCATTTTGGTGGAGGCGATGGCTCACTCAATTGTTATATTGATGGTGTATTTTACGATTTGATAGGCAGTGGTTATAATAATGAAACAAGTATTGGCCCAATAGTTTTTACTGAAACCAAAGAACATAAAATAAAATATGAATCTGCAGTAAGTACTGGATTGTGGTGGGATTGGATAAAGTTTAAACCCATTTAGTTTTCAGCAAAGTGCAGCATTTATACGGCTTTAATTAAATAAAAAAAAAGTCTTTTTGAAGTAAATACAAAATATTATTACCAGTATAGAACATAAACATTTAAATACCGACTTCATGACAAATTATAAACAATACGTCCGGATTTTAATTATTTTGCTGGTTGGCATTTTTTCCGGCGTCTGCAGTGCATTTGCGCAGGAAAGCCAAGTTTCACTTTCAGGTAAAATCCTTGAATCAGGAACAGGTAAAGCTATTGAGTGGTGCGTAGTATCAGTTTCGTCCAATAGTGAATCTACCATAACCGATTCTGCTGGCTATTTTACCATTAAGTTGCCATCACTCAATGAAAAAATAATGGTATCTTATCCAGGCTATTTCAGTACCGAATTGTATATTAATAGTGCAGAAGATATTGTAATTTACCTGACACAGATTACCTTTAAATCAGATGAAGAGGAATATACTTCACTTATAGGAACAGAAAAAGTTAAAAATGCATCCAATGCGGTAACATTGGCTTCAAATGCTGTATTTGACAACACATCTGCATCATCATTCGAACAAACATTGAACGGTAAAATTCCAGGTTTGCATATTATTGAGCACTCAGGTATGCCTGGCCATAATTCCTGGATCAATTTGAGAGGCATATCCTCTATTTTTGGTCGCTCTGAACCTTTGGTTTTTATTGATGGAATGATTCATGAGATTAACTATTCTAAAAACCAAATTATTGAGGGACATCTATTGAATCCCTTGGATTTGGTTGATGTGGATGATTTAGTTGATATTTCAGTTATCAAAGCTGGCGAAGGGTATTTGGGTAGTGCAGGTTCAAACGGCGTGTTAAACATAAATACCGAACAAAATAAAGTAACCAGTTCGGCTATCATTTTTAAAATGTATGGAGGTATTGCATTTCCGAATCTAAATCAGGAAGTGATGGATGCTGATCAGTTTAAACCTTATTTTACCGATTTGTACAACAGTAACCCCGAAAACACAATCGATATTAACTCAAAATACCCTTGGTTGAACGGAGATCCTTCATCGAGTACTGATTATTATCGCTTCAATAACAATACCGACTGGCAAAAAGAAATTGGTAGCCCTGCAGGTTTGCAAAAGTATTATATCTTTATTAAAGGGGGTGATGATATTGCCACTTATAATATATCTTCAGGTTATTCTCGTCAAGGAGGAGCGTATGACAACTGGACGGCCTCTCGATACAACCTTAGATTAAACGGTATTATCAACATTACCAACAAATTATCGGTTGTTCCAAACATCAAACTGGCTCTTTCTCAAAATAAGCTGTCAAATATGGGACCTACTGAGGAGAGAAATCCAATTACCTCGTCGTTGTTAAAACCTGCACTAATGACACCTCACTCAAGGAGTCCTATTGATGGTACTTATTTATTTCCGTACGACGATGCCGGTGATCCGAACGATCCTTTTAATGTAAGTAACGCTGCAGTGCTTATTGATAAAGCCCTTGGGCAAACACGTGATTTTCAAACGGTGGCTTCAGTTAAAGTTGGATATGCTTTTACTCCTGACTTATCCATTGCTAACCTTACCGGTGTGAGCGTGAATAACGATCGTCAAACAATATTTATTCCAAACCGTGGGGTTGTTCAATTGACCACTGGAATTCCAAATATTGATTCGGCTTTCAATAACTCTATGGATATGACCACAGAATCCCGGTCTTTTCAAAATCACACCACCCTTACCTTTAAAAAAACTTATGGATACGTACATAATGTAAAATTAATTGGAGGGTTGCGTGTAATGAATAATCAATATAAAAACAATATTGGAATAAGTCTCAATTCCCCTTCCGATGAGATTAGTAGTTTGGGCTCAAGTGATGAATACTGGTATCTTCAATCGGGCAGTGGGGAGTTAAGTGAGTTGAAGTGGGTATCATATTTTGGTGATTTTAATTATAACTATCAGGAAAAATATTATGCTAGGATATCAATGTCTTACGATGGATCCTCCTCTTTTAATAAAGAAAATCGGTATAACTTTTACCCTTCAGTATTTGGGGCTTGGAGGGTTAGCTCTGAAGAGTTTATGAAAAATATTTCCTGGATTAACGATTTAAAAGTTAGAGGATCCTATTCTCAAACTGGAAATATGTTCAGTAAGGCCTACATTATGTCAAAAGATACCTATACCGGTTACAGATACGATCAAATAGGTACTCCAATAAAAGATTATATTACCAACGATGAGTTGGCCAGTGAACGTAAAAGTACCATAAATGCAGGAATCGATATTTCAGTGGGCAAAAAAGCCTATAATTTTCAAATCGATTATCATCACTCCGTTGTAAATAATCTTATAATAAATCAAACACTACCTTACCAATACGGTTATACCGATTATTTAGACAATGGTGGTGCTATGACTATAAGTGGACTTGAATTTGGTGCAAATGGGCGTTTTTATATCGGAAAAGCAGTATTGATGTTGGATGCTGCCGTTACTTATCAAGGTAGTAAAATTAAAAGTTTCGACTTTATAAACTCCAATACCGAATTTTTAACACGACAAGTAGAAGGTGCCGAGTATATTGCTTCTGTGAATAATCCGGTAAATGCTTTTTATGGCTATAAAACCAATGGTGTTTATAATTCCGATGCCGAAGCTAACGGAATAGTTGGTCCAAATGGAAAAGCTATGGGTGCTGGTGATGTGGTATTTGTAGATATGGATGGGAATAATATTATCAATGAAAAAGACAAACAAATAATTGGAAATCCAAATCCTGATTTATTTGGTTCGTTCACTGCTGCACTGGGAATTAAGAGGTTTGAAGTATCTGCAGTTTTCAACTATAGCATAGGAAACGAAATGTTCAATTATGTGCGTTCCAGAACTACGGCAATGGATAGCTATGCCAGCCAAAGCCCCGATGTACTTGATCGTTGGACACCTACCAATATTGATGCAGAATTACCTAAAGCAACTTGGGGTGATCCTAATGGTAACAATGTATTTTCCGACAGATGGATTGAAGACGCCTCCTTTCTGCGGCTAAAACAGTTAATGGTAAGTTATACTACTCCTAACATTGGTAGCTTTAATAAGGAAACTAAATTCTATATTACAGGAACTAATCTATTAACTTTTACCAAATATTCAGGTAACGATCCTGAAACCATGTATCAATCCAGTCCATACTATATGGGTATTGATTATGGAAAACTACCTTTGGCTCCTACTGTTATTATTGGAATTCAATTCAGCTTGTAAAAACTTGAAATTATGAATAAGATGAAGTATATTTTTGGAATAATTGGTTGTTCTGCTCTGATTACCAGCCTTTTTAGTTCATGCAGCGATGATTTTTTCGAAGCTCAAATGGATGATCGCATCAGCCCCCATCAACATTACAATACAAAAATAGATGCTGAGTTATCGCAATTGGCATGTTATGCACTTTTGGCTAATGTAGCCGAAGGAATGGTGTTAGTTGATGGGTTGCGATCAGACCAATTAGATGTTACTGCCAATGCCGATAACGATATGATTGCACTTAACAGACATGAAAAGTCCAACTCTAATACCTACCTCGATCCTTCCGATTTTTATAAAATAATTCTGAATGTGAATGAGGTTTTACCAAATTTGCAAAATATTTTGGGTAAAGATCGGGACTTTGATTCAGTTGCATTTAAAGGAGCTCAAGGTTCACTGATTACCTTGCGCAGTTGGACTTATTATACCTTGTTTAAATTATACGGTAAGGTTAGTTTTATGCCTACCGATATCAATACTTTAGATTTTTCTGCCGCTCCGGTTTATATCACTGACAAGAATACACTTATAGATACTCTAGTGAACGAACTTTTGCCTTTTTACGATTCACTCGACATTAATCGCTATCCTATTGATTTGTATGCATTGATAGGTGAACTGTATCTTGATAAAGGAGAGGGATATTACGCGGAGGCAGTTAAATATTTGAAATTATCATTAGATGGACAGCATTATAATAAAACCGGCTTAAAAGGTGAATTCATGATGCTTACTGCCGCATCCGATAAAGATGATTGGGCGAAAATATTTGTGGAACCCTTACAAAATCAATTCAATGTTGGAATTGAAGGACTTGGTTATAATTTAACAGCACGAACTTATGTACCTTATTCAATTGAGTCCGGTCATAAAAATAATATTGAGGAATGGATGCATGTAGATTTTAATTATATGGTAAAACCAACTGCGGCTCTTATCGACTCCTTTAATAATCAGAAGCCTGCCGCAGGAACTGCTATAGGAGATTTGTACAGGGGTTATAAAGTTAGTTTTGATTCTTCCGCTTCCGGAGAGGTTTATGTAAATAAATATTCCTTACCTACACAATACCTAAATAGTGCTGATATAATCATATACAGGGATTCTGATCTTCAATTAATGTTAGCCGAAGCTCTAAACAGATCAGGCCAATCGAGTGTTGCCTTAATTCTTTTGAATACGGGCGTTAAAAATGCAACACCAAAACCTCCTGGATATTCGACAACCATGTGGGGAAGAAATTTGGGGGTTCGTGGACGTGTGATTTTAAATCCAAATGGAGTTCCTGTGACTATAGTTAGCGGAGATCCGTATGTGGAATATGTGGAAGATTTAATTATGAATGAACGTGCTCTTGAGCTTGCATTTGAAGGAAAAAGATGGTTCGATTTGAAACGTATTGCAGAAAGAAGAAGTGATCCCGCTTATTTACTTGATAGAGTATGTGGTAAATTTGACAACCCAGCCGATTCAATTGAAGTTAGAAATAATATTGGTAGTGACATGACAAAATGGTACATATCATTACCATAGATACAAAATTATGTGGTGAATTGAAATAAAAGTAGATTGTTATTTCCAATAAATAGTAATTATGTTCATTTTAGTATATTAGTAAGTAAAAAGGAGTCGCATGACTCCTTTTTATTGAACCAAACAATATTGAATGTTAAAAACAGATTTTTTTTGAACAGTTAGTATTTTATATTCTGGAAGTAAGAAACGGTTATAATTATAAAAGTAAAATACATATAATAAATAAGAGTATGAAAACAGTATTCAAAAACCTTAGAATTTATAGATTCACTATTCAATTGGCTCTATTAGTTCTGCTTGGTTTTATACTTAGCCAGTGTAGGAAAGATCCGATGGTGTTGCCAACGGATGACAGTGATATGGTAATGACCGACTATGTCTATAATAATCCTGATGAGTTCTCAGAGTTTGGTTTGATTTTAGAGCTTACCGGGGTTGAAAATATATTACGTGTTAGAGGACCTTACACGCTGTTCCTCCCTACCAATGATGCCATGAAAGCATTTTATGCTAAAAATCAGAAATCATCGTACAAAGATTTTGAGATAGATTTTTTAAGGGATTTAGCATACAATCATATCTTGAAATGATCTGTTAGTGCAGGTACAATCGGTCCGGGTTCATTATCGTTCCAAAATGCATTGAATGATGATATTGCTTCCGACTTGCAGGGAGTTGAGATTGTATTAAATAAACAAGCCACCATTATAAAAAGGGATATCAAGGTTGCAAATGGTTACATTCATCATATTGATAATGTATTGGATATTGTCACTAAAACGGTATATGATATCTTGAGTGAAACTGAACAATATTCCATATTTACTGCCGGTTTGGATGAATGTGGTTTTAAAGATACACTGGGTTTAACTACTATAACATTTGGAAACACAACACCCAGGGTATTCTATACCGTTTTAGCTGTTCCTGACTCTCTGTATGAGCGCGATAGCATTTACAATTTGTCAGATTTAATTGCTAAATATGATACCGATGGCGATCACAAATCAGATACCAATGGATTTTTCCAATATATGGAAAATCACTTGATATCAGGAACAAATTATTTTACGTCATTCAATAAAACCAGTACGGTTTATTATTTAATAACTCAAAACAGTTACATTCAAATAATTGATGAGGAAAGGGTTTTTAAAATTAATAAGGCACTTGATAATTCATATACCGAATTCTATTACAAACAATCGAATATTCCTGCTAAAAATGGCTGTATTCACACTATAAACAGTCAATTGCCTGCTAACAATACAACCCCCATTCCTGTTCTTTTTCAGGTAACGGAACATTTTGATATGCAACAAGGCGAATATTACCAGAAATATTATGCCAGGTTTTATGACGGACAGAATGATTTTAAAGGCATAAAATGGGATGGTGACTATTTAATGTACTATTTCAATAGAGGACTATTCATGGATAATGATGGTCTGAATGTTATAAGCAGCGGATATTTCTGGATTGAAGTGACCACTCCAAAAATAAGAAAAGGTAAATATGGCCTTTCAAGTTTTCATTTTGGAGGTGACGGTTCCAAAAGTCTCAATGTGTATATTGATGGTATTTACATTGAAACAATAGCCAGTTCGTGGAATACAGTACAGAATTTTGGCCCTGTCATTTTCAATGAAACAAAAGAGCACAAAATCAAGTTTGAATCAGCTGTTTCCACATACTTATTTTGGGATTACGTATTATTTACACCGCAATAATATTAATCGTACAACAACTGATTTTTTTTATAATTTCAACATTTTGACAAAAGTTGACCGCTTAATTATTTTGGCAATTCAATGTAAATGGATATAATATAGTTTTAACTTTGAAAGAAACTAAGAATTCCATTTATGAAAAAAGTATTTCTAGCAGCTTTATTGTTTAGTTTGATAATAAGTTGTAGTCAAAATGATACCGAACAACCTATAAATGTTCAAATAGAATCATTCAATCTGAACCAAAACTGTTTTTCAGCTATTAAACTTCAAGACGCAGAGGTGGTAATTACTAATGCTTCCGATTACAAATATTTTGAAGATTCAATAAGGGTTAATTGGTTCCAAAGTTGTGATACTATAACCCTTCCAAAAATTGATTTCGATTCCAGTTTTTTTGTCGGAAAATATACACAAACAGCTGGTTGTAGTGTGAGTTATACAAGTCAAGTTAAATTTTATACCGACCAAAATCTGTATAATTATATAATATCGACAACAGGCATTGGCACTTGTGAGAGACTAAATTCGGCTTTTAACTGTGCCATTGTTCCTCGGCAGACAGAACAAATTAACGTACAAATGCGAGCAGAGTATTTTCAACAGTAAACACTACAACCTCCATTTTCGATTGTATTGTCAGTTCGATGTAGGCAAAACGTACTATTAGCTTATTGTTTTAAATGGAAAGATGGAATATTGGGAAACTGGGAAGGAGGGGAAATGGGGAGTTGGAAAGATGGATAATTGGAAATATTAAAACATAATCGGTGAATTAAATACGCATCTTTCTTCCATTATTCCAATTTTGGGACATTCCTAATAGGTTTAAGAATATGCTTTTAAACTACATAACTGTACATTCACGGGTTTAAAGATTGCCTTAAATAAGCAATGATAGTTATTGCTAAAATGTACGAGAGATTACCCAGGAAATACTTGCTTACAAAGCAATACTCTTAATTTGAAAGTTGAGTAATGGTATATGCCGGTTGATGATTTTTTAAGATGCCTTCAGAATATAAGGGTTTTCTTGATAATTTTCTGATAATTTTCTGACCCCATTCATAAAGATCACAAACTGAATCAAAAATTCGTAAAAATACTATGGCGCTATTTATAATCATGTCTGCAAAATTAGCTTGTTTTCTTAATCAATCAAGCAACATTTGATTAATTAAACTATTTTGTTCATTAATGTGCTTATTATTTTTGGACTTTGTAGATGAGAGTATCTATTTTGAAAAAATATAAAATTGAACAACAAATTGTAAGTAATGTCAAGTAAAAAACCAGTTTCAGTTAAAAGTATTTATATCAGAAGAATTATAGAAGGCGATATATACTATTTTAGGATTTTTAAGCAGCTATTTGCTGACTTAAAGCATCATTTGTGTAATTATAATTTTGTAATTGGTAAAACTGATTTGTTTTATTTTTAATTTTAAGGAAAATTAAGAAATTGATGAAACCCAATTTGCAAATAATAGCGTTTAAATTTTTCATAATACCCATGTTCATTAATTAAATAGTTACTAGAATGAAAAAATCATTTATTCTGCTCGTTGTTATTGCTTTTTCTGGTATAACGCTGGCTCAAGAATTACCTTCAGATGTTGACAAGGTGTATAAAGGTGCTGAGAAACTCAAAAACAAAAAAGAGTATAAGTTAGCAATTGTAGAGTACAAAGAAGTGTTAAGGAGTGTTAATCATGTGCCTAGTATGGTTAGTATCGGTGAAATATCGATGGAATTAATGAGCCCTCCTAATTATCGTATGGCTTACGAATACTATGACAAAGCAATTCAGGAATTGGGGATTCAGATATTAGGTGCCTCAAAAGATAAGGAAAAAGCAAGATTAGGGCAGCAAATTGAAGAATTGACTCCAAAAAGAAATAGGGCAAAATCCTATGTTGATGATTTTGATAAGGCCAAGGATAAAAAACAAGAAGGAAATCGTTTGATGGAAGGGGAAGAAGAAGATGTTGATTGATTATTACTTTATTTATAATTGAATGATTAATAAAAAAAAGTGAGCCTTAATTGGAGGCTACTGAAAAAGTCCCAAGTGTCAGAATGTTAATAAATTAGCAGTAAAATACAAGGTAAAAACTTGGTATTTTACTGCTTTTTTTGTATCTTAAGGGTCTAAAATAAAGATACTTA
>JBAYKX010000089.1:0-17085 GCA_041664345.1 Salinivirgaceae bacterium
ATAAGTATCTTTATTTTAGACCCTTAAGATACAAAAAAAGCAGTAAAATACCAAGTTTTTACCTTGTATTTTACTGCTAATTTATTAACATTCTGACACTTGGGACTTTTTCAGTAGCCTCTAAAATACCGACCTTACTTTCTATTTGAATTTTTAGAATGCTTTGAATCCGATAATCTCACGCACATCCTTAATGGTTTTTTGGGCACTTTCGCGCGCTTTAATAGCCCCCATCCGGGCAACTTTTGAGAGATAGGCTTCATCGGACTTTATGGCAATAATTTTTTCGCGGATTGGAGCTGTAAAATTCACAATATCTTCAGCCAATTGTTTTTTTAAATCGCCGTACCTAATTTCGCACGATGCATATTTTTCAGTAAAATATAAGAGCGTATCGGGTGTTGAAACTTGCTTCATGATAGCAAATAAATTCTGGATTGGCTCTGAAACCTCTTGGTTCATTGCGGTTGGACCCGAATCGGTTACAGCACGCATCACTTTTTTACGGATGCTATCGGCATCTTCGTATAAAAAAATACCGTTACCTTCTGATTTTCCCATTTTACCGGAACCATCCAATCCGGAATTTTAATTAATTGTTCCCCAAAATTAAAAGGTACGGGTTCCGGAAAATACTCTTGATTGTACATGTGATTGAACCTGCGTGCAAACTTACGGGCCATCTCCAAATTTTGTTCCTGATCTTTACCCACCGGAACTTTTGATGCTTTATGAAGAATGATATCGGCGGCCATTAATACCGGGTAAGTAAGTAACCCTGCATTCACATTGTCGGGTTGAGCCCGAACTTTATCTTTAAAAGAAGTGGTGCGTTCCAACTCTCCAACATAAGCATTCATATTTAAAAGCAAATAGAGTTCCGATACTTCCGGCAAATCGCTCTGAATAAAAAGGGTGCTTTTTTCAGGATCGAGACCGGCAGCTAAATATTCAGCCAAAACCTGCTTAACGCTTCCGTGCAAATCGGCCGGAGTTGGGTGGGTAGTCAACGAATGATAATCGGCAATAAAAAAGTAGCAGTTATGTTCTTGCTGCATTTTAATAAAATTTTTGATGGCGCCAAAATAATTCCCCAAATGAAGGTTTCCGGTTGGCCTTATCCCACTTACCACAGTTTCCATGCTTACTATTTTTCAGTTTATTGCTGCAAATCTATAAAAAATGAGGCCATTTTTACTTTTGTTCCCGATTAATTATTAGGGCATCGTTCCAAAAAACCTGAATATGTCGGGGTTATACCTAAAGTAAAACGCTTTTTCCCCCAAGGGCTCGGGGTCAAATCGCTCAGCTTAGATAGGAAAGAAATTTTTTTTACTGTACGAATAAATTGAAGTGAAAAAGTTCTCTTTTAAAGAAAAACTGCACCGGAATGGTGTCAATTCCTAGTGCAGTTTCCGATTTATTGGAGGGATTGATATATTCACTTTTTTTAACCAATCAAGGATAAATTAGAACTTACCAAACTTAAACGATAAATAAACATTGTAAGTATTTAAGTCGTTTTTACCAACAACCGTATAGGGTTCGTTCAAAACGGTAACAACCATATCGGTGTCTGAAGTGAAGCGGTACGAACCTCCCACTGCTAAACGAAAAAATCGGGTAACATTCATTTCAATTTCAAGAGCTGGTTCAACCACAAAAAATTGTCGCCAAAAAACATCACTGTTACTCATTTCATTGTAGTTCCCGCTATCGAAAACTACAGCACCGGTTCCAATTATAATTGGCATTGAAATATGAACGGGCTTTAATCCAAATAAAATAGGTTCTAACAACAATCCACCATAGCCTGCTGAAATAAAGCTATATTCCTGATTTGGAAATAAATCGGCGGCTAACTCTGTAACCATGCCGTTACCAGCTATTCCTATTCCTATACCGTGCCCAACTATCCAAGCACCTTTAAAACCTGAATATAATGCATCGTTAGTTCCAATTTTGGTATAACCAATGGAAAGACCACCATAGCCACCATGGGTTATATTGTTTCCAAACAACGTTTGATACTCCTGGTGTTCGGTATCTTTTTGTGCCTTACTGGTATTGCTTAAGAATAAGAAAACAAATGAAAGAAGTAGAAAAATAGTTGAGCCCGAAAATCTTTGCTTGTTTTGCCCGCTTAAATAAGATAACTGAATCATATAATAGTTTTAAAATTAATCACAAACCAAAGACGACACCATTGGTTGTAAGGTTGCCTCCGCATAATTACTGGCTGAGAAACTGCCAATTAACTATTTAATTCCGTTTTTTATTCATCCTATATACTAATAAAACAGGTGTTTCGTTTGTTATTATATCTTTACAAAAAAAAAGAAAACCTTGAAAAAACAGCTTTTACTAGTCGCCATTTTACTCCCTTTAGTAAGCTTTTGCCAAATTGGAGGAAAATATGTGTATGATTTTTTATCAGTTCCCTTATCTCCGCGTTCCTCAGCATTAGGCGGATCGGCCATTGCTATTAACGATGGAGATATTACTTTAGCCTACGAAAATCCAGCCTTACTTACGGCTGCTACCAGCGGTAAATTTGCAATTCAGTATGTTAATTATATGAGCGATATTAACTATGGGCTCGTATCATATAGTAAAAATTTACCAAAGGTTGGTTCCTTTGGAATTGGGTTGCAGTATTTTAATGGGGGCGAATTTATTAATGCCGATACCGATGGGAATACCTTTGGTACTTTTGGTACTTCGGAATTGGCCTTAAACCTTGCCTACAACAAATCGTTCGATAGCATTTTTTCCATTGGCGCCATAGTAAAACCTATCTATTCGCAGCTCGAAAACTATAAATCGTTTGGTTTAGTAATGGATGTAGGAGCAGCTTATACCAGCGCTGATCAACTATTCACAGCCTCAATTCTTTTAAAAAACATGGGCGCCCAAATAACCAAATACGACGAAGAATCGGGTGAGATTCCCTTCGATATCCAAGTAGGTATGGCTACCAAATTAGCTCATGCCCCTTTCCGGTTTTCAATTGTAGCACATCATTTAAACATTCCTAAATTATCGTATCAGCAAACCAACTACCCCGAACCAACAAATGTTGAACAGACCCCCGAAGAAACGGAATCGCTCAGTTTTATTCAAGAAACATTGAACCACATGATTTTTGGAGTTGAGTTTGTTCCCACTAAAAGTTTCTTTTTACGGGGTGGTTTTAATTATTTACGCCGTCAGGAACTCAAACTCGATGACAGTCCCGGAATGGCAGGTTTTTCATGGGGTTTTGGTTTCCGGATTAAGAAAATACACCTAAGTTATTCTAATGTTAGGTATAATCAGGCGGGTATTACCAACCAATTTGCTATCACTACCCGGCTCTCCGATTATTTTAACTAAGTAAACGATCTAACCTGCACATTACACTACTAAATCAGCAAGTAGCCGTAAGATTATTCAGGGAAATCGCTTTTAAGAATTTCAATTTTTAAATTCCCATTTTCGGCGCATGGATTCAGCACGATTTCAATTAAACAACAGTGCTTGCGCCGATTTTATACCTCAAATACATATACCCCGGCTTAAAAGTCGGGGCTATTACTTGCGTGAGGGGTTATTCGCTAACGCTCATGAGGGTTTCACCGTTCGCCGTTCATGGTAAATCCCTCTGGGATTTCTTAAAAGCGATTTCCCTGAGGATTTTAAGGAATGATAAAAAACAATCAATTAATACGTTAACTTTATCCCTTGCTTTACGTACAATTTACACTAATTAATTTGGTATTGTTTTTGAATAGAATTCATTTTCACTCTGTTTTTATGCGCAATCTTATAATAATATCCGCTTTAAGTTTACTTTCATTATCCCATATTACGGGTCAAAATGTAGTAATCAATGAATTTTGTTCGTTAAATTCGACCCTTCTTGACGAAGATAAAGACAGTCCTGATTGGCTGGAATTATACAATGCTGGCACAAACTCCGTAAGCTTAGATAGCTGGGCACTATCGGACGATAAAAATACTTTGGATAAATGGATTTTTCCGGCCATTACCCTGAATCCTCAGCAAACTCTTTTAATACTTGCATCGGGTAAAGATCGTAAAGAGATAGTTTATTATAATACCCTGATTAGCCAAGGCGATGAATTCTCCTACGCCATTGGCAGTGCCAGCGTACCCAACGATTGGAAAACACTAAATTTTGATGCTTCAAGCTGGCTTAAAGGGCCTTCAGGATTTGGCTATGGCGATAATGATGATGCAACCATTTTTCCCAATGGAACCCTTTCGGTATTTGTGCGGAAAGCCTTTACAATCGATAATCTATCACAGGTTAAGGAACTTTTGCTGCATGTTGATTACGACGATGGATTTGTGGCATATCTTAATGGAACCGAAATAGCCCGAAAAAACTTAGGAAACGCCAATACACCTGTATTATTTAATCAAAATGCTACCGCTGCTATTGAACCCTTAATCAAAAATGGAAAAGCCCCAGAGCTATTTCCCATTGAAAACTTTTCAGGCGTTTTGCTAGAAGGAACAAATGTGCTATGCTTGCAGGTGCACAATTATAACACATCGTCATCGGATTTAACCCTAATCCCCTTTTTAACCGCAGGATATCAATCGCCTGTAACCAATACATCAGTACCTGAAGTATTGCAGTTATCGGATAAACGGATGCATACTAACTTTAAGATTGGCGCCGATGGGGAACAAATTTATTTAGTTTCGCCTCAGAACCTGATAGTTGATAAAACAGACAGTATAGCACTCCCTAGCAATATTTCCGTTGGCCGAAAACCTGATGGCACTGGGCTGTGGTATTATTTTGATGAACCTACGCCAGGATTATTAAATACTACACAGGGTTTTGACAGTATATCGGCCCAACAAATTCTGTTTTCTCCCGTAGGAGGAGTCTATGCTTCCTCATTGACAGTTACTCTCACTGCTCAGCTTGGCGATGTAATTTATTATACCACCGATGGAAAAGAACCTACTCAACAATCAATGAAGTATTCCCAGCCAGTTACCATAGCTAAAAGCACATCACTTAGGGCAAAAGTATTTAGCACCAATTCGCTTAGTCTGAGCCCATCGGTACAAACTTATATAATTGAAACCCGCGAAATTGATTTACCCATTGTTTCGCTAACCACCGACCCCGATAACCTTTTCGACTGGAATTATGGAATTTATGAGTTAGGCCCAAATGCTGAAAGTAGCAATCCTAATTTTGGGGCCAACTTTTGGATGGATTGGGAACGACCCATTAATATAGAATATTTTGATGCAGACGGAACCAAAGTATTTCAATCGGCTGGTGGAACCAAAATTTTTGGTGCCTGGAGCCGCGCAAATGATCAAAAATCGATGGCTTTGTATGCACGCAATTCTTATGGTTCAAATAGCTTTGATTATCCTTTTTTTAAAGAACGCAATCTCAACAAATATCACTCACTGGTATTACGGAATTCAGGAAACGATTGGAGCCAAACTAACTTCCGCGATGCGCTGATGACGGGTCTTGTTAATGAACTCGACATGGAGAGGCAAGCCTACCAACCTACTGTTGTTTATATTAACGGCGAATACTGGGGAATTTTGAATCTACGCGAAAAGGTAAACGAAGACTTTCTGGCAGACCACCACCTTGGAGTTGATGCTAATAAGATTGATATTTTAGAAACAGATGGCATAGCCTTGGAAGGTTCGGCAGAACATTATCAAGCCATGATGAGTTATATAGCAACCAACGATATGACAAAATCGGAAGTTTATGAAGAGGTTAAAACCAGGATGGAAGTTCTAAATTATATGGATTACGAAATTGCCCAGATATATGTAGATAACGAAGACTGGCCAGGTAACAATATTAAATTTTGGAGACCACAAACTGAAACCGGCCGATGGCGATGGATACTTTTTGATACCGATTTTGGATTTGGAATAGGCTATTGTACCTTGGGTTCTGCTGGTTATAACAATAATACCTTGGCTTTTGCTTTAGAGCCGAATGGTCCCGGATGGCCTAATCCACCTTGGTCAACATTGCTGCTTAGGTCGCTTGTAAAAAATTCAGCATTTAAATCGGAATTCATCAACCGCTTTGCCGACCGTATTAATTATGAGTTTGAACCAACCCGGGTGCATCATTTAATTGATAGCCTGAAAGTCAACATTGCTGATGAAATGCCCTACCATATTGCCCGTTGGAACCACATTTGGAATTGGGACTCTAATGTTGAGAAGTTGAAAACTTTTGCTTCGTTGCGCCCCAATTACATGCGCACTTATATAAACAACCAGTTCTCATTAGGAGGCGCTGTATCGTTAACTGTTGATGTTTTCGATAAAAACCAGGGGTACGTGCAAGTAAGCTCGCTATTGATAAAAACCTATCCTTGGACAGGAAAATATTTTAAAAATAACCCGGTACAGGTCACAGCAATGCCTTTGCCCGGTTATGAATTCGAACGATGGGAAGGAATAGATTCAAACTCTGCCTCGGTACTTCTTTCAATTCCAACCTCCGGGATGACGGTGAAAGCCATTTTCAAAAAATCGGTGAAAGATTATAACGATGTAGTGATTAATGAAATTAATTATAAATCGGTGGCCAATCATGATTGTGGCGATTGGGTGGAAATCTACAATACATCAAACATTACCATCGATTTAAGTAATTGGATTTTTAAGGACAGCGATAACAGCCATTCTTACAAAATACCGAATGGAACCAAAATTGGGCCTAAAAATTATCTGGTACTTTTTGAAGATGAATCTAAGTTTCGGACCATATATCCCAATGTAAACAATGCCATTGGCTCCTTCTATTTTGGACTTGGAGCTATGGAAGATGTCCTCCGTTTGTATGATTCGCAAAACCATTTAATGGATTCTCTGCTTTATATGGCTGAGGAACCTTGGCCAGAAATTGAAGAAGATAAAGGAGAAACCCTATCGTTGATTGACCCTTTTAAAAACAATGAACCCTATTATCGCTGGGAACCTTCTGATACCAATGGAACACCGGGAACACAAAACAATAATTTTGTTGAAATAAACGAAACCAAAACATTACAAGCCTTATTGGTTAGTTGCTATCCAAATCCATTTACCCAGCAAACCACGGTGCGCTGGCAATGCCAAAAACCAGAACACATCACTGTGGAATTGTTCGATTTTAAAGGTTCTAAACTGGAATTGCTTTTTGAAGGTGATTGTCCCGTGGGTTCCTTTGAAACCGTGTGGAAGAGCAACAGCCAAACAGCAGCTGGGTTTTATTTTGCAAGGGTTTCAAACAGTAATGGGGAAATGGCATTGTTGAAACTGGTGAAGAATTGAGCTTATAATGGGTTAGGCTTTGTAGCTTCTATTTAATTGTCTTTAAATTCTGAAAAATCATATGCATTTTCAATTAATCTTGCACAATTATGAACGGTTAAAATATCAATTCTATTTTCGTTAATAATTTGATATACAATCTTATAATTACCTTTTATGAGTTCTCGAATTGAATCGCCTTCGAATTCTGGAACTTATTTTCCAGATAACGGATATATCTCTAGAATATCAGCATCATCGAATAACTTGCTTACCGTAATTTGAGCATATTTTTCAGAATCCCTTGCAATAAATTCACCAATATCATTTAAATCATCAATCGCAGAATCAGTCCAATTTACTTTAGCCATCTCTTCAATTGAATTTTAGCTTCATCTTTTGACTTAATTTTTCCATTCTTTGAGTCGTCCAATCCCTTTTGAATTTTTTCAATGAAAATCAAACGATCAATTACTTGGTCAACTGAAACATTATCAGGCAGATTGTCCAATGAATGTCGTATTTGAGTCTTTGTAATCATAGTTTTATTTTAATTCAAGTATAATGAATTTTAGTTGAATGACACAAAATTTGATGCTGCGTGACTATATAGACTAACTAGTAGAATGTAGGTAAAACAGCAGCAGTAAGTTTCATTTTATTTTAGTATTCAAATATTCGCTATTTTTGAAATAGGAAACATTCAACATTAATAAACCCAGATAATCGGAATCTAAACGAGAAAGATACAATTTGGAATTGTTCGATTATAAAGTGGCAAACTGCACACCTTCTTTTAATCTTCGTTTTTTCCATTCGTCTGTAAGTTCTTTGCTAATTTCAATGCTTTTCAGACGTTGGTTAATCCAATTTTCTGAATACCCCAATTTCAGATATTGTTCCAATGCTCTGTCAATGGTAATTTCTGGGTCTTGCATTTCGTCCAAACGTTCCGATGCCAATTGTGCCAACCACAATTTAAAAGGTTCAGCCTTTGGTGACGGGACAGATTGAATGAGCCTGAAAATTTGTTCTGTATCGGCAACATTAGTATTGTAAAATTTATCATCTGATGATTGCATTTTCAGTTGTCCGATTTTTTCGGACAACTCACTTACTTCTTTTTTTAATTTGGTTTTCAGGTCGTTCCAATACTTTCTCGGGCGGTCTGTTCCTGTTAGTACTTCAATTACATCAATAACAGAAATATACCAAAGTTCCTTTTTCTCATCCCAAAGGGTACGAACTTGCTTCTGCTCAAATATTTTTATAGCATTTTCTTTGCTCATTTCATTTGTATTATGAAAGGCAAAGATAATAAAAAAAGGCTTGGTATAATGTACCAAGCCTGTCGTTACTAATGAGTGTTTTTTCTGATTAAGGACTAATCAGAAAAAACAGAAAATCCTCTTTGAACTCTTTTTTTTGATGAAGAAATGAACTCCATTTTTATAGGTTATCGTTTTTACACTTGCCCAAGCACAACACTACATTGGAATAATATCGAATCTATTAATGCCGTTCATACCAACTTGATAAATATTGCAACTATTAGTATTGAAGGAGGATTTATTATGAGTAGTAGTATGAGTTTCTGTGTACCAACCACTAACTCCCTCTGCTGTAAAAGTCACTTTAACCAAATAGTATCCTCCATTATTATCTGACTGTGCTGGTTCAGGAAGTGTTAAATATGAATTAGGTGAATCACAATCAGGCATTGTTGTTCCTGAATTAAGCAGTGTCAATGGGACTGAGTGTCCATCTATAGACACACTATTAATAGTTGCCCAAGAATTCAAGCTATTATTAAGTCCAACGGCTAATTTTATTGAAGAATTTTCTAATGAGCCACAATGCGATGACCATTGACCACTATTATATAAAGTTGGAATTGACCACGAAACTGAAGGATAAGAAAATTCTAATTGTGCACCTACTCGTTTTACGCTTGCATCGGGTAGTCCGTAATTATTATCCCAAGTAATGGTGTTTCCATTAAGATAACCTTTATACAATCCTACATTGCCTACATACTCGCACATATATACTCTGTTTTCGGGTTCGCCTGGGATATTTCCGATAGCAATGTCGGTTTCATCGCCACTTGCACCTTCAATTCGCACCCAAACGCCATTTAACGAACCTTCATCTCCACCATTGTCTTCGTCTTTTGAACAAGAAAAAAACATTGTTGTTGCTACGAGCAACGTACTTATAAATTTTAATGTTTTCATTTTTTTAATTTTTTTTGGTTATTCCTATGTGAAGCAGCCCTGTTAATAATGCTCCAATTTTTTAAAAAAGTAATTGTTTGTCAGTCGAAAATGACTGTCAAGATGTGTCAGTTAGAAAGGTCGGTGGTTCTCTTGTCTGTCGCCTTCCGTTGTGGTGTGTCGTCCTAAACTTGTCCATAACAGGGGAATGGTTGTAACCAAGGTAGAATCGGTGTGCCGATAAACCATTAACGATGAATCGCCTAAAGTGGCCGAATATTCTTCTTGCGCTAAAGTGAAGGAAACCACTGGTATTTCAACCACTTGATACTGGTTACCACTGACTTTCACTGTGGTTTCATTGGGAATAGTATCTATATTGGGATCTTCTGTTTTTGCGCATTGCATAAAAGTGAAACCAATGAATACTAAAACTGTTAAAAATGACAAATTTTTCATGTTTTCTTATTTTAAGTCGGTTTATTTATTAATTGTTTTGTTATGTGAACAGTCTCCGATAACTCCAGCTTACTGGCGGAGTTATCGGAAAACCTATCCCGTAGGACTTTTGCATAACACAACACTATTTAAAAACCGGGTTTTTGATTATCTTTTAAAACCCAATACTTTTCTATTCTGTAGGGTCCCCGATTTCATAGCACCTTCATCGGAATAATCAATGGCTGTTAAGGAGCCTTTATAGTATCCTTCCACCATTTTTCCTTCCAATTTCACGCTGTAAGTTATCTCGTAGGTGGTTCCCGATTTAGTTACGGTAACGGTACCGGTGGTAGTTTCATCGCTTCCGTATTCATGGTCTGCAGTTGATTCATCAATCACATCTACCCCTACATAAGCATCACTAAAGGTATTAGGTTTTGCCAATTCGTCCTCCATATCCCAAAAATCATAGGTATAATTTCCCGATACCAGTTCTGTTAAGGATGAAGAATTTAGCTCAAAAACCATGTAATCGTAGTTGTCCGAATAAGTGTACTCATCGGAGGGGGCATCATAATTAACATCGGAGGACACCAATAAAATATCGAAATTGGCACTTTTATTATCCGACTCCGGACCATAAAACTCAATAAACCCTTTGGGTGTATCGTACGTTTTGCTTTCAAACGAAAAGCTATTCGTTTTAGCGGGGGTCTCCTCATCTTTTGAACAGCCTGAAAAGGCTACTGTTACAGCTATGGCTGCACTCATTAATTTCAAATTTAGATTTTTCATTTTGGTTTAATTTTAATTGTTTTCCTACTCGTATGGCTTTTCGGTACCTCCCCAATTTTTTATAGTGAAAGATGGAAACCACTGTATTTAGATTATTTTTTAACTACTTTAAATGGTTGCTGATCATGCTCACCTACTTTTATAAAATAAATGCCTGACGGGAATTCGCTTAGATTAAAATTGGTGGTTTCATCCACTAATTTGCTTGTAAGAATAGTTTTCCCCGTGGGATCATTAATGCGAAATGTTTCTCCCAATAATTTTGAACCTACTTTTACTGTAACCCAATTGTCGGCTGGGTTTGGATAAACCACGAACCCATATTTTGATGTCACATCCGTTAACCCCACGAAATCCATTTGGGTACAAACGCTGGTGGCAGTACAGCCATTTTCAGTTACTATAACTGCATAGTTTCCACTGGCTTTAATGGCAAAACTTTGACTGATTTCCCCAGCAATAGCTGAATTGGAATTATCGCAATCAATCCACTGATAACTTGCTCCGGTAGTATTGGCTTCCAAGGTGTTATCTGTAACAACAACTGATGCATCTACTGTATTTATGGTCAAATCCAAGGTAACAATGCTATCGCAACCAGCTGCATTGGTTAAAGTTTGCGTATAAACCCCACTGGTTGTGAATGTTTCTCCATTCAAAGTAAAACTTTCGCACGAAGTTTGAGTTATGGAACTATTGTTTGCATCCGCACAATCAAAAGAGATGGTGACAAAAATTTTATCCTTACTTTCATTTGCAGTAACCGCTGCCACAAAACCATTATCGACATGAATGCTCTGACGTCCCATAATTTCACCAACATCTGGGATTTTTGTTTCTACATTATCAATAATTATATAGCAATCGGTTGAACTACTCTTTCCGTATAGATATACTGGCAATCCGGTAACTAAATCAACAGTAGAACCATACATATTACCTGCTGGAGAGTTTTGGAGTATTGTTTCCTCAACGGCAGAATAACTAGAACCATTAATAATAGTATGACAAAATTTATCATTATTGATGCCATTATACTCCCATAGAAAATGAGTAATACCATCATTGCTGATAACAATTTTAACATTATCATTTTCAAAATTTGTACTATAGTATTCTGATATTTTTGTCATTTCCCAGGTATTGCCAGTTTTATAAGCAAATGCTGGTTGTGTATTCCCATAAATGAACCCTTGTATCAAGTTATTCTGTAATATAGGAGGAAACGAAGTGCCGGATGTTTCATTATAATTTCCACAACAGGTTATTAAATCGTACTCCTTCCATTGCAGTTCTCTTGTCCAAGAGGCACCAGATTTGGTTGCCGTAACTGAATGATAGCATTGAGAACAGTCAGCTCCATCTTGTCCACTTCCATAATATTCAACAACTACCTCATTACTTGCCGTAAAATAGATATTTGGCCTACCATTAACCCAACAATTAAAAAGACTCTCCGTATTATTTGCTGGATCAAGTGCGTTTGCCGAAGCTTGGGAAATTTCAAAAACCCCATCACCATCAGAGTCTCCAGCATAAATAACTGCATTATTCCCTGATTTAGTTCCCCTATTTTTGTCTCTTTTAACAAAAATAACAATATGAGGATTATTGTTGGCATCGGTCAAAATATAGGGTGCTTGTTTAATATCGCTTCTATCGCTAATGGTAATTTCCGAACTGGTAAAACTTTTTGTTTCACTATCAAAAAAGGAATACATCAATTGCATTTCGGTAGCAGTGCCTGTTGATTTTATCCATGCAATATGAATATTATGGTTTTTATCCATACACGAGCCTACTTCGGCATATACCGATTGAAGGCCATATATGGGAGCGTCCATATTATACGTGGTAAGTGTTTGACCAATTAGTTTAATTGATAAAAACAGAAATCCAAAAAAAAGTATTTTTTTCATTGTTTTGCTTAATTTATGTTTATGTACTTATTATTTCTTCACAACTTTAAAAGGCTGTTGTTTTTGCTCACCTACTCTTACCAAATAAACTCCTGCCGGGTATTCTTCCAAATTAATCAAAGTAGATACCTCGGTAAATACACCCGTTAATACCGTTTTACCAATGGAATTAATAATCCGGTAGGTTGAACCCAATAACTCGGAGCTAACAGTTACCGTAACCCAATCGCTGGATGGGTTCGGATAAACAACAAACCCATTTTTAGTTATCATATCGGATACTCCTACAAATTCAATTTGGGTGCAAACGCTGGTTTTGCTACAACCATTTTCAGTTACTATAACCGCATAGTTTCCACTGGCCGTAATGACCAAACTTTGACTGGTTTCCCCTGCTAGTTCTACGTTTGAGTTATCGCAATCAATCCATTGATAGCTAGCTCCGGTTTCAGTGGCGGTTATGGTGTTTTCAGAAGCAACAACGGTTGCATCAACCGAATTTATGGTCAAATTCAAGGTGATAATGCTGTCGCAACCGGCAGCATTGGTCAGAATTTGAGTATAATCGTCACTGGAAGTATAAGTTTCGTTGTTTAGTATATAACTTTCGCAGGCGGTTTCAGTCAATGTAAGGGTAGTTGGTTGATTGACGGTAAGATTCAATGTTAAGATGCTGTCACAACCTACAGAATTGGCCAACTTTTGGGTGTAAACCCCACTGGTTGTGAATGTTTCGCTATTTAGGGTAAAACTTTCACAAGCCGTTTGGTCAATCATTGAAGTGGTTTTATTATTAATGGTTGCAACCACCGGTTTTATATCGCTGCATAAGCCAATATCCGAAGTTTTTTTAATGTAATACGTTCCACTTACAGCAACTGCTTGCGGATTTGGTAACACATTAGTGGCATTCGCATCGGTAAAATAAGCTGCACTTCCCGGCACATTATTGTTATCAATAAATGCAGTGGTAATATCCACCGTTATAGGAGCACAAACCGATGAAGGATCGGTAATCGTTAAATTAGGTATTGAATTAACCATAACAAGTACCGAGCTGCTGTTGCTTGTATCGCAAGTGGTGGTGCCCCGCACAGCAACTACGGAATATGTTCCTTCATTGAATTCAGTAACATTACTTATGTTTATTGCTTGTGAGGTTGCGGTGAACCCATTTGGACCCTTCCATAAATAAGAAAGTACCCCCGATATTATACCAGCATCAAGGGTTAACGATTCTCCGCTGCATAACTGGTTATCACCAATTATAGTTGGGGTTGCCAAAATATTGTCACAAACTGTAAATTCCCGGCCTTCATACATACTCCATTTGCTGGCAGCATCTTTTACACGAATAAATAAATTGTGAGTGCCTGTAACCAAACCTAGGGAATTTATATCAATCAGTGGACTAATGGTATCAGCCGATGGAAAAGTAATTGCTGTCCCATTTCCAGTACCCGGATCGGTATCGACAAACCACTCACCCGACTCAACTTGCTTATTTTCAATAAATTCCAAATCCAACTTGTAAAACATTCTGCCTTCGTAGTGACTCCATTTTCCTAAATCGTTTTTTACACGGATAAATAGGTTGTTAAACCCTGCGGGTAACGAATTTGTAGGAATTGCAATGGAAGTTTGTATTGTGGATGAATGGGACAAACTAAAAGCCGTTCCATTGCCAGTTCCGGGGTCTGAATTTATAAACCACTCACCTGAAACAATAGTTGCAGTGAGCAGTGATTGGTTTTCCAGCACATAGAACATGCGTCCTTCGTATGGGCTCCACTTGGCTTCATCGTTTTTAACACGTACAAATAAATTGTGAAACCCGGGCGATAACGTATTGGGTATTGTTAACGTACTGCTTACTATAGAGTCTGAAGTTACACTAAATGAAGTTCCGTTTCCCAAACCGGGGTCGGTATCAATAAACCACTCACCGGCAACAATATCGGGATATTGCAAGGCAGTTGGTTCTAATATATAAAGCATCCGGCCTTCATAAGGACTCCAAACATTCAAATCATTTTTAACCCGTATAAAAAGGTTGTGAAAACCGGCATTTAAACTGGTAGTTGGAATGGTCATTTGATGGGTAACATCGGCACTGGCGGTCACAGAAAAAGTTGTGCCACTTCCTGGTAATGGGGCTGTATCAAAAAAATACTCACCCGAAACTATATTTTGTGTGTATGCCCATGGTATTATGAACCACATAAGCAATACAAGTAGGTATTTTGTATTCATAAAAAATGGTTTAAATTATAAATCAATCATTTTAAACATCTTAAGCTGATGTTGAATACAAAATCAGTTTTGCGAACGGGCATTGAATTCTACATTCAGCGTACCATTAACAGGAATGGTAGGATTCAGAACGTTCATTTCAATCATGTGGGGAACTTGTTTCGACATGGGAAAGTAGCGAAACCGGGAATCAGTATTTTCACCATCCACCCAGGGATATCCACCCCCGTAAATACCCACATCGGTTCCATCGGTTCCGTAATTTTTACCGGGCGAACTGGCTTGCAAATGCAAATTGGCAAAGGGGGCAGTTTCAGGGTTTATGTAAGTATATGCTATAATTTGATCAGATGTTGCGGGTGTGGTGTAAACAGGGTCTGTGTTAAATAAATTACCGGAACCCGTATTGCTGCCACTTATAACGGCTGTTTCAACAATAGGTGTAAAAGCATAGAAAATGTTTTTGGAAAAGGTGCAGGCATTATTAGAAAAAGCAATAGAGCCACTTGAAGCGAAATGGTAAAAAATATTGTTTGAAATAACTGCTCCCTTAACATAGAGGTATGATTGAATAACATTGTTAGATATTAAATTGTTAGCCCCTTCTGCAGATGAACAATTAAAACCCTCAACAATATTATTTGAAAAGACTGAATTGAATAATTTAAATCCATTTACGCTACCTATTACATTTTGAAAAATTATCAAATTTGAATGAGTGGCATTACCATTAAAAGAACCTATTTTACATCTTGATACCGTTATATTTCCTATTCCTCCAGTTCCAGTAGAAGCAGAATTATTGAGGATTAGGTTGGGAATATCCATACCATAGAACTTAGAACCACTGGCAGTGGTGGTAGCCGGGAAAGGTGCATAGGTTAAAGTAATTCCTCCAATTTGAGTTTTATATTGAATTTGTTTATTTGGTAATGCGCCTTCCCCAATTAAAACAAGCGGCTTTTCCATGGTTAGGTTCCCATAGGAAGTTTCAGAAGCATGAATATACAAGGTGTCATTTGAAGAACTGGCATCGTAAGCTGCCTGCAGGGTTGTGTATTGCCCCGGTGAATTCACGTTATTACTTACTGTTCTAACAGTAGCGTTGGCGGTAAGAGCAACCACGGTGGCTCCTAAAGCTAAAAGAAGATTTTTTTTCATAATTTTTTAGTTTTTAATTTATACTCTATTTGTATTTCATATATCATTAAATTCACAAACCATGCACAAGCCGTTATTTTTTTTTATAGCAACCGCAACAAAATCAATTTATATTTTGTTAGGTAACTATTGAATTTTATTAGGATAAAGAACTAATTGGTATTCGGTTTATATATATAAAATAAATAAAGATATTTTTATCCAAATATAACGGCTATATTTATAAACTAAAATACCGGAAATCCGGTAATTTTTATTATATTGAGACATCAAAATTTCATTAATGGGTTACTGAGAGTTGAATTATTATGTTGTTTTTCAAATATAAACCAACTATTTATCTAATCTCCGTTTTATGCAGGTACAGATATTCAATGAGACCCTAAAGAACATTTGGCAAGGACCGCCTGACGAAATAAGCCTGGTAAGTCAGCAAATTGATGCGGGGTTGCAGCAGAAAATGCTTTCTATATTTAGTCTGGGTGACTATTACAGTTTTGTATTTAATTTGAATTCCATGGAATTCACCAGGCAATCGTGTGGAGTAGAACTTGTGTTAGGATATAAACCCGAAGAATTTACCTCCTCCTTTGCCATTGAACACATACACCCCGACGACCGGGCTTGGGTTATGAATGCCGAAAACACGATTAAAAAATTTTACCAAACACTGGCTCCCGAAAACTTTTTTAATTATAAAGTGCGCTATGATTATCGAATGCAAAAGAAAAGTGGAAAATATGTCCGCATTCTCCAACAGGTGGTAGTTGTTAATTATAGCTTGGAAGGGGTAATTTTAGATACTTTTTGCTTGCATACCGATATTAGCCATCTGAAATCGTCGAATAGCCGGAACCTCAGTTTTGTTGGATTGAATGGAACAGAATCGCTACTGAACTACCCGGTTGAGGACATTAGTGAAGGTTTTGAAAAACACTTCTTTTCGAAACGGGAACGTGAGATACTATGTCACTTATGGGAAGGTCGTG
>JBAYKX010000090.1:0-16359 GCA_041664345.1 Salinivirgaceae bacterium
CCATTTTTTAAAACAGGGGGGTAGGTTTTTAAATAAGCAATATTTGTAATTGTAATTAATTGCATAGCTATTACTTATGTATTTATAAGTCGTAATTTGCTCTTTTGTCGGTTGATAGTGATTATTTTTATATATTTGAACATTCCCTTTTTTGAAACATAAGAACACCAAATTATCCATCATGAAAGACTACAGATTTTTAAAACCTTATTTTGAAAAATTATCCCTTAATAGGAAAAAATGGCTTAAGAGAAATCGATATTATCATAAAATTTTATTAAAACATTTTAGGTTTATAATTCCTCAAGATTCAACGGTTTTAGAAATTGGATGTGGAACAGGAGATTTACTTCATGGACTTAAACCAAAAGTTGGGTATGGCATTGATTTTTCAGAAGGGATGATTGCTCAGGCAAAATCCGATTTTCATAATCTTAATTTCCAATGTATTGCAGCCGAGGAGTTTAAAACTAATGAATCCTTCGATTTTGTGGTTATGTCGGATTTATTATGTTCTTTATGGGATATACAGGCTGTTTTTAAACAATTAAATACAATAATGAAAACAGATACCAAGATGGTGATTTCTGTTTATAATTACCACTGGGAGCCTGTTTTGCGATTGGCTGAAAAATTGGGTCTAAAAGCTAAACAACCCCTTCAGAATTGGTTGACTGTTACTGATATTCAGAAACTATTGCATTTGGAAGGATATGAATTGATTCGTTTGAATAAAAAAATGCTTTTCCCAAAGTACATCACAATTGTATCTTATTTTTTCAACTCCTTCTTAGCAAATTTACCCCTTATCAACCGGTTGAGTTTGGTAAGTTTTATAACTGCACGGAAAATCCCGGAAAAACAAAAGGATTATTCTGTTTCCATTGTAGTTCCTGCAAGGAACGAAAGGGGAAATATTGAAAATGCAATTAAACGGACTCCTCAGTTTGGGACATTTCAAGAGTTTATTTTCATTGAAGGAAATTCAAGCGATAGCACTTATGATGAGATGATCAGGGTGCAACAAGCTTACCCCGAAAAACAGATTGTGGTAACCAAACAATCAGGTAAAGGGAAAGGAAATGCAGTACGCGAGGCTTTTGATATTGCAAAAGGGGATATATTAATGATTTTAGATGCTGATCTTACTATGCCTCCTGAGGATTTGTTGAAGTTTTATGATGCTATAAAGAGTGGAAAGGGAGAGTTTATCAATGGTTGTCGGCTTGTTTATCCAATGGAAAAAGAAGCCATGAGGTTTTTAAATTACTTAGGTAACAAATTTTTCAGTTGGTTTTTGTCTTTCTTATTAGATCAACAGCTTAAAGATACCTTATGTGGAACAAAAGTTCTATTTAAGCATCATTACAAGCAAATTGAAAAGAACCGTTCCTATTTTGGCGATTTTGACCCTTTTGGTGATTTTGATTTGTTGTTTGGAGCGGCTAAATTGAATCTAAAAATTACAGAAGTTATTGTTAGGTATCGTGATCGGGAATATGGTACTACTCAAATAAGCCGTTTCCGTCATGGTTGGTTGTTGATAAAGATGAGCATTTTTGCTGCACGTAAAATTAAATTTATTTAGGTTAAATAAAATCATATGTTAGCAAAGTCTTTATTCAATAAAAAAGTACTTTTAATATTACCCGCAATAATAGTTTTGGTGTGGCATTTATTTTTAATACTAAATGGAAGTAATTATTATAATTCAAGAATTGATCCGGAATACCCCTATCTGTTCAATGGAATGAATTGCGCTATGGGGGAGTTTCACCGAATTGGCCATACCGATCACCCCGGAACACCCTTTCAGATGTTAACCGGTTTTTTTATTTTGATGGTGCATTTCTTTTTAGGACAGGGTGATTTAGCCTCTGATGTAATTTCAAGACCTGAGTTTTATTTAATGGGTTGCTCCTGGCTATTAACAATTCTTGCCTCTTTTTTAACCTTATGGGTGGTTTTTAAAATTTATTCAGCTACTCAAAGTGTTAAAATTTCATTATTGATAGGTTCTTCTTTACTATTATATGAAATAGCATTAGATATGTCCTATCGATATATCCCTGATTATTTGCTTCTAATTATTGTAATGCTTTTAGCAGTACCTCTAATAAAATATTTATTTGATGCCAACTACTCCTCAGTAAAGTTTTCCTTATTTACTGGAGTACTCATAGGAACTGGTGTCATTGTAAAAGTTAATTTTTTGCCGCTGTTTGTTGTACCCTTTTTACTTTTAGAAAAGGTTAGAAACAAAGTACTTTTTTCTGTAGTGTTTTTGATAACTGCATTTTTGAATTTTTTGCCAATAATTAATAAACATGCTGAAGTTCGCAAATTCCTATTAGGAATAACAAAACATGATGGATTGTATGGATCTGGTAATCAGCAGTTTGTTAATTTTCAAAGAATGGCTCAAAACTTAAAAATATTTTCAGCGGAGAATTTCTGGTTCTTGATTGTTTTTGGAGTCATTTTTATTATTTTAGTTATTTCGTTGATAAAAAAGAGATTCGTAATTTACGATAATAGAGTAATCCGATTTTTTATTGGATTTTTATTAGCTTCAGTATTTGGGTTAATACTTACTCTCAAACACTACAAAGCCTATTATTTTTCCCCTTTTTTGGCTTTATCCATTATTGTTGTTGCTGTTTTGTGGTTGGAACTCCTAAAAAAGGACTGGCATAAGTGGGTTGTAAACAGCTTATTTATACTGTTTATTTCTATGCATGTTTTCTTTTTAACTCAACAAAAACACCAAAACATAGTTTATTTCAAGGAGGCATCGCAAAACCGAAATTCCACCAATGACTTGATCAGTAAATACTTTGAGCAAAGTGGTTTTATAATTATTGAACCATCATGGTTTCATAGCCTCACAATTGATTGCGGACTTGCATATGGCTTAAGTTACGTGGCATTGCAACATGAATATTACAACGAGTTTTTTGCGAAATATCCGAATACGTTAACTTGGGAAGGAAAAGATAAACCGCTTCGTTTTTTAAGAATGACTCCTTATTTCGACAACGAATTGTTCTATTCAGGAAAAAAAATTGAGTTAATCCATGGCCCAATGAATTATGCAACTGGCGATATCTTATCCCATTTAGCAACCGGCTCAATAGTTAGAAATATTGAGTATGCTATAGATACTGTTTTTTTTGACAAGAATTCACAAAACTATATCATTGAATACACAAACAAGAGTTCTTGGCATCGTAAAAATTTCATACAATGTGGATTTGAAAACACATACAACATGAGTATGTTAACCGATGATGGATTAACGGAGCTTTCAAACCAAAAATTTCATCAGGTGATGGAGCACAAAAGCACAGGAAAATATTCCTTGTTATTATCTGGTGATTATATAAAATCTCCTGGCATAGAAATCGGGTCATTAAAAACAAACGATTACTTAAAGGTAACCTTTAAGATTAAAGGAAATCTGCCGAACGGTATAAGAAGAATCGTTGAATGGAACGGTGCTCCAATTAAAGAGCAGGATCTGATTGTTGCCGATAGCGCAATAAGTATTATTGGCAACCACTGGAACTTGATTCAACTAGGGGTTTTTAGTCAACAGACTTCTAAGGAGGAGAACGTCCTAACAATTGTAAATAATACAAATGTCCCTATTTTTATTGATGATTTGAAAGTTGAGCATTTTACGGGGGAATATAATTGAGTGGTATGTTTTTTTTCTATCTGATTTATTCAATAGGTTTTGCCTTTGTTTTCATGACTATCATATTTTAATTAATTTTCAAAAATTCTAATTGATTTTAATTAAGCAATTAAGAATTGAAAGGTTTATGTATTCTTCTGTGTGAACTAAAAATAACTGCTTGCAAACCAATATTTAGCTTAAGTTGATTTATAGCAGGTTTCAGATTTTACAAGCTATGTCAAATAACATGGCGTATTATATCTGCTGGTTTTAGGTTGCAGTTTATCTAAAAAAAAGAAAACATTGGAAGTTAAATACTGATTATTTGTAGTTTTGCCTAAATTTTAATTGAATGACAAAAAAAGTATATGTTGGAATGAGTGCCGATTTGATTCACCCTGGGCATTTAAATATAATCAATGAGGCAAAAAAATTGGGCGATGTTACAGTAGGCTTATTAACCGATAAAGCAATTGCTAGTTACAAGCGGCTGCCAGCCTTAAAATATGAGCAACGAAAAATAATTATTGAAAGTATAAAGGGCGTATCGGAAGTTGTTGCACAGGATGAATTGGATTACTCACCTAATTTACGCAAGCTAAAGCCTGACTATGTTGTACACGGTGACGATTGGAAAAAAGGAGTGCAGCAACAAACACGTCAAAAAGTTATTGATACTTTAAAGGAATGGGGAGGCCAACTCCATGAAGTCCCTTACACCCAAGGTATTTCTTCAACACAACTCAACCAATGCCTTAAAGAAATCGGCACCACCCCTGAAATCAGGATGGAACGGTTACGGAGGCTTATAGAATCGAAACCGATTGTCAAAGTTTTAGAAGCCCACAGTGGACTTACAGGATTAATTGTTGAAAACATAACCGTGGAACAAGAAGGCAGGAGAAAGGAATTTGACGCTATATGGTTAAGTAGCCTTACCGATTCAACTGCGAAGGGAAAACCGGATATTGAAGCAGTAGATTTAACATCAAGGCTTCATGCATTAAACGATATTTTGGAAGTAACAACAAAGCCGATTATTTATGATGGCGATACGGGTGGAATACCTGAACATTTTGTATTTACGGTAAAAACACTGGAACGTTTAGGCGTATCGGCAGTTATAATTGAAGATAAAACCGGGTTGAAAAAAAATTCACTTTTCGGTACTGATGTGCCACAGAGCCAGGCTTTAATTGAAGATTTTTGTTACAAAATTGGAGAAGGCAAAAAAGCACAGATTACCAAAAGTTTCATGATTATTGCCCGAATTGAGAGTTTAATACTAGAGCAAGGTATTGAGGATGCCATTTTAAGGGCCGATGCATATATTAAAGCAGGTGCGGATGGTATAATGATTCACAGTAAAGAAAAAAATGGGGATGAAATATTGGAATTTTGTAAGCGATATAAAAAATTGGAAAAGCAAGTTCCATTGGTGGCAGTGCCTTCAAGCTATAATCAACTATATGAAAAACAACTAATTGAAGCGGGAGTGAATATAGTAATCTATGCCAATCATCTTTTGCGAAGTGCCTATCCAGCTATGGTAGATGTTGCAAAATCAATACTCATTCACGAACGCTCATTCGAAGCTGATGATAAATGCATGTCAATAAAAGATATTCTTAATTTAATTCCAGGTACAAAATAATGATTCATCCTAAAACCTTTTATAATTGGTTAAAAGAGAACAACGTTGATTTTTTTTGCGGCGTACCCGATTCTCTGCTAAAAGATATTTGTGCATATATTACCTATAATTCTCCAAAGAATAACCATATAATAGCTGCAAATGAAGGAAATGCAATTGCTTTAGCGGCAGGGTATCATATAGCAACTAATAAAATTCCGTTGGTATATATGCAAAATTCAGGAATCGGAAATGCTATTAATCCACTGCTATCTCTTACCGATAAAAAAGTGTACAACATTCCCGTTATCTTATTGATTGGTTGGCGTGGTGAACCTGGTAATAAAGATGAACCTCAGCATATTAAACAAGGTGAAGTGACTTTGGATTTGCTGGATGCAATGAAGATACCTTATTTAGTATTGAGTCAAATTGAAGAGGAAGCACACGAGCAAATACAAAAAGCAATTGCAAAAATCGAAAAAACCAAAGAAGCATACGCTATTATTGTCAGAAGCGGAACTTTCGATAAATACTCCATTAAGAATAACATTGAGAATGATTATGAACTTAGCCGGGAAGATGCCATCAAACAAATAGTTAACCAATTGGATGGAAGCGAAATTGTTGTTTCAACAACCGGAAAAACTTCGCGTGAGCTTTTTGAGTACAGAGTAGCATTAAAACAGCACCATAATTCTGATTTTTTAACAGTTGGCTGCATGGGGCACGCCAATCAAATTGCCTTAGGGATAGCGTTGAACAAACCTGCAAAAAAAGTATTTTGCATTGACGGCGACGGAGCACTGCTTATGCACATGGGTTCGCTTGCCATTATCGGGAGCATGGCTCCTAATAATTTGGTTCATATTGTAATAAATAATGGATCGCATGAATCGGTGGGTGGTCAGCCAACCGTTGGATTTAATATCGATATACCTGCCATTGCAATAGCAAATAGTTATAAATCGGCTGTTCAGGTATCAACGGCCAAAGAACTGGATATTGCACTCAAAAACATTAATGCCAGTGATTGCCCCATTCTAATAGAAGTTAAAGTGCGCGTGGGATCGAGGGATAATTTAGGTCGCCCTACAATAAACCCTGAGAAAAATAAAAGGAATTTTATGAAAAATCTTGAATCATAATGGAACAAAGGGTTTTCCACAGCCATCAAAAAACTGATTTGAGGTTAAAAATTCAAGAAATCAATCCACAAAAAATTTTTTTGGTAAGAGGCAATGATTCTTTCTATGCTTCAGGTGCTGACTCTTTTATTAAGCAATTGATTGGTAATTATCCGGTTGCTTCATTTTATGATTTTAAAACCAATCCCCAACTTGAAGATGTAAAAAAAGGGATTGAACAATTTCAAAAAGAAAATTTTGAGTTGATAATTGCTATTGGGGGTGGCAGTGTTTTAGATATGGCAAAGCTGATAAGCATTTTTGGTAATCGGAATACCGGTTTTGAAAATATTTTTTCAGGAAAGGCAATGGAGGTTACTAATAAAGCCCCAATTATTGCCATTCCAACAACTGCAGGAACGGGAGCTGAAGCTACTAAATTTGCGGTATTGTACGATAATAAGATAAAATACTCGGTGGAGCAACCGGAAATGCTGCCTGAGTATGTTTATATTTCATCGGTGTTTTCATTATTTGCCGATTCGTATTTGACAGCTTGTACCGGACTCGATGCTTTTTGTCAAGCGGTTGAGTCCGTTTGGTGCATAAATTCAACCTCAGAATCAGAAAAATATGCTTTGGAAGCCATTGATTTAATATGGCGAAATATAAGAAAAGCAGTTAATGAAAATGATGCATCTGCCAAAACACATATGCAGGAGGCTTCCTATTTGGCAGGGAAAGCAATTAATATAACAAAAACCACGGCTCCTCATGCGCTATCCTATGCATTTACTTCTTTTTATAGTATTCCCCATGGCCATGCCGTTGCATTGAGTTTGCCGTTCTTTTTGGTATTTAATTATGGTGTTACCGATGTGGAATGCAAGGATCCACGGGGTGCAAAAAATGTGAAAGATCGGATTGAAAAAATTGTAAGCATCTTAAATGTAAGTGTCAGTGAATCAGAGATTATGTTGAGAGAGCTTTTTAATTCTATTGGAATTAATATCAATATTAACACATTAGTAGATAATTTTGACCCGGAAATAATCATGGGTAATGTTAACTTTGAGAGAATTAGCAACAATCCTAGAATTGTTTCAAAAAGTGTTATTTACGATTTTATTACAGGGTCAATTTAGGTTGATTATTGATTCTCAAAAAACTATATAGGAAAACAGTTGTTACATCAAAATTGATTTTTTAAAAACGAAACAGCAATAAAACAAATGGCTTTTACACTACTATACATTGACCCTGCATCAACAAGTGCCTTATTATATATTGTTGTAGCCCTTGTGGCGACTCTAATGTTTTCATTGCGAGGTTTGTTTTATAAAATAAAAAACCTGGTTCTCGGGAAAGGTTTCATAAACCGTTCTGATTTTGATGCTATTGACATATTTTTTTATTCTGAAGGCAAACAGTATTGGTTAGTCTTTTTACCTATAATTGAAGCGCTGGGAAAGAAGGGGATTCCATGTGCCTACCTTACTTCCGATAAGGAGGATCCTGGATTGGAATATAATTCGGAATTTTATAAAAGTAAGTATATCGGTAACCTAACCATGACATCAGTTTATCTAAATTCACTTAAAGCTACATTTGTGGGTATGACCGCTCCCCAGTTGGATGTGATGATGATACGCCGTTCGAAAAAGGTTAAGCATTATGGTCATATTGTTCATGCACCCATCGATGTATTTACTTATCGGAAATTTGCTTTTGATTATTTCGATTCGGTTTTCTGCTCAGGTCCCCATCAAATTACAGGAATACAAAGTTTGGAAATGAAGCGGGGTACTCACAAAAAAATGTTGTTCGAAACAGGTTTAACTTACTACGATATAATGATTCGGGATATAAAAGCTTTACCCGGAATTTCCAAAAAGAACCCAATAGTTTTGGTTGCCCCAACTTGGAAAGAATATTCCATCATTAATCGTTTTGGGGTTAAGTTTTTTGAGCACTTGCTCCAAAATAGCACCTACGATATCATTTTACGGCCACACCCGCAAAGCTATATTAGTTTTCCATTGGTAATTAATGAGATTGAAGAGCGATTCAAAGATGAAATCCGTCTTACTATTGACCGCAATCCATTGGGAACTGAAAGTATGGTAAAGGCAGATCTGATGATTGGTGATTTATCAGGTGTGTTGTGGGATTTTGCATTTTTGTTTTCGAAACCCCTGTTACTGCTTAAAACAGATTTTGAAAGTATTGAGGGTTTTGAAGGAAGCGAATTGGATTACGATATGTGGGAAATGCGCGAGCGAGCTAGATTGGGTAAAATATTTGACGGAAATGATATTGAAACTATAAGTACAATGGTGAATGACTTGTTGAGCAATCCTACAAGATTGTCGTTGGAGGAGCTGAAAAACGAATCGGTTTATAATTATGGCAATGCAGGTGAAGTTGCAGCCAATCAGATACTTGATGTAGTCAAGGGATTGTCGTGAAATAGCTTCTATATTAGCCAATATTGAATTTGAATATAGTTTTTCACTGAATTATAAGAGTAGTTAAATTGCAAAATGCCATTAATTAAACATTAGAATTAATAAAACAGATTTACCACATGAACTTTTTTCAACTGATAATAGCACCATTTATTTTTGTCATTAAACAAGTATTTCTTTTAAGTTATGAACTAACAGGGAATTACGGGATTTCAATTATTCTGTTAAGTTTTGCCATTTCTCTTCTATTGTTGCCCGTTTTTATGCTAATTGAGAAAGCTAAAAAACGCGATGATGCGGTTAAGAAGAAAATGAAGCCATTATTGGATGAAATTAAACGATGCTATAAAGGTCAAGAGCGTTACTATTATATTAAAACACTTTATCGCCAACATAATTTCAGCCAGATTAGGTCCCTTATACCTATTTTAAGTTTACTGCTACAGATACCTTTTTTTATAGCAGCTTACCAATTTTTAGCAAATTACGGCCCATTGGAAGGGGTTGGTTTCCTGTTTATTAATAATTTAAATGCCCCGGATGCTTTGTTTGGAACTGTAAATGTTTTACCTATTGCCATGACATTGGTAAATCTGATTACTGCATATTATTATACCAGAAACGGAAATGCCACTGAGCGAAATCAAATGGCTGCAATTGCCGGATTATTTCTTGTATTACTTTTTAGGTTACCATCCGGTTTGGTACTTTATTGGACTATGAACAATGTATTTAGTTTCTTTAGGCTCTTTATTACCAATCGCGAAGTGTTTGAAAAAACAGTAGATCATGATAGGGTTTATGCTTCAATGTTTGAATCTTTGAGAATGAGGTTCATGCTCATGCTTCCGAAACTCCGGGTAACATTGATTGTAATAGCAACTGTATTATTGCTTGGTCAATTAAATTGGGCTTTTCAGCACAGCTTTGATGATATAGTTCTACGGATTTTTGGTTCCATTGGGGGAAGTATCCTAATAACATTTTTTATTTTTATCATCACACTACTTCATCCGGTGGAAGTTAGCTCAAATGGCAAGAAAGTTAAGGATGTTCTTCAGAGTGTGTGGCCAAGGTTTATTCCTTTACTTGTTACTGTATTGGTCATTGTCGTTTTGTCACAAATAAATTGGGCGTTGAATCATAATTATAAAAATATCGCCCAACGATTATTTTTTGCTTTAGCTGGAAGTGCAATGGTTTCAATGTTATTAGCTTTTATTGCCTTGTTTTATCAAAATCATTTTACCGGTTTGTTTGAAAACTTTAAACTCCGGATATCGGCTTTAAATAAAGTTTATCGATTTACATTCTGGACTTTATTGGCACTTGCGGTTGCTTCGCAAATTAACTGGGCCTTAAAATTTAACTTTAACGATATTATTTTCCGTTTATCTCTTGTATTTAGTGGAAGTTGGTTCCTAGTTGTGCTTTTGGCCAATGCTATTAATGCACTAAGAAACGACCCGCAATGGTCAAACACCATTTTAAAAGCAAAGACTCAATCCTTCCTACCAAAATTAAAATGGTTCTACTTTATATTGACTTTTTTGGCCGTTGGATCGCAAATAAATTGGGCCTTACGTTTCAATTTCGATGATATTGCTATTAGGCTTATTGGTGCAGTATTAGGTAGCTTCCTAATCACTTTTTTTGTATTAATCATTGCAATCACGGGTGAGGTACGACGAAATTTAGTGTTAAAAATACAGGTACCTCCTAAAATTGCTTTTGCATTGCTGTTTCTTACGGTATATTTCTATTTGGCAGCAAAATACTATTTCAATGGGGTAAATCATTCATTAGCCATTCTTGCGCTAATGGCACTGATACCAACCCAACTGATTGGTTTTTTATATTTTTTAAGGCATAATCTGGTTTTAAATCGCATGTTATATGTGCTGGTATCCTTTTTATTATTATTCAACTTTTTTATACAAATATTGAATTTTTACGTGGTTTTCACTGATGCGAATGTTGACTTGGTATTTTTTAACGTAACGTTCTTGATAAAGGATAGTACCTTGCTGAATATTGTTTCGGCTGGCATTGTATTTACGTTAATTACCCTACCATTTTATTTTAGTCAAGTGAAAGTAAAACTTTCAGAAACAAAAATAAAAGGACAATTTTTGATTTTTGCATTATCTATCTTATACATAGCAGGGTTTGTTTTCTTTTGGAATCCACTAATGGTTTATTCATCATCACCTGAAACATTTGGTTTTTCAGGTATTAGTATTTTAAAAACGAATGTTGTTATTTTTGCAATAGTCTTGATAATTAGCATGTTGCTTTATATTGTCACCCCGCCAAAAATTAAAAAATTTTGGCTTATTTTTTTTCTATGCCTAACAATTGTAAGTTTTTTATATAGTTCAATTATTCCAATTAATATGGGAACCTTGCAGTCGCATCGGTTTACGGACACCAGTAATTTGTCGGCCCATTTTTATATTTATTTAATTGAAGCATTCTTTTTAATTGGGTTATTATTTGGAATAAATATCCTATTGAAAGAAAAATATTCTAAGATTATTGTTTCAAGCTTATTGCTGCTTAATATTATTCCTATATTACAGAGCAGAAGTGCGTTTAAAGTAGGGCCTCAATATTCGCAGTCCAAACCAGAAATGGTAAGCACAAAACATACAATACCGTTTTCGAGGGATAAAGAGAATGTGGTATTTTTAATAGTTGATATGTTACAAGGGTGGTATTTGAAAAGTATGATTGAAGAAAACCCGGAATTGAAGCAATCTTTTGAAGGGTTTATTCATTATCCAAATACAGTGTCAATATCGAACTACACCAATTCATCAGCACCTCCCATATTGGCAGGGTTCAATTACACACCCGATAAACTAAATTTAGACAGTATCCACACCCTAAATCAAAAGATTGTGGCTTCTAATGAAATATTTAGGGATAAGGTGAATTCCAAAGGATTTTATTTTACAAGTACTGATATCCCTTGGTCTCAAATAAATAAGAATACAATTGATAATTATCTTCCATTATGGCACACTGATTGGGATTACCTGAAGAGTGTTTTAAATATAGGTAAGACAAAAGAATTAAATTATGCCGTTCTTTGGGAAAATGCTGCTTTTTTCTGTGCACCTCTTTTTGTTAAACCAAGAATTTATAACAATGGGACATGGATGATTGATAATAAGCCGACTAATGAAAATACAGGCTTAACCGGTAAATATAATTTCCTTAGGGCACTTCCATACATATCAACCACAAATGCCGAAAAGCCTGGGTTTATGTTAGTTTGGAGCAATGCATCTCACATGCCTTGGGATATTATTGATAAAAATGGCAACCTAAAACAAAATGTGACACCTTATGAAAACAATAAATGGATAATGTTGAAAATTGCAGAATGGCTCGATTGGATGAAACAAAACAAGGTTTATGACAATACTAAAATTATAATTTTATCCGATCATGGTATCCGTGATGCAACCATTGATGCAAGTATTATGATTGATAACCCATTCACGCCAAAGGAATCGGATAAAGTGCCTATTATAGAATTGTTAAACTTTACACCCCTTTTAATGGTCAAGGATTATCATTCGAGTGGGTTGCTTAAGGAAGACTGGCGGTTTATGAGCAATGTAGATGCTTATTCCATTGCATTCAACGAAATCGATCCAACAAAAATGGATCCACCTATTTCCAGGACTCTTAATGCGTTTCTCGTTTCTTGGAGAATAGATGGGAAAAACATTCAAATCCCAATTGAAAAAAGCTATGAAATTAAAGATAATGTATATGAACTTAAAAACTGGACTCTTATAAACAAGTAAATCGCAGGTTGTTTTGTTTTTTTTAACAACTCCACTTTAATAAAATATTGTAAATCGTCATGAAAAAAGAAAAATTATTGCTTTTTATACTTTTAGCCTCAATTACAGCAGTTGTACTAATTCCATTTATAAATTCAGGAATTGCTGAAGGTGATGATGCCGAGTTATTTCTCAGGGGATTATCGGGGAATATTTCAAGTGACGCTATTATATATGCCAAAGATGCGGGTAGGTTTTATTTTTTAATTACAAAGCCCTTATATGGTTTACCTTATTTGTTAAACAGTCTAATCCTCATAAAAACAATAAATATATTTTTTCTGATACTAATTTTGATATTGGTAAGTATGATTGTTAAACAACTGTTTAAAAGTCAGTGGTTGGCCTATTTATGCTACTTGTTACTGTTGACCTTTATTGCATTCAAAGGTGAAAATAATCCGGTTATATCTTTTCAATGGTATTTTACCGGTTCGTTCATCTTTATCTTATCTTCTATTCTATTCGCTTTAAAACATAACGAAACTGGTAAACCAAGCTATCGTATATATTCAATTGTATTCTATTCAATTGGATTGTTATTCTACGAAGTTTATTTGTTGTATTTACCGATTCTAATATTAGCAAATCTGAGTTTCATTAGTGATTGGAATGATAATTTTTTGAAAGACACACTTTGGGATATTTCGAAAAGGTCATTGCCTTATGTATATGTAGGTTTGGTTTATATTGTTTTATATTTTTCATACCGCATATTTTATCCTGGAACTTATAGTGGAACAGCCATTGCAAAAGGATTTAAGATTGGCGATGGCTTTGACACTGTTTTAAACCTTTCAAGTGGCGCCTATCCGGGTTATTTTTTCTTTCACGGAAAATATATTTTCCAACAAACAAGTCCCCTGATAAAGAACCATATTCAAAATATAGGATATGTGTTTGAAACAGCAAACTATTTGTGGTATGTTAAAGCTATTGTTACCGGCATCCTTTCATATCTTTTTTTAAGTGCAATTGAAATTAAAAATATAAAAAGAAGTCTTATAGTGCTTGTATTAGCTGTGCTATATGTATTTATCCCACATATTCCATTGGCTTTAACTGATAAATACACCTAACAATATCCAGGTATGGATAGCTATATCACTACCTTCTTTGCTTTTCTTGCAGTAATATTTGTAATTACAATTGTTTTTTCAATGGTTTCTTATATAAACAATTTAGTTATCAAAAAAACAGTAATTATTATAATTGTTATAGTAATTAGTATAGGTTCAATGCTTACTGATTATATTAACAACCATACTGCTAAATGGTACCAACACTCTGTTAATACATTAACCTGTATGAATATGCTTATTGAAACCAATGCGTTTAAATCAATTCCTGACAATTCTTTTATTTATTCACCCAAGCTTTATAGCAATTCAATGGGATATGGGTTTGCATACAGCCGTTTTAAATGGGGCGATTATGTGTATTTAAAAACAAAGAAGAAAATTAAGTTTGCCTCTTTGAAAGATGAATTATTAGATGCGGTAAATAAAAATGACCAAAGTATTTTCTATTTGAAATATGATTATAACACCAAAGATATAGATAGGCTTATCACCATTGGTCCAATAGCCAAAAGTTCCATAATTGATTCCGTAAACACTATAATTTATACCGATAGTATGACTTGTTTTTATTATTCTTCTTTCAAAGAATTCAGCCTATCATTTTCCTATGGAGATGACTCTAAAAAGCCCTATATTTACTCTGTTCTCAATAAAACATTTACAAGCCCAGGGAATTATGCCTTTATAAAACTGGCCTATCATGATTACCGGGATTACTTTAAACCGATTCAAATAAAAGGAATAAATATTGACATGAATTCATTGAATATCTCTAATTTATCTAATACTAACCCCATTGACGTAATAATCCGTTAAATATGCAAAATAAAAAAAACCAAGAAACTATAGATAGCTTTCCAAGAGTGCGGAAACCTTTGCCAGAGGAATTCCAAAAAGTTTATGCAACACACTACAAGAGTAACCGGCAAGGTAAAACGTCAGCGGCATCAATGTCACAAAAAATGGAATCTTGGATGCATAAAAAGGTAGCAGCAGATTTGTCAAAGGATGACTTGCAAATTAAAACCCTTGAAATTGGTGCCGGAACACTAAACCAATTAAAATATGAACCACAAACCACATACGATATTATTGAACCCTTTACTGAGCTGTTTTCTGATTCAAACCAATTGAATCGGATAAACACCATTTATTCGGATATCCGTGAAATTGAAAATAGAAATTACGACCGAATAACCTCTATTGCTACTTTTGAGCACATTAATGATCTGCCCTTTGTTGTGGCAAAAACCTGTCTTTTGCTGAATGATGGGGGTGCTTTACGAGCGGCTATCCCAAATGAAGGAACCATACTGTGGAAATTGGGTTGGATGTTCACTACCGGACTTGAATTTAAGTTGAAATACAATTTGAAATATTCCACATTGCTGTATCATGAGCATGTGAACAATGCAGCAGATATAGAATCGGTATTAAACTTCTTTTATTTCGATATAAAATGTCATGTTTTTGGAGTCCATAAAAAACTTGGATTGTATCGTTATTATGAATGTAAAAAACCTAAAGTTGAAGTAGCCCAAAACTATTTATCTAACTATATTAACTAATTTTAGCTGCTTGAAAACGAATAGATTCCACTAAGATAATAACACTTATAAATAGAACAAATGTCACAGGTTAATCTTTGTATAATAGTATCAGTATATAATGAGCAAGAAGCTCTACCCTGTTTTTATCCGGTTTTGAAAAAAGAACTCGATGAATTGAGGGTAACATATCAAATAATCTTTGTAAATGATGGCAGTTCCGATAATAGTTTTGCCTTTTTAAAAGAAATAGTCAATAAGGATTCCTGTGTAAAGGTATTGAATTTCTCGCGAAATTTTGGCCACGAAGCAGCCATGCTAGCAGGTCTTGATAAAGCCAATGCTGATGCCGTTATTTGCATGGATAGCGATTTGCAACATCCTCCGGCTTGTTTAAAGCAAATGTATGAAGAATTCAGGAATGGTTCCGACATAATTACTATGGTGCGCAGTGAGCGAAAAGATGGAGGTTTTCAGAAGAACTTTATGTCAAAAGTTTTCTACATTGTTTTAAATAAAATGGCCAATGTTGCCATTGAGCCCAATGCTTCTGATTTCTTTCTAATTTCAAAACGGGTGGTAAAAGTTTTGATTACCGATTATCGGGAAAGGACCCGTTTCCTTCGGGGTTTAATTCAAATTGTCGGTTTTCCAAAGAAAAAACTGGCTTTTGTGGCACCTGAAAGAGTTGCCGGTGAAAGCAAATACTCGTTCATGTCATTATTGGTTTTTTCATTTTCGGCCATATCGGCACTAACCAAAGCTCCCTTGCGATTGGGTATTTATACTGGGTTGCTATTTGCTATATTTAGCTTAATTGTATTAGTATTCACAATTGTGATGAGGTTTTTAGACCAACCAACCTCTGGATATACTACTATTGTAGTTTTAATGAGTGCCATGTTTAGTATCCAATTTTTTGTATTGGGCATTATTGCCGATTATATTGGTTTTTTATTC
>JBAYKX010000091.1:0-16304 GCA_041664345.1 Salinivirgaceae bacterium
AATTACATAAACCGCGTCGCCGGTTACAGGAACATAAGTATAAGTTGCACTATTTGTACCCACAGCGATTGTATTTTTATACCACTGATAAACTGGTATTGCTCCACCATTGGTAGGCGTTGCGGTAAAAGCAACAGTAGTTGCAGTACAAACCGGGTTTGCATCGGCGGCAACTGATACACCGGCAGGAAGGTCGGAGTTTACAACCATTGTGACTGTATTCGATGTAGCCGGGCTGCCGGATGTACAGGTCAGACTTGAAGTCATAATTACATAAACCGCGTCGCCAGTTACAGGAACATAAGTATAAGTTGCACTATTTGTACCAACAGCAACTGTATTTTTATACCACTGGTAAACCGGTGTTGCTCCACCATTGGTAGGCGTTGCGGTAAAAGCAACAGTAGTTGCAGTACAAACCGGGTTTGCATCAGCGGTAACTGATACACCAGCTGGAAGGTCGGAGTTTACAACCATTGTGACTGTATTCGATGTAGCCGGGCTGCCGGTTGTGCATGTTAGACTTGAAGTCATAATTACATAAACCGCGTCGCCGGTTACAGGAACATAAGTATAAGTTGCACTATTTGTACCAACAGCAACTGTATTTTTATACCACTGGTAAACCGGTATTGCTCCACCATTGGTAGGCGTTGCGGTAAAAGCAACAGTAGTTGCAGTACAAACCGGGTTTGCATCAGCGACAACTGATACGCCGGCAGGAAGGTCGGAGTTTACAGTCATTGTGACTGTATTCGATGTGGCTGGGCTGCCTGATGTGCAAGTTAGACTTGAAGTCATAATTACATAAACCGCGTCACCGGTTACAGGAACATAAGTATAAATTGCACTATTTGTACCCACAGCGATTGTATTTTTATACCACTGGTAAACCGGTGTTGCTCCTCCATTGGTAGGCGTTGCGGTAAAAGCAACAGTAGTTGCCGTACAAACCGGGTTTGCATCAGCGGCAACTGATACACCGGCAGGAAGGACTGGATTAACGGTTAATGAAGCATTGGCCGAAGTTACAGCTGGTAAACAAGTTCCAGTAATAACTACATTATAATCAACAGCAGCATCAACTAATGCTACAGGATCTAATGTGAGGGTGGCCGTTGTTGCACCGGTTACATTTCCACCATTGGTTAAGTTAACCAACCCTTTTCTCCATTGGTATGTTAAACTTGTTCCAGTTGCTACAACCGAAAAACTAGCCGGACTACCAGCACATTCTATTTGATTTGTAGATTGAGTAGTAATTGCGGGTGCTGAATTTACCGTTAACGATGCATTGGCTGAAGTAACCGGTGGTGTACAACTACCGGTAATAACCACATTGTAATTTGCGGCAGCATCTAATGCAACAATAGGATCCAAGGTAAGCGTGGCAGTTGTTGCGCCGGTTACAGTTATTCCGTCAACTAAATTAACAATTCCTTTTCGCCACTGATAAGTTAAACCTGCTCCGGTTGCTACAACTGAAAAACTAGCTGGATCGCCAGCACATTCAATTTGATTGGCCGGTTGAGTGGTTATTGCGGGTGATGTATTTACAACCAACGTTGCATTAACTGAAGTATCATTGGGTTCAATGGAACCATATACAATAACATTATAGTTCGAAGCAGCATCGGAAGTGCTTACAGGGTCAATTATCAGGGTGTCATTTGTTACTCCTGAAATATTGCCACCATCAATTAAATTAACGGTTCCTTTTCTCCATTGATAAGTAAACGTACCTGAACCCGTTGCCTCTACAGTAAAGCCGGCAGAATCACCTTCGCAAACGGTTAGCCCAACCGGGTCGGTTATAACAAAGGGTGGATAAGGTAAAATGGCGTTCATTGCAGTAACTGATATGGCACCATCAGTTGTAAGTGCCCTACCATTAAGGGTTGCGCCTGTAAGTAAGTCAATTGCACCGTTGTTGGCAATTATATTTCCATTAAAAATAGAACCATCACCAATGCTTACAGCACCGTTAACCATCCAATAAACATTTTTGGCTTGAGTGCCATTCATCAGAACAACCCGGGAATTAACCCCTGAGGCAAAAGCACCATAGGTTTTGATAATAAAAACAGCATCTGGATTACCAAAACCATCCATAAAAACAGTATCGGTAAATGTTACCGCTCCATTCATAAGATAGGTATTGGGGGTAAGAACTAGGTTGTGCCCAAATTGTGGAGGGGCCAACAGTTCAATATCTGCAGTTAAGGTATTCAATGAATTATATACAAGTAATAAATCGGCGGCAGCACCTGCTGTTGCAGGGTTCATACCATCGATATTGCCTGTAACAAATAAAGGATTAAAACCAGTTGGTAAAGCACTGTTGCCACCTACACTGCCATCAACATGCGATGTTCCGTCATCGGTAACATTACCAATTGAAGAAAATATGGCATACTCTTTTGATTCAACAAATACAGGAGCAGCTGGGCCTGTAGGTAATGGAGTTGAAATATCGACTGGTAAATAGCCTAAAAATCCTATATCTCCGTTATCCACTGTAACCCCACCGGCAGTGGTAAGGGCCCTACCTTCGAGGGTATCACCAGCAGCCATATCAATGGCACCACCGGAAATAATAGTACCTTTCATGGAAGTTCCGGCGGCCATGCTTACGGCACCGCTTATATACCAATAAACATTACATGCCTGGGCACCATTAATTAATTTCACCTTTGCGTTGGCACTGGTGCTAAAAGCATATACAGGGGCTATTGCAGCCATTTTAAAAATGAACACTGCATTTGGATCGCCTTGTGCATCCAAGGTAAGGCTTAAGTTGAGCGATACTGCTTCGTTTGGTAATAAGTATGTACCTGCCATATATGTAGAATCTTTTCCTAAAACCGGATTCACTATGGCTGAATCGTGTATAGCCGCAACCAGAAAGTCGCGGGCAATTATTAAATCAGCATCGGCTGATGTTGTTGCTCCGTCGCCGGTATGCATAACACCATTTACGTTACCAAAATTGGTAATTGGACCACTGTTTGTTCCTACATTACCTGTTAGTAATGTTAAATACTGATATGTACCTACATTTACCATTGCCCCCACCGAAGTGTAAAGGACAAAATCGGCAGTAGTGCCCAAAGGCGGAGCCTGCCCGTAGTTTAAATTTGATATTAGTAGCAGTGTGCCTGCTAATAATGATCTGACAAATAATCTTGTTTTCATAATCTTTTGTATTTATTTAGCTGGTATAATATCAATAATTACCGTCCGGTTATAAAAGCGTTCTTCCGGATAATTATTATTAAATGGTGAATCATCATCATTTTCTCCAAAACCGATAGCTTGTATCTTAACATCCTTTCGGCCAGCATTAGCAAGGCTCTTTTCAAGAATTTCACGAACATCGTTAGCTCTAGCTATTGATAAAGTTTTGTTGTTATTGGCATCACCAATATTATCGGTATGACCATGAATAATAACTTTGGCGTTTAATGGAATTTTTGGAGTTACTACCTCTGTAAGGTATTTGTCGTAAGCTTTAATGGCCTCTGAGTTGTTGAATTCATAAATCACATTAAACCTCATTCCCATCTCATTTTCTGAAGGTGTCCATAAAACCATGGATAGGGTTGTGTCTCTGAGTATGGTTTTACCATTTTTTGCTTTTCCAAGCATGGTTACCTTGTAATCGCCCTTGGCTTGTTCGCCTAATAACGATTTACCGGGCATGCTTATCATTTCCAAAGTATAGGGTCCAAACTTTTGAATTTTCCCTTTATTATCTTTCACTTCTAACGACCAAGAATTAAGTAATTTAGAAGAATCAATCACTTGGAATGTTACATAACTATCGAGTGGTGCTTTTTGCATGGTTTCAAATTCAACCGCTTTCAACGGAACATTAGGACCTGTTTGGTACTCCATCAATATTTCTGGTGAAGCACTTGAAATGGTAACCCTATGGTCTTCCTCGCGAAGTTCTTTAAGTTCAAATTGACCGCCCGGTTGTTCCGATGGAAGTAACGGTTTAACGTTACCTTCGGTGGTAATCCGCGATTCTTTAATTCCAAACACAGTTACCAGGTATTTCTTAATAGTTTCAGCCATTGCTTTACCATCAACTTTACCATCGCGTGAACTTCCTCTCAAATTAATTACAGTATTTGGAAAACGGTTCATTCTATCACCCAATATGTTGAGCACATTGTAATACACAATCATTTCCCTATCAGGGCGTCCGGAAAGTTTTTTAGGTTTAAATACTTCCAATCGGTCTTCATGGAAGTCTTTTACCTGATCTTTCTTTAATAAAACATAGCGTTTTGGTATGGCATCCGATTTTAAATCAAAGAACACATAATTGCTAATGGGGAATGTTTCCCTAACCCTTCGGTCCACTGTAATATTGGTCGGCGAATAAACCGTAAACTTAATTACTGTATCGGCTACTGGTATTGCAGCTAAAGGCACAATTTCCTGAGCCGTATCTTCTTGTTGAGGCTCAATAACACGGGTTCTACCAAATTTAAGTGCAGCACCCACTCTTACGGTGGTTACATTCCATGTTTCAACAGAGCGGGGTTCCTGTCCAAAGTAAGGATGAAAAGCAATGAATGGCGAAAGAACCGTTTGTGTGCGCTTTTCAGGTTTCGACAGGTGAAAATCGTAACCCAGACCCACTTGCATCGAAACCAGCATGTTTTTAACATCGCTAAAATCGCCTTCTACATCAGGTACAACCACTTGATCAGGATACGCGGGATTTACGCCTTGTTGGTATGTAAACTCTTTACCATAATTAAATGCCAAACGAGGACCTACATATACATAGAAATCATTCTTGAACGGAGCAATACGTAAACTAGGTTCAATGGTAATGTAACTTAGATTCGTTTTTAAATCGGCTGGGCAGTTACAAGGAGTTAATACCTCATCAAAAGCCCCTTTACGGTTGTCGTAACCGGCTTGCAGCATAAAACCCAACATGGTTTCAGGTGCGTGGTACTCCAACACAGGAGCCAAATATAGTCCTACACCAAATCCTTCGTGAAAAGTTTTAGGTACGGTAATTTCTGCATTCAATTGTTGGGTTGAGCCATCGTAAAAATTTACATTGGCACCACCAGCAACACCAAACCACCATGAAGGTTGAATGATTGAATCTTGCTTAAAAGCTTCAGGTGGTGTGCTTTTTGTATCCTGAGCTTTTAGCATTGGCGGAGTTCCTGTCAAAATCAAAGCTCCTAAAACCAGGGCTTTAATTTGCGGAACCATAGTGGACCACGCCAGGCGTGATCCATTAGTTAAAATATTCTTAGGTTTCATATATCCTAGTTTTTAAGGTTTAGTAATTGTGTTGGTACTTGTTAATACAATAGCTCCATTTTGGCAAAGCATTCTTCCTTCAGCAACTGAATAGGCATTCATAGTAATTGAAGTTAAAGCCAACACATTGCCTTTAAAGGAGGTATAGTCGCCAATTACGGCCGATATTCCCACTTGCCAGTAAACATTTTTAGCTTGTGCACCACCTGCAAGGATTACATTTCCTCCTGCTGGCGATGGCATTGGGCTTCCGCCTACGGTAGTAAAGTCGGATGCTATTTGGAAAATCCAAACGGCATTAACATCACCTTGGGCATCGAGGGTTAAATTACCCGATTGTATTAATAGGGTAGAGGTTGATTTGTAAATGCCTGGGGCAAGTGTGGTACCGCCTAAATCACCGGCAACAGTTGCTGGTGCCGGACTGGTTGCATCTCTTGCAAATAAATAGGCTGCAACTAAGTCAAGTTTGGCTTGTTCAAGCATTGCAGGAGTAGGTGCAGCATCATCGGCAGCATAATAATCACCGTTATTGATGATACCAGGACCACCATCGACAGCAAAAAATCCTACAATTGATGAACGGGCGCCTGGATATATTCCTACATCTAAATTGTTTATTACACTGGCACCTGCTGCATTAGTTACACCCACACCGGATATGATACCAAAGCGGGCTACCGACAATAAATCAGGGGCTAATGGTCCGGCGTGTGCAACAGTACTAAATTCCCAAACATAATCAATTGGTACTGATACACCACCCAAACTCTTAACTTGTGTAGTAATAGTAGCTGTATAGGTACTACTAGTTTCAAGATTTGCAGTAGGGGTGAAGGTGGCACTTGTACCAGCCGTGTTTAATTCAACCAAGCCATCAACTAAAACGGTTCCTAACATTAATGTGAACGTTGAAGTGGTTAAACTTGTATTCAGCATAGCCATATTGAAATTGGCAGTAATAACCTGGTTAATAGGAACATCGGTTTGAGCATCATTTGGATTAGTAGAAGTTACTGCGGGTGTTAAATTTGAACCGGTAGTAAACGACCATACAAAATCTTCAGATAACGAAGTGCCTTCAGTATTCTTAACTGCTGATGTGAGGGTGGCGGTATAGGTTACACCCGATTCCAAAAGGTTGGTAGGTGTAAAATAGGCTATTTCATTAACAAAGGTAACCGCTCCATCAACTTGTATTAACCCATTATATAATGTAAAAGAAGTTTCATTAACCGTTGTACCATCCATAGGCATACTAAAACACGACGATACTACTTTGTTAAGTACTACATTCGTAAAGCCATCATCGGGGTCGGAACATTTAACGTAAGGAACTTCAGGGATTATTACGGTTCCGGTGCTGAACGACCAAACATAATCGAATTGCAATGCATTGCCTGCAAAGTCCCTAATTCCTTGAGTAAGCTTACATGTGTATGTTAGATCAGCAATTAAAGGGTCAGTTGGTACAAAAGTGGCTGTTTGTGTAGCATTATCAAACGATAATGAGCCTGGAACAACTGAAGCTGTACTTTTATTGGTGCCTTTTATGGCACTTTTAAGTGAGCTCTGTACTGAAAACGTTGCCGGTGTAATTGTTGCCGGATTCATGTCTTCATTAAAGGTTGCTGTAATTGTGGTACTTAAAGGTACATTAATGGCCTCATCAACAGGGGTAACTGATATTACCTCAGGACAAACTCCATCAACTTCCACAAAAGTATCCTTTTTGCACCCTGCAATTATAACAATCAGTAAGACTGCGAGGGCTGTTAGTAATTTTTTTGGTTTCATTTTTTTTAGTATTAGTTATTAATATTGTATTGCAGTGTAAATTTACGGGTGAATAACTCGCTGAGTGTTACACAATTAATTATTTGAGTTACATAATTCCTTTGTTTGTTAATTTTCGATTACCGTTCATCCTTTATTCTATATAGTTTGAACCCTATTTTTGACGGTATTTTTCAAGGGTCAATCGTGCCATTAGGTAACTCAATGTGGATTCGGCACCTTGATTGAGGTTCACATTAAACTCTTCAACCCCATCGTAACAGCCGCCGGTACAGGGATTGTACACAATTTGATTCAATCGGTTTTTTCCTAAAAACCAATTGAAAGCCGTTTCCATTTTCTGGCGGTACATGGGTTTATTAAATACATCATAAAACTTGCTTAAGGTCATAATGGTGTAGGCAACATCAATGGGTTGTTCTCCAAAAGTTTCAGTAACTTCTCCTTTATGTAGCCAGTTTTTGTTCGATATAACCTCAATACCGTTTGCATTAAAAGTTTGCGAAAGCAAAAATTCAAATGAGGTTAAAGCAATATCCTGATACAAGGAATCACCGGTTAAAAGCCAAGCATATAGCATAGCTTCAGGCAAAATGCTGTTGGCATAAGTTAAATATCCTTCAAACCACTCCCAATCTTTGTTCGATTCATGTTTATACATCTGAACCAATCGGTTGGCTAGCATTTTTATGTGAAAGTTAATTTCATCGGATTTTGTGAAATTGTTGTAGAAATACAATCCTTTTATTGCAAAAGCCATAGCACGCGTAGAGTGCATTCCAATTATGTGCGGGATCGATTTTTTTATGATAATCTCAGCCTCATTTATGAGCTTATTAGGCAATAAGTCGGTTATTGAAAACAGATAGCCCAATGCCCAAATAGCACGACCATTTGAATCGTCTAAATTTGTTTGGTTGTTCTGATGGGTAAACCTCTGATAGCGATCGACATAGTTTAAAAAACTGCCGTTGGGCTGTTGGCAAAAGGTAACAAAATCGAAATATTTGTTTAGTAAGCTAAAGCTTTCCGCATTGCGGGTTAATTTGTAATGCATACACATGCTTACAAGGGCGCGGGCATTATCGTCTAAGGTGTAGCCCGAAGTAATATCAGGTTGATTGATTTTTGAGAACTGAATCATTCCCAAATCGGTTGTCATTAGTGTAATCTGGCTCAAATTAATTTCGGGCAGGTCGTAATGTATTTTTATATCATTGTTGGCTACCTTTTCTAATAACAGGGCATGTGCAACGGCGGAATTTTCCCAAGCACTCGAAACTATTTTCTGGAGCGTGTTTGTGCTGATATTTCTCCGAAGCGGCTCATCATTTAGCAGTTTAATTACCGCATCGGCCAATTGTTGTGAATTCTTAAAATCGAAAATAATTCCTAAATCCTTTGTCAATACCTCTTTTGCGTGGGGAATGGGTGTTGAAATAATTGGGCAGGCACAACTCATGGCATAAGCAAACGTGCCACTTACTGCTTGATTGGGGTCGTTGGTGGTAAACAAATAAATATCGGTTAATTGCAGGTATTCGAGCAATTTTGATAACTCTACATATTGGTTAATAAAAACTACATGGTTCTGTAATTTTTTTTGGATAACCTTTTGCTCCAGACTTTCCCGATAGGTTTCCCCTTCTTCTTTTATCACTTCGGGATGTGTTTTTCCAATTACCAGAAATACCACATCCTTGCATTTTTCAATGATGGCTGGCAATGCATCTAAGGTAGTTTCAATGCTTTTTCCGGCACTTAACAGTCCAAAGGTAGTGAGCACTTTTCTGCCTGCCAGACCGTTCTTTAGCTTTAAATCATCCTTGTTTAGGTGAGGAACCAAATGGGTTCCATGGGGTATAACCGTAATTTTTTGTTCCAGTATGCCATAATCATTCACCAAAATATTGGCCGAAGATTGGGTCATTACCACAATTGATTTGCAGGAAGCTACAATGCTCCGTACTTTTAATTTCAATATTTCATTTGGATTGGGAAGTACCGTATGAAAGGTTATCACTACAGGTTTTGCTAGTTCGTATAAAAATTTAAGAAAAGCTTGCTGCTGTCCGTGGAAAAAGCCAAACTCGTGCTGTATGTACACTATTTTTATATTGGAGTTTGAATTTATGGTTGCCGCCAATTTCGCATAATCATCGGGTTTCGAAGTGTTAAGGGTATATTCCACTTCTTTAGGATAGTTAAAACTGGCCTCACCTGAATTCAAGGCGCATATTTTAATGGCAAATGAGTGGCTGAATGTCTTGTTTAGTGCTTGTATCAAATCCTGCGAATAGCTTGCTATGCCGCATACCCTTGGCGGATATGAGGTAATAACCAGTATTTCAGCCAATTCGTTTAGTTGACTTTTTTTGGGAACCTGTTTCCTCTTTGCAAAGGTCACATCTACTAGATTTTCATTTAATAGGCCAAACAACTCAACAAAGTGAGGGGAGTCCTGCAGGAATGGATTCGAAAGGTCTTTATTTTTCATCTTTGATAGTATGTGATAAAAGTTCGGTCAAAAGTGAAGAGAAACACACCGAGGCACAGGCTATCCGTTCATCTGCTGCACCATAGTATATGTAAAGGGTATCGCCAAATAAGGCGGTTCCGGTTGGAAAGACTACATTGTTTACATCGCCGCGCAATTCCCATTTTTGCTCTGGAAAAAACAGCGGGTAAGGCATTCGAGCAATTACTCGGGCTGGGTTATCCAAATCGAGCAAAGCCGCTGCACAGGCCGAATATATGGGACCTATATCGGTTATTTCTACTCCGTGGTATATAAGTAACCAACCGTGTTCGGTTTCAATAGGTGGGCAACCGCTTCCTATATAGTTTTGCTCGTGCTTATAAATAGGGTCGAATACAATATGTTCATGAAAATTGTTAAAGTATTTTTTCCAAAATCCGTGAGTTAAATCCTTTAGGTTTTTTACGCTAACAATCTGAATGCCGGGCCGTATGCGGTGAAAAAACACCAAATTTCCTTTAATCCTCCGCGGAAAAAACACAACGTTTTTATCCCACAAAATCATTTTCTTTTCAGGATCGGCTTTATGGTGATAAAAGTTTTGGTTGTTGTAATAATTCTCATTTACCTTACCGGCAGTTTCCGCTAGGAACACAAATTCTGCATAAGTTATCGGCGGGGTAATAATGCCGTGTTTTTCAAAATGTACTAAATCTTTAGAAGTTGCCAAGGCACCCCTAGCATTTATTCCATCATAAGCGGTGTAGGTCATGTAATACGTGTCATCAATTTTTACGATACGCGGATCTTCCACCCCTTTCGATTCATAATCGAACTCAGGAACCATAAATGGTTTATCCCAACGCTCGGCTACGGTTAATGGCCCGTCTAATCGGCAGTATCCAATGGTTGAATTGTTACCGTTGCGCACAGCTCTATAAAATACATGAACATTATCGCCTTCACGAATAATAGCAGGATTTAACACACCTTCGTTTTCAAATTCTAGTTCGGTTTTGTCCAGCAATATGCCTTCTCTTTTAACTTCTATCATAATTTCGTTTTTATTTTCTTAATTAATGGATGGATATTCAATATGGTGGAGGTAGGCATGGTATCACCCAACAATAAACCCCAAGGTTTTAATGAATCAACATTGTCGCATATTAGTTTTACAATGGCCAGTAGCGGTATGGAAAGAAACATGCCCGGAATGCCCCAAAGTGCATTGCCTACAATAACTACAATTACTGAAAAAAGTGCATTTATTTTTACTTTTGATGCCACTACCAAGGGCACCAGTAAGTTATTATCAATGAGTTGAATGATGTAATATCCTATCAATACATAAACGCTGGTCCAAATAGAATTTTGGGTTACCAAAGCAACAATCATTGGGATTGCCACTCCTACGATTCCTCCAATATAGGGTATCAGGTTTAATAATGCCCCAATAATACCCAGAAGTACTGCATAATCAATTCCCAGTATCAAAAGTACTGTGGTGTTTAGCGTTGCAACTATGGCAAATTCTATAATAAGGCCCAATAAGTAATGCTGAATAACCGATTTGGTTTGCATAACTATTTTACTTACTTCGGTTTTATGGCTTTCGCCAAAAAGGGTTTGAATAAACTCCAGTAACAACGATTGGTAAAATAGCATCATAAAAATGTACACAGGAATTAATAGCATGGCTACTAATCCATGGCTTATGCTGGAGAGCGATTGGCCAATAACGGCACTGCTTTTGTTTAAAAGCTCCGCCTTGCCCTCCAAAATCCAGGCATCAATTTTTTCTGGTTTAATTTTCAATAAATAGGAAGCCCAAATAGTGCCCTCATCCAGGAATTGGGTAAACTTATCAACCAATGTGGGCCAGGCGTCGCTAAAGCGGCTAGCCTGTGAAATAAAGAATGCCCCTAACCCAAAAATTGCCATAAAGGTTATGAGCAGGGCTATTACAATGGCTATTACCCTGTTTATTTTAATGCGTACCAAAAAATTTACAATGGGGTTTAGCAAAATGGCTATAATGGTTGAAAAAATAATAGGTACCACAATGCCCCTTGCAACAAATAGTACCGCAAATAAGGCTATCAGACCAATAAAAATAATGGATATCCTTACTGTGTTTGGGTATTTAAAATCTGTAGCTATCATCACATCTGAATTTTTAATATATTAAACAGTAATAAACAATCCGACCTAAAAAAATATTGATTGAATAACCTGAAAAGTTCTTTCAAGTCAAGAATCAAAATAGGGATATTATATGTATCCAAAGATATATTTGGTTAATACATAATATGTTACATATATATTGCATATAGTTGCAATATTCACACATTGGATAGGATGCAGTGAGGATGGATTGTTGTTACCTGAAAAGTTACTGGTAAAACACGCTCAAAGATTCTCCTTCATCGAATACTTTGAGTTGGGTGTGACCTTTTAGCATCTGACGGAGGAGGATATAAACGTCAATTAACCTAAGATTTCTTGCTTAAGCTCATTAGAATAAAGCCAACCAACAATATTACTCCACTTATTATTACCGGACTCCAGTTAGCACCCGATACGCCAATGTTGATCCCTAAAAAACTAAAGGTTTCCGTGTCCTGAAAAGCCTGTATTCCAAAAACTAAAGTACCAACAAGGCCTATAATCAATAATACTATTCCTGCTATTCTCATAATGTTGATTTTTAATTATTTGTATAAAAAGGATAGAGATACAAAACTAAATACATTAAATCCGGAAAGTGTTACATAATAAATTGGAATAGTTGTAATATGTCCACATTTGGTTTTTTCTTAAAAGAGGAATCTGTGAAGAATATAACATTTATCAATTATTGTGTAACACTATACTTGATTAACAGCTATACTTTTGCATTGTAATAACGTGTAATTCAAAATAAATAGATTATGAATAATATTTTCAAAGGATTACTTGCAGGTTATGGAGCAATGAAATTAGGTGGTGGCTGTTTAGGAATCATTATGGTTTTTATAATTATCTGGCTTATACTTGGGCAATGCAGTTAGTTATACCATTATCGGAAGTTCAACAATTTTTAAGTAATCAATACAACATTGATATTGACTTAAAGAATATTGAAGTGAACAAAATTGAAGCTACCTATATTGATTCGGTAGTTTTGATAATTAAGGAGGTAAAAGATGAGGTGGTTTTAATCCATTATGAAGTGGATGGACTTGCAACTATTGCAACTAAAGTGGCTCACTTTTTTCTGAAACAAAAACTGACAAACTCCCCCATTGAATGGGATTTAAAGAATGAACAAGTAAAAATTGATTTGAATAAGATAAAGAAGCTGAAAGGGTTTTTAAAGTTTGTATGTATTTCAGAAATACACGTTGTAAAAGATGCTATTGTGTTGGAAATGTATGTGAGAGCCAAGAAATAAAACCATGATAATTGAATACGGTAAAAACAATTATAAAAAAAACGTTAAAGGCTATTCTATGGGTGGCAATAGGGTTTGTGCTTTTATTTGTAATTATTGCTGCAATAATCCAAATTCCTACAATTCAAAACAAAATTGTAGGCTTTGCAACTACTTTTGTAAGTAACAAAACGCATACGCGTGTCGAGATAAAAAACATCCACATTTCTTTTCCAAAATCAGTTATTATTAATAATCTGTTTTTGGAGGATATTCAAAAAGATACCTTGCTTTTTGCCGGTGAGGCAAAAATAAACATGGCACTTTTCGATTTAATTTCCAGCAAGATATCTATAAGCTCGTTCGGCTTGGAAAATGCAACCATCAATCTTTACAGCACCGAAACCGATTCGCTTTTCAATTACAACTTTCTAATTACGGCTTTTAGCGACACAAGCACCAGTGCAAAAATTAACCCTAAACCCGCTTCCAAATGGACTTTCAGCATTAATAAAGTAAATCTGAAAAATATCAGACTTCGGTATGATGATGCATTTGGCGGAATGAGTGTAACAGTGGTTCTAAAGGATTTGGATTTAAAAATGGATGAAATCGATATCGCGAAATCCATTTATAGCATAGATAAATTGCTCGTTGAGCAACTGAACGCAAGTGTTAAAATAACAAAGCTAGCAATTGCAGAGACTAAAAAACCAGAAAGTATTCTGCCAATAATAACAGCCAAAAACATACAAATCAATAATTCTAATGTAGTTTACACTAACGGAATAAACAAGCCCGAAAAAAGAAATACTTTTGATGTCAACCGCTTGCAATTCAGTAATTTAAATCTTGAGGCAACTGATTTACTTTACTCCGCTGATGCTACTCAAATAACAATTAACCAATTCAGTACCCTTGATCAGAATCAATTCGCAATTACCAAGTTTGAAACGGAATTCAACATGGATAAACATTCCATAACGTTGAAAAAGTTGAACGCCGAAACTACGCATTCGTCAATTGCTGCTGATTTGAACATGCAATACAGTTCGTTAAAATCGTTAAAAGACTCCCTACCCTACCTTATACTGAATTTGGAACTCGACAATGTAAGCATCAATAATGCGGATGTACTTTATTTCAATCCTCAACTTATAAAGCAACCCTTCTTCAAAAATATAACAAATAGTACCCACATTTCGGGCACTGTAAATGGAAAGGTGAACAATCTTAAAGGGGAAAACATGCTTATCAAAACTGGGGTTGGAACCCTTTTAGAAACTGATTTCAATATAGCAGGTTTGCCCGATGCAGCAACTGCATATTTTAGTTTTCCCAACCTGAAACTGCATACAACAAAGCATGATATTTTAATGATGGTAGGGTCTGCAATACCTGACAGTATTGAACTTCCTGAAAATTTGGAAGTAAAACTTGCTTTCAATGGGACTATGAAATCCTTTGAATCGACCGTGGAATTGGCCACTAGCTTTGGATCAGCCCAACTTTTTGCAAGCATTGATAAAAATGAAAATTTCACCAGCAACGTTAGCATAAGCAATTTCGATTTGGGAGGCTTACTAAAAGATACAACCCTATTTGGCACTGTTACTCTAACCGCTGCAGCTAAAGGGCATGGACTCGATAAAAATACAATTACAGCAAAAATTGATGCTGAAGTTTCAGAGATTTATTTGAAAAAATATGCATACCATAACCTTAGTATTGATGGCACTATCCGAGGGCCGGAATTTGAAGGCAACGTGAATTTGAATGACGAAAATGCTAAAGTTGGTTTTGAGGGTGTGGTAAACATAAATCCAAATCAGGAACATTTTAAATTCAGGTTAAATGTTGAAGGAGCCGACCTTCAAAAGCTAAATTTCACAAAAGATGACATTCGTATAGGTTTAACTGTAGCTGCAGATTTAAAGGGTGTAACTTTAAATACATTAAATGGCACAGCCGGAATTTCGAATATTATAGTTGCACAAGGAGAAAAAGTATATCGACTTGATTCTGTATTATTTGCTTCGATAAATGAACCGAACAAAAGCCAACTAAGCATCACCAGTTCACTGGTTGATATAAAATATTCGGGAAACATTTCTCCTGCCTACCTTCAAGCGGAACTCAGCGATTTCGTAGGTAATTATTTTCAATTCTCAGACAGTCTTAAAACAGAAAAAATAAGCACTCCATCAAATTTTACTTTTGAAATTCAACTGCACAATCATCCCATGCTTTCACAGGTTCTGTTGCCAAAGCTCAAAGAGTTTGAGCCCGGTATAATTCGTGGAAGTTTTAACGGTGAAACAAACGATCTGAAATTAGATGCCAACATAAAAAAAATAGTTTACAGCACCACGGTAATCAATGACTTGGCGGTGAATATAAATTCTGATACGGCTGCATTAAACTATAAAATTACCAGCAGCAATGTTTCAAACGCTCAAGTAAAATTAGAGAACTTACTTATTGATGGAAAACTGGAAAATAATACGCTATTTGCAAATATATCGTCAATTGCTGATAATCAGGATAAAAAGCTGCTGATTCGTTCGCAAATTACCAGAAATGATTCTATTTACAGGCTGGTACTGAACAATGATTTCTACCTAATGAACCATAGATGGAACATTGCCGCCGATAATTATATTGAATTTGGGAAAGATGGTTTTTTAATCCATCACCTTTTTATGACTAGCAATGAAAGCCAGATTAATTTCGCATCGGTTCACAATAAATTCAATGATGATTTGAACCTGGAAATAAAGAATTTTAAGCTTGAAGACATTTCCCGCATCATTGAAAAGGACACAAGCTTGGTGAGAGGAAGGCTGAATGGAAACGTATTGCTAAAAAGAGTGAATGAAAGCTATGGAATAATTGCAGATGCCACGATTAGCAAGCTTATTGTACGTGATGTTCCTATCGGCGATTTATCAGTAAAAGCTGATAATCCGACATCCGGAAGATTTGATTTGGATGTAAATTTATCGGGAACCGATAACAAGCTAACAGCAAAAGGATATTATATTCCTGCTGGCGGCAACAATTCAATCCATATTATTACTGATATTCAATCGCTTTCAATGAAAACAATTGAAGCATTTTCGATGGGGCAAATAACCGAAGCCGCCGGAACAATTACAGGAAATATTTCTGTAAAAGGCGCATCTGACAACCCATAAATTACTGGCGAACTAACATTTAATAATGTATTTGTAAAACCTGCCGTGTTGAATAATCGGTTTGAATTAAAACACGAAACCATTAATCTAAAGGATGATGGTTTATACTTTAATTCTTTTA
>JBAYKX010000092.1:0-16187 GCA_041664345.1 Salinivirgaceae bacterium
TTGTCTTATTATCTTTGTTCTGCATCTGTTGGGTGTATGTCTGTTTTTGTTGTAACGAACTAAAGATAAGCATTTTACCTGACAGATGCATCTTTTATTTTAGAAATTTAGGTTATAATTAAATCCAAATTAGTTGAATCAATTTAACCATTATCATTCCCTTACCGGATTATGTCCACCACTCATGCCCCACTGATTCCATCCATCAATGGTTTTATCTTTAGTATTTATGGCTATCAGTTTTCCATTTTTTGTGCCGCAGTAAAGCCAACCATTGGCAATGGCTGGTTCCGATGAAAGAATTTCTGATGTATAAAACTCCTTAATTTTTTGTCCGTTTGAAGGATTAATTAATGCTAGTTTAAGATTATTGACCGAAGCAAGAATATTTTTCCCGGCAAAAGTCAAAATGGGATTGTATTTCAAGTTGTTTCGGGTTTGAATTGTCCAAAGTGTTTTTCCGGTAACAGGCGAAAAAGCCTGAAGGCCATTCCTATTTATTTGATAACAGATACCTTTATCGATAAGCAATCGGCTGCGTGAATAGCTCATTTTATCTTCCGATGATAAGGAATTCAATCCAAAAGTATTCACTGAATCGGTATATTCTGTCCAGAGGTGCTCTACAGATAGGTTTTCAGGATTAAATTGTACTACTTGTGAAATCGGTTGGTTTGTCTCTTTTTGAATTGAAACCCAAAGACTTTTTCCGTTAAAAACAGGTGGAACCGTTGCATGTGCATCTAATATTGCCAATCGGTTTCCATTTTCTGCATCAAAATGGTATAACCAACCACCCAAATCGGTTATAAATAGATGATTTCCAATTGCAACGGGTGCCGACAAAGGCTCGTTTTTTAATCGACTTTGCCAAACTATGGCTCCGGTTTTTATGTCAAAAGAAGCAAGTACAAAATTTTCTGAAGTATTCCCCAATTCATCAGGATAAGCAGCATATACTTTACCGTTATATACTGTGGGTGAATGGTTAATAACTGGACCTAACCATTTCGACCAAGCCAGTATGCCCGTTTCAATATCAATGGCGTACAAGGTACACGACTGTGTGTTAATGAGAAGCATTCCTTGTTCAATAACAAGTACCGATGGTCCGTTTTCTGCCAATTGGATTCCCCATTGAGAGGTACCCAATTCAGCATCAATACAATAAATATTTGGACTGTAGTAACCAGAACTAACAAAGAGTTTCTTGTTAACTATTGCCGGGGTAAGAATTGGACCATTATCGGGAAAATTAAGATTAAATCCTCGGGCTGTTTTTTCGAACACTCCCGGTTCAAGTTGCATTTGAGTTGTTTTTCCTTCCATAAACTCAGTCCGGAAATCTCCTTCACGATTGGCTGTACGGTAAAATTCTTCTACTTTTTTTGACCCAATATAGGTCATTTGTAACGATGTGGAATATAAAGTAGGAGACATTGGGAAGTCGAACCGTTTCATTGCCCGTTCATACTTAAAATTCAGTTCATAAATAAATCCTTTGGGAAGAATCACAGTCAATACTCCGTCACGGCCTGTTTTTCCTGCATAAACTTTTGTTGAACCTATCACATTAAAATATACATCTTCTCCAGCAAGTGGCTTGTTCTCGTGGTTTCTTAAGTAAATTTTCGATAATACCCGTTCTGTAGTAGCCCTCATATAGCTATCCGATTCCTGCCTAATAGTATCTTTAATCTCAGTTTCCTTAACTTTAGTAGGAACAAAAGTCATTACTATTCCTAATGAATGATGGGCAACAGAGATTGTATCAAAATTTTCAAATTGATCTACGCCCACTGAGAATTTGGTTTTACCCGGAACGTGGAACCGAACAAACCCATAACTGTTGGTTTTTCCTTTATAAACTTTTAGTGCAACAGCATTGAAAATCCTTACCTCTTTGTTTTTTACCGGTTGGTTCAAATGATCAACAAGTCCGATTTTGAAGAAGATATTCCCAGGGTCAGGCCGCTCAATAGTCAAAGAACTTTGGTCAATGGTATCAATTTTTCCAAAGGCTTGCTTTATTTCAGAGGATAATCTTTGAATGCTCACTTTTTGTGTTACAAAAGAGAGGCTATTTATCGGAATTGTTAAGGTAGCCACTGCAGCGGAATCATTGATAAAAACCAAATAATTATTACCTGTAATTACTTTAAATTGAGCATTTCCTTTTGAATCGGTTATGGAATATTGAGGTTGACTGTTTTCAGATGCTTTTATCCATACATTAAAGAAAGGAATCGCATCTTCGTTAACATCAATAACTTTTAAATACAAATCGGTAGAATGAGGCTCCAAACTGGATTGTGCAACAGTAAGGAAAGGCATAGCCAAGAAAAGCAAGGCAACTATTTTTTTCATACAACAAAGTCAAAAGATGAAATTGAATTACAATCTTGTAATTGGTTAAATTTAGGTAATAATTAGTTATTTTCTTTGAGTCAAAGGATTTCATTAAATAATATTCAATTTTTTCAACTATTTATTTGTAGAATAACATTCAAAAGCTATCTTTGCATCGCTTAAAAAAAAGCAAGTTCTTTTAAATTTCGGGCGATTAGCTCAGTTGGTTCAGAGCATCTGGTTTACACCCAGAGGGTCGGGGGTTCGAATCCCTCATCGCCCACTTTTTTTTTATCATTGATAGTTTCATGGGCGATTAGCTCAGTTGGTTCAGAGCATCCCGATTTCACATCGGGAGGGCGGGGAAGAAAGCATCATTGATTACATTACGTTCTTAAATAAATTCGGGCGATTAGCTCAGTTGGTTCAGAGCATCTGGTTTACACCCAGAGGGTCGGGGGTTCGAATCCCTCATCGCCCACACAATTTTAGCTATCTTTATTAGATGGCTTTTTTTATTTATAGCCATGGCAACCTTTTATATTCTCCATTCCGAGGCTGTTGGCAAATATTACATAGGGTTTACTGATGGCTCTATGCAAGAAAGGGTAAGTAGGCATCTTTCGGATCATAAAGGATTCACATCAAGAGCCAAAGACTGGATAATAATCTATACCGAAGAGTATCAGACAAAAGAAGAAGCACACCGGAGGGAATTACAGGTAAAAGGCTGGAAAAGCAGTAAAATGGTTGAGAAGCTGATATCAGAAGGGGAATAGCATCCCATTTAGTTCCTAAAAATTGGCTACAAAAGATAGAGGATAAATCTACAAAAAAGATGTTTCAAATCTAAAGAAAATTTCTTTCTAAAATTGTTCCTTGTTCATCAACAACCACAACCAAACGTTGCAGCACTTGATTCCGAACAATTATTTCATAATGTATTTCTGAAGGCCGATTTATTACTACAGTACTCATAATTTCACCAATAGCATGCATTTGTGAAACTATTACAGGAGGTATTTGGTTTTCAGGGATATTAACTTTGTATTCTTCTATTTCACCATCTGGGTTAAAACGCGCAATGTGCTCAATTTGCTGACTGTAAAAAATAGCTTCAAAATAGTGACCTTTTTTGTACCATTCAATATTTATAGCTTCCGTAAAGCGTAGCATTAAGTTTTTTATAACCTTTTCAGGTGGGCTTATTTGATTTCCAGCAATAAGGCTTTCAAAAAAATTTCGTTTCATTTCATAAAGCTTTTTTATTTTGACGTGTAAATTGAAAAGAGTAACAGGATTATTCAAGATTTCCGTATTTGGAACGATAGAGGTAAATTACTCTGGTTCTTGCCCTTTTTAGACGCATTTTTGCAGCATCTTCACTAATCCGTAAGGCTGGTGCAATTTGTTTTAACGAAAGCTCGTCTTGATATTTCATTAATAGCAGTGCTTTTTCTTCAGGATGGATAAGTTCAAGAATATCCAGCAATCGCTGATAGTTCATATCTGTAAAATCATCTTCTGTTTCATCAATAATTTCGGGAATTTCATTTTGTTTATTCCAATCGGGGTAATGCATTTTTTTACGAATGCGTAAATAATCAATGCAGTAATTATAAGTAATGGAATAAAGCCATGAAGAAAACTTGGCGGAATGATTGAATGTACTAAGTTTTTCAAAACTTTTAGTAAAAATATCCTCAGTAAACTCTTTTGCTAATTGTTTATTTTTTACTAGGCTGTAGCATTTATCAAGCACTTTATGTTCATATCTATGATAAAGCACTTCAAATAATTCAGATTTCTTGTCATCAACAATTTTATTGACAACTTCAGCATCGGTAAGAATTTTATAAAAACTTGTATCCATCACATCCAATTCTGAAAATTATGTTGTGAAATTAAAAATATTCTTTTACTTTTACCCTGAATTTTGGTTCTTTAATGTATTTTTACGATAAGTTTATCGGGGTTTCGATTTTTTTTAAAGAATTCTTGTTACTTCTGATTAACCCTTCGTCATAATGATATATCGTAAATAAAGCAGCATTGGCTGTTCATAACTTACGATTGAATAAAACAATAAGAAAACAGAAAAAAAGTTTAAAAATGAAAAGTAGATTATTTATTGGAGTATTAGCCTTAGTAGGCTTTACAATGTTTGCCACAAGTTGTGAAAAATTGCCACAAGCTGAACTTGATGCTGCCAATGCAGCTGTTGAAACAACAAAAGCTTCACAAGCTGACATTTATGTACCAGAAGCATTTGCTGCTTTGCAAGATTCATTAAAAGTTGCTAATGAAAACATTGAATTACAAAAATCAAAACTATTCAAAAAATTTACCGTTGCTAAAAATCAATTAATTGCTGTTTCTGCTTTAGCAGTAACTGTAAAAGATGCTTCAGAAGCTAGAAAAGTTGAATTAAATGCTGAAATTCAAGCAACAATTGATACAACAAAAGCTTTGATTGCTGAAAACAATGAATTGATGAAAAAAGCCCCTAAAGGTAAAGAAGGTAAAGCTGCTTTAGAGCAAATGAAAAGCGAAATTGCTGTAATTGAAGCTTCTTTAACTGAAGCATCAAACCTTCAGGCTAGCGGAAACCTTTTAGGTGCTGTTGATAAAGCTAAAGCTGCAAACGCAAAAGCTACTGAAATCAACACCGAATTAAAAGAAGTTACTGCTAAATATACAAAAGGTAAAAAGAAATAATTAGCCACATCAGCAACAGTTAGAATATTTATAACCCTGGGTTGAAAAGCCTGGGGTTTTTTACAGTTTATTTTTTGCATTTATGTCAAAACCAAAATGGAGAATAATAATATATGGCTCCAGTTCATTACTTATTGTATTATTAAGCATTTGGGTAATTACACGTATTCAAAACCCACCTCTTCCCGACTTAATTACTGCACGTAAAGCTATTACAAAAGCAAAAAAAATAAATGCCGAGGTTTATGCCAAGTCCGATTTTCAGAAAGCGGAAGATTTTTATCGATCGGCCATGCGAATGTGGAGGAGGGAAAATTTGAAATTTATATTGAATCGCGACTACTCTGAAGTAATAAAGAGTGCTGGTAAATCAAAAACACATGCAACTAAAGCATATAATTCTTCATTAGTTGACAAAAGGAATTTGAAGGATAAACTTGCTATGCAAATTGCAGAATTGAAAGAAGCAGTTAAAAAAAATCAACCTTTATTTAATAAGCTGCCTGTTCCAACAGAAATTGTTAAGCAAAATAGTCAAGGTCAATTAATGCTGTTTGAGGCGGAAAGTACCTTTAATAGAGGAAAATATAAGGATTTGGAAGGAAAATTAGTATTTGCCGAAAAAAATATTCAGAACTCCTATCATTTTGCAAATCAGCTTTTAATTGATTATTTTGCCATGTACCCCCGTTGGGTAAAACAAGCTGAACAAACACGCATTCAATCGAAAAAAAATAATTCTTATGCTATTGTTATTGATAAATTTTCAAGAACCTGTTTTGTTTATAACAAGGGAGAATTGAAAAATATATTTGATGTAGAACTTGGAAAGAATTGGATTGGAGGAAAATTATATTCAGGTGATCAGGCTACTCCCGAAGGCCAATATTTTATTGTTTCAAAAAAAGATTCACGAAAAACAAAATACTATAAAGCGTTGTTGCTTGACTATCCGAATGAGGATGATAAAGCGCGTTTTAAAAATGGAAAAGACAATGGAACGCTTCAACTCTCGTCAAAAATTGGAAACCTGATTGAGATTCATGGGGATGGGGGAAAAGGCCTTGACTGGACTAATGGTTGTATAGCTCTTCAAAATAAAGATATAGATACACTGTTTAAGATTGTTGAAGAAAATACACCAGTTACCATTGTTGGTTCGCTTAAACCACTCAAAGAAATATTAAATGACTAACACTAATAAAAACCTTTCCAATAATGAAGCTTCAAATAATTTAATAGAAGTTTCATCGGATGCCTCGGCTTTAAATGGTAAGTCCAGTAATAAATACCTATGGGTTATAATTCCTTTGGAAATACTCATTTTTATTACTGTTTTTGTTGCATTCTTTGTCTTATTTATTCCCAAGTTACAGGAGATTCCTGTAAAAGTAAGCTCAGATTATTCAAATTCAATACCTGCCGATTCTGCAGCCATTGCAAAGACTAATAAAGAGTTGCAAAAACAACTGAAGAAAATTGAAAGTAAGCTAATAAATAAAACTCCTAAAACACCCTATTTAACTATTAGTACCGTAAAAAATGAATATGTTTTGTATAAAAAACAAAAAGCCATTCGGTATGGGAAATGCTCTACAGGTAGTTACATTTTATTAGATGGAGGAGAAAAGCAAAAATGGATATTCCGAACTCCAAAAGGTGAATTTCATATACATAATAAAACAACAGGCCCTGTTTGGAAAAAGCCAGATTGGGCATTTGTTGAAGAGGGATTGCCCATACCGTCACCAAACCATTACTCACGTTTTGAATATGGGGTTTTAGGGGACTACGCCCTATATCTTGGCCAGGGTTATATGCTTCATGGAACGCTCTATAAACGATTTCTTGGTCTTGCCGTTACTCATGGGTGTGTGCGCCTTAATGATGATGATCTGGAAGCTATTTATAAAACTCTGGACATTGGATCAAAAGTTTATATTTTTTAATTTGCTTAACTTGCCGTTATGAAAGCATTTATCATTCGTGTAAAATATTATTTACTTTTCTCCATTATTTTAGTTGCTTTTATTGGGTTTAACGCTTATTTAGCAAGGCAAGCAGTAAAAATTAAATTAGCTGAAATAAACCAATCGGATAGCATTCCAAATCCAAAGGGTATTTTGAGTAGTATCAATCGGGATGAAAACCCCGAAGGCTATGAATTGTTAAAAGAAAAAGCATTTTTAGAGGCTCAAATTGAATTATCGAATTCTGATTCCATAACCTTAGTAATTGATTTAAGAGATAGTTTAGCTGTTCTTCAAATAAAAGGAGTTACAGTTTATGCATCAAAAATTATCAGATATTCTTATAGTTCCTTATTAAATGATATTTCGGTACCTGTTTATTATAAAATTTTCAGTAAACCTTTAACTGTGCATCAGCAGCTAAGTACCATTGCAAAAGAACCCATTGTGATAAAGATTGCTCCAAAAGATACCATAGAAGCAGCAAAGGCCGAAATAATACCCGATTCGATTGTAAATGAGTCAGTTGTACTCAATTTTATGGTTGATGAGGATATTTTAGTGGTGATTACCAACCATGAAGAAGAAGGATCGTATTTTAATCAGAAATTAAAATGGAGTCACCAATTTTTAAAACAATTAGTTGAATTAAAAAAGGTGGTTTATCAACCTACCATAAAGATGGTAATACCAAATGACGACATTGTAGTTATTTATAGGGCATTACCTTGGAAAGCAAAGATTGCTATAAAGTTATAAATCGCTCCCTGTGAAATTTTTATATATCCGATTGCAATCGAGTATTGATGCTAACCTATCACTACACTTTGATGAGAATAAGTAATTTGTTTTCCTGATAAACGATTGGCAGTATAATATTCAGTATTAGGTAAATTCAATAAATTAGTACTGACATCGGAAAGCAGATACTCCGAATCAGGTATAAATATGGCCGCTGGTGCAAGATGTTTGGCAAGACTTGGCGCCTCAACTATTACTGGATAATCAAACCCCAAAATATCAATAAAATGAATAAATGCAAGTCGGATATTATCTGGTTGGGTATGAATGTAATACAAATAGGGTAAATGAAAATCTAACTCTTTCTCAAATAAAGTATTCCCAGCTTTATTGTTTTTTTTATAGATTAAATATTCCTCTTGCTTAAGAATGATTTGAGCATTGACAATTTCATTGGTTAAATCACCAATTTTCACATAAAGCAAATTGGTATCCTTCGAAAACTTTTTTAAAATTTCACCTATTTCGTTAACTGGGAACTTCGGTAAATTAAACGGATCGAGCAAGATAACATTCGGGCACCATATAGTTCGCATTGGCATCATAATCCAAAGAATAAATAAGCAAAAAATATTGCGGCAATTACACCAGCCAAATCAGCAATTAACCCACATGCAACCGCGTGCCTTGTTTTGCTAATTCCCACGCTACCAAAATACACGGCAATAATATAAAAAGTGGTATCTGAAGCACCTTGGAAAGTGCACGATAGCCTTCCAATAAAAGAATCCGCACCATGGGTAGTCATAGCATCCACCATTAAACCCCTGGCTCCTGATCCGCTCAATGGTTTCATAAATGCCACTGGTAAAGCATCAACAAAACTAGTATCAAAACCCAATGCATTGACTAAAGAACCAATGCCCTTAATAGCCATATCCATTGCTCCGGAAGCTCTAAAAACACCAATAGCTACTAAAATAGCTACCAGATAAGGTATAATTTTGATGGCAATCTGAAACCCATCTTTTGCCCCTTCGATAAACGATTCATAGACATTTATTTTTTTCCGCAGGGCTAAGGCAATAAATGAAACAATTATGGTAAACAAGATAATATTTCCGGCTGTGGAAGAAACCACACCAATTTGTTCTTTCGGTAAGGTTGTAAAGTAATAAATAATTCCAGAAATAAATAGTGTAAATCCTCCCAAATAGGCTAAAATTACTCGATTGAGTAGGTTTATCCGTTGATATAAGGATACAGCAATTATTCCGGCAAGGGTAGAAAAAAAAGTACTTAATAAAATGGGAATAAAAATATCGGAAGGATCGGCAGCTCCCAATTGTGCCCGATAAACCATAATGCTTACCGGTATAATAGTTAAACCTGATGTATTTAAAACCAGAAACATTATCATGGCATTGCTAGCTCTGGTTTTATCAGGATTGATTTCCTGAAGTTGATTCATGGCTTTTAAGCCCAATGGAGTAGCTGCATTATCGAGTCCCAGCATATTAGATGCTAAATTCATCATTATAGAACCGGTGGCCGGATGATTTTTGGGTATTTCAGGGAACAATTTACTAAAAAAAGGCCCTAACCATCGGGACAGAATGTTCACCATTCCACCATTCTCCCCTACCCTCATTATACCCAACCACAAAGTCATAACTCCGGCAAGACCCAAGGATAATTCAAATCCGGTTTTTGCCATATCAAAAGTTGAGGACATAATAGCCGGAAAAACAGTTGTATCGCCAAATAATACTAATTTAATGAGGGCTATTACAAATGCTAGAAAAAAAAACGCTATCCAAATATAATTAAGTATCAAAGCTTTTACTGGTTACTGGTTACTGGTCACTGGTTACTGGATATACTCTAATTTCTAACTTGCGATTACGGTTCACTCTCAGCCAAAGCTTTTAAAATTAACCGAACACGTCGGCTATTCCATTGCGCTACGCCGGATTTTATTAATACCAACTCCCCTTTTTTTGAAATAATGAATGTAGTTGGAATGGAATTAGCGCTTAATTCAGAAGGGTATTCTGTTAATGGAACAAAAACAGGAAGTGAATACCCTTTTTTATTTAAAAAGGAACTCACAATAGGTATTTCTTCATTGCTCACAAATAAAAAGACCACCTGGTTGCCAAAATCGTTATATAACTTTTGTAATTGAGGCATTTCAGCAATACAGGGAGGACACCAGGTTGCCCAATAATTAATAAAAATAACTTTCCCTTTAAGTTGGCTCAACTTTAATTCATTACCCGATGTACTTTTTAACTTCCATTGATAGGTAGATTCACTGAGTGGTATTTTTTCTTTAGCAATTTTTGGTTGATGAAAATACAAGGTGGGTTTAAGTATTAAAGCAGCCATATCCTTTCGGGTAGCAGGAATTAGTAAGAATATTACCATTATGATGATAAGCAAATCAATTACCAAACTAAGTTTAGTTTTTTTGTTAATGTAATTTTTTATAAACGAAGCCATCATTTTTAATTTTTAAGAATGCGAAAGGTACTATTTTTTGAGTTTTTTCAATGGACAAGGCATTACTTTTTACCAAGAGATTTTTTCATTTATATTATTAATTCTTATTTATTTTTTAAGTCCATGCGGGCTAAATTTAATTACTTAGAATTAGCTTGTATGGTAATTATTAAAAAAGAAGTAAATTAGCCGTTAACAAGAGTGAATTTTTAGTGCAAAAAAATAAAAATTTAAAATTCCGGTTTATATACTTGGTAAGAATAAATGTATTGATTAAGAATTAACAAATCGTTAATAAATTAATAATCATTTTATTTTACCTTTACGCATTTATTTTTAATTACCGCAAACTACTGATTATGAAAAAGTTATTATTAATTGTGTTCCTTTTTATTACACATTCCATATTTTCGCAAAAAGCGGAGGTATTTGTTTCTGATTTTAAGTTGGAAAATCATGCAGAAAAATGGTGTTGGGCAATTAGTCAGGATGAAAATAACAATATGCTGGTTGGTGTTACCAATGGTATCGTTGTATTTGATGGTACAAACCAGAATTTTGATAAATTGCCATTCACTCCCTTGCAAATTAAGTACGATTCAATAAATAAACGTGTATGGATTGCCGGATATGAGCGAATTGGAGTAATGGAGTATTCCGGATATGGACAGTACAATTATAAAGAATTAGCTACTTATTCCGATAAAGAATTTAAAAATATCCAATTCATAAACGACACAGTATATTTGGTATCGAATTCACTTTTAGTGCGGTTCAACCAAAAAGACGCTTCTAAGATAGATGCTATTTCAACAGGTCAAACAAGTATAGAACAACTTTTTAAGCTCAAAGGTGAACCATACTTTATTATTGATTATTTTTTATATAAAATTGAGAACGGGGCATTTAAAGAAATAAACAATGCTGATTTTCCGGTGGATGAATTTGCTTATAGCATAGCCATTAGCGATGACGAAGTTTTGTTGGGTACCAAAAGTAATACCATATACTCCTTTAATGGCAAAACATTTAAAACATTTAACATAAACCAAAGTCCATTTTTCGATAATAATATAGTAGTTGGAGGAGCCAAATTAGCCAACGGAAATCTAATTTTAAGTAGTTTGGCCGGTGGAATAGCATTGGTTGATATAAACAAGAAACAAGTAATTAACCAAATCAGTTATTTTAACGGGCTACCCGATGATGAAATCCGGACTTTTTTTATCGATAATGAGCAAGCTGTATGGGTTTCACATGAATTTGGTATTAGCCGAATCCATTTTACTGCCGGCATTGAAAACTATAGTTATTATCCCGGCTTAAAGGGAAATCCGTTGGCACTTTCCTATTTTGAAAATGAATTGTATGTTGCTACTAACGATGGATTATTTTCTTTATCGGAGATTAAGAACTTTCATGAATTTGAGGTTTCAGTAAATGTACCAGTAAATGTTTCAGTTACAGTACCGGCTGAAAACCAACCTACGGATTTGCCAAGTCAGGGAATATCAGAAGGGCAAAAAGACAACAGCAAATCATTGTTTTCATTTTTAAGTAAGAAAAAGAAAAAAACCGAAGAAGTAAGCCAAACAGTGGAAACAATTGCTCCTGCTGAAACAAGAAAAGAGGTGACCCGGAATGAGACTCAAATTGTGAAAAAGAGGAGTTTAAAATCAGTTGGGTACTATTTTAAAGCTATTGACGGTGTTGACGATAAGTGTACCCAACTAGCAAGCTATAATGGGTTTCTATTAGTAGCTGGAAATAATGGCTTATACGCGGTAAAATATGGGCAAGCACAGAAAGTAATTTCCAATGTGAATGTTTATTACATCTATTTTTCATCCACTAGTTCCGAAGCATACATTTGTACCAACAATGGTTTATATCAACTAAAACGCAATTCTGGAAGTTGGGAAATTGTTCATTTTGCCGAAACTACTTCTTCAAGAATTCTGGCACTGGCTCAAGAACCTGAAGGAACCTGGGTTTTAGGATTCGAAAATATGTTAATTCGAGCTCGATTTAAAGGTCGCGATATAGAGGTCATTAATCAAACCGATTTAAAGGAAGCCGCCGGAAGATCTTTTTATATAAAAAACATTGATACCAAAACACATATTTATAACACCAATAGTATTTATGAATTTACCTCAAATGGTGAACTAAATTTAGAACGGGAAATATTAATTGGAGATTATTATTTGGGAAATCAAACCGATTATTTATGGTTGTTTCACAACGAAAATTGGGAGTTAAAAACAAATGCAAAAACAACTTTTAATAAGGAACAATTGAATAAACTTCAATTATTTCAGAACTTGCGTTACATTGATGTTAGCGCTTCAAATGATATTTGGGTGGTCACTGAAAACAATCGGTTTTTTAAAATTTCACAAAACACAACCTCAAACCAACTCGTTGAATTTAATTTGAATGTTTTAGGCATTGAAATAGAAGATAAATTAAAGGAATTTACTGGCGACATAAGCCTGAAATCAGGTCAAAATAACTTAACCATATTGCTTAGTGCACCCTATTATATTGCACAGAATGAAGTTTATTTTCGATATTTAATAAAAGGTTTGGATGATGATTGGACTAAATGGACCAACGAATCACACCTTAAATTGAATTATCTCCGACCAGGAAGTTATTCGCTCCTAATTGAAGCAAAAAGTGCTACCGGACAAACTGCTGAACTGAAACTCATTAAATTGAAAATTGCCAAACCATTTGTTCAGTCTGCATTGTTTTTTGTATTGATTATTCTTTCTGCTGGTGGTGTATTTTACCTTTTCTTTAGATATCGATTAATTAAATTGGAAAAAGACAAACAAATACTGGAGCAAAAAGTAAAGGAGCGTACCCATACCATTGAAGAACAAAAGGAACATATTGAAAAAATCCACGATGAAATAACTCAAAGTATTCGGTATGCAAAACGGATTCAAACAGCTATGCTTCCTCATAATGAAATTATTGAAGCCATGTTGCCGCACCATTTTATTTTATTTAAACCACGGGATATTGTTAGTGGCGACTTTTATTTTTTTAAACCAATAGGTAAAAAATTATTATTTATTGCCGCTGATTGCACCGGACACGGCGTACCTGGTGGTTTTATGAGTATGCTAGGAATCTCCTATTTAAGTGAAATTTCAAGTCAGATATCCAACCCAACTGCCAGTGAAATTATCAATCATTTGCGCGAAAAAATAAAGCTAACTCTGGGACAGACGAGTGTTGATTCCACCCAAAAAGACGGAATGGATATGACGGTTTGCTTAATTGATACAAAAAAAAAACAAATCCAATATGCCGGTGCATTCAACCCTCTATATTTCATCAGGAATAATGAATTGGAAATAGTTAAAGCCGACCGACAACCAGTGGCCGTATATTTCAAAGAAGAGGAATTTACAAACAATATTATTGATGTAAAAAAAGGGGACATTTTTTATATGTTTTCCGATGGGTATGTTGATCAGAATGGAGGTCCGAACAATAGGAAATTTATGTCGAAAAACTTTAAAGATTTGTTGTTAACCGTACATAATCTACCCATGAGTGAGCAGAAAGAAAAATTAACTAAAAACATTGAGGATTGGCAAGGCGATGCTATGCAAGTAGATGATATATTAGTTATTGGATTCCAACTTTAACAGTTCCAATTAGGAAGTATTAAAAAGAAAGGTAAAGCTCGTTCTTTACCTTTCTTTGCAGTTTATATAATATACAAGTATTATCATCTAAAATAATCTAAGTTAGAATAATGGCTAAACTACAATTAGGTATTTTACTTTTTTTCACTTTACTCAATTTCCAACCGGCTCAAGGGCAGCAAAAGTATGCTACCCAATCAAAAAAAGCCATCCAATTTTATGAAGAAGCCATCCAATGGTATCAGCAAATGAATTATGATGAAGCGATAAAAAGTCTTAATCATGCTATTGAAAAGGATGTTTTATTTGTAGATGCCTATTTATTAAAAGCTGAAGTTTACCGCTCACAAGAGCTGACCGAACTTGAAATAGAAAACTATTTAAAAGCCATTGAAATTGACCCTAACTATTTTGAATTTGTGTTTTTTAATTTAGGGTCAGCTTACTATAATATTGGAGAATATAAACAAAGCGAAATTCAATTGTTAAAGTTTATTTCAATTTATCAAGGAAAACCAATTACTCTGGCAAAAGCCAACAATTTGCTAAAAAAATGTGAATATGCCCAAAACTTGGTTGATAATCCGGTACCTTTTACACCCATTAACTTGGGACCTGCGGTAAATGATTCATTGGATCAGTATTGGCCATCCTTATCAGTGGATGGGAAAACGCTGGTTTATACCGTAATGTTAGTTGATAGTTCGCGCAAAACAATCTTTGGAAATTATGCCCATCAGGAAGATTTTTATATCAGTAGATTCGTTGATGGGGAATGGAAAAAAGGACAACCCATTGGTTCACCTATAAACACTAGTGCAAATGAAGGAGCTCAGCAAATTTCAGCCGATGGTAAAACGTTGGTTTTTACGGGTTGTAACCGAAGCGATGGATTTGGCAATTGTGATATCTATTTTTCATTTCTGCAAAATAATGAATGGACGGTTCCGGTAAATGGCGGCCCACTTTTAAACAGTTCATTCTCTGAAAAACAACCTTCGTTATCGGCTGATGGACGAGTACTCTATTTTGCGTCCGACCGACCCGGTGGAATTGGGGAAATGGATATCTGGTATTCAATGCTCTCTGTGGATGGTTATTGGCTGCGACCTAAAAACATGGGAAGGGTAATAAATACGGTTTATGAAGAAGCCTCTCCTTACATTCATTCCGATAACCGAAGTTTTTATTTTAGTTCCGATGGACATCCCAATCTGGGAAATAAAGACATTTTTTATTCCCATAGGAATGATTCCAATCAATGGACAAAGCCGCAGAATATTGGATATCCTATCAATAGTTTTCGCGACGAAATTGGTCTAGTGATTAACAACTCGGGAAATAAAGCTTATTATTCATCAGATATTAATAACTCGTGGGATATTTATCAATTTGAGTTACCAGTTGCTGTTAAACCCAATCCGGTAGCTTATGTTTCAGGAATTGTAACGGATGCCGACACCCACCAAAAACTAAGTGCATTAATTCAATTGCTTGGATTAACAAGCCTTGATACATTGGCATTATTACATGCTGATCAAAACGATGGGAGTTTTTTAATATGCTTGCCCGCAGGAGCTTCCTATGCTTTAAATGTGTCACATCCGGGATATTTATACAAATCAATTAACTTCAATTTAGATTCAATTAATACATTCAACGAACCCTTGCTTTTGAATATTGAATTAAACAAAATAAAAGAAGGGAAATCAGTGGTTTTGGAAAATATATTTTTCGAAAAAGACTCTTTTAATTTACTATCTCAATCCTATACCGAACTTCAAAAATTGATTGATTTTATAACAAATAATCCAAATTTAGTATTTGAAATTGGAGGACATACCGATGACTCGGGTACTCAGGAATACAACCAACAATTATCGGAAAAAAGGGCCAAAGAAGTATTTGATTTTATAATTAAAACACTTGCCATAGATGATAATATTGCTTATAAAGGTTATGGTGAAACACAACCCATGATGCCAAACGATTCAAATGCAAATAGGGCAAAAAATAGAAGAACGGAATTAAAAGTTTTAAAAATAAAATAAAAGGGCGTAAACTTATATCAGATTTGAGATTAGAAACCAGTAACTAGAAATTAGAAACTAGCATAACGTTTCATTAAAACATTGACATATTAAATAAAATGCTTATCTTTGCAAGAAACAGCTATGGCAAATGTAAGCAAAAAACCGCTTCTTATCCTAAGCGACAAAGAAGTTGAGTATTTAAA
>JBAYKX010000093.1:0-15040 GCA_041664345.1 Salinivirgaceae bacterium
ATAAGTATCTTTATTTTAGACCCTTAAGATACAAAAAAAGCAGTAAAATACCAAGTTTTTACCTTGTATTTTACTGCTAATTTATTAACATTCTGACACTTGGGACTTTTTCAGTAGCCTCCCTAACGAATGGAGCTCTTTTATCAACAATTCATTTTTTACATTAGGCTATACGCCACAGTAAGCCCGGCCATAACAATGGAAACCATACTCATTAATTTAATAAGAATGTTCAACGACGGGCCAGAAGTATCTTTAAATGGATCACCAACGGTGTCGCCGGTTACTGCTGCTTTGTGGCAATCGGAACCTTTTCCACCCAAGTGACCTTCTTCAATGTATTTTTTAGCGTTATCCCAAGCACCACCGGCATTGGCCATAAAAATAGCCAGAATAAAACCGGTTGCTGTTCCTCCCAATAGAAGACCCATTACACCGGCAGCACCAAACACCAAACCGGTAGCCACAGGAATAATAATAGCTAACAACGAGGGGAAAAGCATTTCCTTTTGTGCCCCTTTAGTTGAAATTTCAACGCAACGGGCATAATCGGGAGTTCCTTCGCCGGTTAAAATACCTTTAATTTCGCGGAACTGCCTACGAACCTCTTCTACCATGCTTTGGGCAGCTCGGCCTACCGCATTCATGGTCAAACCGCAAAACAAGAATGCTGCCATAGAACCAATAAAAGCACCCACCAAAATCCGTGGATTCATTAAATCGGCATGGAGGTATGTCATCATATCACTGATGGATGCCTTATGGATATCAACATGCATAACTTCCATAAATTGAGCGGCTTTTTCAGGAATACGGGCAATGGCAATTTTTATCTCTTCAATATAAGCAGCCATTAAAGCTAAAGCGGTAAGAGCTGCCGAACCAATAGCAAATCCTTTACCAGTTGCTGCGGTAGTGTTTCCTAATGAATCCAGTGCATCGGTACGTTTGCGTACTTCTTCGCCTAAACCACTCATCTCAGCATTACCACCGGCATTATCGGCAATTGGGCCGTAAGCATCGGTAGCCAAGGTAATTCCTAAGGTTGATAACATACCCACGGCAGCAATGGCAATTCCGTAAAGCCCCATGCTGATGTTTGAAAAATTGAAACTGGCAGCAAACAAGAATGCCAAAATTACGGAAGTACCTACAATCATTACAGGGATTGCCGTAGAAATCATCCCGGTTCCAATGCCGGAAATAATAACGGTGGCAGGTCCAGTTTTTGTCGATTCAGCAATCTTTTGAGTGGGCTTGTAACCCGATGAGGTGTAATACTCGGTAATTTTACCGATACCAATCCCACCGGCCAAACCAACCATCATAGAACCCCAAACACCCATATAATTCGGGATATCCAAATATTTTAAAATGATAAACGATAAAATAGCGATTCCTATCGAACTAATATTTACTCCCCGACCCAGTGCAGCCAGCAATTGTTTTTGTGATGCACCTTCTTTTGCCCGAACCAAGAAAATACCTAAAATGGAAAGAATGATACCCACAGCCGCAATAATCATAGGAGCAATAACCCCGTTGAATTGCTTTTGAAGGCCCATGCCTGCAAAGGCAGTAGCTCCAAGTGCTGCGGTTGAAAGAATGGCACCGCAATACGATTCGTACAAGTCGGCTCCCATACCGGCCACGTCGCCAACGTTATCACCTACGTTATCGGCAATAGTAGCTGGGTTGCGGGCATCGTCTTCTGGAATACCGGCTTCCACTTTGCCAACCAAGTCGGCGCCCACATCGGCAGCTTTGGTAAATATACCGCCACCCACGCGGGCAAACAGGGCTTGAGTTGAGGCTCCCATACCGAATGTAAGGGTCGTGGTGGTTATAATAATCAGCTTCATCGATGGATCGGCAGCTATGGTGGCATTCGTAGTTGAATCCAACGCTCCGATAATATATTGTAGGGCATAAAACCAAATTGAAATGTCAAGTAACCCTAAACCTACTACCACCAATCCCATAACGGCTCCCGAACGGAAAGCAATGCGCAAACCATCGTTTAATGAACGTTGAGCAGCATTGGCAGCGCGGGCTGATGCGTAGGTTGCGGTTTTCATCCCAAAAAAGCCCGACAAACCGGAGAAAAAACCACCGGTTATAAATGCAAAGGGTACCCATGGGTTCTGTATTTCCAATACATACGCCATTATGGCAAAAATTGCGGTAATAATTACAAATACAATGGTAACAATTTTATACTGTTGCTTTAAATATGCCATGGCGCCTTCGCGCACATATTGGGCAATTTTTTTCATTGTATCGGTCCCTTCACTCTCCTTCATCATCTGTTTAAAGAAGTAGTAAGCAAACGCCAGTCCTGTAGCAGATGCAACTGGGACCAGCCAAAATAATCCATTGAAGTTTTCCATTTTTTTATTGTTTTAGATGATTAATTTTGGGTGTTATTAATTTATTAAGTTTTGAATTAAATTATATGGTATCAATTATTAAAAAACCTGTTTTTATTATTGCTCAAACCTATAATCCATGCTAATTCATCAGTAATGACTGAATTTACCCAACTTCAACAATTTTATTTCTTACTCAAAATACCATACCCTTTTGCTGATATTTTTTTTGCAGCCACCAAATTAGAAAAAAACTTCTACAATACATGCCAACCAATAATAAAAACAAAAAATATTCAATACAAGGGAGATGGGAAAGTTGGAATGATGAAAAACACAGTAGGCGGGTTATTATTACAAACTTCCACCTTGCCGGTTTTAAAAATGTAGTTACCTTTGTGGGGTAATTCACAATGGGGGTGCCCTACCAAACGGGCTGAGATCATACCCTTTGAACCTGATACGGATAATGCCGGCGCAGGGAAGAAGAAGAAAGTCAATCCCATTGCAATAGTATTAACAAGCCTTTTAAAAAAAGGGGCATAAAATTATTGTGATGATAAAACTAAATTTATTTCTGCTTTTAACAGTGGTTGGCTATTTTGTCCAAGCCCAGTATTCAATCTATGGCAAAGTTTCCGATGCCAATGGCAATCCACTTTCCGGAGCAAGTATTCAGCTAGAACCCACCTTTTTGGGAGTGGTAACCAATTTGCAGGGACAGTACCTGATAAAACCGGTTAAGGCCGGATTATACAACCTAAGTGTCTCATTTTTAGGGTACGAAAAGCAAAGTCAAATAATAGAAGTTAACCAAGATGCCGTTATTAACTTTGAACTGGTACCCAAAGCTTTTATGGCTGAAGAGGTAATTGTAAAAAGTACCCGCGCTGGTGAAAATGCGCCGGGAACTTACGCCAATATCTCAAAAACAGACCTTGCAAAAGAAAACCTGGGTCAGGATTTACCCTATTTGTTGAGCCTAACTCCCTCGTTAGTGGCCACTTCCGATGCCGGGGCAGGAGTGGGTTATACCGGTTTCCGAATCCGGGGAACCGATGCCAACCGTATAAACGTTACCGTGAACGGAATTCCGTTGAACGATGCCGAATCGCACTCAGTTTATTGGGTGAACATGCCCGATTTTGCAAGTTCGGTGGAAAACATACAAGTGCAGCGTGGAGTGGGGACATCAACCAATGGAGCGGCTGCTTTTGGAGCTACCATTAATATGCAAACCAATACCTTGCGCGAAAAGCCTTATGCCGAGGTTTTATCTTCGGACGGTTCGTTCAACACCTTTAAAAACACCGTAATGGTGGGAAGCGGTTTGCTGAACGGCCACTTTGCGGTGGATGCCCGCTTATCGAAAATCACTTCCGACGGATATATCGACCGGGCTTTTAGCGATTTAAAATCGTTTTATATTTCGGGAGGCTATTATTCCGAAAACACCTTGATAAAATTGAATGTGTTTTCAGGAAAAGAACAGACGTATCAGGCGTGGAATGGAGTCCCCAAGGTACGAATGGAAAACGATACTGCCGGGATGCGAAGGTACAACGAACATTGGTTATGGTCAGGGAGTTCACAACTGGTGAACGATATTAAGTACGACGAGATGATTCATTCCGATTCAAGAACGTATAATACTTATACTTATAATAACGAAACTGACAATTACCAACAGGATAATTATCAATTGTTCTTTTCGCACAAAATAAACGAAAACCTAAATTTTAATTCGGCTATCCATTATACTTATGGGCGAGGATATTATGAGCAATACCGAGTTGATGATAAATTGTCCGATTATAAGCTAGACACAGTTTTTATTGGAGTAGATACCATTACCAACACAAACCTGGTGCGCCAGAAATGGCTCGACAACGATTTTTATGGCGCCGTGGCATCGCTCAATTATACCCAAGGCAAATGGGATGTTTCCGTTGGAGGAGGAGCCAATCAATACAACGGCCGGCATTTTGGCAAGGTTATTTGGGCGCAAATGCTTGGTGATGTAGAAAAAGATTATGAATGGTACCGCAGCACTGGCAATAAAACCGATTGGAATGTATATTCGAAAGCGAACCTCCAGATTTCGGAACAGCTTTCGGCTACAGCCGATTTGCAGTTAAGGGGTATTAGCCATGAAATAGAGGGTATTGACGCCGACTTGCGCAATATTACCCAAAACCACTCCTTTAAATTCTTTAACCCCAAAGTGGGGTTGAATTACAAAACAAACAACCAAACAGAAACCTATTTGTATTATGCGGTAGGCAACCGCGAACCCAACCGGAGCGCTTATACCGATATTGATCCCGGGCAGCCCATCCCTACTTCGGAAAGGCTGAACGATTTGGAAGCTGGTTATCTATTCAAAGAGGAGCAGTTCAGTGTGGGCGCAAACCTGTATTATATGCTCTATAAAAACCAGTTGGTGCTTACCGGACAATTAAACGATGTGGGCAATGCCATTATGACTAATGTTGATAAAAGTTACCGCCGGGGAATTGAAATTACGGCCGGTGTGCAGATTTCCCGTTGGCTTAAATGGGATGGAAACCTTACATTGAGCCAAAATAAAATAATTGATTTTACCGAGTATGTTGATAATTGGGATACCTGGGCACAAGATACTATTTCTATTGGCGAGACAAATATCGCCTTTTCCCCCAATTTACTAGCAAACAGCCTGTTTAAAGTTACACCTATAAAAAACCTGACTATCGGCATCAATTCGCAGTATGTAGGCAAGCAATACATTGATAATTCCATGAGCAACGACCGGTCATTGGATGCTTATTTTGTGAATAACCTGTTGGTGAATTACACGTTGAAACCCAAGTTTATGCATGAAATAGGGTTTCAATTGCAGGTAAATAATTTGTTGAACGCCCGCTATGAAAACAATGCATGGGTTTACTCATACATTTACGGAGGTGAGCGTTTTGCTATGGACGGCTACTTCCCACAGGCTGGTACCAACTTTATGGTGGGGGTTAATTTGAAGTTTTAAAATTATAAGTAACGAAATATTAAAAAATTTACCATTTATACATCCCCGGGCGACAGCCCGGTTTTTTTCAATTTCGGTTGTAAGTTGGCATTCCATTCCATATTTTTTTAAGAATTTATAAATAAAGTACTTATTTACTATCATTCTTTTGCTGGCTTAAATCCTATCTTGGAGCGATTCTTCATATCTAGTTCTTCTTGTTTTGCTTTTTCAAACTGTTTGAGATATTCAAAAATGAGCATAATTTTATCGTCCAGTTCCATATCCTTTTTTTCAAGCTGTTCAAGTTTTTGAAGTATTTCTATATGAGTAGTCAGCATCTCCCGCATTCTTACAAAAACTTCTATAATACGAATACTCATTTTCTTAGCCCGACTGCTTCTTAGTACATTTGCTAATTGTAAAACCCCGTGCTCAGTAAAAACAAAGGGTAAATACCGTTGTCCACCCCAATTTGAGGTCACAGTTTGTGACCTCAAGTTTTTAAATTCATCTACTGTTAGCTCAAACATAAAATTATTTGGGAATAGGTCAATATTTCTTTTAACAGCTTGCTTTAACGCCTTAGTTTCAACTTCGTAAAGTTCCGATAAATCAGCATCAAGCATAACTTTTTGACCTCTGATTAAGTATATTTTATTCAATAACACTTCATCGGGAATGGCTATGGTATTGGTTCGTTTCTCTTTTTCCATAGATTTATTTATGATGTTTAAATATACAACGTTTTTTTTAAGGTTATCATTTGCAACATTGTATCTTTCAATTAATACCGTTGCCTTTTTAAAAATTAGCCATTGAAGATAATAATCTTCAATGAAGGGTTACGCCGTTCCCTTCATTCATGAGAAAAGTTAACTTTGTATCATTTCAGAATTAGCAATTCCCCCACCTCTCCTCAGTGGCAGAAGGACTAGCGCTGATTGAGATTTGGTAGAACATAAAAACCATCAAACAGTCCTAAAAATGTGCACCACAACCATTTTCTCTTGCTGGCCGTGGAAATCTAAGCGCCACCAAGAAATAAGGACTGGTTGCTTCACTATTTCCAAAGCTAAAACACGAAAACACCCAATTTCACCAAAAAGAAAAAACCGTACTTTAAACAAAACCCTTATTTTTGTAGCTAGATATTACACCCAGATGAAGAATTTCTATAAAAAAACCGGGTTTCTGTTTCTGTTGCTTTGTACCGGAATATTTGGATATGCTCAAATAGCTTCGTATAAAACCCTTTCCGAAGAGCTGCAAGTACTGCAAAAACAGTGGGTGCCCGATAAGCGGGTGGCAATTCTCACCGTTGAATTAAAAGATACCCTCCATGTTCCTATTGTCCTTTCGGGAGAAACCAATTTGCCGGAAGCAAAAAAGCAAATCATTCAATTCTTGACCGATAAAAAGGTTACTTTCATTGATTCCCTTAGACTTTTACCGGATGCTGTATTGGGAGAAAAAACATGGGGTTTGACAACGTTGTCTGTATCGAACCTTCGTTGTCAACCCAGCGATGCTTCGGAACTGGCCTCGCAGGTGGTGATGGGAACACCGTTAAAAATTCTGGAATCTATCAACAAATGGTATCGTGTTCAAACACCTGAACATTATATTGGCTGGATGGATACCAGCGGGTTGAAGCCATATACTGCAAAAGAATTGGATTCATGGAAGAAATCGGACCGATTCGTGTTTAATGGTATTACAGATATTGTTTACGACAGACCCCGCAAAAAGGGCGAAGTAGTAACCGATTTGGTTTTAGGGGACTTATTCGAAGTGGTATCGAAAAAAAAGGGATTCCTTCAACTAAAAACACCCGATGGCCGCACTGGATATGTACGAAAAAGGGATTGCATTTCTTTTAATGACTGGACTCAGTCGCAACCAAATATTCCGTCCATTTTGTCGGTTGCACGGCAAATGATGGGTTCTCCTTACTTATGGGGCGGAACTTCAACCAAAGCCACCGATTGTTCGGGTTTTGTGAAAATGGTTTACTATTCACAAGGAATCATCCTGGCGCGCGACGCATCGCAGCAAGCCCGATATGGCGAATCAATTGATTTCAACAATAGAACCAATCTGCAACCCGGCGATCTGCTCTTTTTCGGAACTTCAGTAAAACGGATTAGCCACGTGGGCATTTATTTGGGAAAAGGCAATTTCATCCATTCATCCGGCAGAGTGCATATCAGCAGTATTGACCCCAATGACCCAAAATACAATGCCTACCGTAACCATGTTGCTGCTTGTAGAATATTAAATTCATTGAATACCGAAGGAATCGTAAGGGTAAAAGATCACCCTTGGTACACGGTTCAACCTTAAAACCTCTAGTTATGACAACCAACCGCCGCGATTTTATTCGAACAACAGGGTTATTAGGTATTGCTGGAGTTGTCGGCTTTGAAACATTGTTTGCCGCTTCTGAAAAATTAGTCGTTCAAACTTCTAAAAAAGGATTGAAACTCAGCTTTCTGCCTTACGATTTACAGCTCCGCCATGTATTTACCCTGGCCAACAGTTCGCGGAAAAACACCCCCGATGTGCTCACCCGTCTTGAGATAGACGGAGTAGTTGGTTATGGCGAAGCCTCTATGCCACCCTATTTGGGTGAAAGTATCGAAACCGTTACCCGTTTTCTTACTTCGCTCAATTTGAGCCAGTTTCACGATCCGTTTCAGATGGACGACATTCTTCAGTATGTGGATTCGGTGATGCCCGGAAATACCGCAGCAAAAGCATCGGTTGACATTGCCCTGCACGATTTAGTTGGGAAGATGATGAAACAGCCCTGGTATAAAATCTGGGGGTTCGATGCATCCGATACACCCAACACGTCCTTTACAATAGGCATCGATACTCCCGAAGTGGTAAGGCAAAAAGTAGCCGAAGCGGCACCCTATAAAATATTGAAAGTGAAACTGGGGACCTCTACCGATCGGCAAATGATAGAAACCATCCGTTCGGTTACTGACCGGCCTTTGTGTGTGGATGTGAATCAGGGCTGGACCGACCGCGTGCAAGCATTGGAAACCATACACTGGTTGAAGGAGAATGGAGTACTGTTTGTGGAACAACCCATGCCCAAAACAGCCATCGACGATATGGCTTGGCTAACACAAAACAGTCCGCTTCCAACTGTTGCCGATGAATCGTTTCAGCGTTTGCCCGATGTAATGAAGGCCCACGGCGTTTACAGCGGCGTCAACATTAAGCTGATGAAATGTACCGGTATGCGCGAAGCCCATCAAATACTGACCTTAGCCCGTTCACTGGATATGAAAGTAATGATTGGCTGCATGACCGAAACTTCATGCGCCGTTTCTGCCGCAGCACAATTGGCACCTAAAGCCGATTGGGCTGACCTAGACGGGAATTTACTTATTTCAAATGATCCATATTCCGGGATGCAAATTGTGGACGGAAAAGTAACACTGGTGGATAAACCGGGCATCGGGTTAAAAGAAGTTAAGAAGGTGTTTTGACGTGAGCTAGATAAAAGCTAATTTTTAATAATACTGTACTGAGCCCAAAGGGCTCAAAGAATAAAGCCCGTCCCGAATTCTCGGGAGCACCGGGTATTGATATGAGATAGTGTAAGCGGCGCACGTTGGTGTTCAATTGGAAAACTTCTTTTACTTGCGCCGCCACAAAACAGCAATTCTTTTATAAAAACAGGAAGGGTTAAAACAAATAGAATAATAACGGAGATTAAAACCAATCTTTATGGCCAAAATACCAGTTCGTTCAATCTTTTCCAGTTTCATTCCTTTTTTTCTTTTCTGCACCTTAGTTTCTTGCGGCGATAATTCAGCCGGAACTAAAGGAGTTGCTTTTCTTCAGAAAATAGATTTTGTAATAACGGGTGAGAATCCAGATACTGACAATTATGGTAACAACACGGTTAATGCCCTGTTGGTTTTACCCGCGAATCCGGCTCCTGGTGAAGGGTTTCGAATTCTGGCAACAGGAGGAAGAAACATCCGGAAAGGGAAAATCATTGTCACAGGTCCGTCGGGGAATTTAGAATCTCAGAATTATAAATTCGGCGAAGAATTGCCTTATTGGCGAATAGATGATTTTTCCGAAAGTACCATCGGCAAGTATAAAGCGACCTTGTTGGTAGATAAAAGAGAGGTAAGCGGTCTGGAATTTGAAATTGCTCCACGGAAGGCAATCCCACAGAAAGGTGGAGTTTGGAAAACAACCCGTGGCTGGGACGGCGCTATGGAGACCATCTACTCAGCTTGGGTAAATGCTTTGTTTCAGGGTTGCGACGAGCAGACATCCTGGTCAGCGTTGCATGAAGTAACGCAGAATAAGGAACGCAATTTTTTATACAATTATCTTTCCTTGGGGGAAGATGATGCTTCTGGAAAAATAAAAGTAATAATGGAGCCCGACTGCGCCGACAATCCATTTTACCTGAGGGCCTATTTTGCATGGAAGTTGGTTCTCCCATTTGGTTGTCATATTTGCGACCGGGGCTATTTGGGACGCAATCCCCATGCAGGCGCCTGGAGGACCAATGAGACTTCCACTTCGAAAAACAATCCGGTACTGGCATTTAATTCCTATTTACGCTCGGTAATGAATTGGGTTCATTCCGGAACGGCTCGAACGGCGCTCGATGATGAAAAATCCGATTATTATCCGTTGCCCTTAAAACGGGAAGCCCTGCGGCCCGGTACGATTTATGCCGACCCATACGGGCATACCTTGATTCTTATAAGCTGGGCACCTCAAACCAAAGATCATCCGGGAAGGCTTCTTGCTGTTGATGCCCAACCCGATAAAACCATCGCTATCAAACGGTTTTGGAAGGGGAATTTTTTGTTTAACACCTCTGAAGAAATTGGGGAACCTGGATTTAAAGCTTTCCGCCCCATTTCATTTTCAAAGGATAAGCTGGGTTTGATACCATTCAAGGCGTTGAACGATTCAGCCGGATTTGTTTCTTTTTCTTTACAGCAGCGGAAAATGGAGAGCGAGGTTTTCTACCATACCATGGAACGGATCGTCAACCCAAATCCATTGGATCCCGAAGTCGCCCTGATGGACCTGATTCAGGCACTGCATGAGCAACTATTGGTTCGTGTGAAATCAGTGGCTACCGGTGAAGCCTATTTTCAGAAGCATCAGGGAACGGTAATTCCAATGCCCTCCAATGCCAATAGGGTTTTTCAAGCCCTGGGCCAATGGGAAGATTTCTCCACCCCGAATCGCGATTTACGGCTTCTGATTGCCATAGATGCCGTGTTGGGTTTTCCTGAACGGGTAGCTAACTATCCTGAGGATTATAATATCTCCAAATCAAGTACTCCCGAAGAGATCAAGCAACAACTTCAGGCGCTTCTGGATCAAAAGGTTGTCGAACTTTCGATAAGCTATAGCCGTTCCGATGGCTCGGAACAGAAACTCACCCTAGCAGAAATCATTAAAAGAAGAGATGCTTTTGAAATGGCTTACAACCCGAACGACGGAATTGAAATCCGCTGGGGCGCCCCGGAGAATAGTGAAGAACGGTCCACTTGCCGTCGTCAGGCGCCTGCAAATCAAAAAAAAACCATGGAAAACGTGCGGAAATGGTTTACCAAACGGCTGCATCCGCCTACATAAAAAGTCTGATATTCAGGAGTCGTAGCTTGCTGAATTCAGGAACAATATGGGGAAGAGGAGTATTAGAAGCCGCATGTTTCTATTTAAAATTGAAGTGGCAAAAATAGTACAAAACAATCAAAAGAGGCGGAACCCTTTGTATATAATAGAGAAGAATGGTACATTTAACCGATGAATAAAGGTTACAAATACAAAAAACCAGAAATATGAGAAAAGTATTAATTGCAATTATTGTCATTGCAACCTTTCAAATGTGTAGTTTGAAAAAAAATGACGGCTTAAAAGTTGAATTAAATCCTGAAATTCAGATTGGTTTAAACAAATACAAAAGCCAATTAGGAATAGAAAACATTGATATCAATTATGAGGATTCAAGTATGCATGGTGATAGTGTGAATAGCATGCATGTATTGTTATTTAATCCAAAAAAGCTGACTTTAGATGAAGCAGAAAATGAATCCTTGTCTTTAGAAATAGCTGGTTTTGTGTATCGAAATATCGTTAATAAGAATGCCTTTTCTAAGATTGATATAGATTTTATCTACGAAAAAGATTATTACTGTAATCCTTATTATAATAAGCGACATACATTTACTTGTGAGCAAATTGAAAATTTTAATTCAAAATTGGAATAACACTACACTATCAAAATCCAGAACCGCACAAAATGAATATTAAAGCAACTCATAAAATGAATTGTGCATACACTAATGTTGTGTAGTATTTACTGGTTTCGTGAAATTTCAAAACCTGTTGAAAAGTAAGATCGAAAAAATAAATTTAAAGTCCAGTGGTCTAGACAACTGCTTCAAACACATCTCGTTGGAATTACTAATTTTAAAGTTTGAGTTATGAGAAAAGTTTTAATCGCAATAATTGTCATTACAACCTTTCAAATGTGTAGTTTGAAAAAAAATGACGGATTAAAAGTTGAATTAAATCCTGAAATTGAGATTGGTTTAAACAAATACAAAAGCCAATTAGGAATAGAAAATATAGATATCAATTATGAGGACTCAAGTATGCATGGTGATAGCGTGAATAGCGTCCATGTATTGTTATTTAATCCAAAAAGGATGACTTTAGATGAAGCAGAAAATGAATCCTTGACTTTAGAAATAGCTGGTTTAGTGTATCAAAATATCATTAATAAGAATGCCTTTTCTAAAATTGATATAGATTTTATCTACGAAAAAACATTTTTGCGTGATTACGATTATATTTCGAGACATACATTTACTTGTGAGCAAATTGAAAATTATTGTTCAAAACTGGAATAACACCACACAACCATATTTCCACCGCTCAACTAAAAAAAAACATGCTAAATTATTGGGAAACACTGTTTAAAGAAGGAGGAGCCCTTTGGAAATTTGAACCTTCCGATTCGGCACACCTTGCTTTAAACATGTTTAAGGAAAACCATTTAAATTCCATCCTTATTCCCTGGTTTGGCTATGGCCGGAATGCCAAACTTTTTATTGAGGCCGGTTTTAGGGTAACCGGAATTGAAATAGCACAATCAGCCATTGACCTAGCAAAAGCCAACGGATTGGATTGCACCGTCCATCAAGGTTCAGTTATTGCTATGCCCTTTGATACCAGCCAATACGACGGAATTTTCTGCTATGCTTTAATTCATTTACTGAACAAAACAGAACGGCGGAATTTTTTAAAGGCTTGTTACCACCAGTTAAAACCCGGAGGATTCATGGTCTTTACCGTGGTTTCAAAACAAGCCAATATCTATGGCGAAGGGACGAAAATAAGCAAAGACCGGTACCGGATGCTGAATGGGTTATCGGTCTATTTCTATGATTCCGTAACTGTACGTAAGGAGTTTACCGATTTCGGTCTAATAGAATATATGGACTTTGAAGAACCTATAAAGTTTATGGAAGGGCAAGATCCGTTAAAGTGCCTTCTGCTGATTTGCAAAAAGGAATAAACCCCCTTCTTCAAAGAAAAACAATACTTTGAAAAGGGGATTTTAAGTAAATGAAGTTTACTTTCTAAGGTTGAAAATGCTTTACCGCCTCTTCGGTAGCCAATAAAATAGGCTGATTCGATATTTTTTCGCCAACTGCTTTTTGCATCCACAACTGTGGAGTCAATTTTCCCATGCTGAACATGCGTTCTACTTCGTCCGCAAAATCTTTCCCTTTCAAATACTGTTCTATCTGGAAGTCGATTAAATGCCCGAAAGAGTAAGCTGACAAGTACAACGGATACGAAATCATGTGGGAATAAATTGCCAGAATGGGTTCATCGGTGGAACCAAAAACCGGGGCATAATAGCTGTTCCAAACTTCTTTTGAAAGGGCAATGGTGGCATCGCGCAATTCAGCAGCCGTGGCATTTGGATGGGCATAGAGCCATTTCCAAACGCCCATATCCACCATGCTTACCCCCATAATTTCATAAATGCTCCAGAAGGTATCCAACGTTTTCAGATACTCTTTGTCCGGATTCGGGTCATTCATTCCCAGCAATTTCAAATCACGGCTCTGGAAAATAAAAGCCAGTGCTTCAGTAAAAGCGGTATTTGGAATCCCTTTCATTGAATAATAAGGTACACTGTGCAGCGAAGTGGTCTGTTCCACGTTGTGGCCAAACTCATGAACGGCAATGTTGTAGCCTTTGTAGTTCATTCCCGTTTCCGGGATGCGGGTCCTGATGTACGATTTCATGGTATGCATTTCGGCACCCAGCGCATGACCCGAACCGCGAGCGGGTTCCACGGTAATTTTTGAGGAAATGAATTCAGCCCGTTCCTTGTCCCATCCCAACGATTTGAGCATGCGGTTCATATCGGCCTTAAAAGCTTTGGGATTTGGATAATTTTTTTGTTTTTTCCATCGAGTAATTCCGCTGGAATGGAGCTCCGCGATTTAAACCCATCATACCAAATATCATAAGGTTGCAAATCACGTCCCAAGCGTTTTTTTATCAGGTCACCTACCATTTTTACCTGAGGTGACGATAGCAGTTCCTTGAAAAGGATTTCCACTTCAGGTTGGGCAATTTCCATGCTGCCCGAAAAATTGCGGTCGATGTAGGTGTTCATCTTTGGATAGTAAACATCTTGAGCCTGCAACGCCTTGAAATTATTTATTATTTGCTGATACCTGATATCGGTTTCAGGAGTAAATGGGATTTCCTTTTCTTTATCAAATAGTTTATTGGTGTATGGATCCCATTGAAAGGTGCCTGAATTGATCACTTCCTTAGGAATGTTCTGATCGATGATGCGTTTCATTACCTGATACACCATCTGTTGTTTTTCCGGTCCTTTTTGTGTGTCGCCATAGCTCGATTTTATTTCGTCGCGAAGGTTCCAGTGGGTAAGCAATACCATCTCTTTTGGGAAAAGTGTTTCGCCTTTATCGGTTACCAAACTTCCCATGTAAATGTTGTATTCCGAAATGTATAAATCGGATTCAGAGCTGGCTTTTGAATAGGCTTGAGTCAACTCAGCAGGTACTCGGGCCGAGAAAACATCCCCCATCCTTGCCCATGCCCACTGCTCCGTGGACCAGTTTTTGCCCAATTCTTCTTTCTCTTTTAACGGATAATAGGGAAAATTTAGCGCTACAATAAAAGCAATTTTGTTGTCGTATAAATCGTTGAACAGATGGGCAGAAGCATTGTATCCGGCAAATAATTTATCCACCTCGTGTAGTGGACCGTTGTTGAGGGCAACGTTTTTATTCAAATCAACACCGAGCATGGCAAAATTGCCAAACATGGCTTCCAGGTATTGGTCGAGTTTAGCAAATACTGCCTTTTTTTCTTCCACAGATGTTATAAAATTATCTGCACAGAATTTTGTGAATTCCGCTGGATTTCCATCGGAGGCGCGCCAAAGAGTAGCAGCATGAGTTACCCCTTTTGTGATGAGGGTTTGATCCACATCAAAGGCTTTTGAGGAAAGCTGAGCCGATACATCAGCTATTGTCTTTTGATCAATGTTAGGTGTTTCAACCGATTGGGTTTCCACCGGTTTGGTTTGGCATCCGGCTATTATCAA
>JBAYKX010000094.1:0-14734 GCA_041664345.1 Salinivirgaceae bacterium
CTAGAAGGTAATTAAAGTTAATGCAGCAAATGGAGTTTCGTTTATTTTCTATCTCAAATTTATGGTTTCTAGTTGAAACCATAAATTTGAGATAGTCTTTGCAAAACTAACGGAAGGTAATCTTATATCAAATATTAGTTGGTTAATAGTGATTCAAAGAATTAAAACCAACTAGAAGCCACTTGATAATCCGGGTGGCTTTTTTCAAAATAATTTACATACATTGACCATAACTTTTATAATTTATTGGTTTTTAACCAGCCGTACTATGAAAAAACACCTTATTTTTTTGCTCCTATGTACCTTTGGATTTAGCAGTTTCTCACAAAAAAAAGTAATCACCACCGATGATTTTGCCAATTGGAACCGCATTGAAAACCGGTTAATTAGTAACAATGGTAAATGGGTAGCATACGAACTCAATCATCAAAAAGGTGACGGAAAATTGATTATCAATAATTTGGAAAAGCAAACAAACGATACCCTTATGTATGGGTATGATGCTGTATTTTCGCCCAATTCCGATTTTATTGCTTTTAAGTTGAAACCAGCAGCTGATTCCTTGCGAAAAGCCAAACTAGCCGAAGTAAAAAAAGAAAAAATGCCCAAAGACAGTCTGGTTGTTTACAAGTTAGATACCAAGGAAATTATAAAATTTCCAAAACTTGCCTCATTTGTAATTCCTAAAGAAAAAACTTCATGGATAGCCATACAAATAGAATATGAGGAACCTAAAACCGATACCACTATCACCGATTCTATAAAAGCTACTGGAAATAAAAGCAAAGACAAAAAAAGGAAACCTGAAAAAGACCGCAAAGATTTATCGGTATTGAACCCAATAACTCATCAACAATTCAATTTCCAACGGATTGAAGAATTTCAATGGTCGAAAAATGGAAAAACATTGGGAATGGTTACCAAAGTAAACGATACCGCTAAAGTATATGCACTGCTGCGCTTTGATACACAAAGTACCGTAACAGATACGTTACTGAAAGATTCTATTACCATAAAAAATATGGCTATTGATGAACTTGGCTTACAAATGGCTTTTTTAACCAGTCGCGATACAGTTAAGGAGAAAGTTTTCACGGCTTGGATCACTTCATTCGATAAAAATGGGTTACAGTTAATTGCCGATACCACAACCCAAAATTTTCCTGCTGGTTGGGCTCCTAGCGAAAATGGGAGCTTGTATTTTTCGCAGGATGGTACCAAACTTTTTTTAGGCACAGCCCCAAAACCGATACATGAACCCAAAGATTCGGTTTTGGACGAAGACAAACCCAAATTTGATTTGTGGAGTTACACCGATGTTGAAATTCAACCCGTACAGCTTAAAAACCTGGATAAAGAAAAAAAGCGCACCTATTTGGCCTTGTACCGGATAAAAGAAAAAAAATGGATTCAATTGGGTGATACGTCGGTGCCAAAAGTAAATTTGATTAATAAAAATAATGGCGAATGGGCATTAGCCTCAACCGACAAACCCTATTTACGCGAAGCTTCGTGGAACGACCGATGGCTTTCCGATTATTACCTGATTGATTTAAAAAACGGGCTGCGGAAACAAGTTTTGAAAGGTAAAAACCAAGTGCAGCTCTCCCCTACCGGAAAATTTGTACTTTGGTATAATTTAAACGACAGCAGTTATTATGCTTTGGATAATAACACAGGTAAAAATACTCCGCTCACAAAAAAAAGTTCGGTACCATTCTGCGACGAACTCAACGACATGCCGACTGATCCCGATGCTTATGGAGTTGCCGGTTGGTCTGAAAACGATGAATTTGTGCTTATATACGATAGGTTCGATATTTGGAAAATTGACCCAAAAGGTAAACTTGCTCCCATAAATGCTACTCAAGGTATGGGACGGAATAAACAGATTGTATTCAGGTATTTAAAATTGAATCCTGAGTTGGTTTATATTCCAACCACCGAACCCATTGTGCTTTCTGGTTTTAATGAATCCAATTACCAAGATGGCTATTATTCCATCCAACTTTCGGAAAATAATAACCCAAAAGAATGGTTTGCCGGTGAATTTAAATTAGTCCACTTAACCAAAGCCAAAGAAGCCAACCAGGTTATTTGGTCGTTGCAAACGCTCAGTAACTATCCGAACATTCATGTAAGTGATTTAAGTTTTCAAAATTCGCTGCAACTATCGGATGCCAACCCTCAACAAAGTCAATTCAATTGGGCTACTGTTGAACTGATTAGCTGGCAATCGTTTGCCGGCGATACCTTAAAAGGGTTGCTCTACAAACCGGAAAACTTTGATGCTAAACAGAAATATCCGATGGTGATATATTTTTACGAACGCAATTCCGATGATATTTACCAGCACTATACGCCCTACCCCAGCCATTCGGTTATAAACCGCACAGAATATGCCAGCAACGGATATTTGGTTTTTGTTCCCGATATTGTTTACAAAACCGGATACCCTGGGCAAAGTGCTTACGATGCCATTGTAAGTGGTGTTAATTATCTAACATCGACTTGCTCTTTTGTTGATGCAAAAAAAATGGGGTTGCAGGGTCAAAGCTGGGGAGGATACCAAACCGCCTACCTAATTACCCAAACCAACCTGTTTGCCTGTGCCATGGCTGGAGCCCCCGTAAGCAACATGACCAGTGCCTATGGTGGCATCCGCTGGGAAAGCGGAATGAGCCGGATGTTCCAGTACGAGCATTCGCAAAGCCGTATTGGTGGCTCATTATGGGAAAAACCCATGTTGTATTTCGAAAACAGTCCGCTTTTTTATGCCCCAAAAGTGACAACTCCACTACTAATCATGTCGAACGATAACGATGGGGCGGTTCCCTGGTATCAAGGCATTGAATTTTTTATGGCTTTGCGGCGCTTAAATAAACCAGCTTGGTTACTCAACTATAACGGCATGGCTCATAATATAGAAACAAAATATTGGGCCAACCGCATGGATTTAAACATTCGGATGATGCAGGTTTTCGATCATTATCTGAAAGGGAAACCGGCTCCTGAATGGATGGAAAAAGGAATTCCGGCCATTGATAAAGGAAAAAGATTGGGGTACTAACAATAAACACTTTTGAATAAGTTGCACCTTACAAAGAATTTGATAATCATGCATATAAGTGTTTTTTACTCCATTTAAAAACAATGTCATTTGGAATTAATTCATGATGTCGGCATGAAAAATGTTTGAAACAATGAATAATGTTGCTAATTTTCCGATGAATTGGCGGCTTTAAACGATATTTTATGCACATTTTCCATTTTCAACGACCCATTGCTGATCCGGTATTCGCATTTACACTTTTGCTTTTCATCTTTTTATTTTTCCCATTGCTTTCAAAAAGGTTGAGAATTCCTGGAATAATTGGTTTATTGGTAGCCGGCATCCTTATTGGCCCCAAAGGATTTAATCTTATTTCAAAAGAAAGTGGGATTGCCTTATTTGGAACTGTAGGATTACTGTATTTAATGTTTATTGCCGCATTGGAAATAAATTTACGCGATTTTAAGCGGTTCAAAAGCCACAGCATAGCATTTGGATCATTTACCTTTTTCTTTCCACTAATCCTTGGTTTTATTGTAACTCACTATATTTTCAAATTACCCCTTTATTCTGCCATTTTATATTCTAGTATTTTTTCAACCCACACCTTGATATCATATCCTATCGTAGTCAAGTATGGGATATCGCGACACAGAACCACCTCAATTACTGTTGGTGGAACCATAATTACCGATACTGGGGTATTGTTACTCTTAACCATTATCTCGTCGCTAGTGGGAAACGATAGCAAGTGGTATTCATTTATTGAGCTGATAGCAAGGTTTGCTCTTTTTTCACTGATTGTGCTTTTTGTATTCCCAAAAATCAGTAAATGGTTTTTACACAATTTACATGGTGACCATGGATTGCAATACATTTCGGTTTTATTCATGGTTTTTTTGGCTGCCTTACTAGCTCAATTACTAAATATAGAACCACTGATTGGAGCTTTTTTTGCAGGTTTGGCACTCAATAAGCAAATTCCGCATTTGTCACCCTTGATGAACCGCATTATGTTCATCGGTCAAAACCTGTTCATTCCATTTTTCATTATTAGCATTGGAATGCTCATTGATTTATCCCTATTTTTTACCGATTACCAATCGTTGATATTCTCCATCTCTATTTTAGTACTGGCCATTTTTACAAAATACATTGCTGCTGTTGCCGTACGAAAACTTTATCACTATACCGTTGCCGAACAAAACCTTATTTTTGGCTTGAGCACTTCACATGCTGCTGCTACCATAGCAGTGGTAGTTGTTGGAAATAGGATTGGATTGTTTGATGAAGCCATAATGAATAGTACCGTTGTGCTTATTTTTGTGTCATGCATGGTTAGCTCCTTTGTTACAGAACGGGCTGCTCAAAAAGTATCGCACCAACTGAGTGATAAAAAGTTGCCTTCAAGTCCAACAAAAGTTGACCGGATTCTTGTTCCCATATCGAATCCAAACAACCTGAATCACTTACTTGATTTTTCCATTGTACTGAAACGATCGCCCAAGCAAATTCCAATTTATCCGCTCACCGTAATTTCCGATTTTAAAAAAGCCCATCTATTGATGGATTTGTTCCATAAAAATATCGACAAATATGCTATTGATGCCTCATCCACTGAAAACACACTCAGTCCAATTGTTAAAAAAGACATTTCAGTTGTGAATGGCATTTTAACCACCGCCAGTCAAAACCACATTACTAAAATTATCATTGGATGGAACGGAAAAATTACTACCAGTAATTACTTTTTAGGAACCTTGCTTGAAAACTTAATTCGCAAAGCAAACCAAATGATTGTGGTTATAAAACTGAATCAACCCATTGAGGATTTTGACAAAATCCGTGTATTCATTTCATCGGATGCCGAATATGAAACCGGTTTTATTGAAAGTATTGAAGCCATTGTTAGTCTATCTGAACACATAAAAACCAATCCAATATTTTACAGCTCCGAAGAAACATTAAAACAAGTTAAAAATATTACTGAATTACGGCACGGCAATACTTATGGCCAATTTGAAGTATCGAACCATTGGAAGGACATTCAGGAAAACCCATCGAAATTAGTGGGCAATGAACTTACTTTTAGTATTTTAGCACGCCCCATGTCGTTAAAGTTTAACTCATTTAACGACAAAATAACCAAGAACTTTTCAAAGAATTATGGCGATCATAGTTTTGGCATTATTTACCCCGCCATTGATGAATATACCACGCAAATAGTATAATTAAACCTACTCCACAAACAGCACCAACCCTTTTAAATACTCACTTTCGGGGTGGTAAATGCTTATGGGGTGATCGGCTGGTTGCGAAAGCTGATGCAAGATGCGCACGTTGCGGCGGGCGTTGGCCGATGCGGCAAATACCGATTTACGGAACTCATCGCGGCTTACGGCTTGCGAACAGGAAAAGGTAAATAAAATCCCTCCCGGTTTAATTTGCTCCATTGCTTTTTGGTTGATGCGTTTATAGCCTTGCAGTGCATTGTTCAACGCTTTTTGATGTTTGGCAAATGCAGGTGGATCGAGGATGATGACATCGTACTTCTCGGTAGTTTGGGTAAAGAACTCAAAAGCGTCCATGGCAAAACCTTCGTGAGGGACATTTTCGCCAAAGTTTAGCGCTACATTTTTATTTGTTTGTTCAATAGCCGGCTTGGAGGCATCTACTGAGTGAACCAAAGTGGCACCCGCTTTTAAGGCATAAACTGAAAATCCTCCGGTATATCCAAACACGTTGCATACTTTCTTCCCTTTCGAATAGTCGGCTACCAGTTTGCGGCTCTCCCTCTGATCGACAAAGAATCCGGTTTTTTGGCCAGCTTCCCAATCAATTAAAAACTGATTTCCGTGTTCCAAAACGGAACCCTCGGAGTTTTCACCCAACAAATACCCATCTTTCGGATTCAGGTTGGCTTTATAGGGCAAAGTTCCTTCGCTTTTATCGTAAATGGCTGTAATTTTATCGGTCAATATCTGTTTCAGTAAAAAGGCGATTTTCTCCCGTAATAGGTACATTCCCACCGAATGTGCTTGAATTACAGCCGTTCCGTTGTAATAATCAACTATCAGCCCAGGCATACCATCCCCTTCGCCATGTATCAGGCGGAAAACATTGGTATCCGGGTTATCGAAAAATCCCAATTGCTGACGGAAATTGATGGCTGATTTCAATTTGTTTTTCCAGAAGATATCGTCAACCCGGACTTTATCGAAGGAAAAAATACGGACGGCAATGGACCCAATCTGGTAATGGCCTATGGCCAAAAATTCCAGATGGTTGTCGTAAATTTCCACCACATCGCCTTCGGCGGGATCGCCTTTTATTTCTTTAATAGCCCCAGAAAATATCCAAGGGTGGAAACGGCGGATGGATTGCTCCTTACCCGATTTTAGTATGACTTTTATAAATTCCATTTTTTAAATATCACGATGCTTTCTCAATTTCCAGCAACCGGTTGTATATTTCAAGCGAAACCCAGGCATCGGTGGCGGCATATTTAATTTGAGCCTCAGTAAGTGGCTCAGCTTCCCAATTCGAGGTTTGCTGGGCTTTGGAAATACGGAACCCCAACAAGAGACCCGACAATTTTTTTAAACCAAAATTTTCGATTTCAAATTCTTTCACTTTTTCTTGAATCTCAACAAACCCATTTGACTTAAAATTTTGAATGGCTTTCAGTGCTTTAATATCATCGTTAATGGCTACTCCCACTTTAATAATCTTATGATTTGAAAGAATTTCGATCAATTCGGTAGGTAAACCCATTTTGTTCAAACGGAAAATAAAAGCTTTTTTTTGTGTAGCCAACTGTAAAAGAGCCACTTTGTTTTTATCGCCTTTGGCAAAGGTAGGCTTGGTCTCGGTATCGAAACCCAAAACTTTTTGCTTTGAAAGATAAGGAAGTATTTTTTTTATATCGTGGGCAAAATCGATAACCACTATTTCACCTTCAAAACCCTGAACCTGAAGCTCGTTCAATTCTTCTTTTGAAATAGATTTATTCATCAGAATCCTCCCCATTTTCAGATTCCAGTCCAAAATCGGACCATTGGCGTCTTTCCCTTTTATCCGGATCAAAGTCTTTGGCTGAAAGGGCATCGTTTTCTCTTAAAACAACTTCGCTGTAAAGCAGGTGATGCAAAACTCGTAGAATATTTACCAACCGTTGACCCCAAAAACCGTTAAAATTATTTTTACATTCCCAAATAGCATCATTCATAATCTCTGGAGTGCCCATATTGTAAAGCACCAGATAGTCTTTTAAGTCCTGATAAATATCGGCAAATCCTTCCGAAAGACTGGTCATCTGTTGGTCGCTGTTCAAAGAATCGAGCACCTCGGTATAAGAATCAACGCCATTCAATTTTTGTGCTACAGCATGTTGCACCTCTTCCCATTCCTCTTGAGTTACCGATTTATCAATCATTTCAGGCTCCAGCACTTCTGTCTCAGGAAGAATAATGGCTTTAAGGTAAATGAGGGGTAATAACCGGTGGCATTTATCAACGAAATCGTGCTGCGAGAGCAACGAAAGCTTGTCCAACATATTGCAATATTGAGTAGCCAACACATTAAACCCCAACACATTTTCAGAATAAACAGTCGTTTCTATATCGTGTTCCATAAACTATTAATAATGCGCAAAAGTAATGTACAATTAATAATTAACAATGAATAATGGGCAATTAATAATTGGCAATTATCAATTAACAATGTGCAATTAACAAATTCCTTATGTGACCATGAGCTAATGAACTAATGAGACTTCCAAACTAGCAGCATCTGGTCGTTCCGTTCCATTTTGCCATTATCGAGTAGCCACTGGATTACACTAATCACTTTTTCGGGAGGTTGTTTTATGGCATCAACAATTTGTTCTGTAGTCATGGGAGTTTGCAACTTTTGTTTCAACTGCTCTAAAATTTGGTCGAATTCAAGTTTGCTCAAATCGAGTTTATTCCGTTCAGTACAAACATCACAAACGCCACAGCGCTCGGCTTCCGTGTCACCAAAATAAAAAAGTAGTTGCTGGCTACGGCACTTTTTATGGGTAGCATAACTAACTACTGATTCAATTTTTTGGCTATAGATACGTTTCCTGCTGATATACTTATCAGTAGTAAACGCAATCGATTTGGTATCGAGCCGTTCTTCGGAATAGAATATCTGTGGAACTTTCTTTTGGGGAATGTAAGTTATAATTTTATCGCGGCCCAGCTTGATTAAATACCCGGTAATTACATCACGGGTTGTATTGGCCCGTTTGGCTAATTCATCTTCATCAATGGGACGGTATTCGGTAAACATTCCCGTATAGGAACGCAGTAATAATTTAATGAATTTGTCTTCAGCCATATTAGCCACCTGATAGCGATACAAATCGTCGCGGGTAACCAAAAAAATAAGCCGGGAAGGATTGTCCACTTCTTCGCTTAACTCAAGAAATCCGCTTTGTTGAAGTAGTTTCAGGCTGCTATAAACCAACATGATATTGAACCGGTAGTTTTTCACAAAATCGGACATGTTAAAATCGAAACCCATCCCTTTTCCGCCACCTATGGGTATTTGGAAAAAATTCCCCAAGGCTTCATACACGCGTTTGATATCCTCAATGGGTGGAAAAGTAGCCTCAATGCGTTGTTCCAGTTTCCGCGTATCACCCGGATGAAAAAGCAGGATGGCAAAAGCTTGCTTTTCATCACGTCCACCGCGACCCGCTTCTTGGAAATAAGCTTCCAGATTATCGGGTAAATCCATGTGAACCACAAAACGCACATCGGCTTTATCGATACCCATTCCAAAGGCATTGGTTGAAACAATGATTCGGGTTTTGCCTTTCTTCCAATTGTTTTGCCTAAAATCACGTTCCGCATTGGTTAATCCAGCATGATAAAAATCGGCACTTATCTGGTTTTTGATCAACAAACCGGCTATTTCTTGAGTATGCTGCCGATTGCGAACATAAACTATTCCTGTACCTTTTATATTGGTAACAATCTTTAATAAGTATTTCTCTTTGTCTTCGGTATTCCGTACCAAATAAACCAGGTTTTTTCGCTCAAAGCTTTTAATAAATACATTCTTCTCCTTAAAGCCTAGTTTTTCCTGAATATCATTTACAACATCAGGGGTGGCTGTTGCAGTAACTGCCAACACCGGAACATTGGGTATTAATTCTCTCACTTTAACTATTTCCAAGTACGACGGACGGAAATCGTATCCCCATTGCGAGATGCAATGCGACTCATCAATAGCTAACAAATTAACATTCATCTGTTTTACCCGGGTGCGGAATATTTCGGTAGCCAGCCTTTCCGGCGAACAGTAAAGAAATTTCAGGTCTTTATCGTGTACGCAGTTTTCCAGTGCCACATCAATCTCATGGCGGGTCATACCGGAATAAATAGCCACTGCTTTTATCCCTTTGGCTTTTATGTTTTCCACCTGATCTTTCATTAAGGCAATCAATGGCGTAACCACAATACATATACCCTCCTTCGCCAAAGCCGGCACCTGAAAGGTAATGGATTTTCCTCCGCCGGTAGGCATCAACGCCAAGGTATCCTTGCCTTCGCCCACACTTGTAATAATGTCGTGCTGAAGCTCACGGAACTTGGTGTATCCCCAATATTGAGTCAATATTTTTTGATAGGCGTCCAAAGGAATATATTGTTTGATACAAAAGTATAAAGAATTTGGCAGAAGAATGCTTTATGGTTTTTAGTTATCCGACAAAAAACGTGGAAACAAATTTAGTATAATATAAAGTATCCTCCCCAACCCTCCTTTATCAAAGGAGGGAGTAGGTCCGCACTTGAGCATAAATATTCCAGCAATGCTCAATCAGGGCTTTCTCCCTTGCTTGCAGTGGAGATGTCGACATACAGAGGGGTAAAAAGTCATATTTTACAAAACATTTGTTTTCCACTATAGATGTCGAATATCCTTTTTTTGATTGAGGGAAAAGATTGACGTCCATACCTCGGAAATTTAAACACAAAAAGGGTGGTGACCCTAAACCGGTAGCACTGAGAACCACTGAGGAAAACCTGAGGTTCACTGAGTCTTTTTAGACGGCCTCAATCCATTAATACCCTTTTAATTCCAAACCATCGCAATTTATTAACGGCACTTCTTTTCCCATTTTCTTTTGGATAACCTTAAAATGATGCTGATCTTCGATGGTAACAAAAGAAATGGCTTGTCCGGCTGATTCAGCACGGCCGGTGCGCCCTATGCGGTGGATATAATCTTTGGGTGAGCGGGGCAATTCGTAGTTAATAACACAAGGTAAAAACTGAATATCAATACCTCGGGCAATTAAATCGGTAGCCACCAAGACCCGTACTTCGCCCGATTTGAATTTGCGTAACGCCTCAGTTCGTCCACCCTGACTCTTTTTGCTGTGTATCGAAAGGGCATCGATGCCATTCCTGCGGAGCTTTTCGGCTACCAAATCGGCTTGATAAACGGAAGATATAAATACCAATACGTGCTGTAAATTTTGATTTTTAATCAGATACCGAAGTAGTGGACCTTTTCGCTCGTCCTCAACAAAGTAGGCTTGCTGCGAAATTAATTCGATAAAATCACCTTCCGGTTCTAACTTGATGACCAATGGTTCATGTAAAACTATTTGGTTAATTAGATGCACATCATTGCTCAATGTAGCAGAGAACAGCAGGTTTTGACGGTTTGAAGGCAATAATGCAAAAATTCGCTTCATCTCTTCCTTAAAACCCAGATTGAGCATTTTATCGGCTTCGTCCAACACCAAGGTCTCAATAGTGGAAAGGTGCACGGCATTTGCTTCCACCAATTCCAACAACCGCCCGGGAGTAGCCACTAAAATGCGGGTACCTTGCAACGACATCATCTGCGGATTAATGGAAACACCCCCAAATACGGCCAATGTTTTAATGGATCCGGGAAGTTCCGATAGAAAGCGTTCAAACACCTCTCGCACTTGAACTGCCAGTTCGCGGGTTGGCACCAAAACCAGAACATTTATATGCCTGTTTTTTAAAACCGGTGTATTTCGTAAATTCATTAAAATGGGCAACACATAACCCGCCGTTTTACCGGAACCAGTTGGTGCAATTCCCAATACATCTTTTCCGCTCAAAATGGCCGGTATGGCCTCCTTTTGAATGAGATAAGGCGTTTCATATTTTTGGCTGGCCAAGGCTTTTAGAATATTGGGAGATAAACCTAAAGAGGAGAATGACATGATGGACAAATTAGTTTTAAGTGTGCTATACCGGGGCAAATATACAGCAATTTATCCGCAAGTCACGGCATGACTTATAGATTAAAAGTCGCTTATTAAAGCTGACTAAGTAATTTTAATTAAAGAGTCACACATTGACTATCAGAATGTTAACCTTTGCAAGCTCAAAAAGATCAGAATCTAACTATTTGCAAAAAGCTTACACCGGAAAATACCGTTTTTTTGAAGAAAATAGCTAAATGAAACCCGTAATACTCCCAATCCATATTTTACACTTCGGGCAAAATTGATGGACGAAGCCTCCTTAAAGTATTTTGTGGGACAGGTAATTTCAGCAATTTCAAAACCCTTATAAAAAACCTGGGCGGCCAATTCATTATCAAATACAAAATCATCGGAGTTTTGGTTGTAAGAAATAGAACTCAGCACTTTCCGGGAATATGCCCGGTAACCCGTATGATATTCCGACAACTTTTGATTCATCAATACGTTTTGCGTAAAAGTGAGTAACCGGTTTGCAAAATATTTATATAACGGCATTCCTCCTTTGAGGGCTCCTTTACCCAAAATACGGGAACCGAAAACCACTTCGTAAACATCATTGGCAATGAGGTAAGCCATGGAGTAAATTAATTTAGGATTGTATTGATAATCGGGATGCAACATGATGATAATATCGCTGTTAATTTCCAACGCTTTATCGTAACAAGTTTTCTGGTTACCACCATACCCTTTGTTACTATCGTGCTTTATAATGTAATTTATCTTTAGTGTATTGGCCAAATCATACGTATTGTCCTTGCTGCAATCGTCAACCAAAATCACATTATCCACAATTTCGAAAGGAATTTCATCGTAAGTTGCTTGCAGCGTTTTTGATGCATTGTATGCGGGTAATACCACTGTTACAATTTTATTGCCAATCATATTTTAAGATGTTTATGCAAATTATAAAATACTCATTTCAAAAAATCTAATGCTTAAAACTACAAATCCAGCAATACCTTTCCCGAATCCTTTAATAAACCTATCGACCAACGGATAATCACAAATGAACTGATAATAGCACCCAAGGCATCAAGCCAAACAATATTCCAAACCATAGCAGCGGTTAATCCTAAAATGGCCGTAACGCTGGTAAGGGCATCGGCAATTACATGCAAGTATGCTGCTTTTATATTGTTATCGGAGTGTTCGTGCTCGTGTTTCAACAATAGGGCACAGACAATATTAACCACCAAACCAATAATAGCAATAAGTATGGCTTCTTTATATTGTATTACGGTTGGATTGATTATGCGATGTACCGCTTGATACAAAATAACAAATGCAAAAATTAGCAATAACATCCCGCTGCTGTATCCCGACAAGGATAGTATTTTATTTGTATTTCCTTTATAATTTCCGTTGTTGGCAACTTTGCGAACCATAATGTAGGCTACCCAACTCAGCCCAATAGCCAACACATGCGAACCCATGTGGATGCCATCGGCCAACAATGCCATGGAATGAGTAGTTAATCCAAAAACCACCTCAACCACCATGGTTATGGCCGTAAGAAAAACCACGTATTTAGTCCGCTGTTCGAAATTGTGGTTGTGTGCTACTGTTGTCATTTTTGATTTTTAAGCGCTAAAGATACTGGTTTTATTACTTTTCGCCACGTTTATCTTTTGTTTTTGCTTTTTCTACAGTCCAACCAAATTTCCCTATGGGTTTCCCTAAAGTAAAATATTGTCCGTGGGAATAGGCAATGAGATTGGCTTTCGACAAATCAAATGCACCGGTTTCGGGGTTCAAATAACTGTTGTCGGCATGAACCGCCAATACTTCGGCCAAAAACATATCATGCGAACCCAATTCTTTAATTTCCGTTACCCGGCATTCAATATTGATGGGAGATTCCTTAATCATAGGTGCTTTTACCCATTGTGCAGGAATGGGTGTCAGGTTCATTTCCGCAAACTTGTTGTATTTGCTACCCGACTTTACCCCACACCAATCGGTGGCTTTGGCCAGTTCCTGCGTGGTGAGGTTAATTACAAATTCACCGGTCCTCTTAATAATGGCATGCGAATGACGGCTTTTACGCACCGAAATATAGCATAAGGGTGGATCGGAACATACCGTTCCTGTCCAGGAGATGGTAATAATATTGAACTCTTCTTCAACAGCCCCGCAGCTTACCATAACAGCAGGCAAAGGATATATCATGGTTCCGGGTTTCCAGGTTGTTTTGGGCATAAAATTATTTTTATATTTTACTGATTTAATGCTATTTCCGCTTCAACTTGTTTTCATTTGCCTCTAAATGTTGTATAAAGTCATTTTCCACTTTCGACAATTGATTTTTAATCTGGTCTTTATATTTTTCATATTCTTCTTTCGCTTTATCAATGGCTTGTTGATGACTTATCTTGCCCGAATGTGTCAGGATCTCCCTGCCCGACATCTTTAGGAAATCGTTTAACCGATCCATCCAATCATTCATATACATGGGTTTTTGATTGAGTGCCTGTAATTCGGCAAGCTCCAAATAAGCAGTAACCATGCGGTTTAATACATTCAATTCCTGTTCATTCAAATAGTTTTTTGCAATTTCGGTTTCTTGCAGCGTTGGCTTTTCACCTTGGTAAATTGTTAAACCCAAATTCGGCTTATCGGCGTTAACCCTTTGATAAATAACTTCAGCAGCAGTATTGCCATGTGCGGCCCAATGCATTTTATTTTGTATGGTTTTGAATATTGTAATAGAAGTCTCTGTATTCGGATTGTAGTCGATGCTGGTTGCATAAATATCCAGCACCTTCCTCCAAAACACTTTTTCCGAGGATCGGATATCGCGGATACGGGCTAATAATTCGTCGAAATAATTGCCACCACCTGCTTGTTTCAGCAGTTCATCGTTCATGACAAAACCTTTTACAATGTACTCCCGCAAACGTTGTGTTGCCCAAATCCGGAACTGGGTACCCCTGTGTGATTTAACACGGTAACCAACCGAGATTATGACATCGAGATTGTAAAAGGTAGTATCATAGTTTTTGCCATCTGAGGCAGTTAGTCGGAATTTCCGACTAACTGAATTTTCTTCCAATTCTCCTTCCTTAAAAATATTTCCAATATGTTCAGTTATGGTAACCCGAGTTTTTTGAAACAGCTCCCCTATTTGTGCCTGCGAAAGCCATACCGTCTCATTCTCAAGACGCACTTGTATTTTAGAGGTGCCATCCTCGGTTTGATAAAGAATAATTTCAGAGTTTCCCTTTATTTTGTCCATTTCATTAGTTTTATACCTGTTTTTGCTTCTAATACTTAGCTATTATATAGCACAACATCGTTTACAAATTTCTATATTAAAAGTGTAGCACCACATCGTTTACAGTTCTTTGACATCTTGTAGCACAACATCGTTTACAGCCTAATGATGAATCGGATGTTTC
>JBAYKX010000095.1:0-14257 GCA_041664345.1 Salinivirgaceae bacterium
ACTTTTAACCAGAAAAAATACACTTCACACTTAAAAAAAACTGGTAGATGAAGAATTGGTCTTCACCTGCCAGTTATCCTTTTATGGACTACATGAAATAATAGATACTTTTTCAGTGGCCTCAAAAATTCCTGCTTTTTTTTTATTCTTTCAAGAAACTAATATCAATATTCATAGCTTCCATAAAATTCGTCAAGTCTTTTTCTGGTCCCAATGGCTTAGTTTTATTTATTCGTTTAACCATGGAAACAATATTTTTATATAGGACAGGGTTCGATTCCGCAAAATGAAACACATAGGTTCCCGTTTCATTAATTACCTGATAGAATTGTCCCTTATCGCCATCAATTAAACCACTCAACTTTTCTTCCTGTTGTGTTATAAATTCATTGGCTTTTGCAACTTCTTCATTTCCCTTTGCTGTTAAACTAAGGTAACCAAACGATTTTAAAATAGGAATGCTTCCAATATAACCTTCTTTATTCAATGCACTGTACATTTGAACTTTAAGAAAACCACTGGGCATATTATATCTCTTCAAAACAAAATTAGTCAAAAGTTTTGCCTGTACTTGCTCCAATTCTTTAAATGGAGCTAATACTGATTTTTCGAATGATTTGGGTTCATAACCTTCAAAAGACTCTCCTTTTGTGAACATAAAATATTTTTGAGTCTTTTTTGACCGATCGTTTGGGAAGCTATTTATTTTTATCACTTTCAATATCCTTCGAAGTGTTAAATCTTGTAAAATAGCTGCAATCACGTCGTGTACATGGACTTTTTTTGGTGCCTGTAGGTATATAATTTGCGCCGGTAAAAGTTCTGTGTTCAACATAAAAATATACGTTTTGTCAATATCAAAAGTAAAACACCAAATTAAATAAAAAAAAAGAACCTGATAATTTTTGTTCAACTATTTTATGCCTAGTTAATCAATGTGTTTAAAAATATATATGTAAGGAAGTTGTTCAACCATCAAAACTTAGTTTAGTTTTTATCTTTGCTAGGTTTCTATTAAATTCGATGGAATTTTTGTAAACCAATAAAAATGCTACTATGCCCACGCAACTTGTGAAAAACCTAGTTGGAAGAATGATTCCAACCGAGATAAACGGAGAACCGGCTATCCCCTATCAAGGAATTGGAAAATACCGCCCCTCTGGACAAAAATATGCTCCTAAAATTGCTACCTGCATCGATTATCCGAGTGATGGAAATAAATTGGTTCCTACATTAAGAGCAGCTCTCGAAAAGGCCGGTTTAAAAGATGGAATGACCATTTCGACCCACCATCATTTCAGAAATGGGGATTTGATTTCGAACCAAATTTTTGATATTGCTAAAGAAATGGGCGTTAAAAATCTGCGATGGTTTCCTTCCGCTTCGTTTCCTTGCCACGAATACCTGATAAAATACCTTGAAGATGGAACAATAAGCCACATTGAAGGAAGTATGAATGGTCAATTGGGAAAATTCTGTTCACAAGGAAAAATGAAAAAAACAGCGGTTCTCCGATCGCATGGTGGAAGATACCGAGCAGTTCAGGATGGTGAAGTAAAAATTGATATTGCCGTAATAGGTGCTTCCTGCGCTGATGCATTTGGCAATGCGAATGGACTTAATGGCCCATCGGCTAGCGGTTTGATAGGGTTCGCCTTAGCTGATTCGCAATATGCCGATAAAGTAATTGTGGTAACCGATAATATCGTTCCTTTCCCTTGCTATCCGTGGCAAATACAGGGAAATAATGTTGACTACACAGTTAAAGTTGATAAAATAGGTATTCCTGAAAAAATTGTTTCGGGTACTACTGAAGTAACAAAAAGTCCTGATAGATTGCTAATTGCAGAGTTAACTGCTCGTTTTTGTGAAGAGGCCGGACTTATAAAAGACGGCTTTTCGTTTCAGGCTGGTGCCGGTGGAACAGCCCTTTCCATTGGTAATTTTTTTGCCGATATTATGCGAAAAAAGGGCATAAAAGCGCGCTTTGCCAGAGGCGGTAGCAATAAATATTTAGTAAATGCTTTAGAAGAAGGTTTGATTGAGTACATTCTAGATGGACAGACTTTTGATTTAGAAGGTGTGCGTTCGATGCGCGAAAACCCAAATCATGTGGATACTAGCCCGTTTACAAGCTATAACTATCATGGGAAAGGCAATTTTGCAAGCATGGTGGATGTGGTAATTTTAGGTGCCACTGAAGTTGATTTGAATTATAATGCCAACGTAGTTACGCATTCCGATGGATATTTACTCCACGGTATAGGTGGCTGGCAAAACTGCTTGTTTTCAAAAAATGTGATACTTCCCATTCCCTTATTCCGCGACCGTATTCCGGTTATAAAAGATGAAGTTACTACCATTTGTGGCCCTGGTGAATTGATTGACATTATTGTTACGGAAAGAGGAATTGCCATAAACCCATTGAGGACTGACCTAATAGCACGAATGAAGGGTTCTAAATTACCTATTAAAACTATTCAGCAACTGAAAGCGGAAGCCGATGCAATTTGTGGTCCTTCAAAAAAACCAAATCTATCGGATGAAATTGTTGCTGCTATAAAATGGGTTGATGGAACAGTAATAGATGTAGTGCATCGCGTGATTGAATAATTTATGTTTGACTATATAAATTGTTTGACCTAAAATAGCGGGGAATCCTAATTTTTGTTTAATAGATGGGAATTATTATATTTGGATATTTGCAATGGAGTTGGATTTATTAGTCTTTTATCAACCCTAAAGTAACCGCTTAACCCAAAATTGAAGTTATGGAAACAATGACCTCTAACCTAATAACAGATAATGATAAAATTACCTATCGCAGAATCCGGGCTGCCATTGGATACCTTGGAATTGGGCTTCCTATTGCCCTGATTGTATTCTCTTGGTTACCTTTTTTTAAAACTGCATTTCAAAACTCCATCAGTCATTATTATTATACCAATCTGCGGGAGATACTTACCGGGATATTGTGTGCGGTGGGTCTTTTTTTAATCCGGTATAAAGGGTATAAAAACCCGGTTTTTTGGAAAAACGACAGCCTGCTTACCAATTTAGCCGGTGCCATGGCTTTTGGCATTGCTTTGTTCCCAACCAACCCCGATGCCTGCTGCCAAAAAATTTATACCTTAATCCCATATTGTGCCAACTTTCTAGGAATTATACACTATACATTTGCGGCCACTTTCTTTCTAATCTTAGCCATCCTTTCTATTGTGGTGTTTACCATTGGGCAAAAACAAAACCTCGATATACCTGTCAGCATATTTAATGAGAATAATATTTACAGTACTTGTGGCTACTTAATCCTCTGTTTTATTGTGCTGATACCAATTTTTTCCGCTTTTAAAGTGATGTATGCAACCTTGATACTGGAAGCCTTGGCCCTGTTCGCTTTTGGGACATCGTGGCTGATAAAAGGCCGGGCTTTAGGCGATACCGGCAAATTAGGCGAAAAAGTTTACCGTGAAAGGAATTATTAGGAGCCATTATACGGAACTGCTTGCGCCGATTTTATACCTCAAATTCATATTCTCTGGGTTGAAACCCCATAGTCGTTAGGTTAACATTCATATAATGTTGTTTATTAATCACATAACATCATTTTTAGATTCCTCGTTTCACTCGGAATGACAGTGGATTTTGTTGAGGTGGGGAAGGAAAAAAGGCGGGCTTCGCCCACCTTTTTTCCTTCCCCCTTTACTGAGATGAGACCTGTCATTCCGAACGAAGTGAGGAATCTTATTCCATCAATAAAACGCCACCTTTCAATCCAAGCCCCATATATTCAGCACCCAATGTTTTATGACAACCTCGGAATTGTAATGCTTTAAAATAGTTTTATATCATTCATTTTCTTCAATTTACACATTTATGCCTGACGGCTATGGGTTTCCCGATAGCTATCGGGACAGGGCTATTCATATTAAACCCGCCGCGGCGGGTTTAATATGAATAGCCCTGTTTCAATTTACTGCATCCAGTTCTGTGGCTTTAGTTTTTTTCGAAATATTTTGAATCACAAAATGCAACCGGTTTAAAATATTCACTTCGCTGGTGCCACCGTCAAAATCCAAATAAAGCAGGTTGAGGTTAGGATACAAGGTAGCAACCTTTTTTGAAATACCTTTTGCAATAACATGGTTCGAAATGCACCCAAAGGGCTGAAGGCATACTACCGCATCAACGCCGTTTTGGGCAAAACCCGAAATTTCAGCAGGAATGAGCCAACCCTCGCCAAACTGTGCAGCTAGGTTTACCATTTGCGATGCGTGCTGTGCTTCTTCGTTTATATCGGAAAAAGGTTTATAATACCTGAATTTTGCCGATGCTTTGTCCATTTTTCGGTATAACCGTTTTACCAACTGATGAATCAAATCGGAAATAATTGGCGACATGGAGCTGCGTTCAATCAATTGTTCTTGGTTTACTTTTGAATTCACAAAATATTGAAGAAAAAAATTGGCCAAGCTAGGGGCAATTACCTCAACACCTTGTTCAATAAGCCATTGGTATAGATGCCGGTTACTAAAAGAATTGTGTTTTAAATAAATTTCGCCCACAATTCCAATGGTGGGAATGTTGTTCACGTCAGCCGCCAGCCCATTAAATTGTTCCGCGGCATCTTCAAGTAAGGCAAATAGCCTTTTGGGGTTTCGGGCCTCAATAACTTCCACTGCTTTGCCAATATAAAAATTGCGCAATAGGACCGATTGGCCTTTTGTTTTTTCCCTTACCACGGTGGAATAGTACATTTGCGATATGCAATCGGCAAAAAGCAGCGCCTTCAGTGCAAGCCCAATATTTTTGCTCCAGTTGAGTTCGAAACCCGGCTGATCGTTTATCACCCGGCTGCCAAATCCCATCGAAACAACGGGTATATCGGCATATCCGGCGTTTATCATCGCTTTTTTGAGTATCGATATATAATTGGTTGCCCTGCATTGCCCACCTGTTTGGGCAAACATTACGGCTGTATTTTCCAAATCGTAGTTCCCCGATTTCAGGGCCTGGAGTATATCGCCAATTATTAGTGTTGCCGGATAACATACCTCGTTATTGGAATATTGGAGCCCCAGTTCAATAGATTGCTGGTTTCCCGGAGGCAGGTTTATCATGTTGTACCCCATTTGTTTCAGCAATGGTGGCAAAAAAGGCGAATAGTATTCCGAAAAGAAAGGCCCAATAATTATCTTGTTTTTGTCGTCATGGGTAAAAACCCTATTCTTTTTTATGATGTCGGTTTCAACTTTTTCAATACGTGTTTTAAATTTCAGGCTTTCAATAAGCGACCTAATCCGAAGCCGTAACGAACCGGTATTGTTAATATCGTCAACCTTGAGCTGGGTGTATGGCCGATGGTTGCGCCTGAGGATATCGGTTATTTCATCAATAATAAATGCATCGGGGCCGCACCCAAACGAAGTTATTTGCACAAAATGTACGTTGGCCGGTTGCCGGGTAACCCATTTGGCGGCTTTTATGATGCGGTTGGTGTACGTCCACTGCAACACGGCATGTACATCGTGGTATTGCAATGCTTCGTCGAAACGTACAATATCTTCAGTTATCACATCGGCGCCCAAATCGCATATTATTTCCGAAATTTTATGCTGTATCAGTGGGTCGTTATGGTAAGGATGGCCTGCCAAAAGTATTACAATTCTATGGGTACCAGTGGCATTGGTAACTATTTCCTGAGCTTTTTGGTACAAACTTTCGGTATAACGGAGTTGCGTGTTGGTGGCATCATTAAAGGCTTTTTCAAAAACTGTTTTTTTTATGTTCAACGATTTAAGGTATCTAAAACAGGCAGCTTTCAGCAATTTATCGTCGTTGAACACTATTGCGGGGGCGTCAATAGGGATACCAAACCGCGAAACGGTGTTAATGGAATTCTTGATAACATCGGAATAACCGCTTACAATTGGGCAGTTGTAACTGTTGTTTACGGTAGTTTCATCTTTCTTTTCAAATACAACATAAGGCATAAAAATGCGATCAACTTTTTGGCTGGCCAAATCGAAAATGTGGCCATGTACCAGTTTGGCCGGAAAACAAATATTGTCGCTCATCACGGTGGCAATCCCTTTCTCGTATTGTTTGTATGTTGAGCGGTGCGAAAGCACGGTTTTGAACCCACAACCAACCAACAGCGCATTCCAAAAAGGAAAATTTTCATACATATTCAATATCCTTGGTATGCCTATGGTAATTGGCTGTTGGATATTTTGGGTAGGCAGTTTGCTAAAAAGTGTTTCATATTTATAAAGGTGCAAATCGGTACCTTTAACTTCATTGGTACCTTTGTTATTGAATATTTTTTCGCATTTGTTTCCCGAATAATAGGCTGTACCATTTTCGATGGAGAATTTACGCACCATACATTGGTTCTCGCACCCGGTGCATAAAACCATCTCGGGTTCCATTACCGATGTGTTTACAATTGCATGGATACTTGTTTTTTTGCCTTGATGGTTTGCCCCAAGCGCCATTTGTTTTGCGTATAAAGCGGCGCCATAAGCACCCATAAGCTCAGGAATATCGGTAAACAATAATTCTTTGCCGGTTATTGTTTCGAATGCTTTAATTACCGAATGGTTGCGCATGGTTCCACCCTGAACTACAATGCAATCGCCCAATTCATCCATGTTTTTTATTTTGAGGACTTTGTTCAAGCAATTTTTTGCAACCGAATACGATAATCCAGCAGCAATATCGTCAACCGATGCCCCTTCGCGCAGGTATTGTTTTACCTTTGAATTCATAAACACGGTACAGCGGGTACCTAAGTCGCAGGGTTGTTTGGCAGTGCAGGCTTTTTCGGCAAATTCAACTACTTTAAAGTTTAGCGCATTGGCAAAAGCCTCAATAAAAGAGCCACAACCCGACGAGCAAGCTTCATTCACCTCAAGGCGTGTTATGGCGCCATTTTCAACAAAAATAGCTTTCATATCCTGGCCGCCGATATCTAAAATGAAAGATACCTTGGGATTCAACTTATAAGCTGCCATATAATGGGCTATAGTTTCAACTATACCATAGTCGAGGTTCATTGCGGTTTTAATCAGGTCTTCGCCATATCCGGTGGCGCAGCTCCCAATAATGGCAACATGGCAACCTATTTCCGCAACCTGATCTTGGAACAATTTCAGTCCCTCAAGCAGCGTATCAAGCGAGTTGCCTTGGTTTTGTGCGTAAAAGCTGAATAATAAACGGTCATCGGTATCAATAATGGATATTTTTGTAGTAGTCGATCCACTGTCGATTCCCAAAAAGCCCGTATATTCTATTCCGGGTTTTAAAACCACGCGCGGGATAAAGTGCTGGCTCTTTTCAAGTTTCCACTCCAAAAACGATTCTTCATCTTCAAATAATGGTGCTAACCTGTTGGCCAAGTTTACTTTAATTGTTTTGTCAGGAGCATCTAATTTTTTAATAAAATCCGATAACAGGATGTTTTGGCTGCCATTGTTCAATTGAAGCGCCGTTCCCCAAGCTGGGATTATTGCAGCATTTTTATGTACTACATAATCATCAGTGGTAAGATTCAGTTGTTGGGCAAACGCTTGGCTCAGCGCGGGTATAAAAGCAAAAGGGCCGCCGCACATAAATACCTTGGCCTTAATATCAACACCGCGCGACAGCGATGAAATTATTTGCAGTGCCACCGCATGAAATATTGATAAAGCAATATCGGCTTTGTTCACACCCCTTGCCACAAGGTTCTGTATATCAGTTTTCGAAAACACGCCGCAGCGCGAAGCAATTGGGTACACATGTGCTGCCTGTAATGCAATATTACTGAGTTCGGCAAGTTCAATGCCAAGCAACGACGACATTTGCTCGATAAATGCACCGGTTCCGCCTGCACAGCTACCGTTCATGCGCATATCGGGAGCTTTCCCTTTGTTGAAAAAAATCATTTTGGCATCTTCACCACCAATGTCAATTAACGTGTTGGTATCTGGAAATCGCCGTTCCATTACTATGGCAGAGGCAACAACTTCTTGCACAAATGGGAGATTGAACCGTTCTGAAATACCCATGCCGGCTGAACCGGTAACTGCAATTTGTATTTTTTGGTAGCCTAAGATGCTGTACACCTCGGTTAATAGATGTTTTAATGTCCTTAATATATTGGCATGGTGCTTAACGTATCCATAATGTATAATATCGCCATCGGCATTCGTTAAAACAACTTTTGCTGTTGTGGAACCAATGTCAATGCCTAATTTATTGATATTCATGGTTAATTCTGCTTAATTGTTTGATAACGATGTTTCAATAGTTTTTCCTATCACGGTATAATAACTGGATTTGAGCCAATATAGTTCTTATTTTTAGGAATGAGATAAAGTTAGGATTTTATAAATAATCCGTAATAATTTTATGGTGAAAAAATTCAGTGCAACCGCATTTAAATAAATCCCGGAGGGATTTAACGTGAATAGCCCCGGCTTTTAAGCCGGGGTATATGAATTTCAGGTATAAAATCGGCGCAAGTACTTCCGTTTAATTGAAATTGTGAGGAACCATGCGCCGAAAATAGGAATTCAAATTTTGGTACTTAAATGCGACTGCCTTGTGAAAAAATTAAATCAATTGTATGATCCATGATTTTGATATTGTTTTCAATAATCCTATTTTTGATAAGATTGGGTATAATTTAAAAAGTTTATTTTGAACGATTTAGAAGCTATATTTTCCTTTTTAAAAAAAAGTCACATGAATTATAAAAATATAAAACTGCTTTTTTTTGCCAAGGTTGTTGGAATGATTGTAATGCTATTTTTGATAATTAGCAGTTCAACTATTAATTTATATGGACAAACCGATAGTTCCTATTCTTTTATTGTTGCAGGGCATGCATACGGAGCCCACGAAGGAGGAAACCTTGGCCTTCATCCTAAATTTCTTGCCTCACTCGATGCCGGGTTTGATACCTTGACCCGCTTTATGGTATTCACCGGCGATTTAGTGAATACCAGTACCGCCGAAAGCTGGCAACAAGTGGAACAGGAACTCACTCAATACGGATTGCCCTACTATTATTCAATGGGCAACCACGATGCCAATGCCATAGGGATTTCCGTTTTTGAAACCAAATTTGGAAAAACCTATTATTCTTTCGATTACCATCGCGAAAGGTATATTATTTTAAACAGTACCGAAGAAGATAGATCCATTTCCGATGCCCAGTTGGAATTTTTAAAAGGAAAACTCAGTAGTACCGGAGATACCATTAATACCATTTTTGTATTTTTTCATGAAGTACTTTGGAATAGCCTCGAAAAATATAAAGGGGTTTTAGCCAACAGCCGTTCCAGGTATGCCCAAATTAAAGCCTATTCAAATTATTGGGAAGCTGTCCATCCATTACTGGAGCAATATCCTAACAAGGAATTTTACGTTTTTGCCGGTGATGTGGGTGGAAATACCGATGCCATTTCAGCTTTTTACGATAACTGGGGACACATTACCTTACTTGCTTCCGGAATGGGCGAAGTAGCCGATGAAAACTATTTGGTGGTTACGGTCAACGATAATGGAACTGTTGTCTTTAAATTAGTTCCATTGAATGCCGGAGTAACAATGAAAGACATTGAATATTACAGTGTTCCCAAACAACCGGAATCCATTTTTGGCGACTCAATGGTTTCACCAAATATATCCTATGAGTATTCAGTGGCTGAAATTTTTAATGCCGATTCATATATTTGGAAATTGCCTGAACATGCCAGTGGAACCAGTACGGGCAATTCCATCCAGGTTTTGTTTGACAATGGTTTTACCACTGGTTCCATTTCGGTAAGTGCGTCCAGCCAAGGCTTTGGTAGTAGTGCTTCCGATTCAAAAACAATTACACTTAACGGTGCATCTATTGATAATGAAAAAGCTGAAAAACTTGAAATAAATGTATTTCGGAATGGTTTTCAAAATTATGTTTTAGAAATACTATCGGAATCAACCGATGACTTCCAAATTGAAATTTATACTATCGATGGAAGGATGGTTTATACAAAGCGAATAAGAAGTTGGGGTGGAATAGTACAGCAATTACAATTGCCGGTTTCGTCAGGGAATTTATACTTCGTAAGTATAACTGGCAAGCATGGTGAAAAATTGAAGACGATTTTTATTAAATAAAGGACTTTAACCCACATTGCAGTAATCAAGTTATAAAAGCTTGAATTTGCTGGCTTGCCGTTTTTATAATTTCGGCAGGGGGGACAACATATTTTTTAATTCCACTATTTTTGAGTGTTTTCATTCATACTATTCAAAACTAATTATAAAAATTGTTAAAATATGTTAAAGAGGGGGGACAACATTTAAGATTTAGAAACTTCATAAATAAAAAACTATTAATTTTCAGCGTATTACAAAATTGACAATTCTAAATTGTTAATAAATAACGAGTTATCAATAGGCTTTTTCCTGTTTTAAGGTGGAAACCTGCAATGTGGGTTAAGAATTTCAATGAGGAAGATAAAAGAACGCAGCATGGCAAACGGACTCGCCACGGCGAGCATTGCTGCTATATTTTATACCTTTAAAAATAGCGATGATTATAAAATTTGGCTACAATGGTTTGGCAGGAGCTTTTGTTGACAAATGATGACGAACACCGATTTACCTTTTCAAAGCCCAACGTTTTTTTATCAATTTGATTTTTGCGTTAATTCAAAGATTTTGTACCAATAGAAAAACGATTCAGGGTTGGTTCTTTTAAAGCGGTTAAACTTTGCATTCACAGGTACTCCAATAATCCAATCTTTCATCTGCATTGGATTTTCATATTTTTCAATCGACTTTGCATCATGTTTTATTAAAGTAGCTAGGTATGCAGCTTTTGAAGCATGTGAAATGGCTTTTTCCAAATGATAGGATTCAGAGAAAATAAACCGCACAACGCGCTGAACGCCCAATTGCAATTCATTAAAATCGGTCCTGTTTTCTATACCCCGAGTTACAATGCACAAGGCGGTATTAAAAATATCATCTAAAACATCCTGTTCTGTAACCGTGCTTTTTTCTCTATATGCAAGCTCTGTTTTGACAAACTTTTTAAAGGTGGTTTTGGTAGTTTCAATGTCATTTACTTTATCCACCAAGCAGCCTATATCATACAATTGCTTGACAATTTCCATACTCATGCTGTCTTCATGTTTAAAGTATGGAATGCCGGTAGTATGAGGAGCAAAAGCAGTCAGTTTATCTCCGGCCAAGTCTTCCAAACTGGGTGTATTTACCATTAAGGGTGTTCCTGTTTCCGGTAAAAATGCTGATTGTATGTTTATTGGAATGATATTTTGGTAGTGTACTTCTTCATAGAGTATATCAAGTAAAACACATTCCTCGTCTTTGCTTGACTTATGTAACGGATTATAGAAAAATTTATAGTGTTCTTTATTTATTTTTGAATTGGCATTGCGATGTTGTAATTCTTTTCTTAAAAAACCTTGATCCAAAGCAGCATTATCCAGTAATTCACTAAGGTTATCCTGTTTTACCGGCAAAATGATGTCAATATCGATTGATAGTCGTTTTGAAGAATTAAAATGAAGCATTAATGACGTACCACCCTTGAAAACGAACGACAAGTTCTGTTTTACCAACCCTTCTAATAATAAAAGCGCACGAATAGCCTTTTCGACCAATATTTTATCGGCATTCCTTTTTTCTTTAGAAACCTTATTAATCCAATCGATTGTTAGTTTTTCTTTGTCTATCATATACTATAAATTGGCAGCAATTGGCTTTTGATGCCATAATTTAGAAAATGAATTTAAATATTCCGAAAGGCCATTTTTCTTTCTTTTCCTGTTGGCATAACGAAGCATCCGGTTTATATTGACTTCGTATTTATTCATAGCTTCATTAAAAATTGTTCTCATTTCCGACCCTTGTTGAGCAGCAAATATTATATTGTCACAAAAAATATCAACCAGCATTTTTTCAATTACCGGAGTGTGAATTCCATTTACTATTTGGATAGGAGCTTCGGTAACCAACGATTTTACGATTAGGGTTTCTTTTTCATCGGGTACATAATTAGTAATAACTTCCATGGAGGGCTCAACAAAAACAGAATACTTATTCTCTTTTAAAAAAAAGAAAACCGGTTGAGTAGCTTCTTTTTCAACTTCTATTAGAATATAAAAGCGCCCGGGTTGATGAATCATAAATTCATTAAAAGCCGATGTATTCCAAATGCAGACTTTTAAGTATGGAAATTCTTTTTTGAGTTTAGAATTAATTGATTTTAACTTTGATGATATCGAGGATATGTATATTCTACCTGCACCCAATGTAAATTTACCCCTTCCAATTCTCTTAATCACCCCGTTTTGAACTAATTTATAAATACGCCAATTTATTGTTGCGGTATTAAGTTGAGTTTCTATGTTTAGATAAAAAGCGACAATATCTGAAGTTTCAAAGGTTTCTTTGCCCTTGAAAGATTCTTTAAACTGCTCGATATGTAATTTTTTGGTAGCGATAGTAAAATTTATTTCGATACAAAGATAATAAAAATAACTATAAATTGGCAGCATTTTAATTTTACTGCCAATTTATAGTAATCAAACTACGCATAAAATGACACTATTTGAACCGAAAGCACTGGCACAATATGAACTGTGTTAGCTAGTTAAAAAATGATACAAAGGTTTGGCATGAACTTTTGCTGACGACTTTTATCGAGCACCGATTTACTTATGAAGTACGATAAAAACTTTTTTTTTAGTATCATCTTTTATAGAAACCATTCTACAATTACTCGGATAGGTAATAAATAGTGACCCCATATCTTTCAAAAAATCCGATGTATGCTGGTTTTCATATAGTCCCTTGCATTCAATTACACCTTGAGGCGAATAACGGGTAACTTCAAGTAATGTACCCTCGGCTCCAAATACAAACCACGAGCCTGCACCTTCGCCGCTTAGCCAACCTGACAAATCGATACAGACGCCTCCAAACAGAATTTATGTTCTTTTTACATTAATATTATTTCTCTGCAAATTTTTCAACTCTGGATATACCTGTCTGTTTCTTCCAAAAATAAATTGTGACCGCTATCAATCGCTAAAGTTGTGCTTGATTACTTCTGCTGGTTATGCTGTAATACATCCAAAAGAGCTCTTGCAGCGGCTTCGGACGATGCTGGATTTTGCCCTGTAATTAATAATCCGTCTTTTTTCACATACGAACTCCAATCATCTCCTTTGCTATAATATGCACCCAGTTTTTTAAATTCATCTTCTAATAAAAAGGGAACTACTTTAGTTAGCTTAACCGCCTCTTCCTCGGTATTTGAAAAGCCTGTAACTTCTTTCCCTTTTACCAATGGCTCACCATTTGGTGCTTTTACCTTTACCAGTGCTGCTGGTGCGTGACACACAAAAACTATTGGTTTATTGTGCTTATAAAAATTTTCAATTAATGCTATAGAAATAGTATCGGTTGCCAAATCCCATAATGGGCCATGGCCTCCCGGATAAAAAACCGCATCATAATCCGCTTCATTTACATCACTTAGTTTTAGGGTATGTGCTACTTTGTCAATTGCCGTATAATCGCCGTAAAATCTTTTAGTGGCTGGGGTTTGTGCATCAGGCGCTTCACTTTTAGGGTCAACGGGTGGCTGGCCTCCTTTTGGAGAGGCTATGATTAATTCTGCACCTGCATCAGCCAGCACATAATAAGGTGCGGCGAATTCCTCAATCCAGAAACCGGTTTTTTCGCCGGTACTGCCCAAATCGCTGTGCGATGTCAGGACTACTAATACTTTCATAATTGAATCCATTTTTTTTGACTTTTTGATTATTATAATTACTCTTACTGACTTTCACCCAAATTGAACGATTTGCTATCGCAAATCTGCTCAATCGACTGAACAATTGTAAGTTTCCGCAAATTTTCGCTTCACTCAATTTGTGAAAACCAACAATTGCTATGTCGGGGTTTTACCTAAGTAAAGCGCTTTTTCGCTGTGCTCAAATCGCTCAACTTAGGTTTCAGTTTGATTAACCAAATAATTTTCGAGACCCATCTGATCGATTTGTGCGCGTTGTATTTCTGCCCAATCAACATGACTTTCTTCCTCTTTTAATATTTTGGTCAGCAGATCAACAGTACCTTGATCATTAACCTCACGGGCTAATTTAATAGCTTCGTTGTATTCAGTTACTACCTTGAGTTCAGTTTCATCGTCATAACTAATCATTTCTGAAACAGTTTTACCAAT
>JBAYKX010000096.1:0-13828 GCA_041664345.1 Salinivirgaceae bacterium
ATCAGGATAGATAGTTATCATATCGTACAGATCATTGCTATCTGCATTACAATAGAGGTTAAATTTTATTTCCTGCCAATTACCGGGAGTAAAATAATAACCCGATGCGACGGTTTGGTGGTTGGTTTGGTTAACCTCATTATGAAAATCGGAAGCTTTCAGCCATACTTTACCTGCGTGTTCGGAGTATACTTTTACTGATATGGTATTCCTTCCGGTAAAATCGAGCGTGCTTTCCAGAACTGTTGCTGCACCTTCGTAATGTGTTGTGTCAGTTTTAAACATCATCACATGGTTAGTCCCTCCAGAATCTGTTGGATCTGTCTCGTATGTTACCGCTGGGGCTGGGACTGTTGGAACATCGCTCCCGCTTTTGCCTTCAAATGATCTTACTGTAGCTCCTTCAAAATCGGTAAGCAATTCCGCTGATATTGGTGTGGAGTTTACAAATTTGAAATCATCGAAATACCAAGTCTTATCAGGTGTTGTCCCATCGTAATCGGGAAAAACTGTTATCGCATTGTACATATCATTGCTGCCTGCGGTACAATAGAGGTTAAATTTAATTTCCTGCCAATAGCCGGGTGTAAAGTAATATCCTGGTATCGATATAAAATTAGATTCATTATCATAATCTGAAATTTTTAGCCATACTCTACCGCTAACAGATGAATATACCTTAACCGATATTGAATTCTTGTTTGTAAAATCCAGCGTGCTTTCCATGAGGCACATTGTTCCTTCATACTTGGCTGTATCGGTGACAAATTTCATTACATGATTATCGCCATCAATTGGATCTGTTACATATTCTACAACAGGATATGCTGCATCCTGACTTCCTTTTTTTGGTTCGAATGACCTGATGGTATCGTTAAAATTGGAAATACATACATCGGTAAAAGATGTAGACATAATAGTTTTTATGTCATCAAAACACCAATTGTTTGAACGGGTATTATTATCCACATCGGGCATAATAACAATAATGTTGTACCAACCGTTATTTGCGCTGGTAAAATAAAAGTTAAACTTTAGTTCCTGCCAGGCCCCAGGAGTAAAGTAATACGCATCAACGTATTTATTACGGCTGCCGTCGCCTGATTTTTCAAGCTGCAACCGCACTTTCCCCGCTACTGTAGAAAATACCTTTACAGAAATGGTATTCACATTGGTAAAGCTAATGTAGCTTAATACAGGGTTAGTATAGGCAAGTTCATATTTATTGCCTGAAAGCGAGGTAAGCTGCTCAACAGAATCACTCGTATTAATGCCGGTTTTGGAGGGATTTGACATCCTCGTTGCATTTACTTCTATGGGATACCCTGTAAATGTGGGGCTGGTTCCAGATTCCCAAGTGGCAATGGTTACTTGTGAAAAACCACAAAAAGGCACTGCAACTAACAGGAATAAATAAAATATACTTTTTCTCATTATTATTTAGGATTAGTTAATAAATAATTGTTTCGTAATTAGTTAACACCGCGGGGTATAAAACCATATAAAAATAGACTAACAATGAGTAATGTTTATATGCTATTGTGTTGAATTATAATACTTTTATGAAAGCATTACACTTTATAAGGTTTGGGTTTAACAACTTGCTGCTTTAAACAATTGAGGAAAACATAAGTAAACCAATTATATGAAAAACTATAAGACTTGGCTTTAAATATCAAAAAAGAGTTAAAGGTGAATAATCTTATAGGAAATCAAAATTGATTCTTTGTATTCTTGTTTAAGGAAACTACTAATTGATGCTTCAAGAAGCGGATAGTAAATATCATACTGACGTAGTTTATTTTCAATTAGAAAAGATGAGTTATAGATGGCTTTTGCAGCTTCGAATTTTGTAATATTTCCGTCAATATTTTTTCCTTTTAACCTATTCACATTTTTAATAGTCAATTCGAGGTATTTGTAACCATCCTCGATACTTGGTTCAATTTCTGTTCCTTCATTCCAATCGTTCCATGTTTCAATCACTACAAATTTTAGCGGTAAGGGTTTATTGTAAGAAAGAATGTATGACCATGTTGAATCATACACAATCCCATTTTGTCTTTGCATTAACCGATCACCACCCCAAGATGTATTTTTCCGATCGTCAAAACCAGGCCAAACACCACCACAGGTAAATCCGAATTTATTTTCACGATTAATCTCATTCACTTTTGAATAATAATAATCTAAATAATCTTTCCCCCAAATTAACCCATTTTTTTTATCCCATTGAGCACCCGGTTGTACCCATGGATAATAGGCATCAACAAGTTCAACATTATCTTCAGCGCCGTCCAATGTGTTCCAGATAAGCAAGGGCTTATTTTCTTTAAAAACATCATTAATCACGCTTCGAAACCCTTTTGCTGTTAAATACTTATTTGGATAATCAAAAGAAAAAATGATCGGATGCCCATTGTACCTAACATAATTATTTATGTAAGGAAGAATTGAATCTCTAAGGAAGCTTAGTTTTGAAATTGCTGTATCGAAAGGACTGCTCAAATCAAATCCCTGATCATCATAGCTGATTGCAAATTCATATTTAAAATTTAGGCTGTCGATTTTCTGAATGGTCTTTAGTGTGCTGATCATATTTTTCATGCAAATATCATCATAAGCATCCTTAACGTTTATAACCACACCATCAATTCCACATGACCATGATAACAATATATGATAGATTAAAAGAGACGGGGTTTTTGAATCGTATTGCCCTATTAGCGGCTGTTGAGCATGACCAAATTTCCAGTGCCGAAGAGAATCACTTTTTGTGTAATTTATAGTATCGCCATACCAACCCATATAGTGCATTAGAATTACCGGCGTTTTTTCTTGGGCCATGGTAAATCCAAATGATCCAATTAGGATAAAACCCAAAAGGAAATTCCTAACAAAAAAAAATCCCGATTTAAAGATGACCCCAACATTATTATCATTGGATTTATTGAGAAACATTAAACTATTCATATTACATTTGTTTTTTAGTACAGTATTACCTTTGTAAATTGCTTATTGTCTTTTGTTTTTAAAGTGCAAAAATAAACTCCATTTTTTAAATCAACTGGTTTCCAATTAATTGAATTGTTGCCTGCTTGTAATAATCCTGAATAAATGGTTTCAACCCAGCATCCATTTATATCCAAAATATCAATCCTTACACCTGTTGTTTCTTTTAACGTGAAATGTAAATTGACATCTGATGTTGATGGATTAGGATATACATCTAATTTTAGGTTATTTTCAGAAATACCGTGATCAGTCACTCCGGTCAACAAACCCTGAATAATACTATCGGAAGAAGCAATGGATCCACTACAATTGTTTTTTATAAAACTAAGTATGGCTCTTTTAATTAGCGGATAATAAATGACCGAGTCTCTCTCTAAATTTTCAATAGACAAACCGGCTTCATAAATTTTTGTAGCTGCTTGAAAATTATATTCATCGGTATTGATTAACGTGCTTTTAAAGCTATTAACTTTGGCAATTGTTTGTTTAAGATATTGAAATCCAAGCTCTTTGCTTGGTTCAATCTCAGTACCTTCGTTCCAGTCATTCCAGGTCTCAATAATAACCCATTTTAACGGTAGTTGACCTTGATAATTCATTACATACGCCCAGGTATTATCATAAATTTCTCCATCCTTCCGGTCAATCCACCTTTCTTGGTATCCCCATGAACATGATCGCTCATCAAAGCCTGCCCAAACACCTCCAGTGGCAAAATCAAGAGTTGTTTTGCCACCGATGGTATTATAAAACCAGCTTAGATAATTGTTGCCCCAGTTGGATCCATCATCAGCAAACCCTTGTACCCAGGGATAAAACGAATTGACATCCTGTGCAACTGATTCATCAATCTCATTCCAAATCATTTTAGGTTCAGAACCGGTAAATACGTTATCTAATGCTTGTCTGTAATCAGAAGAACTCAAATAGCCACCATAATTCCAAACAAATACAACAGGTTCATTCTGATACAACAGGTAACTATTTGTATTTGGCAGTAAATTATTTTTAAGATAGCTGAACGCTTCAACAGCATCCTCAATGCTGTTCATACCTTGATCATCATAGCTGACAGCATATTGGAAATTAAATCCGTGATCTATCTGGAGAATTCTTTCAAACGTACTATTCAGTATTTTAAGGCTCTTCTCATCGTAACTATCCTTAACATTTATCACCAGCCCATCAATTCCACATGACCATGAGAGCAAAATATGATACAATTGAGTTGACCAATCCCTGGAATCATAATATCCAATGATGGGTTCGCGTGGCTGCCCATCAATCCAGTGTCTTCCATAACTATTAGGGCCAAACCATCCCATATAGTGAATGAATACTTTTTTAGATTCTTCCTGCCCTTTTGAATTGGAAATTGAAACAAATAACAAAAGGCCCAGAATCACAAATCTTAACCCAACCCGTTTATTTATGGTCATAATCAATATTTTTATTCAATTGAAAAATCACTCATTATAGGATAGTTTTATAATATGCCTTGCTAAGGGAATCGATAACAATTGAACACATCCAATAACAATTAGGGAGTATTTCAGGGCTACTGTTTCAGAAATATAGTAAGCTAAATAAATGAAAAGGACTAATCCGATGAACCTACCTATATAAAGTCCAAATTCATGATTAAAAATATAGGCAAATTCACTTCTTTTGTTTTTGGCAGCCAATAAATTAATCACTTTCATTTGGATAGGGAAATAAGCAATATCATGAAGAGGCTGATATAGGACTTTAGCCAGCACAAATATCATAACACCAACTGAAGAGAACAATAACCCATTGAACAAAGCACCAATAAAGAAGATAATATATCCAGCTGTGAAAATATATATCCGGTGATTAGGTTTTGAAACCCTTCCCAGGATATACAGTACTATTGCAGTTATTATTCCGCTTATACTTTGAATCAACCCAAGTGAACCTTCATTGCCGACTAACCTCATAACCAAAATAGCAGGTAACGTAACCAGGTAGCCCTGTGCTAAGCCTTTCAATCCGGAAAGAACCAGCATTTTGTACCAAAGCCTGTCAAACTTAAAATAAACAAATTTTTTAAGGACTGGATTACTAAAAGTTCCCCTATGGATAACTATGCTGGAAAGAAGGGTTAAGATAAACACTCCGATTGTTATTAGTTTATAACTCTTTGCCACATTACCATTAAACCAGCCCCTACCTGCAGAAAAAGTGAAAAATGCTCCAATAGCTGCTGGCACCAAAATAGCAGTGAGGGTATAAAAGAATGTTTCCAATCCGTAATAATAATTTCGATTGCTATCGTTGGTTGTATTTAAGGCCAAAAAATCTCTGTTTGCCCAGAAAAAACCTATTGATATACCCATTAAAATACCGGAAAAACCCACACCAACAAGCGAAAGATCATCTAACATCATCATTATTAGCATAGATACACCACTTAAAAGCATTCCAAAACTATAAAGTGTAGCTACTTTAATCCGGTTTAATAAATATCCATTGATTAGAAAAACAAGCGGAATGCCAGTAAATACAGTTAATTGATAAATAGCCACAATTTTTGAATCGTTTAAACTTCGCATGATATAAGCACTCACAAATATTTCAATTACCGGTAATACAAATGCATATATCATATTTGTAACCAGCAACACCCTCATATTATGTGGCATTGTTAAAAAGAAATTATATTCCGAAGTAAGGTTTTTTATAAATGATTTATGTTTCATTATCTAGTTTTTAATATATCAGTGACTCTTTTAAAGGTTTCAAAAGTTATATGCGTTTTTAATTAATGTAGTAATTTTTACTTAAATTTTTATGTTCCATTGGCAAGTATATGTTCTACCAAATCCTTTAAAGGAACCGTAGCTAGACCAATGCTTGAATCGCAACAACCATAGTAAATATATGCAATACCTTCTTTTTCAACAATACTTGTTGGAAAAACCACATTTGGAATTATTAAGCCAAATTTTTCATAGTATTCTTCAGGCTCCATAATAAATTTAGAAGTTCGGGCAATTACTTTCAAAGGATTCTCCAGATCAAGTAACATGGCTCCAACACGATAAGTAATTGTTTTATCAACACCATGGTAAAGCAACAACCAGCCTTTATCGGTTTTTATTGGATTTGCGGCGGCACCAATTTTACCACCCTCCCAATCATTTTCTGCAGTAGCCAGTAATTCTGGTTTTGACCAATCCATTAAATCATTGGAGTATGATAGCCAAATCCCAGGTTGTTTGGTTCCATATCCGTCTCCAACAAACTCCATTGGCCTACGAAGCAAAGCAAATTTCCCATTTATTTTTTCCGGGAAAAGAGTATGATCCCGATCATCAATATCTGCTGGTGAAGTGTAACAAAGATGTTCAAAATGGACTTTATCATCAGATACAGCAATCCCTGACCTAGTAATCATTGGGTATGCACTATTTTTCCAACCTGAGTACTTACTGGTATCATAATCCGGAACTCCTTCTCCTTTTGGATAGCAATCAAAACCATAAGGTTGCATAGCATAGCTCATATAGTATTTACCTTCAATATTCACTACCCGTGCATCCTGAACACTACCTTCCGGTAAACCAATCATTTCAGAAGTAAATATTGGTTCGGTACCCACTTGTTTGAAGTTAATACCATCCTCGCTTTCTAGCATACCAATGAAAGTTCTGAAAGGTCTAAGCGAACCAGCAGTTCTCTCATAAAGGTAGAACTTACCTTCTTCATAAATTGCTCCAGGGTTAAAGGTTACTACTTTTCTCCATGTCAGGTTATTTGGTATTACAATCGGATTTTTTGTACATCTACTAATTATCATGCGTTTATTTTTTACATTATCTGAAAGCAGTCCGTACTTATTTGATATCATTTAAAAGATTCATCCTGCTTAAATAATTATTTATTTCTTATGTTTTTTTCAAATATTAGGACAGATCAATCCTGTAAGATGAAATATCAATTTTTCACTTTATAAAAATATTTGATAGAAGCTATCGGATATTTTGCTTGTACCAATATCTTAAATGGATACTATTTTTTCAGCACTATTTGGCTAAATTTGGGTTTTTAAGTATTTCAAATTCCGGAAATGGGGAATAAAAATTATCCTCAGTAATGGCTCCAATAATTTTTACTTGCTCATTGGTATCTCGTTTATTTACAACTGTTGCCACTTGTTCGGTACGCAATAAATCATACCATCGTTGACCTTCACCTGCAAGTTCCCAACCACGTTCATCAATTACAGCGTTTGCAAAATCCTGAGCACTCATTCCTTGTGGTAAATCATCTAAACCTGCCCTTTTTCTCACTTGGTTAATTGCATCATAAGCTGATGCATCAGCACCATAGGCCTGAGCTTGAGCTTCAGCATATATTAACAAGACTTCGGCATAACGCATTAGAGCATAAGCAGCTGCTGTATGATATTCACTTATCCAAGGTGTGGCATCATTAACGGCTCCATCACGGAACTTTGCATAATAAGGATGTCTTGTTCTACTGTCTTTATAATCAATAGTATCATGGTTTTTTGTAATAAATTTTGTCCTAAAAGTTGCATCTTTTCTTAATCCTTCAGGAAATTCATTGAAGAATGTTAATTCACAAAAGAAATCATCCCAACCGCCTTCTTCATAATCAGCAATACTAGCTTTTCCAAGAATGTGGTTTGCATGTGTTCCATCACCCACATTTTTATCATACTGAAGAGCAAAAACAGATTCTTCACTATTGTCAAATGCACGGAGCCAAATTGAATTGCAATCAGGAAGCAATCCATAGCCCCATTTTGCTTTATTATCAATAACTTCTTTTGCTTTTTCAGCAGCCAACGCATAGCTAGCTTGATCTTTTAGTGGCCAGCCAGCTTTTGTAAGATATACTTTTGCAAGCAATGCCTTTGCTGCACCTTTTTTTGGCCTACCTACATCTGCTTGGTCATCGGGCAATAAAATCTCAGCCTGTTTTAAATCACCAATCAACAAGTCATAAACATCAGCAATTGGTGACTTTTGAATCTCTGGATCAGCAGATATTGTTGTAAAAAGGGGTATTTCGCCCCAACTGCGGACCAAATAAAAATAGCTCAAAGCCCTTATAAAATAGGCTTGTCCCACCAAATTATCTATCTCGCTTTTATTTGCCTGGGTATATTTAAAATTTTCGGTTATTGCGTTTGCATTAATTATAGCCCTATAGCATCCCCTATATAGATTTGGCATCCAGATATTACTCTCTGTTTTATTGAATTTATCGAATTCTCTAAAAGGTTCCTTGTTATTGGCCTCATAGGTGGTTAAATCATCGGCACCATACATAGTAGTCATGTATTGTGTACAACCAAATCCTTCTGCCCAACTTCCTTCGCCTCTTAAGGCTGCATACATTGCTATTGAGGTTGCATTTAAATTACTCAAATCTTGATAAGCCATTTCTGGGGCATTTACCCTTCCTAAAGGGCTTTCTTCAAGATCGGAACAGCTTACTAGAACAATGCAAATTATGAATAGGCTTAAAGTATATGTTTTCATAGTTATAATGTTTTTTAGAATGAAACTTTTAATCCAATGGTATAGGTTCTTGAATTGGGATATGCTCCTGTATCAATGTTCTGATCAACGTCAGTATTTGAACCTCCTCCTACAGTATTTCCAGCAGTTGAACCTTCAGGGTCATATCCTTTATACTTAGTAAACGTTAATAAATTTGTACCACTGATATAAAGTTGAAATTGTGTAATGTTTGCTTTGGTTAAAATTTGTTCAGGAATATTGTAAGCAACTGTAAGATTTTTCAAGCGCACAAAACTACGATCTTCTAACCATCTACTACTTCCAGGGTACAAGATTGAAGATCCGCTAAATGCTGGAATTTCCGTATCTTCGTTTTCAGGAGTCCAACGGTTGAATAATTCCGGGCTGGTAAATGCCTTACTTTGCCCAAAAAGGCCAAAGGATTTTTGATCTATCCCATTAAAAATCTGACCTCCTTTAACACCTTGAATAAAGATATTTACCTCGAAATTTTTATAGGAAAATGTATTGTTTATACCATAACTAAAATCGGGTTGTGCCTGTCCTATAATTTGTAAATCTAAAGTGTTTATAAGGCCGTCATTGTTTAAATCATTATATTTAGCATCGCCGGGTTTATTGCCATAAATAGCTGCTTCATCAGCTTCGTATGATTTCCATACACCCAAATACTTATATCCATAAAATGTTCCAAGTTCTTCACCAACTTTTATAATTGTTAATGAAGAACTTTCATCACCATATTTTGAACCTGGAAAAATCTGATCTTCATCACCTAAATCAAGTACTTCATTCCTATTTAAAGAAAAGTTAAAACCAATTTTCCAATTAATATTCCCCGAATTAAAAGCTGTGGCATTTGCCATCAGTTCAAACCCTTTGTTTGATACTTCACCAATATTTCGGATAATTGGTGCATTTCCAGCGTAATAGGGCAATTGGTAATTTAATAATAAATCACTTGTGATCTTATTGTAAAAGTCAGCTTCTAAATCTAATCTTCCTTTAAAGAACCCCATCTCAAGGCCAATGTTTGATTGAGCTGTTGATTCCCATTTTAAATCAGGATTTCCAGGCGAACCAATACCTAAACCTGTTGAATTCATTCCTGTAGGACCATTTACTCCATAATCTGTCGATGAGTTTTGAACGAAATAGGGTAAGGTTGAATACGAACCAACAGCCTGACTTCCTGTAATTCCATAACTTAATCTAAATTTTAAGTTGCTAAATACATTAAGGTTTTTAATAAATTCCTCCTCCGACATTCTCCATCCTAAAGCCGCAGAAGGAAAAAACCCATATTTATTTTCGTCTTTAAATTTTGAAGAACCATCACTCCTAACGGTGGCTGTAAATAAGTACTTCTTTAAAAATGAATAGTTTATTCGTGCGGCAAATGATCTTAAATATTCATCGTAATAGTATGAACTTGCTTGTTGAGAGGCACTTAATGCCAAGTTGTGGTAACCATAAAGCGATGAATTGAGGTCATTGGCGTTTGCATAACAACCTTCTTGCTTAAAACCTGACTCTTCATATATACCTGTAATCCCAAAACTATGATTGTCGATCTCTTTTTCATAGTTGGCAATTATGCTGTACTGATTCCTATAGCTTTGATGATTACTTACACCAGCTGTCGATTGTCCGTTTGGACCAAGTAATAATTCATTATTATTAAAGGTATTATTGGTTACTTGTTTTACCTCAACAGCTACAGAAGCTTTTACATCAAATCCGGGTAGTATTGTGTAATTAACACCAGCACTTGGCAAAAAGGAATTGGTAATAATGTCGGTATTTTGGGTCATTTGAAGCCCAATTGGATTACCAGCCACCGCACCATGCTCAGGACTGTAATTATAGTACGCTCCGGTTTCGTCCCAAACAGATTCTGTGGCTACCCATTGAGGCATTCTTCCGATTGGGGAAAATTGTGAACCTACATCATTATTGTTCCTCCCTTTTTGGTGATTACCTGAAATATTAAGATTAATATTTAGTTTTTCAGTAATATCGCTTGCTAATTTCGATCTTACTGAAAAACGTTTATAACCTGAATTAACAACTATACCGTTTTGATTAAGATATTCACCTGAAATATAATATTTGGTGTCTTTGTTTCCTCCTTGAATTGCTAATTCATAGCTTTCAGTACTTCCTTGTCTAAATAATTCGTTTTGCCAATCGGTGCCACCGTTATCTTCATAAAATGCTACCTCTTCATCAGTAAAAGCTGGGTAAAATACAAATCCGGGTACATAACGGATTGTTGAGTCATAAATATTATACAGATTTGCAAACTCACCAGCATTTAAGTAATCTATTTTTTTTGGCAGTTCACTCATACTAAAAAAAGTATTGAAACTTACTTTTGCTTTCCCATCTGAGCCTGATTTTGTAGTTACAATAACTACTCCATTGGCACCTCTTGAACCAAAAATAGCGGTAGATGATGCGTCTTTTAAAATTTCAATTGATTGAATATCGTTGGGGCTTATACTATTTAAATCTATGTCAATAACCCCATCAACTACTATAAGTGGGTTGTTATTACCAATAATTGAATTTGCGCCTCTAATACGGATTTTAACATCGCCGCCGGGAGCACCCGAATTACTTACTACTTCAACTCCAGCTGATCGTCCTTGGAGTACTTGATTGACCCCAGTAACAGGCTGTAAATCAAAATCTTTAGTACTAACGGAAGAAACCGATCCTGTAATATCTTGTTTTTTCTGTTTTCCATATCCAACAATTACAACCTCTGATATAGATATTAAATCAGGTATTAAAACTACATTAATCAAAGACTGACCGCTTATTGAAACAGTTTTATTTTCGAACCCTATCATAGAAAACACCAATGTTTTAGCTGATTCTGGTATTTTAATTGTATATGTTCCGTCAGTTGAGGAAACTGTTCCTATACTTGTTCCTTCAACTGAGATGTTAACTCCTGGTAGAAGTTCATTGTCTCCTGTTGTTACCAAACCCGAAATAAGCTTATTATTTAGTGCATTTTCTTGTGACTTAGTTAAAAGCACATTAAATAAAATTATTGCAAGCAAGAAATACTTTAATATACTTGGCTTTAAATATTTCATAAAATATTAGTTAATAATCTAGCATAAGGTGAGCTTAAACACTAGATTTTTAGTTAAAAATAAGGTGATTTAATTATGTATTATGAGTTGAACTTCCTCTATATATCTATAAAGGAAGTTTATTATAGTTCGGTTATTCTACAATTAATTTATTAAAGAATATTTTATTAGTATTATCTATTCCTTTAATAAAGTAAATACCTCTGTCAAATCTTGAAATATCTAAACTAATACCAAATTGTTCTGTATCTATTTTTTTGATTATTTGGCCTATAGCGTTAATAATTTCAATTGTGGCGATATGATCCAAATTCTCAATCCTGACACTTGTTTTAGCTGGGTTAGGATATAAATTTATAGGAGATTGGCGATTCGTATTAATTGCTGTTTTTAAACCAAAAACAATGTTACCCAATAAGGAAGTGTTTATATTTGCTTTATCTGCATCTAAACCCGATGGGTCACCATCAGTGTCCCAAATCAGGCTATGATCTCTACCACCATTATCATCACTTAAATCGTTATCAGGGCAATGAATATCAAATCCCATTTCTTTAGCTCTCCAAATAGGAATATCAGCTTCAGTTGTCCCTAATGGCAGAAAAAACAGCCAGGGGATTAAAATTTCTGCTGTGTATGAACCTACATTATTAACTATTTGAAATGATAATCCAGGAAGACCGGCACGTGGTCCAATTTCGACCGTATCACCATTCACTCCGGGTCCATTTCCTTCAGTTCCTTCACCATCAATATCAACAATATGATAACGGAATTCATCAGTTATGTCTCTAACTATCCCTATCTCAATTGCATCATCTTTCCATTCAAAATATTCCCCATCATTTGATTTATCAGGATTGACCTTTAACTCAATCCCATCCATGCCCCAATCTAAAACCGCTCCTTTATCTATGTCATCAGTTATATCAAAGAACATGTAAATCCCTTCTTCTCCCCAGCCCATTTGAACCCTAACATAATGATCGCTTTGACCCGTAAATTCACCAGCTTTAAAGCTTAGGATGTTGCCAAGTATAAATGGAGCAGGGTATGATGCGTCTGCAATTCCATCTATTTCAATTGCGCCAATGTAGGGAACAACCTTAGATTCAATTGGGTCAGGATTAATGAATGCGCTTTGAGCATTAATTATATTTAAGCTGGCGATTCCGATGGTAATCGTTAAGCAAATTTTAAGTATTTGTTTTTTTATAATATTTGTTTTTAAAATTAATATCAATTTCCTCTAAAATATTTATATGAATTTATAAAAATATATTAAGTAAAATTCATATAATTAAGTTAGTTTCTAATACTTTTATGAAACATTAACAACAAGTATAATTTCTAATTAATTACGAATCAAAAAATCCTTTATGGAAATATAATGTGCCGGACATTAATTAAATCCGGCACATTACTTAATACTAAACCATTACTAACTACTACTTTACTTATTGTTTTATAAATTTAAAGGTATTCAATCCTTTGTTCGATATTACTCTAACAAAATATACTCCCTCGTTCAACATATCTACTGGAACACTAAAGGCATCTTGACGATTAACATTCATTGCCTTAACCATTTCACCACTGATATTGAAAATTACGATTGATGTTGCATCATTTATACCAGTGATATTCAGGATAGTATTTGCTGGATTCGGGTAAATATTAATATTAGCTATACCTGGTTTATAATTTATTGATAATGGGTTCTCGTTATGCCACATAATATTATCAATATAGGTAATTGCTTCGCCTACGCGCGGGTTGGTTGCCCCCCAATCGGGGAAGATTACAAATGTTGGGAAAGTGTCTCCAACAACGGCTGAGAAGTCAAACACCAGAGTTTCCAATTCGCCCGTTTTTACCGGGGTAACAAAAACGTCTTTTTGGTTTCCATCCGTGCCGCCTTCATACTTCAGCCCTACATTATTGGTGCTGGTCTTATATACATCCATCGAAAGCCATTTATTGTTATCGGTTATAACAATTGATTCCAAATCGTTTGTCTTGAACCCTGCCCACATGGCGGCGCCGTCATGGGTAATGTATTTGCCCACTTTTGCCGAGCTGTTTACCCCTGTTGGATCGGGATTGTTTTCGATGGTAAATGAATTAACATCATTATTGGCAGAGGTATTATCAAAAGCCACC
>JBAYKX010000097.1:0-12598 GCA_041664345.1 Salinivirgaceae bacterium
GTTAGTTCCTGAGTATAAATCTTGGACATCCTTTCAAGCAGAGGCGGAAATTCGACTTTCAAAATGGCAAAAGAGCTTTTGGAAGTACCGGTTATTTCTGAAGTGCTGGTGATTTGAGCCTCAATAATGGAATTCAATCGGTTGTATAATGGCATTTCTGCTGGTGGAACCTCTTCCCAACTCGCCTTGGGCTCCGTCCCATAAAAGCGGAAGCTTATAGTACGCAATTCACTTTCAATAGAGTCCAGTTTTTCCATCAGATTGTTTTTGGTATTGGGTAAGGACAAAATTGTTTGTTTTGAAGTTGCAACCTCTTTGTTAATGGTGTTTAAAAAAGTTAAAGTTCCCATAAATGTTTTAGTAAATTCACTTACCTCTTGTTGGAAAGCAACCATCATTTTTCTATCTGATGCAGGTAGTGTGGTATTATTCAAAGGTGCTACCCTAAACTTCTCAGGCGGGCAAAGTGACGTTGTTTTTCCTTGTGCAACTCGATATATTTCAGCGGAATAGGTTCCTGGCAATACAAAAATACCGCCTCCTTTTTTTAATAAAGGGTCAAATTTTTCTGTTGCATTTGGTGGCTCTGGTTTATTGTACTTTAAATCCCAGTTGATGCGCTGAATTCCAGCACTAGGTTTTTCTGTTAAGGTTCGCACCATATTATTTTGTTCGTCCCGAATGGTAATTAAAAGGTAGGCTGGTACTTCATTGGCTTCCGCTTCCAATTCATTTAATGAAGGTTCTTTTATTGGTTTTCCCAATTTGAATAATTCCTTTTCAGTTTCATGGCGGATTTGTTTCTTTGTTTTAGGAATTTCTTTTTGATATAACGTAAAAGTTGCCCCAAAATCTGGATTTGGAGCGCCGAAATAAGTGGCTCCCTGTCCGTATATTTTATCGGTTTGCATAAAAAGTAATGCATCTTTTATTGGAAATAGATGGGCTTCCTTCTTTGCTAACTCTTCAGTTAATGTCCGGAGCGGTGAATAGTTATCCAAAACGTAAATTCCACGTCCAAAGGTTGCAAGTACCAAATCGTTTTCCTCTTTTTGAATGGCTAGGTCGCGAACTGAAATGGTTGGAATGCCTGATTTAAGTTGTACCCAGTTTTTCCCTCCGTTGATGGTGAAAAAGACTCCAAATTCAGTACCCACAAAAAGTAGGTCGGGGTTTTCAAAATCCTGTTCAATGGTATGAACAGTTCCATTCGCTGGCAGGTTGGAACTGATGCTAACCCATGTTTTCCCTTTATCAGAACTTTTAAGCAAATAGGGCTTAAAGTCATCACGCAATATATTATCGAATGAGGCAAAAACGATGTTTTCGTCGAACCGGGAAGCATAAATATCACTTACATAAGTATTTGCTGGAATATTGGGAAAAGTGTTAATTTTAGTCCAGTTTGCACCCGAATTTGAGGTAATCTGAATTAATCCATCATCGGTTCCTGCATAAATTAGGTTTTCGTTCAAAGGTGATTCATCCAGTGAAACAATGGTGCCGTATTGTGAGGTCGAAACATTTTTAGCCACGGCATCAACGCTCCAGTATTTGTCCATAACAGGCCATTGGTTGCGGTCCAATTGAGCGGTTAAATCTTCTGAAATTACCTCCCAGGAATCACCCCGGTTATCACTCCTAAAAACCTTGTTGGCTCCAATGTATATTCGCTGGGGATTGTGATGGCTTAGTATCAAAGGAGTATTCCAATTCCATCGGTGGGTCAATTCCTCCTTTTGGGGTTGAGGTTTAATTTGTATTTTTTCGCCACTTTTTTTATCGTATCGAACTACATTGCCATATTGCCATTCGGAATATACAATATTAGGATCAGTGGGATCAACCCTTGACCAAAATCCATCTCCAAAAACGGTAACAATCCATTCGCCACTGGTAACTCCAAATTCACTGGTATTGCGGGTCGGGCCACCCAAAGTCGCATTATCTTGAGTGCCTCCATAAACATTATAAAAGGGTTTTTCATTATCTACCGTAACCCGATAAAACTGGGTAACAGACAAATTGCTGAACTGACGCCAGTTTTCACATCCATCATAAGTCACATAAACGCCGCCATCGGTACCAATCAAAACATGTTTATTATTTGTTGGGTTAATCCATAAAGCATGGTCATCTATATGGCGATCTTTGGTGCTCACTGGGTTCCATGTTTTTCCACCATCTAGGGTATATTTGCTAAAAGTCTCTACTGAATACACTTTGTCAAAAGAAACCGGATCACAATAAATCTCGTTGTAATATTGGCCGGCCTCGGTATGTTCGCTCATTTTCGTCCATGATTCGCCCCGGTCGGTAGTGCGATAAAACCCACCTGCCTGATTAGCCGCCTCAATAATGGCATAAATTACATCCGGGTTTTGAGGTGAAATGGCTATTCCAATGCCACCCATATCTTCCGAGGGTAAACCTGCACTAAGTTTTTTCCAGGTTTTACCACCGTCCTCCGATTTGTGTATTCCCGATTCTGGTCCTCCGCCAATTTTGGTATGAACATGTCTTCTGCGTTGCTCGCTTGTGGCATATAAAATGTCCGGGTTTCGTGGATCGCAAATAATATTGTTGATACCCGTATGTTCACTAATAAACAGAACTCTTGTCCATGTATTACCCCGGTCGATGGTTTTGAACAAGCCCCGGTCGCCGCCAGATCCCCAAACTGAACCTTCCGCGGCTACATAAACCGTATTGGAGTTTCTTGGATCGATTAAAATCATACCAATTTGCCGGGAATTTTTCAATCCCATGTTTTTCCAGGTCTTACCACCATCCTGAGTAAGATATACTCCATCGCCATAACCTAAGGCTCTTTGGTGATTGTTTTCGCCGGTTCCTGCCCAAACCACATTGGTGTTTTTTGAATCCATGGCAAGGCATCCAATAGCGTATGAGCCATAGGTATCAAAAACCGGTTCAAAGGTGGTTCCATTGTTTTGAGTCTTCCAGATATTTCCACTGGCAACAGCTATGTAGAACTCGCTAAAATTGTCCGGATTTACAGCAAAATCAGCAATTCTTCCGGATGTAAAGGCGGGGCCTATACTTCGTAACTTTAAACCAGAAACCAATTGGCTGTCGACCAATGTATCTTTTTTTTCAGGTACCTCTTTACCTGAGGAATTGAATGCCGCAATAAGGAATAGTGGCAGAAAAATGGTTACTATAAAATTTCTTTTTGGACTGATACGGTTCATTTTAGTCGATTTTAAATTTATAATTATTGCGGAAAAGTTAAGCGTTTTTTTTGAATGGGTTATTGTTACCTTTCATATAACATATCTAAAGGGTTTTTGTATTTACGGATTTTTTAATTCATTCATTCTGAAATTCACTTCTTTTTACTATCCAAAAAACTAATCAACAGGCAGTTGTTAATAAATTTCAGCCTCACCACAGTGCGATTCTATAAGAATTAAACAAAAATTAACCAAGTAGTTTTCAGAATAATCCTATCTTCGCACTTTGAACAAACAGAGTTACTATGCAGGAACGCACTGGAGAATATTACGAAAACAGGGAAATGGCATCGAGCGTTAAACGGTACGAGGCTATGATGAATAACGGAATATTTGCCTATTTTGATGTGGAAGAATTTGAAAACATTGTTAACTATTATATCGATAGAAACCAATTAAGAAAAGCCCACAATGCCTGCACCAATGCGCTCGAAATACATCCCACTTCGTCAGAACTTAAATTAAAAAATGCTCAATTATTTGTGGGCAGGGGAATCCCGAAAGAGGCCTTGAAATGGTTAAATAAAGTTCCTGAAATGCAGTCAGGTAACCATGAATACCATATTACAAAAGGTATGGCTTTGGTTTTAGAAGGTTTCTTGGATAAAGCCGAAATATGTTTTGATAAAGCTATTGAAACCGGTTCATCGGAAGATCCCGAAGATGTTTATTATAGCATTGGCGATGCTCTTGAGAATAGCGGAAATTTTATGTTGGCAATAAAATATTACCTTTTAGGACATGAATTATTTCCTGATGATGAAGAATTTTTATTCCGCTTAGGTTCTTGCTACGATCGAATGGCTGATTTTGATCAGAGTATTGTTTATTATGAAAAGTACTTGGATATTAATCCTTTTTCAGATAATGTATGGTACAATTTAGGCATTATCTATAACAAAGCGGGGCAATTCGAAAAATCAATTGATGCCTACGAATATACGCTGGCATTAGATAGCAACCATTTTGATGCCCTGTTTAATAAAGGAAATGCATTAGCCAATGCCGAGCGACACAATGATGCCATTGCTGTTTATAAAGAATACTTGGCAATTCATGAAAATAGCCTAACTGCCAAATATTATATCGGTGAATGTTTGATTCAAATAAAAGAGTTTGATCAGGCACTCGATTATTTTGATGAAATAATAAAGGAGAATCCCGAATTTGCTGAGGCCTATTACGGAAAAGCCTTAGTATTTGAAGATCTTAATAACAATGAATTAGCCTTAGAGGCTTATTTAAAAACACTTTCGTTAGATAAAGAAAATACCGATGCCTGGTTTTCGTTGGGTGGTTTATACGATAGAATGGGTGAAACTCAAAAAGCAATAGATGCCTTTAATAAAACCACTCAATTCAACCGATTTGACATTGAAGCATGGTATGCCAATGCCGAAATTAACGCGCGTATCGGAAAAATTGGGACATCAATAGCTTTATTAACAGAGGCTTTGGAATACATGCCTGATTTTGCTGAATTAATATTTACCTTATCAGGATATTATTTATTGGCCGACCAGTTTGATCAAGGCCTTGATTGGTTCAAGATTGCTTATGACCTCGATCCGGAAAATTATAAAATGGTTTATTCCATTTACCCCCAAGCGGAACAGATGATTGAAATTCAGCTAATTATAAATGAAATAGCGTAAGCTCCTCGAATAACTACAATATGACTCACAAAAAATTTTATTTGCATTGCACTAAATGTGGATACGATGTTCCTGATTTTAAAGAATGGTTTGAACACATGCAAAAGTGCCCCAAATGCGGTTGCACTATAGTTGATGTAAAATATACAGCCGATTTAAAATCGATTAAAAGTTTGATTAAGGATAATGGGAATGAAGCGGATAGTGTTTGGCGCTATTTCGATTTTCTTCCATTGAATGATAAAGCCAACATCATAAGCCGAGGCGAAGGTTCAATACCATTGGAGCAGTGGGTTTTTTTAGAAAAATATGCTTTTGAAAAATACAAGCTTTCCATAAAGGTTCATGCTTACCGGAACGACTTAAACCAAGGAACCGGAACCTTTAAAGACGTAGCTGCGGCAGTAGCTGCCAGTGTTTTAAAAGAAAATGGAATAAAAGAATATTGTGTTCCCAGTACCGGAAATATTGCCAATGCCTTTGCCCATTACATGGCTGAAGCCGGAATTAGCCTTTCAGTTTTTATTCCAATCGATGCTTTGATGGCTAACGAAGCTGAGGTTAATAGCTATGGGCAGCGAATCTATCGGGTGAATGGTGATTATGCTATCGCAAAAAAAATTGCCGCTGAATATTCGGCAAAATATGGGGTTTTAATGTCCGGTGGAAATACTGACCCCATGCGCGTTGAGGCAAAGAAAACTATGGTTTTTGAGTGGCTACGACAAATTGGCGAAGTGCCCAATGTTTATGTTCAGGCACTAAGTGGAGGAACCGGTCCTATAGCTATTGAAAAAGCTTATAAAGAATTGGCCGGTTTAGGGTTGGTTGACAAAATGCCCCGCTTTATTATGGTTCAAGCAAGTGGCTGTGCACCCATGACACATGGTTGGGTAAAAGCCAAAAAAGAAGGGTTTCCCGAAGGTTGGCTTACCAATTACCCTATGTATGATAACCCGGTTACAAAGGTTCCCACATTGGCAACCGGTAAACCGGGCACATACCCAATAATTGCTAAATTGGTGAAAGATTCCAATGGCGAAATCATTGAATTCAACGAAGCGAATTTGGTTGATGTGGCACGGTTAATTGCCTTTGAAACCACTGTACGCATCGGCCCTGCAGCCGCTATTGCGGTAGGTGGGTTTTTTGAATCGCTACATGCTGGCCATATTAAAAATGGCGATAAGGTTCTTCTCAATATTGGCGAAGGGGTTCGTCGTGCACCAGACTTTGTTGAAGAGATGATTTACACCACTAAACCTATTGATTCCATTGACGATTGTGATCGTTTTGATAGAAATGAATATCACGCTCAGTTGTGGGGTAAAATAAATTCGTTGTACCAATAAACCCAATATTTATATGATTTCTGAACTTTTTAGCTCCACCCTAGAGTGGTATATGGGGAATATTAATTATTTGACTATAACCTTGCTTATGGCTGTGGAGAGCTCTTTCATTCCACTCCCCAGTGAATTGGTGATTCCACCTGCTGCATACCTAGCCGTTAAAGGTGAATTGAATCTTGGATTAGTCATCCTGTTTTCAACCATTGGCTGCATCATAGGTGCCCTATTTAATTACGTGCTTTCTTTTTATCTGGGACGGAAAATTATTTATGCTTTAGCTGATAGTAAAATGGCACACGTGTTTTTTATCAACCGTACTAAAATAGAAAACGCTGAAGAATATTTTCGCACCAATGGCAATACCTCCACTTTTATTGGAAGGTTGCTTCCTGGTATCCGCCACTTGATATCAATTCCAGCAGGGCTATCAAAAATGAATCTAAAGAAATTCATTCTATATACAGCAATTGGGAGTTTGTTATGGAATTCAATTTTAGCAATTATGAGTTATATTTTGGTGGAACAGTGGGAAGTTTATTTCAAAGAAATAACTTGGGGTTTTATTATAATTGGTGTTGGTTTTGTGGCTTATTTGGTAATAAAAGCCATAAAGAAGAGGAATTCAAAACTGAAAACCGCTTAGAGTTAAGAGGTTTATTATAAGAGTTTGATGTTAGTAAAAACAGCAATCAGGCTGTAGGCCTGATAGAACAAAGCCCGGTGCAGCGCACCGGGTATTAAAGTTAAGATAATTATCGGTGCAAGCATAAGTGTAAATTGTTATGAAATTGATTCATGCACCGAAATATTGAATTTTCAAAAAAACAGCATTATTAAAAATAGATTCCTATCATAAGTCATTCATTAATATAGTTGTATAATAAAAAATTAATGTTGAATGGTGATTTTAAATTAATTATACTGATATTAGTGATAAATTACACCATATAATTACATCAATTAATCTTATACCTCTATGAAAACTTATGGCTTAGTTGGTTACCCGTTAACCCAATCGTTCTCGCAAAAGTATTTCACTCAAAGGTTTGAAAAAGAGAAAATTGATGCCCAATATCTTAATTTTTCTATCGAAAGTATTGGTGAGTTTCCCGAGATATTGGATGATAACGAGAGTCTTGTAGGATTAAATGTAACTATTCCTTATAAAGAAAAGGTGATTCCTTTTATCAATGAATTGGATTCCATTGCTCAAAAAGTGGGAGCAGTTAACTTAATTAAAATTGAAGATAGAAAAAACAAACCTTACTTAATTGGTTCCAACAGCGATGTGTATGGTTTTGAACAGTCCTTAAAACCTTTTTTAAAATCACATCATACGAATGCTTTAGTTTTAGGGACCGGTGGTGCTTCAAAAGCGGTTCGTTATGTGTTAAAAGAATTGGGCATATCGTTTAAAATGGTATCGCGCAAACCCAAAACCGACTGGCTTACCTATACCGAAATTACTCCGCAACTTTTGAAAGACTCCCCTTTAATTATCAATACTACTCCATTAGGAATGTTCCCAAATATCGAAGGTTGTCCAACGTTGCCTTTTGAAGCAATAAATGGTAATCATTTGGTTTTTGATATGATTTACAACCCAATGCAAACCGTTCTCTTGAAAAAGGCTTCCGATGCAGGTGCTACCGCAATAAATGGTTACCAAATGTTAATTTTGCAAGCTGAAAAATCGTGGGAATTTTGGAATAAATAGGAATTTGGTCGGTTTTATTAAGTCAACTGTGGAAAATTTTCTTAAACCTATAATACATTGCATACTTTATGTATCAATGTTGGCTAAAATGTTGAAAACTAAAGTATATATTTACAGGTACCTGTTTTTAAAGAATAACCACATGGTCAATCTATACCGGTGCGGTGGGCAGGCGAAATTTGGTGTGGAATATAGATAATTCTTGAATATTAGACAAAACATTTGAAATGTAAAAGTTGCTCTTAATCGAAGAAGTGTAATCGAAGTACTATTTGAATTATCTAAATTCGGAAATTTCGCTTGACTTTTGGTCCTTTTGGTCAAGCAAAAGGACAAAGAAAGAATAATTTGTGAGGTGATACACGTTTGACTATTTAAATTTCAATAGAATACGGATATTCCACTTTCATCAGAAATAGAGCCTGCGCCTGCGCTGAATGCCCAGCCTTACATCGGTCTTTAGCTTCAATTATTTGGCAGAATTCCTCCATAGTAAGTTTTTCTTTTCCCACTTCCAACAGAGTTCCAACAATAGCCCGGACCATATTTCTTAAAAATCGGTCGGCTTTAATAGTGAAAATCAGCTGGTGTTCCGTTTCCTGCCAATGAGCTTCCATTATTTTGCAGTTATTGGTTTTTACGTCGGTATCTACTTTGCTAAAACTGGTAAAATCGATGTAATGGAATAATTGCTTGGCAGCCAAGTTCATCAAGTCAACCCGCAAAGGGAGCTGGTACGTATAACTGAATGGAAAATTGAACGAATCCTTGTTTTTCGAAATAAAGTATTGATAGGTTCTGCTACTCGCATCAAACCGGGCGTGAGCTTCAGGATGCATCTTTTTAATGTATTGGATGGCAATTTCCTTTGGCAAAAAACGGTTGAGTTTGTGCACTAAGGTAGGTTGGGTTTCCAGATTTTCAGAAACGGAATCAAAATGGGCTACATAGTTTTTTGCATGAACCCCAGTATCGGTACGTCCGCAGCCGGTAATGGCAACGGGTTCTTTCAGTATCATGGAAAACGCCTTTTCCAGTACTTCTTGTACCGAAACAGCATTGGGCTGGTATTGCCATCCGTGGTAGTGGGTGCCGTTATAGTCCAAAACAATAAAATACCGAGGCATATTCCTTTTTTATGCAAATAAAACAATTTTATACCAGCTGTCAGGTATATTTTGGGATTATTCGGCAACCTAGAATAGCAGTGAACTATTTTCACCCCAGAATTATTATCCGCACATTTAAAGGGAAATTTATATCTTCGCAACCTATAATTACTATTGCTTCAGCCTTTATTTGCTTGTGATTATCCTAAAAGTAAGACTCTAAGAGTTAAAAAAAAGTTAAATCCGGTTAAATATGGTTAATGCATTGTGTGGTTGCCAAAACATTAACAATATTTGCATCGTTAAATTTTACAAATAGTATAATCAATTATAGTTAAGATACCGTTTTAACGAGATTCAAAAACAAAGTAAGAAACAAAAATAAACGAATATGAGCGAGATTGTTGATATTAAAGAGTTAAACGAGCGCATTCAAAGAGAAAGTGCTTTTGTTGATTTAATCAGCATTGAGATGAATAAAGTAATCATTGGTCAAAAGCATTTAATTTAGAGCCTTTTGATTGGTTTATTGTCCGATGGACATATACTACTTGAAGGGTTGCCCGGTTTGGCAAAAACATTGGCCATTACTACGTTAGCTAAAACAACTCATGCCGGGTTCAGCCGGATTCAGTTTACTCCCGATTTGTTGCCTGCCGATGTGGTTGGTACCATGATTTATAGCCCTAAAAAGGAAGAATTTACCGTAAAAAAAGGACCAATTTTCAATAATTTTGTTTTGGCCGATGAAATTAACCGTGCCCCAGCCAAGGTACAAAGTGCTTTGTTGGAAGCTATGCAGGAAAAACAAGTTACCATTGGCGACCAAACCTTCAAATTGCAACAGCCTTTCCTAGTGCTGGCAACCCAAAACCCGATTGAGCAAGAAGGAACCTATCCACTTCCTGAAGCACAAGTAGATAGGTTCATGCTGAAAACCATTATTAATTACCCGAAAAAGGAAGAAGAACTAATGATAGTGCGTGAAAACTTATCTAAGAATTTTCCTGAACCGAATGCCATTCTTAAAACCGAAGATATTCTGAAAGCCCGTGATGTGGTGAAAGATGTCTATATGGATGAGAAAATAGAAAAATATATAGTTGACATCGTTTTTGCTACCCGATATCCATCGGAATATGGACTGCCACATTTAAAAGATATGATAAGTTTTGGTGGTTCTCCACGGGCAAGTATCAACTTATCGAAAGCAGCAAAAGCTTATGCATTTATTAAACGTCGGGGTTATGTAATTCCTGAAGACGTGCGTGCCATGTGTCACGATGTATTGCGGCACCGTATTGGATTAACCTATCAGGCTGAGGCTGAGAATATGACATCGGAAGACATCATCAACGAAATATTGAACACCATTGAAGTTCCTTAATTGAGTAAAGACGTACCACGGTACGTCTCAATGCTGTAAAGACGTACCACGGTATGTCTCTATTAAGTAAAGACGCACCGCGGTGTGTCTCTAATACATATAACATCCAAAAAAGATGGAAACTTCAGAATTATTAAAGAAAGTACGACATATTGAGATAAAAACCCGGGGACTATCGAACCAGATTTTCGCGGGAGAATACCACAGCGCTTTTAAAGGGAAAGGGATGACTTTTTCTGAGGTGCGTGAATACCAATATGGCGATGCCATCCGTAATGTGGATTGGAATGTTACGGCACGGTTGAATCATCCGTATGTTAAAGTGTTTGAAGAGGAACGGGAACTTACCGTAATGCTGTTGGTTGATGTGAGCGGATCGAAGAATTTTGGAACCCATGTACAATACAAACAGGAATTAATTACTGAGATTGCCGCAGTGCTCTCTTTTTCGGCTATTAAAAATAACGATAAAATTGGAGTTATACTTTTTAGCGATAAAGTGGAGAAGTTCATTCCCCCTCAAAAAGGGCGCAAACATATTCTGCGCATCATTCAGGAATTGCTCAATTTTGAACCGGAAAGCAAGCAAACAAACATTGCTGTGGCTTTGGAATACTTAACCAATGCCATTAAAAAGCGTTCCATTGGGTTCATTCTGTCTGACTTTATTGACACCAAGTTTAAAGATGCCCTTACCATTGCCAACCGAAAACACGATATTGTAGCATTGCGGGTACTCGATCAACGCGAAACATCCATTCCGAGCATGGGACTGGTAAAGATGGTGGACGCCGAAACCAACGAATTCAAATGGGTGGATACTTCTAGTAAATCGGTGCGCGAAGGCTACGAGCAATGGTGGAACAACCACACCAATAATATTGAACAGACATTTAAAAAGTGTGGGGTTGATTATGCATCAGCCGCAACCGGCGAAGATTATGTGAAACCACTTATTTATTTATTTAAACACCGAGGAGCATAATTTTATGGCAAGGTACAAACAGATTATTATATTTTCCGTGTCGATGTTTATGTTTTGGGCATCGGCTCATAGGTTGAATGCACAGATTGCAGTAACCGTTAAAATGGATACGGTGCGACTTTTAATTGGCGATCAAACAAAGTTGAGGATGGAAGCTGTTTTCCCAGAATCTGCTTCGGTTGGATTTCCAGTATTTGCAGATACCATTATTAAGAACCTTGAAATAATCAATATTTCAAATCCCGATACGGTTAAAGAAAATGCAAACCTAAAAGTGACACAAGAATATACCGTTACCAGTTTTGATGCAGGAACTTACGAAATACCGCCCATGAATTTTACCGTTGGATTTCCTCAATCAGGCAGAATAGATACGCTTCAATCGGTACCGGTTTATTTTATTGTAATTCCGATGCCTATTGATACAACCAATGCAGATGCCATTGCCGATATTAAAAAACCAATAGAGGCACCTATAACTATGGCTGAAGTATGGCCTTATGTGGGTTATGGATTGGCTGCATTGATAGTTTTGTTTTTAGTGTATATCCTTTACATGAAATTTGCCCGTAAAAAACCAATTTTTGTGAAACGGGAAATTCCGAAAGAACCGGCTCACGTTATTGCGCTACGTAGTTTGGATGCACTAAATGATGAAAAGGTTTGGCAACGGGGGGAATTGAAAGAATACTATTCGCGGCTGACAGAAGTTGTGCGGAGATATATCGAAGACCGTTTTCAAATTCCGGCCATGGAATCAACCAGCGACGACATTATTGATGCATTTCGTGCGGGTGGACTGTTAACCAACGAACTTAAAAACGATTTATTCGACAATTTGGTGCGGGCCGACTTTGTTAAGTTTGCCAAAGCCACCACTATGGCTGATGAAAACGAAGAAAGCATGAAGTTTGCTTACAATTTTGTATTAAAAACCAAGCCAGTGGAGATTCTTAGGGAAGAAGATGAGTTAGAAAAGGGAGATTAGATATTAGAGAATAGAAATTAGAGAATAGATATTAGATATTAGATATTAGATATTAGATATTAGATATTAGATATTAGATATTAGATATTAGATATTAGATATTAGATATTAGATATTAGATATTAGATATTAGATATTAGATATTAGA
>JBAYKX010000098.1:0-11708 GCA_041664345.1 Salinivirgaceae bacterium
AGAGGTGTCCCTCCTTGGCTAAATCAATTTCTTTGCAAAAATCGTCAACTAAACAGAAAATTTCAGTAATTTTGTCTATCATATTATAAGAGGTTTTTGATTGTTATATATTTAATATTCAAGTAATTAAATATAATCAAAAACCTTTTTTTATGCAAATTTTAAACACAATTCTTACATCGAACTCACGTTATTTTAATAATTTTGTTTAACCAATAAATTATATTCCTGATTTTTTAATCGACTAAATTTTTATTTATGAAAAAAGCAAAGAAAATTATTTTAGGCTTATTGGCAGTTACTGTTCTTATGTCAACTACCGGTTGTTACGGTTCGTTTTCGGTAACCAATAAACTTTATAAATGGAACGGTAGTGTGGGTGATAAATGGATAAACAGTGTTTTGTTTTTTGGAATGGCAGTTTTTCAGGTTTACACATTTTGCTTGTTTGTTGATGGAGTAGTTTTAAATACCATCGAATTTTGGACCGGCTCCAACCCCATATCAATGAATGAGGGCGAATCAGACTCACAAATGGTACTGACCGAAAATGGCAAGTATGTTATTACCGCTACAAAAAATCAATTTCATATTGAACAAACTGAAGGGTTAAATGCAGGAAAATCAATCGACCTTTTATACAATACTACCGAAACGGCTTGGTATGCAACCGATGGAATTGAAACCGTGAAACTGGCTCAAGGTGATATTAACAACAACCAATGGGTTAAGGTATTTTATCCAAATGGTAAAGTTGAGGAAATAGCGATCCAATAATTTCATAAAACACAAGTAATGACAAAATAAAAGCTGATTTATATCGGCTTTTATTTTGTCTTCTTTTATTTTTTTTAGTTTTATAATTCCCTATGATTCACTTGCACCCGTCAAATAAAATGGAAAAACTTAACTTATCACCCGCATCAGAATTAGCCTTATCTAAAATTGTTCTTGGTTTATGGCGGCTGAACGACATGCCAGCCAATGAATTGTTGGAAATCCTGCACTATTCCATCAATAATGGAATTACTTCATTTGATGAGGCCGATATTTATGGCGGTTACCGGAGTCAGGAATATTTGGGAAGGGCATTAAAAGCAGAACCATCGTTGCGCGATGCGATTCAATTGGTTTCAAAAGCAGGAGTAATTCTTCCCGGTTCTGTTTTTACCAAAAGTGGCATAGGATATTACAAAACTACGCAGCAGCATATCACTCAGTCGGTTGAAAAAACACTGGGCGATATGAATACGGAATACCTTGATTTGTTGTTGATACACCGCCCTAGTCCGCTGATGGTTCCTGAAGAACTGGATACGACCTTTCAGAAGTTAAAAAAATCGGGCAAAGTGCTGCATTTTGGGGTTTCAAACTTTACACCCACCCAGTTTGATATGCTAACCCAGCGAATGGAAACCCCGCTTATTACCAATCAGATTGAGCTTTCGGTATTGCATATTGCTCCTTTGAATGATGGAACTCTCGATAATTGCATTAAAAATCAAATAAAACCAATGATTTGGTCGCCATTGGCAGGCGGTGCACTATTTACCGGAAAAACGGAACAGATTCATAGGGTAAACGGAGTACTGGCCGAAATTGCCCGTGAACATAACAACGCTACTATTGACCAAATTGCACTGGCATGGCTGCTAAAGCACCCATCAAATGCAATACCAGTGATAGGAACGTTAAATAAAGAACGGATTTTATCAGCAATTAAATCCACTCACATTGAACTAACCGATGAACAGTGGTTCCGGATTTTGATTGCTTCGCAAGGGCATCCGATGGCTTAGGGTTTTTACTGTATCTTTTTTCCCCGCTACCGCACGATTACACCTTATTTCCGCAAGTCACGGGGTGACTAATTGAACAACAATTGTTTGCATGCTTTGTGTAAAATTGAGTCACCCCGTGACTTTCAATGGCTTCCCAAATGCCTTGTGGATTTTAGGTTGCATAATGTGGTTTTTATAAATCAGCTAATATATTCCTTTTAATTACTGGCCACACGATGGGGCTCGTGCGGCAGCGGTAGATAGAGGCAAGTGGGTGAAGCATTAGAACCATTCAACTGGTTTTGCAATTAGTTACCGTTCCAAATTATCGTTGGTTGCATCCCAATTTAGGATGCGTTTTACTGCATTTTGCCAGCCTTTGTACAAATGTTGTCGGGTATCGTCGTTCATGGCCGGGTGGAATGTGCAATCCAGTTTCCGGATTTGTTTCAGTTCGTTTTCGTCTTCCCAAAATCCGGTGGCAAGTCCGGCTAAAAAAGCTGCTCCCAGTGCTGTGGTTTCAATAATGGATGGTCGCTCCACCCGTGCATTTAAAATATCGCTCTGGAACTGCATTAAATAATTATTGGCCGATGCTCCACCGTCAACATTCAGAATTTTTATGGCTACCCCCGCATCTTTTTCCATGGCATTCAGTACATCTTTGCTTTGGTATGCCAACGATTCCAAGGTGGCTTTTACAATGTGCTTATCAGTAGCACCTAATGTTAACCCAAAAATGGCACCACGGGCAGTCATATCCCAATAAGGAGCTCCCAGTCCGGTAAACGCAGGAACCACATAAACTCCCTGCGTGTTTTCCAATTGCTCGGCAATAGCCCGGGTTTCGCTAGCATCCGCAATCAAGTGCAACGCATCGCGCAACCATTTAATGGCCGCACCCGCAATAAATACGCTTCCTTCGAGGGCATAACGCGGACAATCCTTTCGGGTACCACAAGTGAGAGTGGTCAATAATCCATGCAATGAAACCACCTTTTTGGTGTCGGTATTCATCAGAATAAAGCAACCCGTGCCGTAGGTGTTTTTGGCCACACCGGAATCAAATCCTGCCTGTCCGAAAAGCGCCGCTTGCTGATCGCCGGCAATACCGGCAATGGGAATCTCAAATCCATCGAAAATAGAGGAATGAGTGCTGCCCACCCATTCACTGGATGCTACCACTTGGGGTAAAAGGGTTTTTGGTACTCCCATTCGGGCCAATAAATCGGTATCCCATTCCAGTTCGGTTATATTAAAAAGAAGCGTACGCGAGGCGTTGGTAAAATCGGTTACATGACATTTCCCCTTAGTTAGGTTCCAAATAAGCCAGGTATCAACGGTACCAAAAAGTAAATCGCCATTCAAGGCCCGTTCTTTTGCACTTTTAACGTGGCTTAAAATCCAATGTATTTTAGTGGCCGAAAAATAGCTATCAATAACAAGGCCCGTATTTTCTGAAACATAGTTGCTCCATCCTTCATTTTTCAATTCCTCGCAAAAACCGGCTGTACGTTTATCTTGCCAAACAATAGCCGGATAAACTGGCAAGCCCGTGGTTTTATCCCAAAGTAGGGTTGTTTCCCGTTGGTTTGTAATACCAATAGCATGAATATCGGTTGCTGTGGCTCTGGCTTTTTGAATTACCTGCTGAGCTACTTCAAGCTGGCTATTCCAAATATCGAAGGGGTTTTGTTCTACCCATCCCGGTTGTGGATAGTATTGTGGAAACTCTTTTTGAACCGTAGCTACTATTTCACCGGCCCGATTGAATAAAATTGCCCGTGAACTGCTGGTTCCCTGGTCGAGCGACAATATATACTTTCCCATACAGAGCTTTTTAAATAAAACCGCAACCTAAAAAATGGAACGTTGCACTAATCAATGTATTTGATTTTTTCAAATGTAACTAAAAAATGAAATGCTTCAAACCTCAAGCATTACAAAACCGTTTAAGAGTTCTCGATATTTTTTTTATTTCGTATGATAACCCAAATTAACAAGGCTGAGAGTAGTGTGAGTGGAGTAAATACCCATCGTTCAAACATTGTTTTTGCAAACAAGTTTCCCACGGTATTCAATATAAAAGCGACTAAAAAAAACCACAAAATACCATTCAATACTTTGTGCGAAATTTTATGCTTTATAAAGTTTCCTTTCAAAAGAAATAGGATAAGTAATAAAAGGTTTACTAAAATTGAGATTGTTTCAAAGATTCTCATTTCATCCACAGTGTTTATTTTACCTGCCCAAACAATAGTAAAAGGTATTATTTGAGTAATTATGGATAGATGAAATAGGAGTACTGCTATGAGTAATCCAATCATCGTTTTTATTGCTTGTTGCTTTGTCATCATAAATCAATTGGATTTTACGATTCATATAATTTTTTCGGTTATTAAATCACTTATTTCCAAATAATCCTTATTAGAGATGTTATAAAGGGTATATTCCTTAAATTTCCATTTTTGAATTACTTGTTCCGTAAAACTATCTCGAACAGCCAATATTAAATGACTATTGGAGGCTTTTAATAAATCGTTAAGATTATTTGCCCACCCTTGATTATCAAGTTCTAATAAACCAATTTCGTCAATTATTACAACTTTATTATTACTGTTTTTCGATGGCATTAATGCGTTTATCCCAATCTGAAGGCCTGCTGGTAAAATGGTATATCTGCCAATTTTTGTTAAACTTTTATCCTCTGTTTTTCTTAAAAATTCAGCTCTGGTATTATTCATTATATCAACAATATCGTAACCAATTGTAGTTTCGTTTTCTACTATCCGGGGTGAATAAATTCCTCCAACTGAAATGTTTTTTGCCTTACATGCTTCAATTATTTTTTGCAGCTGAGTTGTCTTTCCTTGTCCTATGGCACCTGAAACAATAAATATTTTTTGTGAAAAATTGTTTTTTATTTCATTTAATCGAAACTCGGCTTGCGAAATAATTTGATAAATTACTGATACCGGATTTTTAATAATTGTTTTAAAATCAGGGATATTGGCAATCATTGATGGCAAACTTGCAAACGAAAGTTCTAATGCCAAAGGCAATTGTTTAAAGTAAGTTTTTAGAAAAAACTCCCTGATTTTGGGATTGTATAGTTCCGTTCCCAAAACCGAAAAACCAACGATTATAATTACTGCTCTTAAATTCATTTGAATGCCAATTAAAAGTGCATGTTCCAAACTTTTGGCTTGTAGTTTTGTAAATACAAAGGCAGTTATCATGGTTATGAAAACAAAAAATAACCAAAATTTAGGTTTCGATAATTGCCGTAATGCTCTTTTATATCGAAAAGCCCAAATTGTAACGATTGCTACTATTGAGGAAGCTCCAAAAATAAATGAATAGTTTAATAATATTAATGAACCAATTATTGCAACGATATTAATAAAAAGCCAAACCATTGAATAATTGAATTCGGGTTTTGTTTTATTTAGTTTTTCACTATGGGTAGTTGCGACATTAAACAACTTGTAATCGGCAGGTTGTTTCACTATTTTGCGACCCACTTTAATTCCAATTATTGCCGATAAAAAGCCAAGCACACAATAAATTAACAATAATACAAGAATTGGCAGCCAAACAATTTCAAAATGAATGTCAAGTTGTTTCTGTGCGTATTTTAATAAATTAGTGTAGATTTCTATAATATTAAGACCATAGAATAGGATGTAATTCATTATTTTGTGAAATAAGTTCCACGACATGGCAAGCATTCCGCCCAAAATATATCCAAACAGGGTTTTGCCAAATAGTCTGACTGTAATATCAAGTAAAACAGCCTCGCTAAAAATTGCAATCATTGGGCCAAAAATTACGGCACTTGGCGACATTGTTTTCATTAGTGCACAAATTAAACCGGCGCGCCAAAACAACCTTTTTCTGACCATAAGTAACTTACCGATATTAATATAATAATGCCAATTGCGGTTAATAAATTGGAACTAAAAGGTATTTTTAGATTGTGTAAAAAACTTCCCAATACAATTTCAGAGGCAGCCCAAATTGTTCCGATAATTGAGGCTTTTATCCATTTTTCACTGATTTCGGTTTTTTTATTCATTGATGATACAAATTTTTTGTGCACAATATTTAAATAAATGAAATCCTGCACCGGCTTCGCTAACAATGGTAAATAACATATCAGGATCAGTTATTTGAGTTGCTCCAATTATAGTTACTTTATTTCTAAATAAAATATCTGGAATTATACTGCTTGAAGGTCCCGTAACAATTACTTGTGTGTTTGGCTTAATTGATGAAAGCAATCCATCTATGGTATTGTTTACAAGTGTTAATCCTGTAATAATAACAATATCCGAAATAGGCAGGACTTTTTCATAATCATTTGCCGGTATATAGAATTGCTTCTGATCTTCGGACAAGGCACTTTCGTTGAGTTCCAAAACGTATAATTTGTTAGGTGTTTCTGCTATTTTTTGAATATACGTTTGAAATCCACCTACAATTGTTATGGTTTTCTTTAAACTTAAATCAATAAGGTCAATAGGGTCAGTATTTTCAAGTACTTTATAATTTGATCCGGAAATTAGTTGCGAAGAAATTGCATTTAAAACGGCTATTTTCAGCGTATCAATAACAGGTGATGTTTTGTTCGTTTCCAGCAAATCAATTGCTTTCTGTCATTTAATTTTAGAAGGGGTAAAATCACCGAAATCGCGGTTTTTTTTAACGCAATGTAACTGATGACCAGATAATGTACTTGCTATTCCACAACTTCCGTCGGATAATTTAATTGCTGATAGATAAACACCAATTCGTACCTCTGAAATAGTTAAATTTTCAATTTTATTTTTGTATTTCGATTTTAATAAATCATACGTTTCATTTAAAATCATTTATTCTATTATTGGTTTTTAAATTTTTGATTGCCGCTAACGGTTGAATCTATCTAGCCTATTCAGCAATTGTAAAAATGGCTCGCTTTGAAGGCATCAAATATAAAATAAAAACTACCATTAACAATCATAGAAATGGGGGTGGGTGGAACTAAGCCTGAGGTTTTTTTAATGGAATTGTTTCATAAACAACTCAAAGTCTTGCTTTCGGTTTTTTGAAAGACTAATCTCGTGGTTATTATCCATGATGAGCAATTCATCGTGGCGGGAATATTTTTTTAAAAAGTTCACATTTATAATATTAGAGCGGTGCGGGCGGAAAAACGGGGTGTGTTTTTCCAGCAGGTCTTCAAAATATTTAAGGTTTTTGCTTACCAATATGTGGGTACCGCCTTTAACCCATAATTTGGTGTATGCGCCATCGGCATCCAAATGAATAATGTCTTCAACATTTATAAAGAGTAATCCATCGGAAACCGGCAATGAAATTTTTTTTATCAAATCGTCTTTAAGGTTCGATTTTAAGACTTGCAACCTTTCAAACATAGAATGCGAATTCAGTTTGGCTTTTAGTTTTTCAATGGATGCCTCCAGTTTGTCAATTTGAATGGGCTTGAGTATATAGTCAATTGCGGATACTTCAAATGCCTGAATGGCGTATTGGCTGTATGCGGTAGTAAAAATAATTTCGAATTCCACATCATTAAAAAATTCGAGCAGCTCAAAACCACTGTAATCGGGCATTTCAATATCCAAAAAAACCACATCGGGTTTGTTGCGGTTAATGGCAAGCACCCCTTCGGGCACATTGCGGGCAGTAGCAACAATTTCAATATCGGTTACAAATTGTTGCAATAAATTGGTTAACACCCTTATGGCACCTTCTTCATCGTCTATGATTATTGCTTTTATCATGGCTCAAAATTCAGCTTTTTTTTGTGTCAACAACGGGTTCTTTAACAACGGGTAGGTTTGAGTTTACCAAACTACCTTAATATTGAATGAGATGAATGGGAAACTTTATTTCAACCCGGGTACCCACCGCTGTATTTCCATCATACAAATCTTCAATAATCAGCTCAATTTGGCTATCGTTAAGTTGATTAAACAATTCAATCCGCTTTTTGGTTGCTACACTAGCAAACGATTTATGATAATTACTCCGTCGCAGTTTTATTTCTTCCGCTTTTGCCCTTCCCACTCCGTTATCGGAGATGATGCATTTAATATGTGTTTCATCTGCCTTAAATTGAACCGTTAACAGTTTTCTACCGCTTTTGTGCAATAATCCATGCTTAACTGCATTTTCGAGATAAGGTTGAATAATCATGCTTGGAATGGAAATACGACTAGGGTCGGCTGGTAAGGTTTCAATAATAATCTCATAGTTAAAATTCTCGGCAAACCGCAATTTTTCTAGCTCTAGATACACTTCCAAAATTCTGATTTCTTCCTGTAGCCTCACCGTTTCTTTACCCGACATTTCTAAAACTTGTCGCAACAATTCACTGAACCGTCCTAGATAAAGACTGGAAGCCCTTAGGTCGTTTTGTAGGATTAAATCCTGAATGGAGTTCAGAGCATTGAAAATAAAATGAGGATTCATTTGAGCTTTGATGGCAGTAATTTCAGATGCTTTAAGCAATTTTTCCAACTTATTCCGTTTGGTAAGGTTTTTAATTCTGATTTTAAAATAAGTGATCACTATTGCCCCGCCAACCAATATCATTAAACCGGCAAACCAAAGTGTTTTCCAAAAGGGAGGTTTAATGAGAAAGGAAATAGTTTTTGTTTCGTTGCTTTCAGTGCCGTCTTCGTTCAATGCTTTTACTTCGAAAGTAAATTTTCCGGGTGGAATTGAAATAAACCGAACCACATTTTGCTGTCCGGGAACGGTTATCCACGTGTCATTCAAACCCCCCATCCGATATTGAAACTGATGCGTTCCTTTACTTTTATAAGCCAGTGCATTAAAATGAATTGTAATTATATTCTGATTGTGAGTTAGCTTGTAATTAGGAAGTATCAGTGTGTCTTTATCTAAAATAGTAACCCGGTTTAGTTCAATAACTGGAGGAACCTTATTCTGATACGACTTATAGGCCGGTAATGTAACCAAACCTTTAGGGGTGGCTAAATAAAGGGTATTATTAAAGAGTTGAATGTCATGAATTTCAAGCGAAGCGATGCCATCAAATTTATCAATTTTGGTTATAATGCGGCTCATTTTATGGTACTGAAAAACGCCATTTATGGTAGCGTACCAAATTAAGCTATCGGCAACTAATAGTGCCTGCACTGCGCTTGTTGTGGCAATTTTATGAATCAGTTGGTTATCCTTATACCCAAGTAATCCTTTTGAAGATGCTATCCATAATAGACTATCAGTGGAGTTTGACATTTTACTTCCGTAAACAGGGGTGCTGTCAATAAGCACTTTTTCCGATTTTCGGTCCTTAAACCAATAAACCCCATCGCTGAAAATGCCCCAAAGCCTATGATGTAAAGTATCCAATTCAACAGAGTTTGCTTTTTTTGAATTACGGATTAGAAGCTCTCTCGATTTTTCACCGTTCTTTTGATTGGGAAGCAAATCATCGTTAATTAGCAGTTCATTATCAGGAATTATATTCAATTTACTAAAATGGGTATCGCTAGTTACCAAAGGTTGCAACCAAATTATTCCTGAATTGGTAGGCACTAAAAGATTAGCTCCAAAAAACTTCACCTCTTTTGGAGCACTTAAATTAGCTGAAAATTCTGTAATTGCGCCCTTTTCATCCATTCTCAGTAATCGGGACCAATTAATAAAATAGGTAAGGTTTTTACTTGCCAAATGGTAAATATCGGGTATTTCGCTGCGAATGGATGGATTGAATAATTCAACAAAAAAGCCATTCTTATATAATTTTCCAAAGGTTCCTTTGGCAAAACCTAAAAATAAATCACCATTCGGCGAAACTTCAATGGAGTAAATGCTGTTTTCAGGGAACCCTGTATTTTGCATATTGTATAGCATTACTTCTATGTTTGGAATCATAAAGAGACCATCTTGTAAGGTAGTTACCCATATATTGCCTTCATGATCCTTTAAAACACAGGAGATTTTCTTATCCTTAAAATATGGTTTTCGGCTAATAGGTTCAAATTGATAATTAAGCAGGTATAACCCTTCGCGGGTGCCAATGGCAATTTTGTTTTCGTGTAGATCGGTAATCCATAAAATAGAATGCCGTGACAATCCCCATTTCGATAGATTGGTTACATACCTAACGGTGTCATCGTTAATTTCAAAAATTGCATTGTGAGAATCGATGACATAGTTCCGTTTATCACAAATAAATGACCGTATAAATATATCGGGTTTTGGGTCATTAGCTCTAGTTTTAAAAATAGATAAACTATCACCTCTTATAACTCCGGCAACTGAGGAAACGGTAATAATGTTAGGTTCTCCCTGTAAATTTGTAAAAAAACTGGCCATTTGAAATGCCAAACCTTCCAGATATAAAGAATCACTGGGGGCAATGAGTGTCCATTCTTTGGTAGTTAAATTTTGCCGATAAACCCCTTTTCTTGAAGTCAGGAATAACTGATCTTTTGCATCAATAAACAAATTAGGAAACTGATGAATGCTGTCTTCCCAGTTTACATACTGTATCAACTTTTTATTCTGAGTATGAAAAACCTGCCCTTTAAAATTACGGGCCCATATTCTTCCCTGGCTATCTTCGGTAAGGTTTGAAACCGATCCTGAATTTTGTCCTTCGGTTTGATAGTGTAAAAACCGGTTCCCATCATATTCAAAAAGACCACTGTTGCACCCTATCCATAAGTGACCTTTTTTATCCTGATAAATTTCATATACCTGTTGTACGGGAAATCCGGAGTCTTCACCAATACCATAGTAATAGGGTTCTTGGGCATTCAAATTATTGATAGTCTGGATTATAACAAACAATAATAATCTTAATAAACTGTTTTTTTTTCGGAACATCAGAACAATTATGCTTTTGGTTTTTAACTCGAACCCAAAATGCAAACACCGATAATAACTTTTTGTTGAAGGTATTATTCTTATTTCATTGGTAGCTAACTATTGATAACGCTTATTATTAAGAGAGTTTGCAAAAAGGATATTCTTCTCTTTATTTCGTTTATTTGAAAAACAAATGGTTTCACAAACCAGAAGAAGGGGTTCGTTAAGTGTTTACCTTTGTGCAATGTAATTCAATGCATTTTTGTTTTATAAAACATTTAAAAACAAATACCATGGAAACATTTACTGAGAATTACATCTTAACCACTACTCAAAATCTGGAAAGTGGCGGCTTTAAAACAAAGAAAGCCAAACTAAAAAAAGTATTGACCTCAATCATTGCAATTGTTTTAATTGCAATAAGCCAGATTGCAATAGCACAGGTTGATATAGAAACAGGGCTGCAACATTTTTATGCTTTTGAGGGCAACCTGAACGATTCAACAGCCAACAATTTCAACGGTACCTTAACTGCAGGTGCCTTGGAATTGGTTCAAGGATTCGACGGAGCCTCAAATTCGGCCTATTATTTTGATGGAACCGATAAAGTATCTTTCGGAAATATTCCACTCGGAAGCGGCTCGTTTACGCTGGCTTTCTGGATGAAAGTTCCTGCTTTGGTCTCCAATTACAGCCATAGCTTTTTTTCAAAACGATTGATTTGTAGTGAAGGTCAGTTTTTCGATATTCGAGTAACTAATTCTTCGACCTTGGGATATACTATTGGAGTTGAAATGCGTGACGATGGACAAACTGGTCATGTAAGCACTCAGTATGGAAATATTGACGAATGGGTACACATTGCTTTTGTAAAAAACAATATTACTCATACCTCTTCACTATTTATAAATGGCGACTCTGTTACTTCAAGTACATGGACAAGCAATACTATTGACATGACAAACACTGCCAATTTTGCTATTGGTTCTACCCCTTGTTCTGTCAATCCGAATATTGGACCCTTTAAAGGAACACTCGACGAAGTACGTTTTTATAACCGGGCATGTAGAGAGG
>JBAYKX010000099.1:0-11708 GCA_041664345.1 Salinivirgaceae bacterium
CGAACTTGAGAAATACAGGGTATCTTGATTTGAATTACTATTTCCAAAAAAAGAATGTTTACAATTTATATTCCAATCTATATTTCGGAAATTTTTATAATTCCACAATGGGAAAATTCCGAATGGATTTTCCACCCCGGACCATTAAAAAAGATCGGGTAATTTCCTCTTTTTATTTCGATATCGCGGCCAATGCAAACAACTGGAATTATTTCAAATTATCGAACGAATGGTTCATCGATAGCAAATCGCCCTCATTAATCGTAAGAAAAGAGTACCATTTTGAATCAAATTTTGGAAGGCCGGTTGCCATACGGGGATTAATTTACACCGGGTATTCGTATGGTAAATTAACCGATGAGTATTTCCAAACCAATTTAGTTAGCAAAGACGATGTAGCTGACCGCACCACCTTTGATTATTCAAGTATTCATGCCACTTACGAATACAGCACCCTCAATTACAAAGAATACCCTACCGAAGGCATTTTTTTCAAGTTTCAAACACGCTATGTAACTGGACAGGAATGGTATTTACCAGGAACTACTCCGGAACCTCAATACCAAATTGAGATGCAATCGGGCCATTCCTGGCTCTCCATTGCAGCCGATTACCAAACCTATCCGACTATAAACCAATGGTTTGCTTTGGGTTTTAGGTCAACTATTACTTATTCAAACAAAAGTGCCTTCAGCAATTCCATGTCAACCCTATTGAGTGCTTTTAGCTATACTCCTTTCCCACAGAGTAAGATTGGCATACTTCAAAACTACCGTGCTAACACCTTTTTAGCTGTGGAAATTGTTCCTATTTTCAAACTGGCAAAAAGCATCAATATTAGGGTTGAAGCATCTATTTACGAGCCTTACAAATATATTTTGCTCAATGATTTTAGTGCCACCTATTCTGATGCGTTTCCAACACCAAGTTTAATGGGTTCCAGCGCACTAGTTTGGCATACCCCCATTGGATCGTTATCGCTTACGGCCAGCTATTTTATGCACGAAGAAACACCTTTTTATTTTCAGATAAACTTTGGTTACCTTCTTTTCAATAAACGGGGGATTGATTGATCAACCGATAATGTTGTATATTCTTAAAGTAGAAAATGATAAACCACGCGATGCAATCGTGCGGTAGCGGGGGGATAAAATTGAAAAGCCCGGCAAATTAACTTTTTTGCTTAGAGTTCATCCTTTTCAATTCCGGCTTGTTTTAAAAAAGATTTAAGAGTTCCTACTGGAATATCCTTGTTGTGCATTGGAACAATAGCACGTTTGCGGGATTCCGGGTGCAACCAAACTTGATGGCTTACACGGCTTCGGTCTAACATAAAACCTTTTCGTTTCAGTATTTTTACAATTTCTTTTGGTGTCAGTGAGGGAGTGTTGCTCATGCGGATGCCGCAATGGTTAATGAATATTCAAGGGTTTTTGATTCATCGGTTACTGGCTCGTTGTGAGCAATTAAACTTTCAACATATAACTCCATGGCTTCTTTGACCATTGAAATAGCTTCATCAATCGTTTCTCCATAAGTGATGCAACCAGGTAAGGTTGGAACCGTTGCAGTATATCCCCCTTCTGGTTCTGGATTTAATAATACTCTATATGTTAATTGTTTCATAATTTTAGATTTCTCAGAATGGTATGAAATGGTGCATTATCACAATTAAAAAATCAATCAATAATAATATTAATTTTTTATCGAAGCCTAACTGTTTACAAAGATATTAAAAAAGCAATATTTTAGCAATTCAAATTTGCTAGCAATACTCCTGCTGCCGCACGAGTCCTCTCGTGTGGCATAATATTAACGAAGTTTATTCAGCTTTGCCGTATATTGTTAAAGCAGAAAATGGCAAACCATGCGATGCAACATAACGAAGTGATTTCAACGAAGGTAATCGGGCGGTAACGGGCAATGGAAAGTCTTTTAACCAACTTTCTTAAGTAATAAGCTGTGTGCGATTTGAATCGAGTTTTACAAAAATAAATAGTAGGAAAGTAAATCCCCAGAGCGATGAGCCTCCGTAGCTAAAAAAGGGCAAAGGAATACCAATAACGGGAGCCAGCCCAATGGTCATTCCTACATTTATAGCCACGTGAAAAAACAGAATACTGGCTACACAATAGCCATAAATACGGCTGAATTTCGATTTTTGCCGTTCGGCCATAATAATAATCCGCATGAGCAACGCCAAAAACAGACTCAAAACTATAGTTGATCCTACAAATCCCCACTCCTCGCCTACGGTGCAAAAAATAAAGTCGGTGCTTTGTTCCGGCACAAATTTAAACTTGGTTTGAGTTCCCAGCAAGTATCCTTTACCAGTGGGTCCGCCGGAACCAATAGCAATCATGCTCTGGTTAACATTGTAACCGGCACCATAAGGATCAGATTGTATTCCTAAAAGCACTTTTATTCTGCGCTGCTGATAACCATCCAATACATTATCGAAAAAGTAATCAACGGAATAGGCGTATAATAGGGATGCAAATAATACAGCTAGAATTACAAAACCCCCATTTAATTTATTCTTAAAAAGTATGTAAACAAAAAATAGTGTTGAAAAAAGTAAGGCTATTAGCAGAAGGAAAGTTACTGACACATCAGGATTAAAATAGTTTATTATGGCCCCTACCAAAACTGATGAAATTACTAAAATTGAAGCAGCTAGTATCGTATCCTTTCGTCGCCGGTATAATACATAAAAGGCCAATAAAGCCAACACCTCCAAAATGAGAATGATTATATAATATTCAAAAAGCATGGCTAAAATAAACAAAGCCACAGCCAATAAACCGAAAAGCATATAAACCGAAGGCATCCCTTCGCGATAAAAAACCAGGATAAAAATAAAGAATACCAAAGCAGAACCGGTATCATTTTGCAACAAAATAAATAGGGTTGGAATTCCTATTATGGTAAAAAACATTACTAAGGTTTTAAACTTTTCCGGTTTTAAACTATAATGACTTAAGTACTTTGCCATTGCTAAGGCGGTGGCAATTTTTGTAAACTCTGCCGGTTGAAACTGGATGGGGCCAATTACTAACCAAGATTGTGCCCCATTAATCCGGGTACCCACAATAAGTACTGCAATTAAAAGAAGAATTGATAAACCATAAATTATGTAAGCAAATGAGGAATAGAACTTACTGTCAACAACCAAAGCAATTACAATTATAAAAAAGGCAGCACCTATCCATATAAGTTGCTTGCCATAACGCGTCCCAAAATGAAAACCCTGCTGTTGCTCTTCATTAAACACAGCGGAATAAATATTCAACCACCCAAGAATAACCAACAAGAAATACAAACCTATGGTTATCCAGTCAAGGTCATACCAAACGTTATTTTTAGGGTTGTTCATCTATTAAATTTTTTTCTAATATGCGGGTCTCCATAGCAGGTCTGGAAATACTATCGTTTATATACAATTCAATCATTAGGCTTGCTATTGGAGCTGCCCAGGTAGCTCCAAAACCAGCATTTTCGACATACACGGCCAATGCTATTTTTGGATTGTCTTTCGGGGCAAATGCAATAAATATAGAGTGATCCTCGCCATGTGGATTTTCAGCAGTTCCGGTTTTTCCACAAATTTCAATTCCTTGCATTCGGGCAATACGGCCAGTTCCACCATCATCCCCATTCACTCCCAGAAACATACCTTCAATAACCGGATCAAAATTCACCGAGTCAATATTGGTATATTTCCTTACCAAAAAAGGTTTTTGAACTGTATCGTAAGTTTCCGATGTGTTTTTAATTACATGAGGTACATAGTAATATCCTTTGTTGCAGATGGTTGCTGTCAAGTTAGCCATTTGCAATGGTGTCATCAATAATTCTCCCTGCCCAATAGCCAGTGATACTATATTTAAAGATTTTAAACGGGTTCCATGAATGCGATTATAAATGCTGAGCGTGGGAATATAACCATTCACTTCGTGGGGCAGGTCAATCCCAAGTTTTTGCCCAAAACCAAATGAAGTAACTGAATTTCGCCAAATGCTATATGCATTGTCAATTGTACCATATTTGGGTGCATCCAAAATGTAACGAAAAACATTGGCATAATAGGCATTGCATGAATTCTGGATTGAATGCTTAAGATCAAGCGGACTTGCATGGTTGTGGCAGGCCATGTGGAAGTTTCCAGCGTTATAACCCCCATAGCAAGAGAACGTTGTCCAAGGGTTTATTATCCTCTCTTGAAGACCAATTAATGCGTTAACCAACTTAAAGGTTGAACCGGGCGGATATCTTGCCATCAGAGGCCTATCAAACAAAGGAAGTAAAGAATCGTTTTTCAGCTTGTCATAATTTATGGTCCGGTTGCGGCCTACCAATAAATCAGGATCAAAACCCGGGGAACTTATTAAAGCTAAAACTTCACCGGTAGCAGGTTCTATGGCTACAATGCTACCTCTTTTATTTTTCATTAGAGCCTCGCCATAAGCTTGTAACTTGGCGTCAATGGTTAAGGTAATATTTTCACCGTGTATGGCAATTGTATCAAACTTACCTTCTTTAAAACGTCCTTTTATGCGGTTATGCACATCAACCATATAAATCTCAACCCCTTTCTTTCCGCGAAGCACCTTTTCATACGATTTTTCGACACCACTAATACCAATATAGTCGCCTGATTTATAATACGTATCTTTTTTTGTTAATTCATCATCTACCTCACCAATGTACCCCAAAACATGAGCTCCAATTTTTTCAGGGTATTTGCGTAAAGTCCGGGTTTGAACAAAAAAACCTTTAAAAGTATAAAGCTGCTCTTGCAATGGGGCGTAATTCCTGGCCGAAATCTGCTTTTCAAAAACTGATGGTTTGTAGTATGAATAACTTTTTGCAGCCTTTAGCCGTTGAATTATTTGTTCTTTCGTCAAATCCAGCAATCGCCCCAATTGATTGGTATCAAAAGGCTCTACTTGTCGGGGGATTACCAGAATATCGTAGGCAGCTTCATTATATACCATCAGCTTTCCATTCCGGTCGTAAATTAAACCCCGTGATGGAAACTGAGTCTCATACCGTAGCACATTATTTGAGGCAGATAATTTATAGGATTGATCCACTATCTGCAAAAAGAATAATCGAATGATATAAACCAGAATAATAAGGCTAAATATTCCTCCAATAATAAACTTTCGGCTCAGATATGGGTTCATTACTTTCTAAATATTATATATTGGCTAAGCACAATAAGAAGGATGGTAAAGAATGTGCTAACTAGAGTTCGCCATAATATGAGGTAAAATGCACTGAAATTATATGCCTCAACAATAAATAAAAACAAATGGTGACTAAAAACTAGAATTAAGGAATATTTTATAAACCAATTAAATCCAAATAAATGTATCGAAGGCGACGTACCGGTTTCATAAGTATCACGCGAAGAAATGACCTGAAGAACAATTGGCCGCAAAAATCCCATGAAAACCGTTGCTGATGCATGCATTCCAGGCGTATCGCAAAACATATCAATAACCAGCCCAAGTATAAACGATAAAAACAAAAGGAGCCAATTGGGCATTTGAAATGGCAACAAAAGAACAAATAAAACATAAAGATAGGGGTTAATATATCCGCTCACCTGAATGTTATTCAAGACCCAAACTTGCAACAAAACAAGAATAATAAACAGCAATATATATTTTTGGAGCAGTTTAATCATGACTTGATTCGGTCTCTAATTGTATTTGTTCTTGTAATAAAAAATTTTTGATAACCATTACATGTTGAAGCTTTTTGAAATCTACAGCAAGTTGCACTTTCACTTCAATGAATTCACCCGTTTCGCTTTTATCTACTTCACTTACAATCCCCACTAATTCACCTTTTGGAAACATTGCCGAATAACCGCTGGTAATAACCGTATCGCCAATTGCAACTGAAACATGGCTTGGTAACTCGGAAAAAGTTATATACTGGTAATTAGCTCCATTCCAATTAATCGACCCAAAATAACCCGACTTTTTGAACATGGCACTTATTTTCAAATTCTGATTTAGCAAACTAATTACAGAGGCATAATTAGCAGAAACATCCTTTACAACTCCCACAATACCTTCAGGAGAAACTACAGCCATGCCTTTATCAATTCCTTGTTTTCGCCCTATGTTCAGTGTAAGAAAATTATTGGACTTATTAACTGAATTATTAATTACCGTAGCATTTAAAAACTGATACTGTTGTTGATAAATTGTGTCGTAAACATTTATCAAAGGTACCTTATACTGTTTAAAAGAGGTTAGGGAAGTATTGCGGCTATCAGTTATAATGTTCATTAGTTGAAGGTTTTTATCCTTCAAACTTAAATACTGGCTAATGGAAGAAAATTTTTTATAAACTATTCCCGAAATTTGGTTTGATGAATTTAAAAAAGAAGCCTTCTGATAGTCGTTATATTGAATGAGAAGAAAAAATGAAAAAAATTCCATTAAAAGAAATAAAATGATAAAATGGTAAGTGTAAAAAAAATTTAATAAACTTCTCATGTATTATTTTATCCTTCAATAAGAATTAATGCTTCGGTTATTTAATCAAAAACGAAAATCTATCAGAATTCTTCAAGGCAATTCCAGTACCTCGTGCCACGGCATGCAATGGATCGTCAGCCACATGGAATGGAATTTTGGTTTTTTCAGTCAATCGTTTATCTAAACCTCTGAGCAAAGCACCTCCACCGTCAAGGAAAATACCTTTGCGGTAAATATCACTATATAATTCAGGCGGTGTATGCTCCAATGTTGCCATTATAGCAGCTTCAATTTTGCAAATAGAACGGTCTAAACAATGGGCAATTTCTTGATAAGAAACTGGTATTTCAATAGGCAAAGCGGTCATTTGATGGGGTCCTCTAACCATATAATCTGCAGGCGGATCTATCAATTCCGGCAATGCTGAACCAACGTTAATCTTAATATCTTCAGCCGTTCGTTCCCCAATTTTAATATTGTGCTGATGACGCATGTACTCGCGAATGTCGGCAGTTAAATCGTCACCTGCAATACGAATACTCTGGTTAGCAACAATACCTCCAAGAGAAATAACAGCAATTTCTGTTGTACCCCCACCAATATCAACAACCATGTGACCTTCGGGAGCTTCCACATCAACACCCATTCCAATAGCTGCTGCCATGGGTTCATAAATCATCAGCACTTCACGTCCTCCGGCATGTTCCGACGAGTCACGCACCGCCCTGATTTCCACTTCAGTAGAACCAGAAGGTATGCAAATAACAATTTTTAAAGCGGGACTAAAGAGTTGTGTTTTATTGTTATTTATCATCTTTATCATCCCACGAATCATCAATTCTGCTGCATTAAAATCGGCTATAACCCCATCACGCAGTGGACGAACAGTTTTAATGTGTTCGTGCGTTTTCCCGTGCATTTGCCGGGCTTTTTCTCCAATGGCAATTAACTTTCCGGTTGCAGTATCAATGGCCACAATTGATGGTTCGTCAACAACAATTTTATCATTATGAATAATGATGGTATTAGCTGTACCAAGGTCAATTGCTATTTCTTGTGTTAAAAATGAAAATAATCCCATTTGTCGTATTTATATTATTTCTGTTAATGTTTAAAATGTCGTATTCCTGTAAATACCATGGCTATTTTATGTTCATTGCAATAATCAATGGTATCTTTATCTCGAACAGAGCCACCTGGCTGAACAACTGAAGTTATTCCCGCTTTAAATGCAATTTCAATAGAATCGGCAAACGGGAAAAAAGCATCAGAAGCCATCACAGCATCCGCTAATCCATTTTCAAATAAATGGGCTTTTTCAATAGCCTGTTTCAATGCATCTACCCTAGAAGTTTGACCCACTCCACTGGCAAGTAACTTTTTGTTTTTGGCTAAAACTATTGCATTTGATTTGGTATGCTTCACTATTTTTAAGGCAAATTCCAAATCGCTAAATTGCGATTCATTGGGTGCAACCACAGTAACCACATTCATTTGATTCCGGTCTTCAACCACGTGGTCAAATTCCTGAACCAATACACCATTAAGTACTGTCCTTATCTGTTTAATTGATTGCTTTTTACGGTGGTCGCTTACTAATATGCGCTTATCCTTTTTTAAGAGTAATTCAAGGGCGCTTTTTTCATAAGCTGGGGCTATTAAAACCTCGTAAAAAAGTTTATCAATTTCTTTGGCTGTTTCCAAATCAATTTCGGTGTTTGTAACTAAAACGCCACCAAAAGCAGAAACAGGATCGCCAGAAAGGGCCTCCTTCCAAGCATCAACAAGTTTGGGACGCGATGCAATTCCACAGGCGTTATTATGTTTTAAAATGGCAAAGGTGGTTTCGTTAAATTCATCAATCAATTTAACGGCAGCATCCATATCAAGCAGGTTGTTATAGCTTACAGCCTTACCACCCAAAATAGTAAACGATGCATCAAAATCACCATAGAAAGCTGCTTTCTGATGTGGGTTTTCGCCATATCTTAGGTTCATGCATTTTGAAAACTCCGCTTTATAACTGGTTGGATTTTCCTTATCGAAAAAATTGAAAATTGCTGAATCGTAATGAGAAGAAGTATCAAAGGCTTGAAGGGCAAATTTTTTCCGTTGAGCAAGGGTGGTTTCCCCATTATGGTTTTTAAGGAGTGAAAGCAATTCACCATACTGATTTCGGGAGCTGATTATCACCACATCGTTATAGTTTTTTGCTGCAGCCCTTATTAATGAAATTCCTCCAATATCAATTTTTTCAATAATATCCTCCTCTGCTGCTCCACTAGCAACCGTTGCTTCAAAAGGATATAAATCGACAATTACTAAATCAATTTCATTAATTTCATATTGCTCCAAATGCTTTTTATCTTCAACGTTTTCCCTTCGGGCAAGTATTCCTCCAAATACTTTGGGGTGCAATGTTTTTACCCTTCCACCTAAAATTGAAGGATATGAGGTCAACTCTTCAACTCCAGTTACAGGAATTTGCATTCCTTTTATAAAATCATACGTTCCCCCTGTAGAAAAGAATTTAACTCCTAAACGGTTTAATTCTTTTACTAATGGTTCTAAATTATCTTTATAGTAAACTGAAATTAATGCGCTTTTAATCCTTTTCAACATAACTAAATTTTACTAAACCTTTTCAAATAAAAACACCTAAAAGTGCACCCTATTAATAGTGAACAAATATATAATTAAAAATAGTTAATTCACCGATACAATAAGCTTAAAAGGAAAATAAATGTATCTTTTATATTAAAAAAATATGACGAAAAAAAACTGTTTTTTTAACCAAGAGTACTTATCCTATCCAACTTTTTCATGTCGAGAATCTTTATCTTTCTTCCACTGATTGAAATAACCCCTTCACTGGCAAATGTTGATAAAGTTCTAATGGCATTTGAAGTAGTCATATTAGAAAGGTTGGCAATATCTTCCCTCGACAAAAATATTTTAATAGTTGATTCGTCATCCTCTAAACCATAAGTGTCTTTAAGGAAGATAATAGATTCCGCTAAGCGTCCGCGAATATGCTTCTGTGTTAAAGCAACCGTTCTTCTGTTTGAAAATCCCAAATCAGTAGCCAGCGAACGTATTAATCCTATGGCAAAATCACTGTTCTCACGAATCAGTTTCATTAAATCATCTTTATCAACGATGCAAACAGTAGTATCTTCCAATGCTACTGCAGTGGCTATGTGGTGTTCTTCGGCAAAAAGAGCTCTAAACCCCATTAATCCGAAAGGTTTAACCATCCGAACAATTTGTTCCCTGCGACCTACCCCTTCTCTAAAAACTTTGACTTTGCCCTCACAAAGAACCAATAGTCCAATTGGATCATCTCCTTCTTTGAACAAAATATCGTTCTTTTTATAATAACCACATGAGTGTCGCTCCCTAACAAATTCAATCTGCTCAGGACGCAATAATGAAAAGATTGCCTCAGGGGCATCTAAGCATTTATCACAATCAATATTTTTTTGCATCATTCTACAACTAGTTTATGCTGAATAACATGATAAAAACCAAAAATATAAAAACTTAACCATTTAATCACACAAAAAAAGATATATTATTCTGATTCTTATCACCCTTTTTCAAGTAAAACAATATTTTCAACATGGTGGGTATGAGGAAACATATCAACCGGCTGAACTTTTGTAATTTTATAAACATCCTTTAATAAATCGATATCCCTAGCTTGGGTATCCGGATTACAGCTTACATAAACAATTTTTTCGGGACCGCATTTTTTAATAGTCTCAACCACGGATGGATGCATTCCGGCACGCGGTGGATCGGTAATAATTACATTGGGGCTTCCATGAGTTAGCACAAAATCATCAGTAAGCACATCTTTCATATCGCCGGCAAAAAAATGCACATTATTAATTTTATTCATTTGAGCATTATACTTAGCATCCTTCACCGCATCTTCAACATACTCTACACCAATTACTTTTAATGCGTTACCCGCTATAAAACACGCAATAGTTCCGGTACCGGTATATAAATCGTAAACAGTTTCATTCCCTTTAAGATCAGCAAAATCGCGTACTTTTAAATATAGCTGATAGGCTTGGTTTGAATTGGTTTGATAAAAAGATTTGGGTCCTATTTTAAATTTCAGGTTCTCCATTTGCTCATAAATGCAATCCTGACCACTATAAACAACAGACTCTAAATCGGAATAAGAATCGTTCACTTTTTTATTGATAATGTATTGCAGCGATGTAATCTTTGAACCAAATGTTTCCAAAAGAAATTTCATTACCTCCTGAATGGCTTCAGTTTGGTCAGAACCAAATATAACAATTACCATTACTTCGCCGGTGGTAGAGGTACGAATGATAATATTCCGAAGAAACCCACTATTACTGCGTTGATTGTAGAACTCATACCCTTTTTCTAAGGCAAAATTTCGAATTGCCAAACGTATCTCATTGCTTGGTTCCGGTTGCAAATAGCAATGCTCTACATCAATAATTTTATCGAAAAAACCTGGAATATGAAAACCAAGGGCATTAATGCTTTTTGATTCAAGTTCCATTTCTTGTTTCGACAACCACCGGTGAACTGAAAAAGTGAATTCCAATTTGTTCCTATATTGAGTAGTTGCAGCACTTCCCATAATTCTTTCCGGTTCCGGGATTTCCAACTTTCCAATTCGGGTAAGGGCATCAATTACTTGCTGGTGTTTGTAGTTTAATTGTTCGGTGTAGGGAAGTATTTGCCAATTGCATCCGCCACAGGTACCATAATGTTTACAAAATGCTATTTCCCGTTTGGCTGAATATTCATGAAAATGCACGACTTTAGCTTCCATGTACTTTTTCCGCCTTTTTCCCACTTGCAAATCAACCACATCGCCCGGAACTACAAATGGCACAAACACTACTTGATCGTTAAATCTGGCTATCGCTTTACCTTCGGCAGCAATACTTTGTATAAGTATCTTTTCAAGTAATGGATTGTTTTTTTTCCTACCCACAATTCTAAAATTTTATGATTTGCAAATATGTGAAGAAATTTCAATGATTATACCTTTTGATGCCTACTAAAACAAAAAAAGCCGCTCATTGAAGGAGGGCACTGAAAAAGTCCCTTTAGAAATCTAGAGAGAAAAAAACGCTTAAAATTGGCAATTTAACGGGCTGAGAAAGGCTTATTTGCAACAAAGAGAGAATGTTTTTTTAAATATGGCAA
>JBAYKX010000100.1:0-11156 GCA_041664345.1 Salinivirgaceae bacterium
AAATTTAATTGTCTTATTATCTTTGTTCTGCATCTGTTGGGTGTATGTCTGTTTTTGTTGTAACGAACTAAAGATAAGCATTTTACCTGACAGATGCATCTTTTATTTTAGAAATTTAGGTATAATAAAAACAGACACTAATTGTTTGCTTTGCAAACACTAACTATTTGTGTATTCGTGGTTAAAATATGAACATTATAGATTTGTAGAATAAACACAGCCAACACCTTAAAATGATATTTAGACTTTATTATTTATGGAAGGGAATTTTGTTGTACACCCATCCCGAGTATTCGGGATTAAAGTCTCACTGATTTAATTATCTTTGCGGGCTTAAAAAATTAAGACTATGATTTCAGTAGATGGATTGACGGTGGAGTTTGGTGGGACAACGCTCTTTAAAGATATATCGTTTGTTGTAAACGATAAAGACCGTATTGCTTTGATGGGAAAGAATGGTGCAGGGAAATCGACTTTATTAAAGATTATGGCAGGAGAACGTACCCCTTCGAAAGGAAAGGTTTCAGCTCCAAAAGATGCCGTTATTGCCTATTTGCCACAACATTTGTTGACTGAAGACAACCGCACTGTATTTGAAGAAGCATCTCAAGCGTTTGCACATATATTTAATATGGAGCAAGAAATTGAAGCCATAAATAATCAATTAGCCACCCGTACCGACTATGAATCGGCTGAGTATTATCAGTTGATTGAAGCGGTTTCGACACTTAGCGAAAAATTCTATACCATTGAAGATACCAATTACGATGCAGAAGTTGAAAAAATATTGTTTGGATTGGGGTTTTTACGTTCCGATTTTACCCGCCCAACGAGCGAATTCAGTGGCGGATGGCGCATGCGTATTGAATTGGCAAAAATATTATTAAAAAAGCCTGACTTGATTCTACTCGATGAACCTACCAACCACATGGACATAGAATCAATTCAATGGTTGGAGGAATTTCTGATAACCAGTGCTAAGGCCGTTATGGTTATTAGTCACGACAAAACATTTATTGACAACATTACTACGCGCACCATTGAAGTAACCATGGGACGTATTTACGATTACAAAGTAAACTACTCCAGTTACCTTACGCTAAGGCAGGAGCGTCGCGAGCAGCAGCAGCGGCAATTCGATGAGCAACAAAAAATGATTGCCGAAAATACCGATTTTATCGATCGGTTTAAAGGAACTTACTCCAAAACCAATCAAGTGCAGTCGCGGGTTAAGATGCTCGAAAAACTGGAATTGGTTGAAGTGGATGAAGAAGACCGCTCGGCTTTGCGGTTGAAGTTTCCACCATCGCCCCGATCGGGGAGTTTTCCGGTTATTGTGGATGGTGTCACAAAAAAATACGATGATCATGTGGTTTTCAAAAATGCTACCCTAACCATAGAACGAGGTGAACGGGTTGCCTTTGTAGGTAAAAATGGTGAAGGAAAGTCAACTTTGGTAAAAGCCATTATGCGGGAAATTGACTACGAAGGCACCTTGAACTTAGGCCACAATGTGATGATTGGCTACTTTGCCCAAAATCAAGCTTCAATGCTCGATGAAGAACTCACCGTTTTTCAGACCATTGATTATGTGGCTGTAGGGGAAATACGCAACCGGATTAAGGACCTTTTGGGCGCATTTATGTTTGGAGGTGACCATTCCGACAAAAAAGTGAAAGTACTTTCCGGAGGGGAACGTACCCGGCTATCGATGATAAAGCTGCTGCTTGAGCCGGTAAACCTGCTTATTCTTGATGAACCTACCAATCACCTTGATATACGAACCAAAGATATATTGAAAAGTGCCTTAAAAGATTACGATGGCACGCTGATATTGGTATCGCATGACCGTGACTTTTTAGATGGATTGGTTTCGAAAGTTTATGAATTTGGCAACCAGCAAGTGAAAGAACATTTGGGCGATATATTCAGCTTCTTGAAAAAGAAACGCATGGAAACCTTACGTGAGTTGGAAAAAACAGCAAAATAGGGTTTTATTTTATTTAAATATCGTGAGTTCAACATAACATATTAAGCACTTATAAAATGGTTAAACCATTTGGAATGTTGGAAAATTGGAATGATGTTAGTAAGCTTGCATGCCTTTCCCATACTGTTTCAAATGGCTCGGGGATGTCTCGCAGCAGGCGCTGCGATTTCCCTCTTTCCCTCTAACCATTCTCCGACGATTCTACCCTTCCATTTTCATACACCTATTTATTTTTAATCTCTTCGTACCAATTCTGCATTACAAAAAATGCTTTTTTCTTTTGTCCTTTATCAGAGATCAGTCCTTTGCGATTGAAATCGTCTTGTAAGTCAGGAAGTTGACGGCGTGGCGACCTGAAGTCTTTTAATATCCAAGGGGTGGTTCCAGCCAATCCCGGAATACGCTTTAACATATTCACACTTCGAATGTACATATCTTCTTGATAATCTTCCGAAAAACGATCGGTTTTTGAACCCCGTAAACCATATACACATTCACCTCCAAATTCACTAATAATAACTGGTTTTTCTTCTGAGAAAATCCAATCCACCCGATCGCATTTTTCGGGCAAGCCATCGTACCAACCCACATATTGATTGAAACTGATGATATCAAAAAGTTTTCCCAATTCATCGTCCACTGTCATTAATCCGGGTTTAATTTCCTCTTTTTCAAGGGCTGCGCTAACAAATCTTACCTCGTCCATGCTCCGGGCTTTAGCAGCTAAACGAGTTAAAAAGTCAAGTCGTTCAGGGCTTTGAGGGGTTTCGTTGGCTATAGACCAAATAATTATGTTGGTTCTGTTTTTATCACGGGTAATCATATCGGAAAGCTGGTTTTCTGCATTTTTGTAAGTTTCGGGATTACTCCATTGAATAGTCCAATAAACAGGGACTTCGGACCATACCAAAAGACCCATTTTTTCAGCCTGACGTATCATTTGTTCATTGTGTGGATAATGTGCCAAACGCACAAAATTGCAGCCCATTTCCTTGGCCCAACCTAAAAGGATTAACGCATCATCAGCTGAATAGGCTCGTCCGTTGCGGTAGGCAGCCTCTTCATGAATGCTGATGCCTCTCAAAAAGGTTTCCTTGCCATTGAGAAAAATCTTGGTTCCTTTGGTTTCAATAGTCCGGAATCCAATTTCGTCATAAATTTTGTCACTTTCGGAAGTAATAAAAACTTTATACAATTTTGGATTTTCGGGGCTCCAGTAAACCGGATTTGCTTTAAGTTCGAATTCAACAAAACCGTTTTGGTTGGTGCTTACTTCTTTAGAAATTTTTAATTCCGGAATTTCGATTTTTATTTTCTGAATGATTTGCCTTCCGTCGAGCTGAACCCAAGCACTTATGGTGTTTTTGTCATTTTTCTTTAACTGAATATAATAGTCGCGAATCAATGTGGCTGGTGTTTCAATCAAATTAACCTGCCTGGTGATACCTCCATAGTTCCACCAATCGGTATTCACTGTTGGAACCCCTTCGAACAGGCGTTTGTTATCCACTTTTACCACAATTGAGTTTTCACCTGTCTTCACCAGTCCGGTAATTTCAAAATTAAAAGGGGTAAAACCCCCTATATGTTTGCCAATTTCTTTACCGTTCAGAAAAACAATGGCTTCATAATTCACCGCCCCAAAATGCAAGAAGAGCCGATTACCGTTCGTTACCTTATAATCGAACCGTTTGCGATACCAAACGGTTCCTTCGTAATAATAAAGCTCCGGTCGTTGTGTATTCCAGTCGCCGGGAACCGACAAGGTTTTGTCCGTAGCAAAATTATACTCCTGCAATATACTTTTATCGGTTAAATCACTATCGCTTCCAAAACCATTGGCTAACGGCTTTCTTCGATAATCATAATAGCCATTTTCGAACGGATCAACAATGGTTCTCCAAAGTCCATCCAGCGAAGTGGTATTTCTTGCATCCACATTGATGATTTGCGGATAGATTTGAGCAGAAACTGAAATTGAGACGCCTATAAATAAAACAAAAATGCTTTGCTTAAGTAAATTGCGAGCTTTCATAATTTTATAATTATAGCAGTTTAATTTTTTGTTTGTTTTTTAGATTAAGGAAATCCCTTATTTACTCCATTATACTAGCCCTTCGATTGTTTAGTTCAATGGTAATGGCATCCATTTGCTTCTGGTCGAGCGGGTAAAGGGTCATTACTCCTGCGGTTATCAAAGCTATAATTGTGGGAATCCAGCTCATGAGCATTATTATACCCGGAACAGCGCCCTGAATGGAAACGGCATCTTGCCCGTTGTAATGAAATGCCGCTAAAACAAGCCCAATTATGGCACCCGCTATGCCTCCTCCAAATTTGGTTGCAAAAGAGCCAGCTGAGTAAACCAAACCAGTAGCCCTTCGCCCATTTTTATATTCCGAATAATCCGCCGCATCGCCAAGCATGGCAAAGAAAAGAGTAGGAAATACGGCAGCTCCAAATTCAGAAATAATACCAAGTGCGAAAATACCTGAAGTATCGTTAGGTCCGCAAAAAGCCAATAATGCGTTTATAGCTCCCGAAAAAATAAGCGCTCCAATAAACAGTTTACGTTTTCCAAATCGTTTCCCAAGCGGAGAGGTTATCATGGCACCGGCTATTGATGCCAGCATTAGACCAATCATAAAGGATGCAGCTAAAAATTGGTTGTGCAAATAATGGCTAAAATAGATTACAACAATTCCCTGTTTTATTGAATTATAAACATTGAAAAGAACACCAATCAATAAAAGAATAATCCAGGGCCTGTTTTTGATGAGATCTTTCAAATCTTTTTTCAGGTCAGTCTCCTGATCTTTGGGTGGCTGCACCCGTTCCTTTGTTGCTGCAAAAGTTAGGATTAGAAACAGCGACAAAAATATAGACATAATATAAATGGCTGAACTATATCCTCTTTTTTGGTCGATAATGCTAATGTTTTTGGCTTCCAGGTTTTCTTCGCCAGCTACGATAAAAGAATACTCTTTATCCGCTTCCATCGAAAAACTTTTACCTTGAGTAGGAACATTCAAGCTATCGGGTACTTCAGCATTGGTCCAGTTAAAAAGGGCAATGCCATCTTTGGTATTAATGTTAACATTTTTAACATCCTGATTGGTTGATACGGTAACTTCATATTTTGCTTTTTCCAATTTATTAATATCAATTGCCGGGTTTATATTTCCAAAGTGGGCCACTAAAAACAACAAAGCACCCTGAACCACCATTCCACCGGTAAATGCCCCAACCATGCGATAAGAACCCAGACTGGTGCGTTCTTTATCGTCGGGGGTCATAACAGCCATTAATGCACCGTACGGAATATTATTTGCTGTGTAAATGATAAAAAATAACAAATAGGTTGCATAAGCATAAACTACTTTGCCATTATATCCAAAGTTAGGAGTGGTGAACAATAGCGACAGGGTAATTCCTAAAGGTACTGCGGTCCATAATATCCAAGGACGGAACTTGCCATATTTAGAATTGGTACGGTCGCAAACAATACCCATCAGAATATCAATAATTCCATCGCCAAACCGGGCAATCAGAAATAGGATTCCAACCACAGCAGGATTCAACCCAAAAACATCGGTATAAAAAATAAACAGAAATGTGGCCACACCTCGCCATGCAATATTAGCTGCACCATCGCCCAGTGCATATCCAATTTTTTCTTTAATTGATAGATTTTTCACAATTTCGTTTTTATTACTGGTTATTTTGATAGTTTGTGTTAGTAAAACAGGCCATGAAAATACTAAAAAATGATATGCAATGGTGATTTTGTTACAAATTGATAGAAATAACTTAGAAAGGGTTACTAAGAAAACTCCAAAAATAAATATTCAAAAATCAAAAAAGAATCAAAACTCAAAATATGGACAGTGTTAAAATACAAATTATGCTTCTTTTTATAATAAACCGGAGGTCTTTCGTTATTAAAATCATGGCTTCTATATTCTATTTAGTAACCGTTTCAGCTTGAAAGTGCCGGAAATCAGCATCAATTCGGGCTAACCTTTATAGAGTTAATATCCAGCCCATTTTTCGGCAATTTCATCCAGAATTTCAATAATCGTTTCCGGATTAGTTTCCGTAACCAATCGAGTGCGGGTGGATTTAAAATCGGGTAAGGCTTTAAAATAATTCGAAAAGTGCTGGCGCATTTCAAAAACCCCAGTTATGCCTCCTTTCCAATCCAAAGAATAGGCAAGGTGCCGTTTGGCCAATGCTACTTTTTCGCCTACGGTTAATGGCGGAAGGGTTTCACCGGTTTTCAGATAATGCTTCACCTCGCGAAAAATCCAGGGACGGCCAATGGCAGCACGGCCAATCATAATGCCATCCACACCAAAGATTTCGAACTTTTCTTTGGCAATGGCAGCACTGGTTACATCGCCGTTCCCAATAATGGGTATTTTCATACGGGGGTTTTTCTTTATTTCACCAATCAAAGTCCAATCAGCTTCACCCTTGTACATTTGGCTGCGGGTGCGGCCATGCACCGTAAGAGCTGCAATTCCACAATCTTGCAATTGCTCAGCCAGTTGCACAATGGGTTTATCGTTTTCATCCCATCCCAAACGGGTTTTCACGGTTACCGGGATGTTCACCGCTTGAACCACTTTTTGGGTAATTTCCAGCATTAAGGGAATATTCTGTAATAATCCGGCTCCGGCACCTTTTCCGGCCACTCTTTTAACTGGACAGCCAAAATTCAGGTCAATTAAATCGGGTCTTGCTTCCTGACAACGTTTAGCCGCTTCCACCATAGCCACGGGGTCTTTTCCATATATTTGGATTCCCACGGGTCGTTCATTGGCTGAAAGTTCCAGTTTACGCAGCGATTTTCCGGCATCGCGTATCAAACCATCCGATGAAACAAATTCGGTGTACATCATATCGGCCCCAAATTCCTTGCAGAGCCTTCGGAACGATGGATCGCTGATGTCTTCCATGGGGGCAAAAAACAAAGGCTTTTCGCCTAAATCAATGGTTCCGATTTTCATATTTATCTCTTTTTGCCACTAATTACACTAATTAACACGAAAAATGTATTGCAAAAAACCAACTAAAATTCAGAACGATAGCATTCCAACCTTTTCTTAGAGCAATTGAACCTAATATAAACGATTTCAAATATTGCTTTTTTGATTTAACGCGACAAAAATAGTGCACGGAAAGCGATTATTAAAATTAAACCCTATTTTTGCATCATGGCTACAAAAATAACCTTATTTACCGATGGTGCCGCCAGTGGCAACCCAGGTCCGGGAGGATATGGAGCCGTTTTGCTTTCGGGTGTGCACCGTAAAGAACTTTCCGAAGGGTTCCGCTTAACTACCAATAACCGTATGGAATTGTTGGCGGTTATTGCCGGTTTGGAAGCGCTCAAAACCCCAGGTTGTGAGGTAACCATTTACTCCGATTCGAAATATGTGATTGATTCGGTTGAAAAAAAATGGCTGCAAGGGTGGGTGAAAACCAATTTTAAAAAGAAAAAAAACCCGGATTTGTGGAAACGATTTTTGTTGGTTTATGCCAAACATCAAGTAAAATTCCACTGGGTGAAAGGCCATGCCGGAATACCCGAAAATGAGCGTTGCGACCAATTGGCCGTAGTAGCCTCAAAAAAGAAAACCCTTTTGATTGATGTGGCTTATGAAAACGGAAGTTCCGATGGGGAACTGTTTTGAAACAAGAAAAAACTATGCATAAAATCGCGCTATTTGCCTCCGGATCAGGGACTAATGTTGAAAACATTGCCCGGTATTTCAAAGGACACCCTTCCATTGAGGTTTCTCTTATTTTATCGAATAAAAAGGATGCATTCGTTTTGGAACGGGCCAAAAAATTGAATATGCCTTCGATGGTTTTCAACAAACATAAGTTTAACGAAACTACTGAAATAGTTGACCGGTTAATAGCTGAAAAGATTGAATTAGTTGTATTGGCAGGTTTTTTATGGCTTATTCCTGAATCACTAATTTCAGCGTTTCCCAACCGGATTATAAACATTCATCCAGCTTTGTTACCCAAATATGGAGGTAAGGGAATGTATGGCGGCAAAGTGCATGAAGCTGTAGTGGCTAATCATGAAAAAGAGAGCGGCATAACCATTCATTTTGTAAACCGGGAATACGACAAGGGAAACATCCTATTTCAAGCAAAGATAGCGGTTTTACCAACCGATAGCCCTGATGATGTGGCTCATAAGGTGCATGAATTGGAATATGAGTATTTTCCAAAAGAGATAGAACGATTGCTGTTAAAGGGAAAGAAACAATAAAAATAACCGGTATCTTATCATTGTAAAAGCCTACTAATCATCAGCAAGAGCAATTCTTTTTTTATGGGTTTACTGATATAATCGTTGCATCCGGAATCCAGCGCTTTTTGCTTTTCCTGATGCGAAGCATAGGCCGTTTGTGCAATAATTTTCATGTTGGGCTTGTTCATTCGAATTTGACGGGTTGCTTCATAGCCATCAATATCAGGTAAACGAACATCCATTAACACTAAGTCAAACTTGCCCGAATTGGCAATTTTAACCGCCTCATTCCCATATTGGGTTTGTACCACTTTGAATCTGGCACTGGTCAATATTTCCATCAAATATTCTGCATTCCGTTTATCGTCTTCAACAATGAGAATGGTAATGCCTGAAAATTGAGGTTCCGCAGTTTTTTCTATAACAATAGGATTGTAATTGATAGGTTGAATTGTTTTGTAAGGAATTGTAAAAGAAAAGGTGGTGCCTTTACCTACTTCCGATTCCACAAATATTTCGCCTCCTAACAGAATTACCAAACCTTTTACAATAGACAAACCCAAACCGGTACCACTAACCAATTTGTTGTCACCAGGATTTAGCTGTGTAAAACGCTCAAAAATGAACTGTTGCTTATCCTGAGGAATGCCTATTCCGGTATCGGTGACATAAAACATGATGTTGTGTATATTATCTAATTTGCACCCTCCTACAATAGAACCGGAATCGGTAAATTTAAAGGCATTGCTAATTAAGTTTATGAATATTTGTTTCAATTTTACTTTGTCGGTTGCAATGCTACTTTCCAATAGGTTACACTGTGTTTTTAGGCTGAATTCAATGTGCTGTTTACCGGTACGCTTTTGATATTCCGCAAAAAAAGCGGTTAGTTCGGCAAATAACTCGTTCAAATTGCAGGCCTCCTCATTAATGGCCAATTGCACCGATTCAATTTTTGCAATATCAAGGATATCATTTATAATATCGAGTAAATCGTTGCTGCGCTGATTGATTATTTCTGAGAATTTTTCAAGTTTCGGTTTATCGTTGTAATAATCAACAATCAGTTCAGAGAATCCCATAATAGCATTCATGGGGGTGCGTATCTCGTGGCTCATGTTTTGAAGAAATGCAGTTTTCAACCGGTCGCTTTCTTCAGCTTTTTCTTTAGCTTTTATGAGTTCGTTTTCCGCATTTTTAAGATCAGTAATATTTACTCCAATGCCCATAAGCATAGGTCCTTCCGGTGAGTCAAACCTAACTCCTGTAAGTAAATAGGGTATGCCTTGCCCATTTTTATGATACAGGGTTGCTTCAATACTGATAAAAGTATTGTTCTCTATCACATGATTGATACTTTTCCGAACCAACGCTTTTGCTTCCTCCAACTGATGCCAATTTTCAACTGGGAATCCTTGCAATTCTTCCGGCGAATAACCCAATTCATCGACATGTTTTTTATTCCATTTCCGGAGGCGGAGATCTTTATCGTACAAATAAAAAATAACAGGTAAACTATCGAGCAGTTTTTCGTTGAAATGCTTTTCTTTCAGAATTTCCGTTTCAGCCTTTTTTTGATCAGTTATATCAATGGATACGCCAATTATTCCAATAACTTGCCCCTGCGAATCGCGTAAAGGGATTTTGCTGGTATCAAACCAAACTACTTTACCATTGTTTTGATGTTGCATTTCAACTACATGAAGTTTGGGTTTGCCGTTTTCAATAACTTCGCAATCATCGGTCCGGTATTTCTCTGCTTCGGTTTCGCTCCATGGGCAATCGAAATCGGTTTTCCCGACAATTTCGGTTGAACTATTCAATCCCGCACCTAAAGCAAACGTGTGATTACAACCCAAATAATTCGAATGCCTATCTTTCCAAAAAACAACACCCGGAAAATTGTCCAACACGGTTTGAAGCATTTGTTCCGATTTGCGCAACTTTGCTTCATTCATTTTTCGCTCGGTAATATCACGGTATATCGATTGGTAGGTGCCATCAGGCATCATCTTAGTCCGCATCTCAACCGTCACTTCAATTCCATCAGGACGTTTAAGTACCCTGTCGTTGATAACTATTTCACCTTTTTGGAGCAAATCGAACCGAAAAGGGCTTTTAGCAAGGCTTTCAGGGGTAAAAGGAACTTGACTTATATGTTTGCCAATTAAATCATTTTTGGCAATACCAACAATGGAGCACATGCTTTCATTGTCATCAATTATAACACCTTCATGCGATCCCAAAAGTATCCCATCAACAGCCAGATCAATCAATGACCGGTAACGGTTTTCGCTTTTCTTCAAAAAAGCCGCTTTTACCTTAGCACCGGCAATTTCTTTTTCATAAGCCGCCTTTATTGAATCATACTGCTGCTGCAATTCATGCAACTCCTTGGAAAGTTCTTCATAGGTTTTATCGTGTCCAATCATTCTCAATATAATTGATATATTATTCCAAATAACCTATGTAAATATAATTAAATATTTTAATGGAAAAATAACTGTCGTTTTGGGTTTATAGTTTATTCGACAAAATGTGTGGAAAAAGATTAAACAAAATATTTACGTTTAAAATTATCAGAGGTCGGTAGATTAATACATAACATAAAAGCAGTATAATTCAGGGTTTTATATGAGCTATTACCCCTCTGTCTCCCGAGGTCTCGGGACAAGTTGTCGACATCTCCCAAAGGCTTAGGGGAGATCGCATCAAATTAGCAATTCTGCCAGGATTATACATCTTCCCCTTCACAAGGGAACTTAGCGAAGCGATCTCGTATGTTTGTGGAGAAAAAAGAGCCGATTACTACTGATTTTGTATTTTAGTAATTAATTCGGAAAAGGATAGTCGAACCAGAAGCGATCAGATACGCATTAGCGATATCGTTCA
>JBAYKX010000101.1:0-11035 GCA_041664345.1 Salinivirgaceae bacterium
CGGGCTGAGAAAGGCTTATTTGCAACAAAGAGAGAATGTTTTTTTAAATATGGCAAGGAAAAGGGCTTGTACAAACAAAATTGTACAAGCCCTTAATTTATCAGGACTTTTTCAGTGCCCTCCCTTTTGAGGCGGCCTTTTTTATTGTCATAATACTGTTATTAAAGATAATTATAAATCAATCTCAACATCACCAAAGCATTACCTATTCAGCAAACTTCCATTTTTTCCATTCTGCTTCCACTTCAGGACTAACATTGGTTTGCAGGTCTTGCTGCTTGCTGTTTATCATTACCGATTTAATGGAAACCTGTTCCGTTAAATAGTTCGATAACTCTTCATAGGTAACGTTTCCTTTGGTTTCGTTCAATTTTTTAATTAAAAAATAGGTGAACAACCCATGTTCTTTTTCAGTATAAGGCAACGAAGTTTGGTTACCAGAACTGGCGGTAAAAACAATGAGTTTTTTCTTAACCGCTTCTTGGGTTTCTTTAGGAACAATTTTCACTCCCCGTGCGGCCACCAATCCTTGGTTACGGGCTCCACCACTAAAGCAAGCATCTAAAAATACGGTTACCCGTTGCGAAGGAAAAGTAGTAAGCATTTCGTAAAAATAGGTCAGTTTTACACCAGTAATTTCCAAATCGGTACCACTTCCATCAACCGGTACTAAATATGGTTCTTTAGTTTTTTCATCGGGAAACCCATGTCCGGCATAAAAAGCAAAAATCTCCGCTTTGCCTTTGGTAACATTTATTAAACTGTTAATCTTTTTTAACGATTTCATCATGTCGGTATATCGGGCATCTTCCATATAAACAATATTCTCTTCCTGGATTCCTAAAGAATTAATACAAACTTCTTTAAAGGACTGTGCATCTTTTTTTGCAAAGTCAACATTCGACTCTGAATCCAAACCCGTTTGGTAGGAGCTATAATCCTCGTTGCCTATAATAATGGCGAACCGATAGGGGTTTGAGGATTTATTCTCGGCCATTATTGGAGAAGAAAAAGTTTCACCCGCTTTATTTTTTATTTTCAGTAATATTAGATTGCTTCCTTTATTCAGTGGAACCATTTGCTGATATATATACGAGCAATCCCCTTGATTTTTTGGTGGATTTGGAGTAGTAGAAATAGTTAACCCATTAACCATTAAATCAATACTTTCAGGTTGTGTGCTTGATTGGATGCAAGCCTGAATCGATAGTGAATTTTCACCTGTTGATATTTGCATCGAAGCCGGTTCTTTCCATTGAATGGTAGCCAACTGAGGAATTACATAAGTGACACTTCGTGTTTCAGAATAAGTTGTACCACCAGCGTTTGTGGCACTTATTCTAATTTGATTGGTTCCCGGTGCTACCGAAATTGATTTAATAAAATCAAAAGAACATTCCCCTTTACTGTTTTTAACTGGTTGATTTTCAGTAAATAATAAGGAACCGTTGTTGAATAGTTCTACTTTTTGAATATCACTCTTCGATTGGATGCAAGCCCTTAATGCAATACCCGTCTCAAATATTTCTATATTTGCACTCGGAGTTACCCAGCTAATGTCTGTTTTATCAGGAAGTTGATAGGCTACTTTTATAGCAGATGAGATAGCTTCACCTGCAGCATTCCTAGCTGAAATGGTTATGGTACTTAATCCGGGAGAAACTTGCACTTGCTGATCCAAAACAAATTGGGTTTCGGTTAAATTACTTTTAGAAAAAATGGTCAACCCATTAACTTTTAATTCAAGGCCGTCGATAGGTATTTGCGAAAGCAGCAGCGCTTTAATTCTTACTCCTGAAATATAACTCAACGTATCACTGGTAGGCTGTAATAGCACTATTTCAGGTTTATTGGCTACACTGTAATTCACTAATCTTGATTCGGTTTCTTTACTGAATTCTTTAGTAGTTATTCTAAAAGAAAGGTTGTTTTGTCCCGATTGCAAGGTAATTTGTTTACTAAATGCACCTCCTTCTGGTGGAAAGTTGGAAGTTGCCACAACACTATTATTAACTAACAATTCAACCACCTGCGATGAAGATTTCCGATTAATTGTGGCCTTTACTGTATAATCTTGGGTATTAGTTTCAACCTTGGCCATTGCAGGTACCAGCCATGAAAGCAGCACAACGGGTGCCGATGAAAAATTAACAGTAACCAATTCCGACTGACTTTCGCCGGCAATGTTTTTTGCTTTAACTTGAATGGTGTTTTTACCTTCATTCAGCACAATACTTTCTTCGTAATTAAATTCGCCTTTATCGCCTGAATTCATCATTAGTTCCGAACGATCTTTGGAGGCAAACACTGCTCCATTAACTAACAATTCAATGGTTCGCAGGCTTGATTCGGAAGTAATTTTAGCTGAAACTTTTATTGAGGCTGAATTGGATGATAATCCAGATTTTGGAGAAATGAACTGAATGCTTGGAACCATTCCCGAAGTTGAAGATGCTTTTTGAGCCATCAACTTTTCCATGGGTTTGATGTTCAAACATCGGATGTCCCATATTTCCAATATATCGGAATAAAGTGCCGCTGAACCAAATGTGGTACCGTTAGGATTAAAACCTATTGAAAGAATAAAATAGGGTTGCTTTTCCGATTGAAAAACCATTTTTCCGGTTTTTATATCGGTAAGAATTAATAAATTATCGTGCCCACCACTTAACAAATAATTACCATCGGGACTAAAGCAAACTGCTTGCACCCATTTCTTGTGTCCTAAAAAAGTATTTAGCTTTTCTCCGCTAATTGCATCCCAAATCTGGATTTGCCGGTCGTCGCCCCCTGATGCAATCATACTTCCATCAGGACTATATGCCACACTGCGTATCCAACTGGCATGGGCCGGAATATTCAATAGAATGGTTGTGCTTTTTACATCCCAAATTTTAATGGTTCCATCAGCACTACCTGAAATTAGGCGGCTTCCATCGGGTGAATATTCGATAGAGGTAACATCTTTTTTATTTCCGGTTAACAAGGCAATTAGTTGACCATTATTAGTATCCCATATTTTTATCTCTTTATCTAAACTGGCCGATGCAATGGTTTTATCATCCGGACTAAAGGATAAATCCATTACTTGTTGATCATGCGCTTTTATAGTTGCAATTATTTGCTTGGTTGCAAAATCCCAGATGGTAATTTTGTTGTCTTTTCCACCGGCTGCAATTAGTTTACCATTATGCGAAAAACACAACGCCAAAGGAATATCTTTTAACCCTTTAAGGCGAACCAATTCTTCATAAGTACCAGTTTTGTGGATAATAACTTCCTTATTATCACCTGCCGATGCCACATAGTTGCCATCGTTACTAAAAGCTAAACAATAAATAAATTGCCCTTTGGTTGCCAGGTTTTTTTCAGGCTTAATTTGTGCCACTGCAGCAACAATTGGAAATATTATCAAAAAGGCGAGTAGCTGCTTTTTCATTTTTATAGAGTTTTAATTTGATAGGTAAAATAATACAATTCCAACTTTATATTGTTTTTGATTTTATCATATTTAGACGAATACCAACTTGAGAATACAAATTTAATCTGTCGTCCCAATAAGTGTAATATGTACCGGTTTGTACAAATAGTGATAAATTTTCATTGAGTTTAAAGTCCAACCCAACCCCTCCTAAACCTCCTAAGGTGCCAGCAAAATCACTACCCCCTTGCATGTCACCACTTGCAAAATAATATACCTCCGACCAAACGAAATTAATATTTGCCTCTGCAAATAAATAGGGATTTAATCGCTTGGCTGGCAATAGATTCACTTTTGCACCTAAGCCAAATGCCATATTGTCTAAGTATGCTTCCTCATTAGAACTGGAGCCAAACAAGTAATAAAATCGTGCATCTCCATAAAGCGAAAAGGTTCGATTTAAATTGAACATAATTCCCCCATCGATTCCAAAACCCAATCCAAAATCACTGAACTCCTCCACCATATCAGGATAAACTACAGCACATGAAGCATTAACGGTGATTTTTTGCTCAAATTGACCGAACGATGGGGTACTTATTATGGCTACTAGAGCCAGACAAATAATGACTATCCCAATTTTTTTTAAAAATGAATTCATAATAGGTTACTTTTAGGGTTATTAATGAGTAAATTTACAAATAAACTGGTAATTGATTGCGCTCCAATTGCCAATTTAATTTAAATAAGATTGTAAGTGACCGCATTTGAGGAAATGATTAGTTGAGAAGTAAAAGTTCCAATACAAATACAGGGGTGCAATTTGTTTAAATAGATTAAACTGTTAAATTTAGATACGTTTAATAATAATGTTCCATTTCAAGAAAAAAAACACGAAAGGTAACCTCCTATACAGCTTTAAAAATTACTATACTTGCAAATTAATTTAAATTTTGTTTTGTGAGAGAGCTATTCACATCAATAACTACCCATCAACTCGTTGTATTCGTAGTATTTACCTCCGCCGCCTTAGTACAATTATTCTATTATTTGGTTTTATACATTCGTGTTCCCTTTTGGAAAAGAAGAGAAATGAACCAAAACCATGAACCCATCTCAGTAATTATTTGTGCCCGGAATGAATTTGAAAATCTTGAAAAGCATTTACCCAGTATCCTAACTCAGAATTATCCTGAATTTGAAGTAGTGGTGGTGAACCATTGCTCCGAGGATGATACCGAGATGTTGTTAGCCGAAATTAAACTAAAATACCCGAACTTAAAATCGACATTTATTGCTCCCAATCAAAAATTTGGACAAGGAAAAAAATTGGCGCTAACCATTGGAATGAAAGCGGCTAAATACAATCGTCTGGTTTTTACCGATGCTGATTGCTTCCCGGTTTCAGACCAATGGCTTATTGAAATGAGTAAATCATACACCGGAAACAAACAAGTAGTTTTAGGTTATGGTGGGTTTCTTAAAGAAAAAAAAATTGTAAATGCTTTTATTCAATTTGATACCCTATTTATAGCCATGCAGTATTTAGGGTTTGCTTTAGCCGGGCGCCCTTATATGGGAGTTGGCAGAAATTTATCGTACTTTAAATCGTTATTTTTTTCAGGAAAAGGATTCTCAGGCCATTACTCGATACTTTCGGGTGATGATGATTTATTTATTAATGAAAATGCCAACAAAGCAAATACTGCCGTATGTTTGAGCAAAGAAAGCGTTACCCGATCGATACCGCAACCGAATTTTGAACAATGGGCTAAACAAAAAATGAGACATCTATCTACAGCCGGTTACTATAAAACAAGCGATAAACTGCTGATTGGTTTTGAAAACATTTCACGTTTCCTTTTTTATGTTGGTTTTGTTTATCTTTTATTTTTGAATTGGCAACCCCTTGTAGTTGTGGGCATATTCAGCTTCCGTTTGTTGACTCAGCTTGTAATTATTAAATTAACCATGAACAAATTCAACGAAAAAGGGTTTTGGTTATTAACTCCAATGTTTGATATTATTTTACCAATAATTCATATAATTTTCATAATTTCAAACAAATTAAATTATCGTAAAAACAAATGGAAATAAACCCGGGTTTTTCTGAAAAAGCTCAGAAAGATTTTGAATTAGTATTAGCTGCTCAGGATGGCAACCAGGCTGCCTTTTCTGAGCTTATGTCGCGTTACCGGGACGCCATTTATTTTATGATTCTTAAAATGATTAATAATAAAATTGATGCAGAAGACCTGACCATTGAAGCCTTTGGTAAGCTTTCCGAAACATCGATCAATATTCTCCAAGTTTTGCATTCAGCACCTGGCTTTTTAAAATAGCATCCAACAATTGCATCGATTTTCTGCGGAAGAAAAAAACCAGACAGATTAGTATAATTAGTAGCTCCAACGATTCCAACTCCAATTTTACCGATGGAATCAGTGAGGATTCCTCACTTTCCATACAATCGGATACCATGGATCCGGAAGAAGCGTTAATTAATGATCAAAAAAAGGTTTTGTTGCGCGAATTGGTGGATAACCTAAAACCCAGATATCGTCAATTGGTTGAGATGCGCTACTTTTTAGAATATTCGTATGAGGAAATTGCCGAAGAGCTAGATATTCCTATTGGAACGGTTAAAGCACAACTTTTCAGGGCCCGCGAACTGCTTTATGGAATTTTAAGTAAAAAACACGGTACTATTTAAATTCCTTTTCATGCATCTTATTTCAACCTATTTTCCCGATCTTTCTGTTGAACAGACAACTGCTTTTTCGAAACTGGGAGCATTATACAACGAATGGAACGAGAAAATAAATGTAGTATCACGCAAAGATATTGATAATTTGTACCTCCATCATATTTTACATTCACTAAGTATTGCAAAAATTATTCAGTTTACCCCCGGTTCAAAAATTTTGGACGTAGGCACTGGTGGAGGTTTTCCCGGAATTCCACTGGCTATTTTTTTTCCTCAGGTTTCTTTTCATTTAATTGATTCCATTGGAAAAAAAATTACGGTTGTAAATGAAATTAGCCAAGCTTTGGATTTAAAAAATGTGGTAGGTGAGCAAATTAGAGTTGAACAGGTAAAATCGCGCTATGATTTTGTGGTAAGCCGCGCCGTAACACGTTTTGATAAGTTTGCAGCTATTACCCGAAAAAACATCAGTAATAAACACATTAATTCCCTTAAAAATGGAATCATCTATTTAAAAGGAGGCGATTTTACAGATGAAATACAAAACTTTGAAAAACAAATTACGGTTTATCCTATTTCCAACTATTTTACTGAACCTTTTTTCGAAACAAAAAAAATTATCCACTTGCCAATAAATAATTAGGGCTATAAGAAAACTCAAAAATCAATACTCAAAAATCAAAAAAGAATCGAATCTCAAAATATGGTCAAAGTTAACCCGGATTATTCTTGAATAATCCTGACGATAAAGCTATTCCTCAAAATTGGGAAAATAAAAACTCCCAATTTTGGGCATAGCTAAATCGGGGTTTCCCGCTTTGCAACTCAATACCCCTCGCGCATTCACACCTTTCGCTATGCTCAGGTATGAATAAAGCGGATTAAAATGCTAATTATTAAAAAGATGTGATTGTTCGTTCTGAGTTTTGTTTTTTGTTATTTGAAATTTACTTGCTTTCGCTGTGTGAGTTCGACGTAACATTTTCGCCACCTTCCCAGTTTGCCAACATTCCAGTTTTCCATCTTTCCAACTTTCCTATCATCTACCCAGCTAGAAAGCTCGCAGCAGGCGCTGCAAGTTCCCTCACTCCCCTCTTCCCATTTTCCATTTCCCCATCTTCCCTGTTTTTCAACTTGTTACCCTATTACCCTGCAACCTTCCCACCTTTCCATCTTTCCACCTTTAATAATAAACTATTATTGCATTTTTGCATCCATCGAAGGGTCGTTATTTACTTCTGGTTCTTCCTCATCTTCCACATAATGGTATGCCATATCATTAAATTGTCCCCAGGTAACCGAAACCGAGGAACCATCGGGTTCAGGAATAAAGTCGATGGTTTTTTTGCGGAAATACCAGGCCAGCGAAATACCTGACAGAGCACCAAATAAATGCCCTTCCCAGCTTATATTTCCACCTTGTGGTACCATCCCCCAAACCATGCTTCCGTAAAGAAATACCACAATCATTGAAAGAGCCCCTAACCGCTTATCTTTTCGAAAAACTCCGCTAAAAAAAATAAAAAAAGCCAATCCATAAACCAAACCACTAGCACCTATATGAATGGTGGTGCGTCCTCCAAACCATAAAAGTATTCCTGAAATGAACCAATTTATAAAAAACACCGGGTAAGCAACCAACCGATAAAAATAGAAAAGCAAGGTTCCAAGAATGATAAATGAAATACTATTTGCTATCAAATGAGTCCAACCTCCGTGAGCAAATGGAGACAGCATAATTCCAAGCAAACCGGAGATTTTTGTTGGTGAAATTCCAATCAGCGACATGTCCAAATCCAAAATCCAAAACGCCAAGTAATTTATCCACATCAACAGTAAAAAGAATAGGGGAAACACTAAAGCATGTATTATTTTTCGTTTTTCGGTCATAGGCTTGCAGATACAATAAAAAAGCCAATCGGAAGTACACGACAAATTGGCGCAAAAAAAATCGCGCATCAAAAAGCTAATTTTCGATGTGCGATATATTTTTTACTTTAAATCGATTAGAATTCCGAAGTAAAGAAAAACTCCAATCCTTTGAATTTTGTTTGTGCCATCTGCAAATCATACGACGATTCGGCCAAATACACATCGCGGCCATGTTTATCAACTGCCAACGATTTGTATTTACGCTTTTTGAAATCTTCCCATTCCACTTTATCATTCGGTTTTACCCAGCAGGCTTTGAACATGGTAACCGGTTCGTACCGGCAGGTGGCATTGTATTCGTGCAGCAAGCGATATTCAATTACCTCGAACTGCAATTGACCCACGCAGCCAATAATTTTCCGGTTGTTCATGGTAAGGGTAAATAATTGAGCTACCCCTTCGTCCATCAACTGGTCGATACCTTTAGCCAGTTGTTTCGATTTCATTGGATCGGCGTTTTCAATGTACTTAAACATTTCAGGCGAAAAGCTGGGTAACCCTTTAAAGTTCATTACCTCGCCTTCGGTAAGCGTATCTCCGATTTTGAAATTTCCTGTATCGTGCAATCCAACAATATCGCCGGGATAAGCTTCTTCAACAATCGATTTTTTATCGGCCATAAATGCGGTTGGACTGGCAAATTTCAAATTGCGGCCTAAGCGTACGTGCTGATAATTGGTATTTCGTTGAAACTTACCGGAACATACCTTAACAAAAGCAATGCGGTCGCGGTGATTGGGATCCATATTGGCGTGTATCTTAAATACAAATCCTGAGAATTTTTCCTCGAAAGGATCAACAATCCGCTCATTGGCAAAAGACGGTTTTGGATAGGGTGCTATTTTAATGAAGGACTCCAGCAATTCTTTAACCCCAAAATTATAAAGGGCACTACCAAAAAAAACCGGGGCTATTTCAGCATTCAAATATTCACTGATCTTGAATTCGGGATAGACTCCTTCCACCAGCTCCAATTCTTCGCGGAGTTTTTGAGCTTGTTCTTTTAGTGCTTTATCCAATTCCGGATCGTGAAGGTCTTTAAATTCGCGGGGTTTTTCGGCGGTAGTTTTGTCTTCGCCGGCAAAATAATAGAATTTTTTATCAAAAATATTGTAAACGCCTTTCAGCCTTTTTCCCATTCCCACGGGCCAACTAAGCGGACGTACTTTAATTTTGAGTTGTTCCTCAATTTCATCCAATAAATCGAAGGCTTCTTTTCCCTCGCGATCCACTTTATTAACAAAAACAATTACGGGAGTTTTGCGCATGCGGCAAACCTGCATCAGCTTTTCCGTTTGGGCCTCAACCCCTTTGGCGGCATCAACCACCACAATAACACTATCCACGGCCGTAAGGGTGCGGAAGGTATCTTCGGCAAAATCCTGGTGACCGGGTGTATCGAGGATATTAATTTTATGACCATCATATTCAAAGCCCATAACCGAAGTTGCCACTGAAATACCCCGTTGGCGCTCTATTTCCATAAAGTCGGAAGTAGCTGTTTTTTTTATTTTGTTCGATTTTACCGCCCCGGCAATATGAATAGCGCCACCAAATAAAAGCAGCTTTTCAGTAAGTGTTGTTTTCCCCGCATCGGGGTGACTAACAATGGCAAATGTCCTCCGCCTCTTAATTTCCTCTTTTAAACCCATAGCCTATAAATTTCGGGGGCAAAAGTAGCTATTTATTGGTTGTAAAAAAACATAGGAATAATATTGCTAAATAAAAAATTAATTCATACTGTTGCACAAGACTATTTAAATTAACCGAAAATCAAAGCCCATGTTTAAAAATTTAGTTTTTACTACTTTCCTTTTTATCGTATTTGTAGGATATTCCCAGAAGGAGCCAATTAAATTTGGCAAAGTTGATGTTGCCGATTTGGAGATGAAACAATATGCACTTGATACGAGTGCTGTTGCAGTTGTTTTATGTGATTATGGCTATTTTAATAGTACAACTTTTCATTTTACAGAAATACTCCGTATAAAAATATTGAAGAAAGAAGGATTGTCTTGGTCCTCACAGAAATTTATGGGCACTGAAGATTTAGAAGTAAGAGGTAAGACGTATAATTTAGAAAACGGGAAAGTGGTATCTACACCGCTAAAAGGGGAATCGCTATTTAGGAAGCGTGACGGAGCAGGGCAAATTACTATAAGTTTTGCCATGCCTAATGTAACTGTCGGGAGCATTATTGATATTGAATTTTCTATGGGTGGGCTTCCCTATAAATGGTATTTTCAGAGGGCAATACCTGTAAGATGGAGTGAATTACGTCTTGAATCTTCTCCGTATATTGGAATTCAAAAAAACTATTACGGTTTTTTAAATTTGACAGTTAATGAGGAAGACCGATGGGCCATAAAAGATGCCCCTGCATTTAAAACGGAGCCCTATACAAATTCAATTTCAAACTATATTTCAAAATTCGAAATAAGTCTATTATTTATTAATGGGGCGACATATAAATCATTTGCCACTTCATGGGAATCAATTAGTATCTTGTTAGAAAAGGATAACTGTTTCGGTATGCCTTTGATGGGAAATATGTTTTTAAATCCGATAGCTAAAGAAATAAAAGAAAAGAGTACAGATAAGTTAACTCAGATTAAACTCGCCCATCAGGCTGTCAAACATATTAAATGGAATAATGAAGCGGACGTCATTACTACCCAACAAGATTTAAAAATACCCTACGACAAACAAGTTGGAAACAACGCCGATATAAACCTTACTTTGGTGGCACTGCTCAAAAAGCTTGACATAATTGCTTATCCAGTGGTTATGAGTACCAGGGAAAATGGTTTACTTCCTTTTTATCCAACAATTAATAAGCTTAATTATACCCTGTGTTGAACTAAATCCCTAACGGGATAGTTTCCGTTGGGCAAACAAATATACACAAAATTGGAAGGCTGATCTTTGGGCATTATAAATTTAACATATAATGCTTTATGAGAAAAAGGACAGAA
>JBAYKX010000102.1:0-10181 GCA_041664345.1 Salinivirgaceae bacterium
ATAAGTATCTTTATTTTAGACCCTTAAGATACAAAAAAAGCAGTAAAATACCAAGTTTTTACCTTGTATTTTACTGCTAATTTATTAACATTCTGACACTTGGGACTTTTTCAGTAGCCTCTATTCTAATCCGGCTTTTTTCATTTTAGTATTGTTGAATGAAAGATTACAAAAAAATCAATCGCGGAAATATCGTACACTCAGTCCATATCCTTTATCTACTTTTTCAATTTCGGCAAGACCGGTATAAGCACTTATTTTAAAATGCCAAACATTATTTTCACCTTCTTCGGTGCAGCTCCAGAAATGACCGCTGGCGCCAAGACTATTAAAAACACCGCGAGTAAAACGCCAGCCACCGAATAGTCCATCAAAACCACTTTCGCCACCTACTTTAATATGCTTATAAACCTCTTTGTCTTTACCCCCCAACTGTTTAAATAAAATTTCCCATTCCCCTTTTGTTGGCAAATGCCATCCTTTAGGGGCCAATGCTTTAGCGGTTTCAAAATCATACAAATACCCATGAGTAACCACATTTTTTTTATCGTTCTCATAAGCCCAAAAAGTACCTTCATGGGTGGCACTGGCCAGGTTTTCAGCCATTAGTACTTGATTACCGATTTTAACTGTTCTATAATTAATACCTTCCTTTTCATCATGGAAATTACCATTTCCACAAACGGTGCATATTCCATCAACCAGATGATGATGCTCTTTACGAATTTTGCCACATTTGGAACATTTTTCACAATCCTTTTTCCAATCATGTTCCACTTCCTGTGTTTTACCACACTTCGAACATTTTTGGCAATCTTTGGTCCAGCTGTGCTGGTTCTCAATTATAGCTCCACATTTTGAGCATTTTTCGCAATCACTTGTAAGCAGGTGCTGTTCATCCCTAACTTTACCACATGCTGAACAAGTGCAGTGATCCCAAGTGTGTAAACCGATACTACATTTAAACGACATAATTACCTCCTATATAATTTGGTTGTTATTTAGTTCTTTTGGAATAATTAAATTCAACATATAAATATATAAACACTATTTATTATAACCATGCATTCACAATAATTTCATTGAATAATTGACATTGTTAATGAAAACAATTAGTCTTATTCCTTGTACTACAGTAAAAATAAAAAAGTTCAAATGAAAACTGTATTTTATCAATTCGCGGCTAAATCTCTTCAAGGTGAAGACATTAATATGGAAACCTATAAGGGGAAAGTAATATTGGTTGTTAATACCGCTAGTAAATGCGGCTTTACTCCTCAATACAAAGGACTGGAAACACTCTATGAAAAATATCAGAAACAGGGTTTTGTAATTCTTGGTTTCCCATGCAACCAATTTGGAAATCAAGAACCCGGCGATGAAAAACAGATTGCCGGAGGATGCCTGATTGATTATGGAGTCACTTTTCCTATGTTTTCAAAAATTGATGTAAACGGAATAAATACACACCCAATATATCGATATCTAAAAGGAGCGCTAAAAGGATGGTTTGGGAATGGTATAAAGTGGAACTTTACTAAATTTCTGATTGATGCCAGCGGGAAACCCGTAAAGAGGTTCTCGCCAGCAACAAAACCTGAAAAGATTGAGAAATATGTGAAAAATTTACTGGAAAAGAAATAATTCTGTTTTTGATAGTAATTTCAAGACATCGCAGGGAATAACTAAATTCTAGTAAATTGAATTTCTTTAGCTTATATTTTTGATTTTTCCCGCGATAATTTAAGCATATCTTCCAAAATTTCTGTCAAATCCTTCTCATACTTATTTACCATATCGGTGGTAATATCACTGCCCGAAATCCAGTATTCATTGCCTTCTTCGTCTTTACCTTTGGTAAAAGTCAGGGTTTTTACTGTCTTTTTATGGTCAAGGCGAAGTACAATTTTATCTTTTGCAAGCAATCGCAACGATGTTTTTCCATCATTAATGGTATTTCCTCCACGGATAGTCTCAAAATTCGTTACAATTTCATTAAACATAGCTTCATACGATAGAGGAAGTTGTTGTGCTTTAGTTGCTGTACTCATAATAATGGCGCCTGCCAATAACATAACTTTAAATAAGTTCTTCATAGTTTAATGTGTTTTTTATTTTGATTTTTTTTTAAAAGTACTGATTATAACAATTCAACTAGTTTTAAGTTGAAGTTAAAAAGGAGCAAAAACCACTTTTCTTGTCTCATTTCTTTTGTTTGATTCAATGTTTAAAAGATAAACTCCATAGTTAATATTCATCTTATCGAGTGATATAAAGGCGTTCCGGTTATATTCATGAGCAAATAATATCGTTCCATTTACATCGTAAAGTTTTATAGTAAAATAATCATCACTATTTCCAAGGTAACTTATATTTAATTCATTGTTTGTAGGATTTGGATACAATACAAATTCATTAGAATTTATAGCTGAAAAATCAGCATCAATACCCAAAGGTAACCCGTCCTCATAAAAGGGTGAGCCATGAATGACAGCCGATGATTTCCAATAATTCGATTCATTTGGATCGTCATCGGGATTTGCCATTTTTGAAACCAGTGAATATCCAAGCCCATCGGGTTCAATAGGCCATGGATCGGTATCGTTGAACGTAAAATCCATTACTACCGTTCCTTTGCTATTAATAATTATAACTTCCTCGCCCGAGTTGGTAAAATTACCTGCAAAATTGCCAGAAGCAACTAATCCATATCTATCGTAAAGCTTTGAAGGTTTTGCTGCTACCACAAAATACTGCTGAGGAGCAAGAAGCAAATTATCAGGAAATTTATATTCAATACCTGAAATAAATTCCAACCCCGACAAATTAATGGCCGAAGTATAACCGGTGTTTTTAAATTCAATAAATTCAAAGTTGTCGTCTTGAATGGTATCAATTCCAACAATACTGTCGAGCGGATGATAATGCAATTCGGTAACTTTTAATTTTGAGTAGTTTACCTGTTCCGCAATAAAATCAATTTTACGAATGGCGCTCCATATTCCATTACTATAAACCCTGGCCTTAACAATTGCCGATTCAGGAATGAAAAGTGTTGCACCCGATTCGATTTTTATTGCTTTGGGTGAGAGTTCGCCTCCAACCATTCGCGGGTCATCCCCCATTAAAGTATAATATATTTCTCCTTTTGAAGCACTAAAGGTAATTGTTGCGGACGAACTAAGGAATACCTTTTCATCTAATATCTCGCTACCATTCATACTAATAGTTGCAGTTGAAACGGATGGGTAAAGCTCGTACTCCAATAACTGTTCAATTAAAATATCTCCTCTATAAGGGAAATAGCTGTTCCGAATGGAATTTAATTCTGTTTCCCAATCGGCTTTGGTATAGGCAAAACTGGTATGTGAATCGCCCCACCGTGCCGATTCTGCAATAACTGCCAATTCAATTTGTCCTGCTCTTTTGTTCAAACGAGCCAAACAAGCATTTTCGGTAAAAATGCCGTTACCGTTCAAATGTTTCCATGCCCTATCTGCAAAACGTATTCTGTACTCCTCATTAGCAGTTAATCGATGATGCAGCCATTGTGGATGAAACCTATCAAAACCCGGATTTACCATTTTCGCGTCATTGCGATAAGCCAAATTAACCCTGTTTTCATAAAGCCCAATGGTACCAGGACCCGATGTTCCCACTGTCATCATGGTATGCTCGGCATCATGAATAAAAAACTGAAAACCCAGTGCTTTATCTTCACGATTTTTAATCATGTAAAAATTATTTGGACTGTTGTTCCCACCCCAAATTGATACAGGCGAATCAAAATTACCGGAGTAAAAAATATTAATCATGTAATCGATTAAATTATCAATATCTACCAATATCTCGGAATCTTTCACGGCTTTACCTTGTGCATTTTTTCCTTCTAGCCTAAAATAATCGCTATTTGCCGCAAAACCGGTTTGTGTCATATCCCATACCTCATTCCATTTATCCTTATTTCCATCAGTAGCCATAACTCCAGATTCACCTTGTTTTAAAACATCCCAGTCTTCATTTTTTCCACCCAAGTAGTCACTCGCAAAGCGAGCCTCCGACCGCTCCTGAGTTTGGAACAAGCCCCAATACATGCCATTCAGGTACAAATGGTAATATCGGCTCCGGGTATAAGGTTCGCCAGTTTCACCTTGTGCATCGCGCAAAAAAACCTCACGTATAAAAGTATTGTGCACTCCTTCGTAATTGGCCCAACTGTAGTTTTGCTCACACCGTAAATCAACCTTATCGAAATGGTCAACACCTTCATCTTCAAAAAGTTGATATTTCAGTTTACTATCACCATATTCTTCTTTAAAAAACAAACGGAAGGCATGTTTTGGATAGTTATTATGTCGGCTCCATCCTCCCCTAATCCTTAATCCGGCATTCACATTAAAACCTGCTGAACCATCAGGATTAATAAGCTCAACGGTACATTGCCGCTCCCATTCTTCACCGTCATTCATAGCATTTACATAGATGCCTGAATCGGAACTAAACAAACTACCGTTATCGCTAACAAGCGAAATGGTGGGAATATCCAAAAACGACGCATCCAATTGATCTTTATACTCGGTGCTGTTCACCACATCGGGATCCATGTCCAAATCAATTTCCTGTCCATTGACATTATAAGTAGGCCAGTCCCAACCGGGCTGTTTTTGTGTTTTTACGTTCTCTAAATAAATATAGGTGCGCAATTCCGGTTTTGAGGCTGAAAAACCATCTTTGATGATGGATGCCCGTACAACTACGGCTGGTGTGGTTCCTCTATTTGAAGTGCTGGCGGGATCAATTAAAACCTGGGTGTTTGCACTTCCCGTAATCCGGGTAGTTGAAATTTGCGGATTGCAGCCATCGAGTGTATATATTACCACCGCATCAGCAACTGATGTGGTCATGGTTAAAGCCATATCCGATTGGTAGAACCCTGATGGTTTGTCAAAATTAATACCAACTGAATCAATTAGTTCCGGTAATTCCGGTAATGGAACGGAAGCACTCATACTCAAATCGAAATAGAAATCGGAACTTTCTGTAAGAGAAGTATTGCAACAAAAAACAGCCATTGTATTTTCTCCATCAATTATTGAAAAGTTTGATGTCAACAATTTAATGGTTTCCACCTCACCAAATTCATGCAATCCGTTTGAGAGCGCATCGTAGCTTAATACTTCAGGTGCCTGACGACGCACCACCTCAATTCCATTAATAAAAAGAACAAAACCATCATCCCAATCAGCCTTAACTGTAATTTCTTTAATCATTTCAGCTTGTTGCACAGTAAACTTGGTGCGCAAATATACGGTGGAATAATTTCCCTGCATGTCAGTTAAAAGGGTTCCCCCAGTACCATCACCATAACGAAACGGGGCATTTCCCGTTAACCAATCTGCATCATTGAAATCGGGATTTACCCAACTGGAGCTTAAATTTATGGCATTTGAACCCTTTAGGTATTTAAAAGAAGATTGTGCTGGAAAATTTATTTGAGCATATAATGATGCGGCAAAAAATTCCATCAACAAGAATACAGTTGCAATAATCTTAAAGAATGTTGATTTTATCATGATTTCACTAATAGAATTAGAATGGATACTTAAACAGATCAACTATTTAACAACAAAGATGCCATATTTAAAGCACTTGCGCAAATAATATCTGCCGTAGCTTTGCATTAAAAAACAAACTTGATTTGGAGAAAATGTGTTCCTTTTAAATTAAAACACAAATAAAAAAGCTGTGTAAAAAGGAGAAATTGTTACTAAAAACTCAAAGTAAACGAAAAGCACTCGAAGGTTAATATGTTGATAACTTAATCTTTGCATTTTCATCGTGAAAACTTCATCAATCAATAGAAAATGCCCTACCGATTAATTCTAATTACAGATTCGATCCTTTTAAACTTAGCAATAATATAATGCTAATTAGTCATTTATTGTACTGTATCTGAAACATAAACGCCCCTGTAATTAATTTTTTATTAGGATTTTTAGCTTCCCAAACAATACATAGTAGTGGTTTGGAAACGCTAAACTCAAAATTCTCTTATTTATTAATTCACTTAAAAATTAACGCTTATGAGGAAAATTTTACTTATGCTGTTCGTTTTAATAGCAGTTTTGGCTGTTAAAGCTCAAACTGACATTATTCTTGCTGATTATGAGGCAGGCAGTATTTACCCCGACCGGACCACCGGTGAAAATTGGGGAAACCTACAAAAGAACATCGCCAATCCACTTAAAGATGGTGTAAATGGCAGCGATCAGGTTGTTTCGTACAACTTTGCTGATACCTGGTGGGGTGGTGTACACTTACAAAATTTTGACGAACCCATTAGTTTGGGGGTTTACCCCTTTGTAAAGATGAAAATCCTTTCCGATACTGCTAAGTCAAGACAAGTAGAGGTAATGCTTAAAGACATTAACGACCTGGAGAAATCGGTTACATTTACCTTGCCGGCTACATCGTTTCAGAGCGGTGGAGGTTGGTCCGATGTTACCTTCGATTTTTCAAGCATTGCCCAAAACACTGCAATATCCTTTATTAAAGAAATAAGGATTAGGGTTGAAGTTTGGAGCCCGCAAGGTATATTTTATTTTGATGATATCCGTTTTACAGGGCCATCGCTCGTTGTATCATCATTGACATTATTCACCGAATCATTCTCCGATAATAATTGGTGGGGATCATTCCCAGCTAAAAATACTTTGTCTTTTTTTAGGACAGCCTGTTGGGGGGGGTCTGCATTAACTGCCCCTGCAAGTCATTATACAGGAACCGATTCGCTTTGTATGGATGCGTATAATTGGCAACCAACATGTGCATATTTTTACCCTGCCTCTGTAAGGTCAACAATAAGTTATCTCACCATTAAGGATATCGGCATAGGCGGGTTTCTAAACTTAAATGTAAGCTATAACTTTAAGTGGACTACTGCCCCGACCAGTTTTGCTTCTGCTCCAACAATAGAATATAGCCTTGATGGCACAAGTTGGACAACCGTTACAACTTCAAGCACATTACCGACAGCAAATGATACATGGGCGAATAACGTAACTCATCCGTTAACCGGAGTTTCCGGTAGCAACTTATTTGTACGCATTACCAATAATACCGACGGTTATTTTATGGTTGATGAAATAAAAGTAGCAGGCGATCCCGCCTTTGTAACTTCAATTAATGTAGAAACCCAGGATGGCACCAATGCCATTGATGTAAAAGGCGCTACTAAACAAATGGTAGCAACTGTTTTGCCTTCAGCCGCAAAACAAGATGTGCTTTGGTCATCGTATAATGGGACAGGTAAAGCAACCCTTAGTGCAACCGGCGAACTTACAGCCGTTAAAAATGGAACTGTTTGCGTTATTGCCCGTGCCCTTGATTTATATGGCACAGTTAGAGATACCCAGGAAGTAGTGCTTACCAACCAACGCTATCCTGTTACATCTGTTGATGTTACGGGTACTGGAGGTGCAAGTACAATTACAACAGATAATGGCACCTTACAAATGCTGGCAGCATATACACCTAACGATGCTGATACATTGGAAGTAACCTGGAGTATCCATCCATCAGATGCTGATAGTGTAACCATATCGGCCACCGGTTTAATCACTGCTGTCAGAAATTCAACTGTGAAAGTAATAGCCACGGCGAAAGATGCAGATCATAAGACAGATACGATGGATGTTGTTATTACCGGACAGGTTATTGAACTTGAAAGTATTGCTGTAACAGGAAGTGATATTACCACCGATGGAGGTACTTCGCAAATGACTGCCACTTTAACTCCGGCCGATGCTGAAAACGTAGCTATTGTGTGGAGCCTAAGCAGTGCCGCCGATAGCATTAAAGCAACCATAACAGCCGGTGGGTTGGTAGAAGCATTCCACGATGGACTAATTACAGTAGTAGCTACTGACGGAAATTCGGCTATATCAAGTACAAAAGACATAACCATTTCAGGGCAAATAGTTCCGGTTGAAAGCATAACAATTTCAACGGGGAGTTCCACCATTATTGCAAACAATGGAACTTTGACTTTATTGGTTGAAGTACTTCCCGTAGATGCTTCAGATAAAACCGTGATATGGACTATTGAGAGCGCTGATGCCGATACTGCATCAATTGACGCAGGAACAGGAGAAATTACAGCCATTCGGAATGGTGAAATAACTGTAAGGGCAACATCGGTTGAAAACAACAGCAAATACGATGAAACCACCGTTGTTATTACCAACCAAATAGTTGAACCTACTGCACTAACAATTGCTGATGCTACGGTTAATTCAAACAATACACCGGTTCAACTTTCGATAGCTTCATCAACTCCTGCCGATGCCGATAAGTCGGTTAACTGGAGTATTATAAGTAGCGATGCAGATACCGCTACTATATCTTCCGATGGTTTATTAACCCCGATACGCAATGGTAAAGTAACTGTAAAAGCAGTTTCCACTATTGTTGGTTCCGTAATTGCAGAAAAAGAAATTACCATTACCGGACAGGTTGTTGAGCTTGAAAGTATTGCTGTTACAGGAAGTGATATCACTACAAATGGAGGTACTTCACCAATGACTGCCACTTTAACTCCGGTCGATGCGGATAACGTAACTATTGTGTGGAGCCTAAGCAGTGCCGCCGATAGCGCTAAAGCAACCATAACAGCCGGCGGATTAGTAGAAGCATTCCGCAGTGGAGCAATTACAGTAGTTGCCACTGACGGAAATTCATCTGTATTTGGAACAAAAACCATAAATATATCAGGGCAAATATTAGTATCTGCCATTAATTTAACCACAGAAGGGAATGCCACCGGAATTGCAACTAATGGCGGCCAATTGCAGGTTTACGCTGAAGTATTGCCTGCAGATGCACGTATTAAAGGTATTGTATGGAGCATTGTAAACACCGGAGGTTCAGCATTAGTCAATCAAAGTGGAATGGTTACCGCAGTTGCCGATGGCGATGTTTATGTTAAAGCTACCGCCACTGATGATGGAGCCTATTCTGATTCTATTTTATTAAGTATTAATGGGCAAGTTTCGGTTGCAAGTGTAACAATTGTAACGGGCAGTACCACCATTGATGTAAATGATGGAACTTTGGCTTTATCTACCGAAGTACTTCCCACTGATGCTTCAAATAAAAATGTGATATGGAGTATTGAGAGCGATGATGCCGATACTGCTTCAATTAACACATCAACAGGAGTTATTAAAGCCATCCGGAATGGTGAATTAACCGTAAGGGCAACATCATTGGCAAACGCCAGCAAATTCGATGAAGTCACTGTTGTTATCACCAACCAAATAGTTGAACCTATCGCAATAGATATTATTAGTGTCAATGGTGACTCAACAATTATTTCAAATGACGGCACCTTGGCCTTATCAGTGAATGCTACCCCAACAGATGCCGTAAATGATGTTGTTTGGAGCCTTTCAATAAGTGATATGGAGAAAGCAATGATTGATTCAGAAGGTTTGGTTACAGCTTTCCGTAACGGAGTAATTTTTGTTCAGGTAACATCAACTGTGGCACCCGTTTCAAGTTCTTTCGAAATTACAATTATAAACCAAATAGTTGAACCTACTGCCATTACCGTAAAAGGTGAAGGTAATGCTACCACCATAACTACCGATGGCGGAACCCTGCAAATGGAAGCTTCGTTTGCACCAGCCGATGCCGATAACATTGTAACTTGGAGTATTGCTATTGATGATGCTGCTTTGGCAACTATTAGCGAGACCGGATTGCTTACCGCAATAATGAATGGTACAGTAACCGTTGTTGCAACTTCAAATGTTGACGGTACTATAAAAGGAGAAGCTGAAATTACCATTTCAGGTCAAACAGTTTTGGTTTCATCTATTACTGTAACCGGTGCTGGTGATGCTACAACTATTACAACCAACGCAGGTACCTTGCAAATGTCAGCAGCCGTTCTTCCTGCCGATGCTACCGATAAAACATTTGATTGGAGCGTTGTAAATGGTACCGGTGAAGCTACCATTAGTGCATCAGGTTTACTCGCAGCTGTTAAAAATGGTACTGTAACCGTTAAAGCTACCGCTAAAGATGGCAGCTTGATTGAAGGTTCTCTTGTAATCACCATTTCAGGCCAAACAGTTTTGGTTTCATCTATTGCTGTAACCGGTGCTGGTGATGCTACC
>JBAYKX010000103.1:0-9889 GCA_041664345.1 Salinivirgaceae bacterium
AGTAATTGAATTACAAAAACAAGGTAATTAAGAAACGAGTATAGCGTTCTTTGGAAAAGCCAAAACCGAAAGTAAGGCAAAGTCGGAAAGCCTAAATTTTAGGGAGTAGGTTGCGGAGTTGCCTCAGGACAAGGGGGTGTAATGGAATCAATTTATAGTGTAGCCGATGCCATCAACGAGTTCAACCCTGTCGCCAACCTATGGGACGTGGCCGCCTACGCCTTCACGGGCAAGGACAGGTTCGGTAATAAAATGTCTCAAGGTCAGGCTTATCTTAAAGCCGCAGTTGTTTTACCGATTGGTAAAATTGGAGGTAGTGGAATAAATATGTTTAAATCATTAACTGCAAAATTTGGCCCTGGGTATTCATCTGTAAGTGTAATGCAAGGTAAATATATGGGAATTGAAGTTGGTCAAAAATTAAATCAACTTTCCCCGGGCGTTTGGAGTAAAGTATATGAAGCGGGAACGCTAAATGGAGCAAAAGTAGAAACGCATTATTTTTATAATGCCACTACTGGTGAATATGCAAACCCATTTATAAAATGGAGTGGTTGGGGCTCTTTTAACCATTAGATTCAATTAATATAATAAATAAGATGAATATTGAATATTTAGAAAATAATTTATTGAATGTTAAGGATGAAAAATACTTAACAGTAATTAATTTCATTATAGATGCGATAAGAGATTATCCTGAATATGAGTTAAATGATACGGCTAAATATTTTAATGAGGTGAGAAAAATATTAGGCACCAATGAGATAACTTCAATTACTTTGAAAGATTATATTGACAAAAATGCTAATGATGATAATGAAAATAATATTTGGATCGTTAGTTCTTTAACATCTTTATTTGAAGCATTTGATTTTATGAACTTGAACAAGATAAGCTTTGAAAATGTTTTAAAAGAAATAAACTCTTTGTAATATTATAATCTTCTAAATGACACAAAAACTGAACTAACCCAAAAAGTTTTATATTTAACTTTATGGGTTAGTTCACATTGATTGAGCTTTTTTATGCTTTAGAATTTAACTTTACCGTCCAATAGGTCTTTCATCCTTTTTTTGGTCAAAATAGAGTTAATAATCTTAATCAGTGTGTTTTTCTCATCTTCATCGAGTTGGTTAACAAGCATTATCTGCTCATTAAGTTCGTGTTTTTCAAATTTCACAACACTGTTTTCGCTATCGTTTAAAAGGTTGTAAACACTCGCGTCTGAGGGTTAATGAATATATTAATTAATATTTGTGATTTAACTACTTTAGTTCACAATTTGAACATTGCTTTTGTTGACATTAAAAAGGCGGTTAATCAGGATTTTGAATGAACAATACCACCATTATGTTTTTTGATTTTTATTTCTATTTTTATCCCTCCTTAAAAATGAATACAATGTGCAAAAAAGTAATAATCCTTTTGGCTCTTGTGGTTACTTTTTCATCGTGTAAAGTGAATATACCCGATGATGTGCAACTGGAGCTGAATAAAATGTCATCATCCAACCAAAAGAAGTTTGAAAAGATAATTCACCATTTTGGAGGCAAAAAAAATGAACTGAAACTTAAAGCCACTTTTTTTATTATTGAAAATATAAACGATTTTGGGTTCTACAGTGGCACTCAATTAGATCAATACAATGCCCTTTTCGAAGTGTTGGCCGCCAAACCCGAAGATTATAAAGACAAGCTGCCTTGGTACTCCACAGAGATTGACAAAATATTCGATTCGCTGGAATTGGTCTATGGCAAGCTCGACCCAAAAATGCTTTATTATAAAAAAGATGTGGATGCTTTTACCGTTAAAAGCTTTATCCAATATATCGATGATGCATTTGAGGCCTGGCAAAACCCATGGAGCCAATCCGTTTCGTTCAACGATTTTTGTGAATATATTTTGCCTTACCGGTTAGGAAGTGAACCCCTTGAAAACTGGAGGCCTATGTTTATTAAGCGATACGGACACGTGTTGGATTCATTGCCAGCCAATGCCACTAGGGTGCAAGTAGGGAAGCTTTTGAACGACGATACCAAACTTAAATATGCCACCGGGTTGGGTAGGTACATAACCGCCATTGCCCCCAGCAATATGATTAAAAGCCGGTTTGGCAGCTGTGCCGATATGTCCACCTATAAAGCCTTAGTCATGCGCAGTTTTGGCATTCCGGTTTGTACCGATTTTTTCCCTCAATGGGGAAACGACCACAACAACCATTATTGGAATGGGATGATGGATCAGAAAGGGGTAATGATAAGTATGGATTCCGTTATTGGCGACCGGAATTCCTGGGTTGCCTATAAATACCAAATTGCCAAGGTGTACCGCAAAACATTCTCCAAACAGCCCCAAATGCTTGCATTGCAGAAATTTAATCGACAGGATATTCCTCCTTTGTTTCAAGATGTCCGCCTAGTGGATGTTACCGATAAATACATAGCGGTTTCGGACTATGAGTTTTCTACCAAAACCCTCCCGGCCGATGTTCCCTTGGTGTATTTATGTGTTTTCAACGACCATGGGTTTACTCCCATTGCCTTTGGACAGGTAGTTGATCAAAAAGTCAAGTTCACCGATATTGGGCGCAATGTGCTATTTTTCCCTATGTATATAAAAAACCAACAATTTAACCCGGCAGGTGTCCCTTTTGTAATTGATAGTAATGAGGCTATCAATTATAAGTACCCTGCCGATAAATCCGAAAATATAACCCTTACCCGGAAGTATTATATGCACGAACGTAAGGTGGATTGGTTGCGGTGTTTGGTAAAAGGGCAATTTCAAGGAGCAAACAGTGCCGATTTTTCGGATGCAAAAACCTTAGCTAGCATACAAAAAATACCGTCGCAACATAAGGAGGAATTAAAGGTCCGTGCAACAGGAGCTTATAAATTTTACCGCTTTTTATTCGATCCATCGGAACTGGAATTGGAATACGACGATGCCGGTGCATCTATTTCCGAAATTGAATTTATGGATGTAAACGGCAACATTTTGAAAGGCAAACCCATGGGAACTGATCCAAAAAACTACAGCGAATATACCCCCGACAAATGTTTCGATGGCAATGTATTGTCCTTTTTTGAAGACCCCGGAAAAACATAATAGGTAAATGGGTAGGGCTTGAAATAGAAACTCCCATTGCCCTATCCAAGATACGATTCAGTGCCCGCAACGATTTAAATGACGTCCAAAAAGGCGATTTGTATGAATTGTTGATGTGGAACAACCAAACCTTTGTATCGTTAGGGCAACAAACCGCCTCCGATACCCTGTTGGTTTACAAAAAATGCCCAAAAAATGCCGTGTTCTGGTTGCGAAATTTGAGTGGTGGCAAAGAAGAACGAGTATTTACCTATGAAAACAACCGGCAAATATGGTGGTAGCAAAAAGTAACAACCAAAACAAACTATCCATTCCGGCTCTCTTTTTTTCGCTTTTACTATTTGGCTCGTTTTATAGTACCCAGCAAATCACCGACCCATTTATTACAGCAAAACATGTTTTTGCCATGCTGGCCGGATGTGTTACCCTTTTTGCCGGTACAGCTTACTTTATGACCAAAAAGTACAAATTAAACTATTCCCTTACTGCTATCGATTTGGCGGTGGTGGGTTTTCTGTCGTATCTACTCATTCACGAAAGCCTTTCGGGTAATCGGTTTACCAATAACATTCAACTATTGAATTTGGTAATGTGTGTTATTATATACCTTTTGTTCTTACCCATTTTCAAAGCCAACCGTGAAGATGCACCCAAAAATGCCTTTATAGGAACCTTAACTGGAGTCATAATCTTAATCGGGGTGTTGCAACCCCTATTTGGTTTTTTGGAATATTTCGGTATTATAACCAAGCTGCAAAAGGAATTCCCGATAGGTGGAGCATTTGGAAATCCGGGGCCTTACACCAATTTTTTAACAACCCTTTTGCCGGTAACACTGTTTTCGGCAGTTTTCTATAAAAGAGGGTTTCATAAATACGGGGGAATTTGGCAAGCATACTCATACTGGCAATTCTCCCATTAACACAGGCGCGTACCTCATGGATAGCCGCCGCTGTTGCTTTAGTTTTTGTTGGAATTTATGTACCCAACATACAAAAAATACTGAAAGGATTCGTTCGGAATAAAGTTGCAAAAATCGTGACATTTGCATCTCTCACGTTAATTGTGGCTTTGGTTGTAATTGCTTTGTTAAGTTTTAAAAAGGAATCGGCCACGGGCAGGGTTTTTGTGTGGAAAGTATCCACCGCAATGATAAAAGATAAACCGATGTTTGGTGTTGGGTATGACAAATTTGCCCCCATTCACAACGGGTATCAAGCGGACTATTTTAAAGCCAATCCCGGAGACACTGAAAACGGATATCTGGCTGATTGCGTTAATTTTGCTTTTAACGAATACATTCAAATTACTTGTGAATTAGGAATTATTGGCTTAATCCTGTTTCTAACCCTATTATTCTTTACTGCAAAATCTTTTCTATCCAAGCAGGGCAATCCTTCTTCCATTATGGGGATGGGCATTGTATTGGTGATACTCACCAGCTCCCTGTTTTCGTATCCTTTGCACATTGTTCCTGTTTTATTTCTGTTCTTTATAGGAGTAGTATTGGTGAGCTCCAATGAAACGGAGAATAAGCTGGTTCTGGTTTCAACGCCCAAAATGAGACTCGTTTTAGGAATAATTGGTTTTTTGATTTGCATCGGTTGGTTCAGTATTTCTATTGATCGTTACAAAGGAGAAAAGGATTGGTTTAAGGCTTTTCAAATGGTACGGAGACAAGAATTCGACCAGGCAAAGTCAGAATATTCCCGATTAGCCAATAAAATGTATTACAATCCCTTTTTCTTATTCAATTACGGGGCTGAATATACCGTAATGGGCGATTATAAAAAAAGTATCGAAGTGTTGAATTCGGTCGAAGATCGATTAGCCGATTCCGATTTCTATATTTATCTGGGAACCAGTTACGAAGGTATTGGTGATGTAAAAAAGGCGTTGTACTGTTTCGAAAAAGCATCGAACATGTTGCCCGTAAAATACCTGCCAAAATACAAACTGGTGCTCCTAAACCAACAGTTAGGGAATGATGCCGAGGCAATAAAAATGGCAAAAATCATTCTGACGACACCCATAAAGGTTAAATCGGATTTTGTAAACCAAATCAGGGTAGAAATGGAGCAGTATTTACAAGAAAAAAGGGTTCCTTATAGCAAATAAATATTTTTCGTAAAAACTTAAGTTAAGGATTGCTTTTAATAAAGTAAAAAGGGAAAAATGTTTTACTCTATGTAAATCTTTTATACTAAGAGAATAAGCTGGAATAATGACAGGGAAATCGCTTTTAAAATATTGAAGGGATTTAACATGAATAGCCCCGGCTTTTAAGCCGGGGTATTTGGATTTTCTCTATAAAATCGGCGCAAGCACTACCTTTTAATTGAAATTATGCTGAATCCATGCGCCGAAAAAGGGAGTTTAAAAATAAAATTCTTAAAAGCGATTTCCCTGGGAATAACAAAGAAATAAAGCACCAATCCACTTTTCGTCTACATAAACGAATTGCTTATCTGGAACAGTGGCAGATACATGGCTATCAAAATAATACCTACCAACAACCCTACCCCAATAATTAAAATGGGTTCCAGCAGGCTGCTCATCACCGAAACCCGGTGCTCCACATCGGCGGCGTATTGCTGTTGCAGTTTTTCAAAAATGCGGTCCAATTGGTTCACCTCTTCGCCTACTTTAATAAGATACACCATCCGGTTATCGTACACCTGAAATTGCTGCAGGCTTTGGTTCAGGCTGTTCCCTTTTTCAATATCGGCAATAATAATGGGTAACGAGGTTTCAATGGGATAAAACGTCACCATATCCTTTACCAACCGCAAGGCTTCGGTTAAGGGCACTTTGGAGCTTATTAACATTCCCAAAGCTTGGCAAAAGCGGGCCATGTTGTTTTTACGGATAATATCGCCCATAATGGGAATGCGCAGTACCAAATAACTTTGGACCTTCCGAAATAAGGGTTGTTTGCGGAATAAAAGGACAGAAACCAGCATTCCAACGACAACCAAAAAAATAGTAAGGGCGTTATTGGAAAAGGAATGCGATAGGGCAATAATGTTCCGGGTAATAGCCGGTAACTCTCCGCTAAAGCGATTAAACACATCCTCAAACATGGGAACCAAAAAATTAATCAGAAAAACCACCGCCCCAATGGCCGCAGACATTACTAACGTTGGATACGAGAGGGCACTGGTAAGTTGCCGACGTAATTTCAACCGTTTCTCGTAATATTCGGCTAATTGATTCAACACGGCAGGCAAGTTGCCGCTTTCCTCACCCATGCGGATGGCAAAATTGTCGTAGGTGTCAAACTTTTTACTATTGATAATCACCTGCGACAAACTATCACCGGCAAATACGGCTTCGCGTACTTGAATAAAAAAGGCTGCTTCCTTCCCTTTTTTTTGTTCTTCCACAATCAGGTCCAGTGCATTTTTAATGTCCACTCCCGAATTAAGCAACAAAGCCAATTCGCTAAGAAACCACTGTTTCTTTTTATCGGGTAACCCTTTCCGGAAGCTGAAATCGCGAGTTAGCAGTTCGGTAAACGAAAAGCCGGAAGCCTTCTTTTTAGTGGCTCCGTTAGCATACAATTGGTTGATATCAATACTCATGGGCTTGGAATAATTGTTGGTTGGTGTAAAACTTATAAAAAGTGAAGGGATATTCCACCCCTGAAGCCTTCACTGTCAAATGGATTTCGCCAATCCATTCCTTATTAAAAGGTTCTTGGATATAGGTAAAATCCATTGTATTTACTTTAAAGGTATCAGGATATCCGTAAAAATAACGGATGGCGTACTCTTCATAAAAATCGTAGGTTATCAGCTCATCCTTGAAATCGTGAAGTTCCAACGTTCCGTTTTTTTCTGTTATCAATAGGCTTTCGTCCACATCGGCCCTAAAATGAGTGAGGAACAAGGCCAGTTCCTGATTCAGGTTTTCTTGGTTACTATAAGTCCTCAAGTATTTCGAAATATTCCCATACGACCACATAGCCAGCGTCATAACGGTAGTTGAAATTATCAATACCACCACAATCTCAATTAAAGTGAAAGCTTTTATTGGAGAGGCTTTAATTAGTTTATGGTTTAAGCGTCTTTTCATTCCGTTTCCAATATCTGATATTCAATTATGGCTTTATGCTCCATCAGTTTTTTATTTTGGGTGGTGAATGCCTCAGCGGTTATTTCCCAAACTCCAGGTATCTCTTTAAACGGTTTCACTTTTTTTTGAATATAATACCCTTCATAATCCAACGTTTCATCGTCCAGATACCCATATTGTTTGGCCTCCTGAACTAACTCCAATAACTGCTGATTTAGTAGCAGGTATTTTCGGTTCCGGTTATAATTTCCTACCTTAATAATGATGGTAAAAAACATCCCCGTAACCAGTGAAATAATCACCAGAGCCACAATTACCTCAGTCAGGGTAGATGCTTTTATCTTAATCATTTGATTCTGTTGCTTAATTTCATTTTTAAATTTAGGGTTCCAGCATTTTAATCAGGTTGCAACCCCTTTTTTTATTGAGAGCTGCCGATGCATAAAAAGGTGATCGGGCTTTGGCATTTATTTCCACATTATACAAATGGTTTTCATAATAGGAGGAAACTGTTTTATAAATGAATTTCTCCACATATACCGATCCGTATATCTTACCTCCCACAGAAAGTTTCCCTTCTATTTGGGTTATTCCGTGTACCAAGGTTTCCGGGAAAAAGCTGCAACTGTTTTTATTTTCCTTTTCCTTGCTGTTTTTGGTCATCCAGATATTGCCATCCACCCGAACTCCCCGGTTCAGCTCAATTAAACCCAGATTTTTTGTACTTTCAACACCAATCGTACTCGGAAACTGCAACCGAACGTCCTGTTCCAATAGAATGGTGTCTCGCGCATAAGCTTGTAAATAGCCCACCCACTCTTTTTTGAAGATAATCTTGGGGGCTATCACCATTACATCGGTTAACTCCGCCGTAGGAAAGATGGTTACTGGCTGTGAACTTATGATGGCAATATTTCCTGTAAACTTGCATCGGTTTAAAAACAAAGGTTCCTTCGAAACCAGATACAGGGTTTTATTATAAAAAGGATTATAAAACTCACTGGTAGTAATGGAAGAAAAGTCGAGGATGCTATCGGTTTTCATGAGTTTTCCTTGTAACAACCCACCCACATAAGTCAAGTATTCCTCATCAATGGTTGGTAGGACATTGCCACTTACTAAAATATCGCCGTAAACCAACTTTTTCCCCCGGTAATAGTCGCCTTCCATATAAGAGGCTTTAATACCTGCTTTGGGCAAATAGCAGTCACCTATTAATTGCGTATTCCCTGAAATGGATAAGGCATTGTTGTTATCATTAAGATACAAGGCTGCTCCATCGTTCAACACACCTTTGGTTCCGCACAACGCTTTCTTTTGCAGTTGATAGTTACCATACTTGCCAGTGATGGAAACAATATAATACCCACCCCACCGCTCTTTGGTAACCAAAAAGGTATAATTTGGATTTTCGGTAAGGTTCAAGCTTGTCCCGTCCCACGGAAACGACAACGTGCTGTCGCATAAAACCGCCGTAAGCACCGATTGGGTATATGATACCAGGTTTTGTCTTGCTAATTCCCTTTCCATGTAATTCCGGTGGTGAAATGCAATAGTTATTATGGACCCGATTACAATAAGGGTAATCAGCATAATAAAAATGGCATACATTAATGCCCCGGCTTTTAGGAAGTGCTTTTTCAATCTTCTTTATTTGAAGGGTAAAGATAAAACACAGAATCATAAAAACACAAAAGCAGGAATGTGTTTTTGTTTATTTACTTTTTTGGGACAAATCCCAATTATTTGATGCTTGTTTTGAAGTAGAAATACTCTTGAATGAAACTTTCCCATGTTTATTTTACTTATACACTATAAACGTTTGTTTTTGTCATTTCCGTTTTGTACTTTTATAGAGTCAAAAAACTAATTAAAAAGAATCCTATGAAAGAACATTTAGAAGCACTGTTTTCGGGAGCAACCACTCCTGGACAAAAAATCGCAAAGATGGCAATTATGAAAACATTGGATACTCATATCGCTAGTACTGTTCTTCGGCCAGATGATTTAGCAAAACTCGGCCTTTCATGGAATGTTATTTCCATGGCAGCTGAAGGTTTAAAAAATCAGAAAATTAGCGTTTCAGGGGAAAGACAAGAGCGATTCTTGGTGTTTAAAAAAATTAAGGTTCACAAAAAGTTAGGTGAGGTGATGTTTGAGCTTGATATGGAGTTTTTTGATTTTTTGTTTACCTCGTTCACAACAACATTAAAACCGGAAAACAAATACAAGGTTGAAGGTATTGATTTCAATGCTCTAAATTGGAACTAAATAATAAATATCAACCATGAAAATCCAATATGCCTCCGACCTCCATTTAGAGTTTAAAACCAACAATGACTTTTTGGAAGCTAATCCTTTGCCTCCAATAGGTGATTACTTGGTATTGGCCGGTGATATTACCTATTTCAATGAAGAGTATTTTAAAAACGCTTTCTTTGATAGAGTATCGAAAGATTTCAAGGAGGATTTTATAGTTCCGGGTAACCATGAATACTACTATGAATTTGATTTAGGTCAACACGAAGAACCATTTATTAATTCCATCCGCCCCAACGTGCATTTCATCAACAACATGGTTAAAAGCATTGATGGGGTCGATTTCATTTTTACCACCCTTTGGTCAAAACTTGATCCTTACTATAAATATCCCATAGTTAACGGCATGAATGATTTTCATTTAATCAACCATAACGGGAAGACC
>JBAYKX010000104.1:0-9295 GCA_041664345.1 Salinivirgaceae bacterium
AACAGCACCTGGCGCTCCTGATGTGCTGGTTACTTGAACTCCACTTACTTTGCCTTGCAAACTTTGTTCCGGATTCAGTGAAGTGATTTTTACCAAATCCTTTGCTTTTACTGAACCTACAGCACCAGTTAGGTCACTTTTCTTTACAGTACCATAACCAATTACCACTACCTCATCAAGTTTTGATATTTCAGGTTCCAAGGCAACATCTATTATTCTTTGTTCACCGATTTCTATTGTTGCAGTTTTCATCCCAATAAAGGAAAATTGCAGCAACTTAGTTTCAGTAGGCACTGAAATAGAATACTTCCCGTCAAAATCAGTAACGGTACCAATGGTTGTACCGGGAATTACTACCGTAACTCCTGGAAATGCTACGTTATCCTCAAAATCGGTTACTTGCCCACTTATAGTTATTTGTTGCGCATTAACAACAAATGGCATGCTTAATAGAGCAATTAAAAAGGTGTAATGTATTAGGTTTTTCATAAGCAATTGGTATTAGGCGTTAAATGTTATGCTAAGGTAAGGTTGTTGCTTTGATTAAGTCAAGTTTAAAGCATACATAACGTTTTCACAGGTTGAGAATAAATTAGTTAAACTCTACAACATTGCCTATACAAATTTATGCAAACGTTTGATATTTAATTCGTAATGAAAATTCAACTAATGCTATTAGATGATATTTAGTATATCCTAAAAGTTAATGAATTAGGTTTTTTAATAAAACAACTTGATTATTAATCAATTCTGTGAAAAGAAATGAAACAGGTAACTAGCAAATAAGTTTAGTTATATTCGGTAACTCGCTTTTTTATAAATCAAATCAATTTAACGAATGGTATTTCAAATTAAAGGTTATTCCTATATTTAAAAATAAATTCTATACTATGAAACAATTTGGGTATTTAATTATAACAGTTTCTTGTTTTAGTTTTTTTTCATGCCAAACGGTTGAAGAAAAAGCTGCGAAAATTCATAAAGAGGTGTTAACCCTTGATTCGCATACCGATACCCCTTTAAAATTTGTAAACGATAGTTTTAATATTGCCGAGTGGCACGATTCAAGAATTGGAGGGGGTAAAATTGATCTTCCCAGAATGGAAAAAGGAGGATTGGATGCCGTTTTTTTTGCTGCCTTTATTGGGCAAGGTCCCCGCGATAGTGCCGGTTTGGAAAAAGCATTTCAAAAAACCGATGAAATATTCGATGCTGTTTACCAAGTTATTTCTCCATTAGGCAATAGAGCTGAAATAGCTTTAACTCCTTCCGATGCTTATCGTTTGGAAAAAGAAGGTAAAAGAGCCATTTACCTGGGAATCGAAAATGGGTATGCATTGGGTAATAAAATTTCAACCGTTGAATACTTTTATAAAAGAGGAACCCGCTACATCACATTGGTTCATACAAAAAACAACGATTTGTCCGATTCATCCACCGATAAAAAAGGCCCGGAGTTTAATGGACTATCAGAACTTGGTGAACAAGTAGTTGCCCGCATGAATGAATTGGGAATTATGGTGGACGTATCACATGCCAGCGACAGTGCTTTTTTTGATGCATTGAGAATTTCAAAAGCTCCTGTAATTGCATCCCATTCCTGCGCCCGTACCCTGTGCGATAATCCAAGAAACCTTACCGATTCCATGTTAATTGCATTGGCAAAGAATGGAGGAGTAATTCAAATGTGTATTTTGAGCGATTATGTTAAAAAAATGCCGAGTTACCCAGCTCGCGATAGTGCTGAAGCGGCTTTTGAAGCGCGACATACCAGTTGGGAAAATTATACTCCCGAGCAGCGACGTCAGGGAATAAAGGAGTGGTACCAGTTAGATGTTGATTTTCCTCCTAATTTGGCCAATGTTCAGGATGTAGTTGACCACATTGACCATATTGTGAAGATTGCAGGAATTGACCATGTAGGAATAGGAACTGACTTTGACGGCGGCGGCGGGGTTGAAGGTTGTTTTGATGTGTCAGAAATTGGAAATATAACCCTTGAGCTGGTACAAAGAGGTTATACCAAAGAACAAATCCGTAAAATTTGGGGTGGCAATTTTATGCGGGTTTTTAAAGAGGTGGAAGAGGTTGCCCATAAGTCCTGATGGAATTTGAATAGTTTGCTCTGATAACTCTACAGCAGATTTTGATAAAATTTTAGTTCAAGCTTTATCTTTTACAATTAAAAGTATTTTTTACTTTTTGTCCACAAATTTTCTTTTGAATAAAAAAAAACTATACATTTATATTGTTAATTGAATTCATGGGAATCATTAACCAAACCAACAATTTATTAGAATGGAATTGAAACAATTAGATGTTGAAACTATGGAAGTTTCTGGCGATGCGGCCAAAGCTATTCTCTCCGGATTTCCTGATTACTTGAGCGATATAGCTAAAACATTTTTATTAATGAACGATATGCAAGAACCGGAATCAGGAACTTGGGTAAGTTTACCAAAGGTGGTGAATGTGTTAAACTCCATTTCAAATAAATTTGGCGACGCTACTTTATATGAAATTGGCAAAGCGACACCAACAAATGCAATTCTTGTGGGAAACATTAAGGATTTAAAGATGGCATTGGAGAAGATATGTGAAGGATTCACTATCAATCATAAAAATACAAAAGTTTGCAGTGTTGAAATATTGGAATACAGTTACCCTGCAAGAAAAGCATTGGTGCAAATTACTAACCCATATCCGTTTGAAATGAACCGTGGTATAATTGCCGGTTTGGCGCGTAAGTATGAACCAGCCAATGCAAAGAAAATTCCAGAAGTAACTTATGAAGAAAATAGTTGCATTCGAATTTCAGAATTTGAGAATCAATGTAAAATAAAGTTAACCTGGTAATTATCGGATTTTTATTGAAATTCATTCACTGGTAACTATTTAATAAGTTTTTAAAACATCAATACCTCAGTCATGCGAAAAATAGTAAACTATATGTGTTTAGTTTTTGTAGCATCCTATTTATTAAGTTGTAATTCAAAATCATCAAACGATACATATAAAGAACAACAGTTTCAATATGAAGAAATGTCTGTTTCTGAAATGCAGCACGGATATAAGCAAGGTGAATTTACCATTGAAGAAGTTGTTCAAGCATATTTAAATCGAATTGAGGCGCTTGATAAAAACGGGCCGACTTTAAATGCAGTAATCCAGATTAACCCTGATGCATTGAAAATTGCTAAACAAATGGATATCGAGTTAAAAGCGGGTAAAGTTAGAGGTCCTTTGCATGGTATTCCAGTGCTTCTAAAAGATAACATCGACACTCACGATCAAATGGAGACCACTGCTGGTTCAAGGGCACTGTTGGGTTCGCATCCCATTCAGGATAGTTGGGTTGCCAAAAAACTCAGGGAATCGGGTGCCATAATAATTGGCAAAACCAACTTAAGTGAATGGGCTAACTTCCGTGGAAACTTATCCATTAGCGGATGGAGTGGGGTGGGAGGTCAGACAAAAAACCCTTATATTTTGGACAGAAACCCTTGTGGTTCCAGCTCTGGTTCTGGAGTTGCTGTTTCAGCCAATTTATGTATGATTGCCATTGGTACTGAAACCAATGGTTCTATTGTTTGTCCTGCTCATGCCAATGGTATTGTGGGAATAAAACCCACGGTTGGTTTAATCAGCCGTTCGGGCATTATCCCCATTTCATCAACTCAGGACACACCAGGCCCCATGGCCCGTTCGGTAGCCGATGCAGCAACTTGTTTAGGTGTACTCACCGGGATTGATTCATCGGATAATAAAACAGTTAATAGCAAAGAAAAATGCTATACTAATTATACTCAGTTCCTTAATGAAAAAGGATTGGAAGGTAAACGGATTGGCTGGTACAAACCTTCGGCAGGTACCCATTTCAAGGTAGATGCTTTGATGAATCGGGCAATTGAATTTATAAAAAATCAGGGGGCCGAGGTAATTGAATTGGATGCCATATCCTTAGAGAATGTTGAAAATTACTCATTTGAAGTGATGCTTTATGAATACAAGGCGGGGTTAAATACTTATTTTTCCTCGTTGGGTGCGCAATCACCCATCAAGAACCTCGATGATTTGATTGCCTTCAATGAAAAAGATTCCGTAGAATTGCGATATTTCGATCAGGCATTCTTAAAGATGGCCAATCAAAAGGGCGATTTGAATTCAAAAGAATACTTGGATGCTTTGGCTCGGATGCAAAAAGGGATGCAAAAGGATGGAATGGATAGGGTGATGGATGCCAATAAACTGGATGCCATTATTGCACCAACCGGAGCACCTGCCTGGAAAACAGACGCCGTTAACGGCGATTTTTATATGTTGGGAAGTTCCTCACCGGCAGCAATTTCTGGATATCCAAACATTACGGTTCCTATGGGGTTTATTGATGAGTTGCCGGTAGGAATTTCATTTTTCGGTAGGGCTTGGAGTGAGCCGGTTTTAATTGAGATTGCTTATTCCTATGAGCAAGGTACTAAATACAGGAAAGCACCTAAATTTTTAAACAATTAACAGGTGTTAAATGTCAATCATTACGCAAATATAATTTCAGTGCTTATCAAAATTGCATAAATCAACTAAACATTAATTAATTTATCCTGACTAATATGGAAGAAGTTCCCTCACCCTGCATTAAAATTTGCCGTTACGATTCTAGCGGAGTCTGCTTTGGATGCCGTCGCACACTTGACGAAATTGGCGATTGGTCGAAATATACCAATGAGCAAAAACAGATCGTTATTGATCAGCTTGGTTCTCGCACTAATGTTGAGGAGATGGGTGGATTTTCTTTTTAAAATTTTTGGTATCTTTTTAGGAGGTTTTTACTTTCTTATTTCTCGAAAAATGAACTTGGTAAATGCCTACTACAACAATAATTCCCCCAATAAACTGCCAAAAAGTAAGAACTTCTCCCAATAAGAAATAAGCAATAATTCCGGCCAAAACAGGTTGAGTTAATAGCGTTGGAGCTATGAGCGAAGCCGGTAGATGCCCTTGCGAATAATTGATTAGAAACCATGCCCCTGCCTGCATTGTAACCCCCATAATAAGGAATATCATCCAGCTTTTAGCCGGATATCCGGTAAACGAGAGCCCATTTCCAAGCAGAAATAACCCAATGAAAACGGTGGTTGCAAATGAGCTGATATATAAAAAGGTAATGGTATTTAAATACCTTCTTCCGGGTTGAGTAAGAACGAGGAACCCTGCATAAAAAAAACCTGCCAATAGTCCAAGGAGTAAGCCTTTCATCATACCAGTGGGGTGATATAAATCATGAATTACCAAGAGAGTAACTCCAGCCAGTGCTAATAATAAACCAAGCCAAAAACCAGCTTTGTTCCGTTCTTTAAAAAAAATCATTGCCATAATACCAACCCAAAGTGGCGCCAAGTTTCCGGCAATGGTGGGTATGGTGGCTGTTGAAATCATTATTCCAGTAGTCCAAAGCGACATATCCAATGCAAAACAAAGTCCGGCTAACGAAGCAAAAATGACCCCTTTGATTGGGATTTTTGGTTTGTTTTTAAGATAAGAGTAAATGAAAAATGGGGTAAGTGTTAGTGTACCAAATAACAACCGGTAAAACGATGATACAATACCCGGTGCATTGGCCATTTTTATTAAAACCGGCGAAAAACCAATGATTATAGCTCCCACAATTAGGGCTATGTATGCCTTTTTATTTTGTTGATGCATTTGCTACGAGTTAGATAGCCAAAAGTAGTCTAATTTGCTGTATCAAGGCAAATATCAATAGCTGTTTTTATTTCATCAGCCAATTGAATGGGTCCGTTTTCAATTCCAGCCCATGTTTGATATACATTTCCACGTTTATCAATTACCATGCTTTGCGGCCAGGCCACCACTTTGTAGTTGGTGGCAATCGCATAACTTTCCGGAATTATTTGATATTGGAAGGTGCCAAACCGTTTGAAAAAGGCATCCAATTTTTTGGCATCATCGCGGGCCAAGCCAATAAAAACAACCTCATCGGGATTAAATTGACCAACAAGTTTGTTTAATTCAGGAATCTCCTTCAAACAAGGCGGGCAGGTGGTGAACCAGAAGTTCAAAACCACCACTTTTCCAGCTAATGCCGATAGAAAAACATCGTTTCCATTTAATGTTCTACCTTCAAAATATGGTGCCGGACAATCCTTTAGACTTCGGACAAATTCCAGTTCTAATTTGTGGAATTCGTTATACGGTAAGGTATCCATCCCTTTTTTAAAGAGCAAATCATACCCATCAAAACAGGTTTGCCCATAATTGGTTAAAGGAACAAAATACATGAATGGAATGCTGAAAACTAGAATAATCTTTTTCATGTTTTTGTTTGGTTTTATTAAAATTCGCATAACTATTCAGCCTCTGATTAATTAAATTCAAATATATAAATGCCACAGATTCACAGATTAAATCAAAAAATAATTTACTCAGATTGTTCGCTTCGCTCAATTTTATTCGCATAGCGAATAATCTGAGTAATTCTTGTCATCATTTTGGAAATTTTTTAATCTGTGAATCTGTGGCTAGTCCTTTTATTTCAAATACCTGTATAGTTAAGTGCATTTTAAAGTAAATCCTGATAGCTAATAGTCAGGGTTTGACTAATAAACGCAGTTGAAGACAAATTTCTGATTACTAAATAGTCAAGCCCTGTCTTGCGGAATTAAGCATTTAAATCGACCCTTGAATCTCTTTTAAAATGGCTTTTTTGTTTTTAAAACCGACCAGCCGTTGAACTTCTTTGCCGTTTTTGAACAAAACAAGGGTTGGTAAATTTTTGACTTTATATTTGGTCGCTAACTGCTGGTATTGCTCAACATTAACTTTAGCTACCGTAAACGAAGTTTTATCATCTTCGGCAATTTCATTTAATACCGGAGCCATCATTTTGCAAGGGGCACACCATGATGCCCAAAAGTCAACCAAAACCACGTTGTTTTTTAAATTGGCATCCATATTTTTTGGATTTAGGATTTTAATTTTTTCACTTCTTTTTACTTCAGGGGTGTTTTTCATTTTATAATACGAAAAAACCAAAAGTCCTAGGAAAGCCACTACTAAACCTATAATAATCAATAAAAAAGTACTCATTCTTTGAATTTTAACTGTTAGAAATTAATTGCCATTTTGGATTAAAAACAGCGCTCAAAGATATATATTTAGATATTTAAATAGGATGAAACTATAAAATTTTAAGCAATTTTGTAGTGTTTTAATCAATCTTGCTCCCGGTGCCACAGTGAAACATCAACAGAGTATTTTTGGCGAAGGTGTTCGGCCATCCGTTCAGCACAATAAACGGAGCGATGTTGCCCGCCAGTGCAGCCAAAACTAACCATTAGGTTGGTAAAATTCCGGTCCTCATAATTTTCCACTGACATATCAACTAAGGCAAACACATTGGAGAGGAATTCGTGCATATCAGATTCCTTGGAAAAAAAATCAACTACGGGTTTATCCTTTCCGTTTAATGGTTTAAATTCCTCGTAACGACCAGGATTATGAATGGCCCGGCAATCAAAAACATAACCACCTCCGTTACCACTGCTGTCTTCAGGAATTCCATTTTTATAAGCAAAACTGCTGATTGAAACCGATAACGCCGATTTTCTTTGAATCTTCGGCTTGAATTTCATCAGTTTTTCTGACCGGATCAACTGATGAAAAACCTCTTTTAAAACAGGTATATGTATGGGTAGTTCAATATTTTTTAAAATCAAATCTAAATTTTGAAGTGCATACGGAATACTTTGTAAAAAGTGGCTTTTCTTTTCATAAAAACCGCGGAACCCATAAGCTCCCATCGCCTGCATAATTCTGATAAGGACATAGCCATAATAGTACTCTTTGAATTTTTCCGTATCAATGCGCTGGTAGGTTTTAACCTGTTCCATATAATATTCCAGCAAATCCTCTCTAATGGATTGTGGAATATCAGCTTTAGCATCATAAAGCAATGAAGCTACATCGTATTGTAAAGCTCCTTTACGGCCACCCTGATAGTCGATAAAATATAATTGCTTATTTTGAATCATGATGTTCCTCGATTGAAAGTCACGATATACAAAGTAATTACAATCGGCACTCTGTAAATAATCAATCAACGTATTAAAATCGTCTTCAAGCAGCTGTTCATTAAAAGGAATATCAGCCAATTTTAAAAAGTAATACTTAAAATAACTCAAATCCCACAGCATCGACTGCCTGTCGAAACTGGAACGGGGATGGCAGTTGGTATAATTGAAATTTGCTGAAGCATTAATTTGAAATTTTGGAAGTTCCGTCAGCACTTGTTTATAGGTTTCTAAAAGCTCTTTGGGAAAATCACTATCAACCCGTTGTTCAAGCAAATAATTAAACAAAGTGGTATCACCTAAATCCTCCAATAAATAAATGTGGTTATCCAAGTCGATGCAATAAATTTGAGGAACCGATAAACCCAGCGAAAGAAAGTGTTTGGTAAATTCTAAAAATGCATTGTTTTCAGCAAAATCTTCATTAATTGCCCCAATAGCTATTTTGTTGTTCCCAATAATACGGTAATATTCTCTTTTGGAACCCGATGCTGGGAGCTTATTAATTGAAAGTGCCTTACTGCCTGACCAGGATTCAAAAATTTGATTCAATAATTCAAGTTTGGTCCTCTTTAAAGTACTGATATTTTTAGTGTTGACTGTTTGCATGGATTTATTTTTTGCTGCCGCCAAATTAGTAAAATAAATGAAATTAGAGGATACATCTAATAGCCGAAAAAGCAAGATTGCCACCAAGACACCAAGGCACCAATATCCACAAAAGATTAATTATAGCTCATCTTCCGTTTCAAAAGGCCTATTCTTTTGGGCCTCCGGTTTTTTCCAGGTAAATAGGTTTTTTTCAGGTACCGGATCCCAGCCCCAACCACCCCATTGATGGCAACTAAAAATACGACGGGTAGCCAAAAATAATCCTTTTAAAGGGCCATGGGTTTTTAGGGAATCAATGGCATAATGCGAACACGTGGGATTGTACCGGCATGCATTCGGTAACCAGGGCGAAAGAACCCACTGGTAAATCCTTACCGGGATAATCAACAGCCATGAAAGTATTATATTGATAAATTTCATAATTCGTAATTATTCAGCCTTAAAATTAATTAAAAAAATAATATAAATGCCACAGATTACCTTCCGTTAGTTTTGCAAAGACTATCTCAAATTTATGGTTTCAACTAGAAACCATAAATTTGAGATAGAAAATAAACGAAACTCCATTTGCTGCATTAACTTTAATTACCTTCTAG
>JBAYKX010000105.1:0-9276 GCA_041664345.1 Salinivirgaceae bacterium
CCAGCGACTGGTTCTTGAACCTTGCTGTTGCTGTTAACGAATCGGCAAAGTAGGTAAAGTATGCGGTACTGCTTTGCGAAACATCGCCCACGGCAATAAAGTCGCACTTGGTTTCCTGAGCCGTTGAATTGCTTGCAGTTAGACAAACCCGGTAATAGTCGTTAATGCTATATAGGTATTCCGGATTTTGCATATTATTTGCCGGAGTATTGTCGCCAAAGTCCCAATACCAGTTGGTCACATTCCCTATGGTCTTATCTGTAAACAATACATTGAGCGAGCCATTTTCAGGCAGATAACTGAAATCGGCCTTGATGTTTGTGGCACTTGTTTCACTCCCGATTCCGGTTACAAAAACAGTTTTAGTTTGGGTATCAAAACATTCATTCAGCGTGTCAATTACAGAATAGGCTATTTCGTAATAACCAGGATCCGTAAATGTATGTACCGGATTTTCTTCATTGCTGTTGAACCCGTTTCCAAAATCCCAAAAAAACTGGCTGTAATCGCCAATTGACGTGGATGTAAAGTAAACGGTGTTTTCCACAGGGTAATAACTGAATTCGGCCTTGCACATAGCTGCGGAGAACTCGTAAACAAAAACAAAGCCTGTTTTATTGTCGAAACAATTGTTCAATTCGCTATAAATGGATAAGGATACTTCGTAATAACCAGGTGATGTGTATGTATTCACAGTGTTTTCGTCGAAACTATAGTTTCCATCGCCAAAATCCCAGAAAAAATCACTGATTTCACCACCGGAAGTATTTTGAAACGATACCACATTTTGGTTTCCCATAAAAGTAAAATCCGCAAGGCATTGAGCCGCGCCTCCGGATGTGATGGAAACAGTTTGAGCGACTTCGTCCATATTGCCTGTTGTGGAGTTATAAATAGTGAGGATAACCTGATAATTACCCAAATTTCCATAAACATGGGAATCATTGAAGTTGGTACTGTATGAACCATCACCAAAATCCCAAAACACATCGGTATAAATGCCAATTGAGCTGTTAACAAAGTTAACTGAGTTGCCAGTAGTTGAATAGGTATATTTTGCTTGAATCAACCCGGGCGCACCTTCAGGTACTATTAAGGTCTTTGTGGTTGAATTTATGCAGTTATCCACCGAATCGGATACGGTAAAAGTAATATCGTAAACGCCGGGTTGTGAATAGGTATGCACCGGATTTGCAGTAAAGTCGTAAGTACCATCGCCAAAATCCCACATGTGTCCTGAAATATTCCCAAATGCATTGGAAGTAAAGGTTATGGTTGATTCCACTGAAATATAGTTAAAATCGGCTTTGCAAGGGTTTTCGTTTACAATTCCTGTTATACTTCCATCGAACAATAAAGCACTTGGTGATCCTTCGTTTAACGTAAGTTGGGTAATTTTAATAGATGCAATACTACCAACAGTTAAACTGCTGGTTAAATTAAACGAAAGATAAAATAATATCCCTTCTGTTTCGATGGAGGTTGCACCAGCACCTGCTAAAACTAGAGTATTGCCATTCAGTGATTGGGCAAAACTCCAACCTTCCGATAAGGTTCCTAATTGAATTAAATCAACAAATTCTAATTGTGGGGTACTAAATGTAAGTGTAACTTCAACAGATGATGCAGTAACACCTAATGGCAACGAACCCATAAAAACAGGTAGGTTAAAGTTAGAATTTACTGGACAAACCGTATCGGGGATTTCTACAAAGGTGTCGAAAATAGTATAATCACCGGATGTCTTTTGAGCGCCCACCGAATCTTTTACCATTACCTGAACAATTCCACCATGTAACGATGTTAACATGCCCTGACTGGAAATAGTGGCAATTTGCGGCTCCGAGGTTTCAAAAGTATAAGGTTCAATGCCATTCGAAGCAATAATTTGAATGGAGTCGCCTGCTACTAGGGAGGCGGAATTTGGACTAATCCCAATATTTGAATAATTGATGGTATTAAACGAGCCGGAAGCAGCCAATCCCGATAATGTTTCGTTAAACATAACATTTGAAAAGGATAAACTAGAATTGCCCGTATTTATTGATGACACTTTAAACCGCAAATATATTAGTGCGCCTTGTCCGGATAGGTTATTAACCGATGCAAAAGCAATGGAAATAGCGCCACTGACTGTGTTATTTATCTGAACGTTCAATCCATTGAGCAGTGTTGTATCGGTAATAACCTGAACAAATTCAAGTATCTGACTATTATAATTAAAGGTAAAATTTCCGGAAACTACATTCAACCCACTTAGGTTTGTGGTGTAAATTGGAATATTTACATAACCCCCTTGCCATTGAGAAATATTCGATGGAGCGCTTAAACGATAGCCAAATACCTGAATGTTACCATCGGTTATGTCGGTTATTCCATTGGCATCTTCCACCATAACCTTGGTTATTCCAGGTAAAAGTGTTTTCAGCAATCCTTTGCTGGAAATGGTTGCCAAGGTAGGATTTAAAACGGAATAGGTAAATGGGCCTAATGTATCACCACTGACTGACATTTGAAGGGAATCGCCCAACAATAAATCGGCATTATTTGGCGATATAGTAATTTTTGGCGCTGGGCTAACCTGAATATATCCCGATTTAAAACTAACGGCAGGATTTCCCTCATTAAAATAGTTGTTGGCAGCACCTGTATAGTTGATATAACTCCCACCCGGATGCAATGCTTTGAAACGGATGTATAAAAACACCCCTTTCCCGGTTAAAGGACTGGCACCAGCTCCGGCTATGTTAACCAGAGTGGTTTGTGAATTGTTCACGGTTGCCGATCCAAACTGGGCTGCAATTCCATTGGTTGTAATCACCTCAATGGGTTGCAGGTAATAGTCGGCATATTGTAATTGCAACTGATATGAAAGAACTCCTTTGCCTGTAAAACTGCTGTCGGCATAAACAGGTATCATAATTTCCTGTCCTTCAACCATAGTGGTATCAGGCACTCTAATTCCAATAGATTGCGCACTGGCTAAGGCTGAAATCAAGAACAGATGCAGAAATATAAACTGTTTAAATAATTTTTCCATAAAATTTATTTTAATGGTTAAACCCAAATTGAGCTATTCCACTCAATCGATTACCCGAAAGGGTTAAAGCATCTGTATTTTAGTTGTTTTGATGGTTCCGTTTGTATTAATTTTTATAAAATAAAAACCACTAGTAACTTTAGTTCCATCTAATGTATTGCCATCCCACTTTACGGAATACAATCCTTCGGTTTGCGATTCATTAACCAATACCGAAATCAACTGTCCAAAAACATTGTAAACTTCAATGTTGGTAAGCGATGGTTGGAATATTTTATAAGTTACGGTCAATTCGTTTTGAAAAGGATTTGGGAATACCTCATATTGGGCATCAGCTGAATTTAACGATTCAATACCGGTAACACTTCCATAAACTTTTACATCGCCAGGCAGAGCTAAATTGGTAAGGTTTTTATCGTTAGCTAAGAACTTGCTCACTGAAATAGGGGTGTTTACAATGCCTTTTAATTCCGGAACTACGGAAAATAATAAATTCGCCATGATTCCATCGGTGGATAACCTTGTAATACCTGCCAACGATAAATAAATTCCGGAGTTGTTTTGATTGGCAATAAACGACATCGATTGGGTAAATTCAGTTTGTTCTACTCCTTTAAACTCCAATATAGCTCTATCGTAAGTTAGTTGTGCTTGCAACGCAAAAATATCGCTCACATTGTTTATTGATATGGGAATCACAATATCTTCTCCGGGCTGTGCCTGTGAATTTCCAACCACCAATTCAACATCGGAGCCAATCGGAAAAGCCGTTGATTTTTTAGTATTTGCCGCCGGAAAAAAGTCAATTAAACCCACATTAAATTGTAGAATAAGTGCTGCATCATAAGCAGTTACAGGATCTGCTCCGCCATTGCCACTCACATCAGCTACTGCCAATTGATTTGGGGTGAGGGTAATATTACTCACGGTATGTTGTAAAATAAGCGAGGCATCGTAAGCTTGCACCAAACCATTCAAGCTAACATCACCCAAAATTGGGTTATTCGATCCATTGGTAATCCAAGGCGAATAGGTTACAGCATCCGATACTTTTTGTCCTGTTCCGCCAGGATTCCCAACATGAATTGGACCACTGTTATTGCCCCACCAGTTATTGGTGGCATCGATGGTAAAAGATTTATCCACATTATTAATACCAAATGTGGCGTTATCATAAAAATCGCAATAATTAATGGTTGGATTCGAAGCGGCTTTAAGTGATACTGCAGTTCCATTAGTAATGAAAGCGCAATTTGAAATAGTTGGACTGGAACTGTTGGTTGAAACCCCGGCATAAGCTGGATAAGAACCGGCATATTTAATAGTGCAATAATCCATTTTACAAGAAGCATCGATGGATGTATTTTCAAAAGTAATTCCTCCCCAAGAGTTTACCGATGGATAAGTTGCAGTACTATCGGAATTTGAATCACCCCCGTAAAAATCGTCCTTCATCGAAGTGAAAACAATGGCACTGTCACTTCCGGCAGAACCTAAAGCCAGCAAACCTTTTTGAACCGAAATGCCACCTGTGTTAAATTTACAAATTACTCCCGGATTGATGGTAAGAACCGCTCCGGTACCTATGGTGTAGCCACTGAACATATACGGAATATTGGCAATACCTCCAAAACTCCGTTTGGGTAGCGATACATCTTGTGTTAAGGTTTCGTTGTTTACTTCTATAACTTTCAAGGTAGTTCCAGTAATGTTATTGTTGTTAATTGCTATAGGAAATGCTACCAAAGAGATAGAAATTGGACTTCCGGTCATGTTTTTAAATTCATTGCCAGTAATGGTAGGCTCCGAAACACCATTCATGTAAATACCTTTGGTGAGTTTTTCGAAACGGTTATTCGTTATTAAGGCCGAAGCACTATTTAATTCAATGCCTGTTGTGGAATATTTAATAATGGCATCGTCAATGTTGCTAGCATCGTCGCTCACATTATTAAACTTAAACCAAAGCGTATTGAGCGATGGGATAGTTCCACTTCCATCTTGGCCTAAATCTACTGGATTTCCATACATATCGTCATAAAAACTGGTAAAAATAACCGGTTTATCCACGGTACCTTGAATCAATAATTTACCATTAACGGCAATGTTGGCGGTATGATAGTAGTAATAATAATAATTCCAACCCGTTTTAAATACCATTCCGGCAGGAATAGTAATTGTAGTTCCATCGGTAATAGTATAGGTGCCGCTTAAGTAATAGGTTATTGAATCGTATCCGGCAAAACTCCGGAAAGGAAATGTATCACTTTGAGAATAATTTTCGGAGGCTATTTGGATGGCTGAAATGCCAATATTGGCCATAGTGTTTCCACTAAAGCTTGGATTTGAAAACATACTCATATATACCGGGGCATTGAAAATATTGAAAATTTGGTTGTTTACAATAGTTGGACTGGCTGAACCCATTATTTGGAATGCGTTGTCGTTTGATTGTTCCACTACACAATTCTCAACTAATGCGGTACAATCGGTAAAACGGATGGTTTTATTTGCATACCTGAAATTCACATAAGTTAAGCTGTTGAGTGAATCAATGCCACTTGCTTTAAATTCTAAGCCCGACCAATTTCCAGAAGCAGGCACTGAATTATTGCCGTCATCATTGGTATCACCACCTCCTGAATCATCAGCTATTGAAGTGAAGGTAATTTTTTGCAACGCCGTTCCGTTTGCAACCAGTGCCCCATTTACATCAATACCGTAATTGGTTGATTTAATAACCACATTCGGATTAAAGGTTAAGGTAGCATTTGATGCTATGGTCAATTGGTCGTTCAATACATAAGCAATGTTGTCAATGCCCGCTACATTGCGCGATATTAATGTGGCATTGCTTGATAAAGTACCCTCCAATATAGCCAATCCTTTGGTACGGTTAGCTATAAAGCTCATATTACTGAATTGTGGGTTCGATGTCAGCGACATGCCGATTGGATCCCAGCTACAGTTTTGAATGGTTACTCCGTCGAAAATGGGAGCTGAATTGCCTTCAATACGGACACCAAATTGACTGCTCTGTCCAATTAATGTATTGGTAATGGTTGGGCTGGCATTGGCCATTTCCAGGTTCGAATAATTATAGTAGTAATAATAATTCCCTCCATAACGGATTTCCGCATTATTAATTAAACAATACGTATCATCACTGGTTTCCTGAAAACGGATGCGGCCCCAATTGCCAGCAGCTGCCGAAGTAGAACTGCCGTCACCATTGGTATCAAATGGGTTTCCATTATTATCATCGGCAATTGATGTGAATATAATTTTATCGGTTGCCGTGCCATTGGCTTTAAAACCACCCTCAATATAAATATTCACACCATTCATTTTTATTACAACTCCCGGTTCCACATCAAGGTAAGTGCCATTGTTGACGGTCATATCTTCAAGCAAAACATAAGTAATGTTGGTAAATCCGGCTACATCCAATTTCCGGATGGTTCCATTCTGACTTACTTTCCCTCCAAGCAAACCGATGGCATTCCAACCCGCATTTAAATAGGTATTTCCCGAAAAAACCGGATCAGCTGAACCTGATATAGCAAATGGGGTATAGAGTACATTTACCATCTGGTTGTTCGAAATAGTTGGGTTTGATGCTTCATAAGCTTTTATGCCATAATTTACATCCTTAATCTCGTTATTACTGATGGTAGGACTCACATTAACGGTAACAATAGCGGCACCTCCCATATAGCGGCTATAGTAGTATTCATTATACGCATCAGCATATTTTATAATGCAATAAATTACCGATGAGGTATCATTACTGGTTGGTGCAAACACAATACCTCCAAAATTACCAATAATAGGTGTGGTGTTGGTTCCGTCTTTATTGCTATCGCCCGGATTTCCGTGGTTGTCGTCTTTAACCGATGTAAATACAATAGGTTCCGAAACGGTGCCTACTGCCTTCAGTGTTCCTTCAATTAAAAAGTTTTTTGTATAAGTATCTGATTTTATTACTACTCCGGGATTTATGGTAAGCGATATTCCGGATGGCACGGTAATTTTGTCGAGCATAAAATAGGTAATGTTGGGAATTCCTGTAAACGAGCGCTTGATGATAGTAGCATTTGCAGTTAAGGTTCCTCCAATAAGCCCTATTGCATCGTATTGGTTGTCGCTAAACGACAAAGAGTTGGAAGTAAATACTGGATTGGCCTCAAACGACATAGCTATTGGTGTTATGGTACTTGAACCAATGGAATTGTTTGAAAATACCGGACTCGATGTACCCGACATATATATTCCATAATAATTGCTGGTGAATTCGCAGCTATCGATAGTAGGACTTGAATTGTATAAATTTACGCCCCCCCGATTATAATAACCGCCATAGCGGATTTTACATTTTTGCAAGTTACTGGCTGATGCCTCGGCATTGTTAAATATAAGTCCTCCCCAATTTTGCGATGCCGGTGAAGTGGCTGTCCCATTATTATTTGAGTCACCGCCCCAATTATCGTCATTTTGTGAGGTAAAATAAACAAATTCACTTCCTGTTCCCTTTGCTGTTAATGTGCCATTTACAGTAAAATTACTATTCATTTTCACAATATTCCCTGAGGCAATGGTCATATCATTTCCACTGGTAACAATGAACGATGAATAAAAATAATAAGGAATAGGTAGTTTTGGCAAATGCCAATCGGAACTGGTATTGTTGAAATAAAGGTAAGCTACATTAAACGTATTTCCTGTAAAATTATTGGTTCCGGTTACTGTTAAATTCCCTGATCCAGAATAATATATTGGGTATGTGGTTCCAGAAACCGTGGAGGAATTAATTGCTAAGGTATCGCCTGCGCCCAATTGAAATCCAAATGCACAAGATGAAATGTTTAAACCATCAACATTCACGTTTGCATTGCCAGTTAAAAAAACTCCTTCATGAAAAGAATTTATACTGACATTAGAAGCACTAACTACGGAATTCTCAGTGGCATAAATACCTTTTCCGTATGAAGTAGCATAAGTGCCGGTGGTGGTAATGCTACCACCTGTCATGTTAAGCGATGCGGTTCCACGGGTATAAACTCCGTATAGATAAAAATCCTGTAAAATAGTATTTGTAAGAGTTGCCGAACCGCTATGTAAATAAAGGTAATCAGCATTCAATACCTGGCAATCGGTTAACGAAGCATAACCAACATTGGAGTTGTCGCCTATCTGAAAATTGCTCCAATCGCCCACCGCAGGAGTAACGGCTGATGAGGTAAAGGTAGCTCCGTTTGCGAGGAGTACCCCATTAACGAAAATAGATTGGTTAGCCGCCACTTTTACAGTCACTCCACTTTCAATGGTTAACGTATCGCCGTTGGCAACCGTAATAGATGCAGTAACGGTATAAGGGCTTCCGGCTAAATTAAAAGTAGTATTACTGGTAATGGCTCCTGATACATCCGATTGAGCCAGCAGGGTGTTGGTAAGTATTCCAAAAATGGAAAGTAGTAGTAAAGCTCTCTTTTTCATGATTCCTTGTTTTTAGTTATTAAGGTTTGTTAAATCATTAGTATGCATATTAACCCTCTTTATTCATACCTGAGCATAGCGAAAGGTATGAATGCGCGATGGACATTGGGTTGCAAAGCGGGAAACCCCGATTTAGCTATACCCAAAATTGGGAGTTTTTATTTTTCCCAATTTTGTGGAATAGCTTTATCGTCAGGATTATTCAAGAATAATCCGGGTTAATTCAAATACAGCTATTGCCATTTATTTGTCATTAATTTCAATTTACTTCTTCATCGGTCAATGTATTATACAAATAAACTAAAAAGATGTTTATATCTTAATATAAATACATGAAACATCAGTTTAATTTGATGAAAATGAATTACATAAATCAGAGTTTGATATCACGAAAGTATATATCAAAAGCCGCCATGGGTTTTTGAATTACACTTTTAAACGGAGTCAATTAAAGTTCTTAAAAAGGCCAAGATTAGAAAATAGGAGATTAAAAAGGTAGGTTGTGATTTACAATTCCCCAATACTCAATGCAAAGCGAATGAGTGCTATGGTGTTAGTAACTTCGGCTTTTTTTAGCATGTTCCGGCGGTGGGTGTCCACGGTATCGTTACTAACAAACAGCAGGTTGGCTATTTCTTTAGTTTCACGACCTTCCCATAAGTGACATAGTATCTCACGTTCCCGTTTCGAAAAGAAGTGTTTTTCAAAACCTTCACTAATGTCCTCAACCGGGTAGTTCA
>JBAYKX010000106.1:0-8888 GCA_041664345.1 Salinivirgaceae bacterium
ATCCATTTTTTAAAACAGGGGGGTAGGTTTTTAAATAAGCAATATTTGTAATTGTAATTAATTGCATAGCTATTACTTATGTATTTATAAGTCGTAATTTGCTCTTTTGTCGGTTGATAGTGAAAAAGAATAAGGTTTTTCCAGATAATTGTCAACCGACAAATGAAAGATGTCCATTATTCCAGCTTTTTGTAGAATATTTTGCAGTGATTAACGTTTAATAGTTGTTTTTATTTTAACAATTCGTCGTTTATTTAAGGCTTCAATAGTAAAACTAAATTGACGGTATTTGATTACTTCATATTGCTGAGGAAAATCACCGCGTATCTCTAAAATCAAGCCGGCTAAAGTATCCGCATCGCCTTTTACTTGATCAAATACGTTATTCTCAACCTCCAGTATTTTATAGAAATCGTTGAGTAAAACTTTTCCATCAAATAGAAAACTGTTTTCATTAATTTTTGAAAAAGGAATTTCATCTTCTTCATCAAATTCATCCGACATATCTCCAACTATTTCCTCAATAATGTCTTCCATTGTTATAATACCAGATGTTCCGCCATATTCATCCACCACAACGGCGATATGTATTTTGTTTTTTTGAAGATCTTCTAAAAGTTCATTTATTTTTTTGCCCTCCGGAACAAAATAGGGAGGCCGTATCAGTGATTGCCAATGAAAAGAATCTGTTTTTTGAATGTGGGGTAACAAGTCTTTAATAAATAAAATACCTTTTATGTCATCAAATGTTTTGTTATACACCGGAATTCTTGAATATCCGGCATCAACAATCACTTTCATTACTTTAGTAAAGTGGGTATGCACATCCACAGCTAATACATCAACCCGGGGACACATAATGTCTGAAACTTCAATATTTCCAAACTCGATAATACCTTTGAGAATTTCTTTTCCTTCAGCCAATGATTCTGAAGTAATTTCAATGGCATTTGTCAGGTCATGCCTCGTAAGGATTGATTTTCGATGAAATTTTTTATCAACCAATTTAGTGGTCGAAATTAACAAGTAAACCAGTGGTTTCGATATTTTCATTAAAAAAAGTAAAGGGATTGCGGTGGCATGAACCATCTTAAGGGAATATTGGTTCGCATATATTTTAGGTATAATTTCACCAAAAAGTAGTAAAATAAAGGTGATAAAAACCACTTGAACTATGAATCCAAGTATAGGTGCCTGACTAAAATCAATCAATCCATTAATTACCCACGATGAAGTAATAACAATGGCAATGTTTATAAAATTATTTGAGACTAATACAGTACCTAAAAGCTCTTGAGGTTTTTCAATAAGTTCCTGAGCGGCTTTTGATGAACTTTTTTTACCAGTCCGAATTCTATTTAACTCATTAGGACTGAGTGAGAAAAAAGCTACTTCGCTTCCTGAAATAAGAGCAGAACAAAAAAGTAAGATAAGGATAAATAGTATTGCTACAACAGAGCCTATGCTTAATGTGAAAAAGGTAATATTAAGGTTACTTAATATTACCATTTGAGAATAAGGTTCACTTTCCAAAACGTACTAAAATAAATTCAAAGGATTAAAAGGGTAAATCGTCAGGTGCCAATGGTGGTTCATTGACTGTATTTGTAGCATAATTTTCTTGACTAGGGGGTGGGGTTGCATGTCCGCCGCCGTCACCTGATTGCTTCCTACCTAACATTTGCATGGTATCGCCAACAATTTCTGTAATATAGCGTTTGTTACCATCTTTATCGTCGTAGGAGCGCGATCTGATTTTTCCTTCAATATACAAAGGATCCCCTTTTTTTACATATTTTTCAGCTACTTCAGCTAATCCTCTCCACAACACAATGTTATGCCATTCAGTTTGAGTTGTTTTTGCACCATTTTTATCTTTATAAGTTTCGCTGGTAGCTAATGAAAATTGAGCTACCGCTGTTCCATTGGGAATATGTTTGATTTCCGGGTCTTTCCCAACATTTCCGACAAGAATTACTTTGTTTATCATGATAGTTATTTTTAATTTGATTGAACAATTGGATAAATGTACGATCTTTTCATTAAATCACCAATGTTAAATCGTTACTTTTTTAGCTTTCTTGTTAAGTAATTCTCAATTATTTTTGGTAAAGCATATTCATCCAATTTATTAATTGAGATTGTTTTGCTGTTTGGTATCGTTGGAAGTTTGTTGGTTACTATTTCAATAAACAGGCTATAAATTAGTTGATGACTTAACTTATGTACCTTTGGAATGTAAAAATCAATTTCTGAAATTGTTAACCCTTTTGTTAGGTTTACTATTTCATTTTTACACATAAATTCCTCCTGTTTTATTTGATATTCTGACTCCCAAAGCGGAAATTCGAATAAACCATTCCAAATATCACCTTCCTTGCGCTGCATTATGATGGTGTTATCATTATTTCGAAAGTACAAATACACAAAATAGCGGGGCCGCTGCAAGGTTTTAACACTTTTCACAGGGCGGTTAGCTATGGTATTTTGTATGAGTGATATACACTTATCCGAAAGGGGACAATTATCACATTTGGGTTGAGTAGGAGTACAAATTAACGCTCCCAAATCCATAATGGCCTGATTGTAAGTTCCGGGATGGTTATTCCCTAGAATGTCCATTGAAATGGTTGAAACCATTTTTTTACCCATTGCTTTATCCACCGGATATTCAATATTGTATAGTCTTGAAATCACCCGTAATACATTTCCATCAATGGCTGGAATTTTTTCATTATAGCACACTGAGGCAATGGCAGCGGCAGTATAATTACCAATACCTTTTAGTTGCAATAGTGCTGCTGACGACTCTGGAAAATTACCTTTATATTCGGTAACAATTTTTTGAGCAGTTAGGTGCATATTTCGTGCTCTGGAATAATAACCCAATCCTTGCCAAACTAAATAAACCCTATCCAGCGTTGATTCAGCCAGCTTTTGAACGGTAGGAAATTGTTCGGTGAATTTGATGTAATAAGGCAATCCTTGACTGATACGCGTTTGTTGCATTATTATTTCCGATACCCAAATCAAATATGGGTTGCGGGTAGATCGCCATGGTAAATCTCTTTTGTTTTGGTTATACCAACTAATTAGAACCTTTCCTGTATTCATTGAAAATCTGTATGATAGGGATATTTTTTTTTTGACAAAATTAGTTGAATTGTTTTTGTATTCAGAATTAAACCTTTATATTTGCCTCACTTTTGAAAAAAATGAATTTATTGATTATAAAAGGTTTTTAGAAATGACAAAAGCAGACATTGTTAACGAGATCTCAAAAAACACAGGCATTGAGAAAGTAACGGTTCAAAAAACTGTGGAGGCCTTCATGGATAGCATCAAAACTTCGTTAGAAACAGGTAGTAATGTTTACCTAAGAGGATTTGGTAGTTTTGTAGTGAAAAAAAGAGCAGAAAAAACTGCAAGGAATATATCAAAGAACACCACTATTATTATTCCTGAACATTTTATCCCATCTTTTAAACCTGCAAAAACATTTGTTGGTAAGGTTAAGAGTAAAGTAAAAAAATAATTAACATTTAAAAATTACGAATATGCCAAGCGGAAAGAAACGGAAGAGGCATAAGATGGCCACGCATAAGCGTAAAAAACGTCTTCGCAAAAACCGACATAAAAAGAAGAAATAATTGATTCTTTTTTTTATTAAGAAATTATGATAAACCTATAGAGCAGGCCTCTCTAGGTTTATTATTTTTAGGGAGTGCTTTAGGCATTCAATGTATATCTTCATTATTAAAGTGATCGAATTGTGAGCAAGGAACTTGTGATAAACTCATCTTCTTCGGAAGTTGTTATAGCACTTTTAGAAGATAAGAACTTAGTTGAATTAAACAAAGAAAAGAACAACACCAATTTTGCAGTTGGTGATATATATCTAGGTAAGGTAAAGAAAATAATGCCGGGCCTCAATGCTGCATTTATCGATGTGGGATATGAAAAAGATGCTTTTCTCCATTACCTCGATTTGGGGCATCAATTTCGTTCACTCGATAAGTTCCTTAAACAGGCACTCGACTCTAAGCAACGAGTTGTTCAAATATCTAAATTTCATTTAGAACCTGATATCGATAAAAACGGGAAAATTCAACAAGTCCTCTCTGAAGGTCAATCAATATTGGTACAGGTTGCCAAGGAGCCCATTTCTACAAAGGGTCCCCGTCTGGCATCCGAAATATCTATTGCCGGTAGGAATTTGGTTCTAATTCCATTTACCGATAAAATTTCTATTTCTCAGAAAATCCAAGACAACGAAGAGCGCGATCGTCTAAAAAAACTTATTCAAAGCATTAAACCAAAAAATTTTGGTGTAATTGTTCGCACCGTGGCTGAAAATAAACGGGTGGCTGATTTGGATTTAGAACTTAGGGAATTAGTGCTGAAATGGGAAGGCGCCTTTGTTAATTTAAAAAACAAACCTCCAAAATTAGTTTTAGGTGAGTTAAATAGAACCACTGCCATTCTCCGTGATATGTTGAGTAGTGAGTTTAATAATGTGTATATAAACGATAAAACGCTTTATACTGAAACTCGCGAATATATCAAGGCTATTGCTCCTGAAAAAGAGAAAATTATTAAGCATTACAACCGCAACCAACCCATATTTGAATATTTTGGGCTTGAAAAGCAGATAAAAGCTCTCTTTGGCAAAACGGTGGCTATTCAAAAAGGAGCTTATTTAGTAATTGAGCATACCGAAGCATTGCATGTAATTGATGTTAATTCAGGCAATCGATCGCAATCAGGCAGTAATCAGGAGGAAAATGCTATTGATGTAAATTCTGTGGCAGCCTTTGAAATTGCACGGCAACTTAGGCTGCGCGATATGGGTTGAATTATTGTGATTGATTTTATTGACATGCATGAACCCGATAATAAGCAAAAACTCTTTGAAAAGATGAAGGAGTATATGGCTACCGACCGGGCGAAACATCACATATTGCCTTTAAGTAAATTTGGATTAATGCAAATAACCCGGCAACGGGTGCGTCCTGAGATGAATATCCAAACCATTGAGCGATGCCCATCATGCAATGGTTCTGGATCAGTAAGCCCTAGTATTCTATTAATTGAGGAATTGGAAAACCATGTTCGGTGGACTCTTCAGAATTATAAGTATAAAAAGGTTGTTTTAAAATTACATCCATTTATTGCTGCGTATTTAACTAAAGGGTTGTTTTCAATAAGTTTTCGTTGGAAATTAAAACATTTACGACGATTAAAAATTAAAGAATCCAATTCAAATGCATTTCTTGAATACTATTTTTTAGATAGTAGAGGAGATAAAATATTCTTATAACGGATTGATTACTATCAGTTTTACTTCTAATTGCATTAGTTGAATGTTGTTAAATCGAATGGGTTATAAATTAATTGATCTTTTGCACATTTTGTAAAAACATAAAAACTATTTGTTCCGTCAAGTCAAGAGTAATTAGTTGAATTATGAAAAGGAATTTCAAATATTTAGTTCTGTTTGCAATTTTGGCTTTTTTCACTCAAACTGCCATATCGCAAGTTTTGCAGCCAGTTAAGTGGAAAATTGACAAAAAACAGATTACAGCCAGTGAGTACGAGCTCGTATTTACAGCTTCAATTGAGGGCAGTTGGCATCTTTATGCACAATGGTTGCCGGAAGGTAATTTTTCGTTACCTACTCAATTTCAATTTGATAGTGTAGTAGGCATAGAACTTATTGATACAGTTCTGGAACTATCTCCGGTGCATGTTGAATATGAAGAATTGGCCGGAGCTGACAGTCGTTTTTTTATTAATGAAGCCGTTTTTAAACAACAGGTTAAAATAGTAGGCAATCCAGCATTTGTTAAAGGGGTTATTGACTACATGACCTGCGATGATGCACAATGCATAAAACTCGATGAAGAATTTGAGTTTTCATTTAATCAGCAATCGGATAAGGTTTTACCCGCAAAATCGGCCTCGCAAAACACTTCAAATAGTTCGCTTTGGGCCGTTATTATCGAAGCCATTTTATGGGGTTTTGCTGCATTATTAACCCCCTGTGTTTTTCCCATGGTTCCCATGACCGTTTCATTTTTTATGAAAGGAAGCGAGAATAAAACCAAATCAAAAATATTGGCGTCAACTTATGGTATTTCAATTGTAGCACTTTATACTCTGCCCATTGCAGTAATGATAGGAATTACCTATTGGATAGGAGGAGAGTCAATTGCCATTGATGTATTTAACTGGTTGAGTACCCATTGGATTCCGAATCTTTTATTCTTTTTAATATTTATGACTTTTGCTGCTTCATTTTTTGGAGCTTTTGAAATAGTATTGCCTAGTTCCTGGGTAAATAAAGCAGATTCAAAAGTGGATAAAGGTGGATTGGCAGGTGCTTTTTTCATGGCAGTTACCTTGGTTTTGGTCTCTTTTTCGTGCACCGGACCCATTGTAAGTTCTGTAATTGTAAAATCAACTCAAGGAGAAATTTGGGAGCCGATTGTAACTATGTTGGCATTCTCAATAGCATTTGCATTACCATTTACGCTATTTGCATTTTTCCCTTCATGGCTTAATAAATTACCGAAATCGGGCGGCTGGTTGAATTCAGTCAAAGTTGTGCTTGGATTTATTGAAGTAGCTTTAGGTTTCAAGTTCTTAAGTGTGGCTGATCAAACGTATCATTGGGGTTTACTTGATAGAGAAGTATATTTGGCTATATGGATTGTCACTTTTACGTTGTTGGGATTGTATTTATTAGGAAAACTAAAGTTTTCGCACGATAGTGAACTAAAATACCTTTCAGTTCCCCGGCTATTTTTATCAATGGTTGTTTTTACTTTTGTTGTGTATTTAATTCCGGGAATGTTTGGAGCACCGCTTAAGGCATTATCTGGTTATCTTCCTCCTCAAGCAACCCTTGATTTTGATATCAATAAAATTGTACGCGATAATTCAACGAATTTGAATTATTCTGAAAAAAATACCATTCAAAATAAGGAGCAAAGTATCTGTGAGAAGCCTATTTATAATGATTTTCTTCACCTTCCTCATGGATTAGAAGGTTACTTTGATTATAATCAGGGATTAGCTTGCGCCAAAGCACAAAACAAACCGGTGTTTATTGATTTTACCGGTCATGGGTGTGTTAATTGCCGTGAAATGGAAGCTCGGGTATGGTCCGATCCAGCGGTTTTAAAAATATTAACCAATGAATATGTTGTTATTGCATTATATGTTGATGATAAAACCAATTTGCCGGAAAGTGAATGGGTAAAATCGGCACACGATGGCAAAATGAAAAAATCAATTGGTAAAAAGTATGCCGATCTTCAAATATCGCGATTCAATATTAATGCCCAACCTTATTATTGTTTATTGGATACTAAAGGGGAACTTTTAGTTCAGCCTCTCGCTTATAATCTCGATGTAACTGCTTTTGTTGAATTTTTAGAACAGGGTATCAAAGAATTTAAAAACAGGCAATAATCGAATTATTGAGATTGTTGTTTGCGGAAAATAAACTAATTTGTTAAAAACTGAGATAAGTGGACTAATTTAGGGACTTATCTCATTTTATTTTATTGTTTATTCGTACCTTCATTTTAAAATATGACAAAAAATGTTTATATTTTTAGCATACATTATTGAAACAAAGAATTAAGATAATGAAGTATTTCTTGGTTATGTTGGTTTTGATTATTTCGCTGAGTAATTTATTTTCTCAGGGTGAAGTTATCATTACTGAAACTAACAAGAGCAACCCTCATAAATTATCAGGAAATATATTTTATTTGATTGATACTACCAACGATTTGACCATTACTCAAGTGATGAGCTCCGGTTTTGATAATAAATTTACACAAGCAGGTAAGTCAAAATTTTATTATAAAGGTGGATATTATAGTCAGTGGTATAAACTTTCCATTCGCAACTTAACCAGTGAAACACAAGAATTGGTTCTTAGTATTGATAATCCGTTAGTTGGTGACATAACTTTTTTTTCAACCCTTGATGCGGATTTTAATTTTAGTACCGGAATTCAGCATCCTTGGAATGAACGGCTTTATAGTTTTAAAAACTATCTTTTTCCAATACAATTATTGCCAAATGAAAGTTCAACTTATGTTTTTAAAATAGCGCAACAAAAGTTCCCAACTTATGTGCCAATCTCCTTAAATCCAAAAGATTATATGCAGGTTAAATTGAGCAATTATTCATTTTTTTACGGAATAATTATCAGTATTATGGTGTTTTTTACTGTCTTGATGCTGGTTCTTTGGTGGTACGAAAAAAGTCATTCTTTTATAATTTTGCTGCTATTATTATTTTCTATAATAGTTTATAATTTATGGCGCGAAGGGATATTTTATCAGTATTTGTTTTCGAATAATCCAACGTTTAATCTTTCGTTTGGTAGTTTTCTTATTCCACTTGAAATTTTATTGTTAACGCTTTTTGTTCGATTTCATTTTAAAATTGGTAAATCAAGGGAGAAAATTAAAAATGCATTTACCATTGCACTTATTCTTGGAATTGGTTTTACCTTTTTGCAACTAATGATTCATGACTATACATTTTTCTTGGTTGGAACCCAAGTAATGCTTTTAGCTTTTATTGCTTTTTCAATAATAAGTTTTGTGATTTCATCGAATACTAAAAATAGCTATCAAAATCAATTCGTAATTCTTGTTTTGGCACTTTATATTGACTTAATATGCCGTATTTTCCTCCCTTTTGGCATTAAAGGTTTTAGTTTACTCGACATTCAGCTTTCAGCACTTTTTATGGTTGGTTTCTTTATTATAACACTTTCCATATTTATTACTCGCTTTAATAGGTCAAAGGTTGAAATCTTGGATATGAAAACAAACCTGGAATATTTAGTTGAGAAACGGACA
>JBAYKX010000107.1:0-8800 GCA_041664345.1 Salinivirgaceae bacterium
CGAATACCTTTACATGCTTTCGGTTAAAACGCAGTATTCAAGTGTAGAAACGCACCAGTTTATCATTCAACTTTTCCGGCACCTCAATAAAAAGTATTTTACTGGTTTCCGGTTTATTGATGAAGGCCAATATTGGGAAACCAACGATGAAACGCTGCTAAAAGAAAATTTTAAACGAAATGCCGATTTAATCAATGGCTTTGTTTCGGCCCATGAAAATTTTCCTAAGTTGCCCGGCGAAACCACTGAGGAGTATTTAGAACGGTTGATAAAACAAATAGCCGATAAAAGGAAATTGGAAGATTGAGTTTTCTGTTCAGTTAATAGCGTAATGCTATAAATCCATTAACCTAGCATCATAAGCAAAAGGTGCAATTTCAATTATTGTACATTGGTTTATCTTGGGGTGATTTGGGTTTAGCACATAGTTAAAACTATTTGGGATAACAACTGAAGGAACTTTAATGGCAAATGCCTTATTTGTATTATAATAAATACCGGTTACATTTATTGTTTCGTCTTTGAACGGAAAACCATTCCAACCATCAACCAAATCTTTTATTGGAAGTTCTATAATTTTGTCCTCCGGAATATCAATTTCCAGTAAAACCAAATCATTTGGTAATAAAGAAAGGGCTCCAATACGCACAAGATATTCCCATGCAGCCAAAGCACTACTTTCGGAAGTATAAATCACCCGTGTACCTTTGTTGTGCCACCGGCCACTTGAATATAATCCTCCTACTCCATCTAGCGTGGCATATTTTTCTTTTACAATCCTAAAAACCCTCATTATGCTGAAAATCCGTGTTCAATGGCAACCAGTTCATCCATCACTAAATTTATACCTTCAATCAGGTCAAGGTATGATTTAGGCTTGACACCGCCAATTGCATAGTTTTCGGTATCCATCCAACGTTTTAACTTCGATTCATCGCCAAAAACTTCTTTACCTCTTGCGTAAAGCTTTGCTATGGCATAAAGTTTAGCTGATGTATCTTTGGAAAACCGATCAATCGATTTTTTATGTTGGACACTCCTTGGGCTGATGTCCAAATATTCACAAATTTCGGCTAAAGTAAAGCCTGTATTGGAAAGAATCTCCTGAAATGTTGATTTTTCTATACCTTGCCTCGATAATTTTATCAAGTTCCTTTGGTTGCCTACAAATTCTAAAATTGCCATGTTAATAATTATTTGCGAAATAATTCATACAATGATACGAAATATTACGCAATAAATTTCAATAGGGTTAAAAATAATTATTCTACAATTTCAAATAACTATGGTATCGGGTAAGATGGGGTAACATGAATTTTAATCATAATACCCACCTCAAAAGCATATCGGATAATAGGTGCAGGGTTTTGGGTAAGATGGGTAGGCAAAAAGTGTGAATTATTTTTTTCAATAGCACTAAAATTCAAATAAAACTTATTGTACTATATTAAAAACATTATCCATATATTTGTATCAAATATAGTACATAGTGAAAACTAAAAAGCAAATAGTATTTCCACAGCACCAAAAAGTATTGGAGCAATTGGGCGAAAACATAAAGTTAGCCCGGAAAAGAAGAAAGCTTACCACCATACAGGTTTCTGAGCGGGCGGGAATAGCCAGAAATACGTTGTATCTGCTCGAAAAAGGAAGCTCGAGTGTATCGATTGGGGCCTTGTTTAATGTATTACGGGTACTAAACCTTCATGATGACTTATTGAAAATGGCTGCCGATGATGAACTGGGCAGAAAACTACAGGATTTAGATTTACTCAAATAAATACGGAAGTGGACAAAAAGGATATTTTAGTATATACCCATTGGAAAGGGATGAAGGAACCCAAACAAATGGGAATATTATCGGCACATGTTGGAAAGGGAAGAAAAGCATACAGTTTCATGTATCATAAGGATTGGCTGCATAGCAGCGAACAACAATTGTTAGATCCGGATATTGGTTGGTATTCCGGACAACAGTTTCCGGGGGGCAAAGAAAATTTTGGTGTATTTATGGATTCCATGCCTGACACATGGGGCCGAACGCTTATGAAGCGGAGGAATGCTTTAAAAGCACAATTGGAAGGAAGAACGGCTCCTAATTTATATGATATCGACTTCTTACTTGGGGTTTACGATGAAAGCAGAATGGGAGCTTTACGATTTAAGTTGACCGATGATGGCCCTTTTTTAGATAACAATGCCGAATTCCCAACACCGCCCTGGTCTTCAGTCAGAGAGCTGCAATATTGTGCCGAAATGGTAGAGAGCGACCATGAATTGGAAGAGATGCGAAAATGGTTGGCTATTTTAATGGCTCCCGGTTCATCGCTGGGAGGAGCGAGCCCCAAAGCAAATATACTGGATGATGCCAAACATCCTTGGATTGCAAAATTCCCTTCAAAAAATGACACCCTTGATAAAGCGTTGTGGGAATACCTGGCCTATAAGCTTGCTATAAAAGCGGGTATTCAGATGGCGGATTCTAAAGTCGAAAAGGTTTCGGGTCGTTATCATACTTTTTTTACCAAGCGTTTTGACCGGGAATTGGGTGAACGGATTCACTTTTCATCGGCAATGACCATGACCGGTAATAATGAAGATACGCTGAAAGAAAAGGAAGTCAGTTATTTGGATATTGCTGTATTCATCCAGTTTTCAGGGGCAAATGTAGATATGGACTTGCATCAACATTGGCGAAGGATTGTATTCAATATTGCCATTTCAAATACCGATGATCACATGCGAAACCACGGTTTTTTGCTTACCCCCAAAGGTTGGGTGCTATCGCCTGCTTATGATATTAATCCCTCCATTGAAAAAGGTGGCCTTGCAATTAACATCAATACCCAAAGCAATGCATTGGATTTTGATTTGGCTTTAAGCATAGGAGAATACTTCCGTTTAAATAAAAAAGAAATGGATATTATTCTTTCCGAAGTACGCAGTTCCGTAAGCGAATGGGAACAAATAGCAAATAAAATTGGTATTCACAGGGCTGAAATTCAGATGATGAAATCCGCTTTCAACTATTAACAACAAACTTTTAAATTTGGCAATTATAAAACCATCGGGTAAGATGGGGTAACATGAATTTTAATCATCATACCCGTCTCTATGTCATATTGGATAAGATGTACAGGGTTTTGGGTAAGATGGGTAGGCAAAAAGTACGAATCTTTTTTTCAACTCTATGCTTTTTTGAACATTCCGCCCAAAAACTCTGATATCTTAGGCATAATATATTCTTTAGCCACCGAGAAAAGCATGCTGGATATCGAAAAAATACTACGTATTTTCTCAAAGTTAAAACTGATGCGGGTTTCAATAAGTTCCACTTTTAAAAGCAGGCGCTCTTTTTCAAGCTTAAAATCTTCAAACGAAGAAATTCCAGAATAGGTTGGGTTATTACGATTCATCGGATTTAATTTTGGCAAAAAACAGTTTTACAATAGCCTTAATAATGGGCCGCTCAATGATTCTTTTTCGAAACACTAAAAACACCAGCAGCAATAGGAAATAGAATCCGGCAACTAACAGAAATCCTAATTCGTTTGATTTAAGTATGTTAGCAAAATAGTACCCCGCAGCAAACGAAAGGAAAAAGAAAATGAAAAACAGGAAAAATCCGATAATTGCAACCGTGGCTCCATTACTTATTAACCGCGATAAATTTTCGGCTAAATGTAATTTTATCAAATCAAAACGCACTTCAATATATTCCTGAACGTCGTTTTTTAGGTTGGTAAAATCTTCTATCATAACGATGGTTTTACTTATAGTTCTTTCGAAAGCAAATCGATTTCCCGTTGGAGTGCCGCTATTTTTGCAGCCAATTCTTCTTTGGTCAATTGAGCTTCTTCCCCTTTTTTACCCTTCAACGAATCTAACTGATCTTCAAGATCCTTAAACTTTCGTTTAATCTGTTCACGGGTTTCTTTGCCGCTTTGTGGTGCGTAAAGCAAAGCAATTACTCCACCAACTGCAGCACCGGCTAATAAACCTGTAATAAACTTACTTAATGGCTTCATAACTTTTAAATTAAAAATATTTCTACTATCAAAATAAAGCAATAATTTGAACATTACGTTACAAATCTACATAAAAAAGCCTACCTGAATCAATAAAATCAGGTAGGTTCTATATTATAATTCTTTCTATTTATTAATGCCAAGCCCCAAGTATAGCGCCCATCAGTGTTAAGAAAACCACCTGATATCCGGCATCAATAGCCCACAGTTTAAACGATTTGCGTTGAAAGGAATAATTTACCCCCATGGAGGTGGCAACAAAAGCAATTCCAACATACAGTCCGTGGGTTAAGCCCAATTTCCAATTTAGTTTATCGGCGGCAATGCTGTGAAACAAATAAGCCATGCCCAGCGCCATAATTAGCGTAAGGACAAAACTAAATCCAAATGTTTTAGCCATATTCCCACTTTGTAAATATTCATCGGTATAGCCCAATTCCTTTTGCCAGGCTTTGCCAAATAGCGGTTTACCATACCAAATAGCACCCAATGCAAATGCTGAAAGGGCAGCAACCAACACTGCTAAATAATTGATAGAATATTCCATACTTTTAAATTTTAGGTTAGTATTAAATTCCGCACGTTTTTTTATAACAGCAATAGTGACAATTTAAAAGCCAATTTGTTGAAATGGAGCATTCGGAAGAAATTGAAATCTCGTTAAGTAGAAACTTCAATTATCTTATTTTGACCGGATCTTTTTTTTACATTTGAGCCATGCAAGAATTATTCCCCAACAAAGAATTGTTGATTGAGCTAGCCAATGCCCGAATGCCTTTTGGCAAGTATAAAGGCCGCTTGCTGATTGAATTGCCCGAACCTTATTTGGTTTGGTTTAATCAGAAAGGTTTTCCCCAAGGTAAATTGGGCAATCAGTTAGCCCAGATGTATGAAATTAAGTTGAACGGCTTGGAACAGCTTATTTGGCCGTTGGTAAAGAAGTAGAGATTAGAAATTAGATTTTAGAAGTTAGAGTTAGATTTTCAGACATTATCAAGTTTACTTCTAACTTGTGATTTCAGAATTCCTGAAATTGGGTCTTGGTTTTCAGATTTTTTGGTTAGCTTTGGTAACAGATTCATAACAACCGATTAACCTACACCAAAACCCTTGCATATATGAGAAATATCCACAACTATATGGGTTTATACAGCAAATTGAGTGTATATTCCCGGTTGGACTGGGGATAGAGGGTTGTTGTGGTGCATTTTACATGGCAGCTTCGGAATTCCATATAAGACTTTCTAAATTAAAAAGGATTGTGTAAGTTTGTATCCGAATGAATACAGAAATAGATGTACTTTATTGAGAAAACAGTTGAGTTCGATAAATGGCTAAGAAAACTAAAGGATTTGAGAGCCAAAGCAAAAATATTGTTTCGAATTCAAAAAATTGAAAGTGACGGACATTTTGGAGATTGCGAGCCTGTTGGTGATGGCATTCGTGAACTAAAAATAAATTACGCTAAAGGCTATAGAGTTTATTTTAAGGAAAAAGATGGGAAAATAATTCTTCTACTTAATGGGGGTGACAAATCAACTCAGCAAAAAGACATTGAAAAAGCAAAAGAGATTTTAAAAAACATAACAAAATAGAGATATGGAAACTTCAAAATTTGACATAGCAGATTATTTAGACAGTAACGAAATGATTGCAGAATATCTTAATTCTGTTTTGGAGGAAGGAGATAATTCAGACGTTATTACAGCAATTGGTCATATTGCAAAATCAATCGGAATGACCAAAATTGCTGAAGAAACTGGACTAAGCAGACCAAGTTTATACAAGGCTTTATCTGAAGGTGCAAAGCCACAATTTGAGACAATAATGAAAGTGTTAAGAGCAATCGGTGGGCAGATTAGAATAAACCCAATAACGGCTTAAAAAACGCACCACAACCCGCGGTAAACATAATAAGGGCTAAATTGCTATATTTGAATTATGAATAAGAAAGAAACGATATACGGAAATGAGAGTGCGGAGCTTCGAATCCCTTACTACGTCTACCGCCAACGTTAGCGTTCATTAGAAAAGACACACTACAAATAAGTAAGGTAATTATGAAATCAAAACTAATCATTCTTTTATTCATCAATTTATTATTGAATGGGTGTGCTAATTCGGGAACAATATCTGGTTATTGGTTAGGTTCAATCGGACTGAATGGAAAAACTGTTGATTTATCAATTAACTTGAATTCAGATAAGCAAACATTTTCAAGTTCTGATTTAATGCTTTTAGAACAACCAATAACGAATTTGAAAATTAATAATGGCAATGTTTTTTTCTCACTTGTTCTTGATGTTGAATTGCATTTTAAAGGAACTTTGAAAAATGACCAAATTAATGGAACAATAGAAATGCAAAATGGACCACCAAATATGAATATGGTATTTAATTTGATAAAACAGACAAAAACACCTGAAAAATCATATTCAATAGAAAACTTGACTATAAAAAGTGGCAGTATAGTTATTTCAGCGGATTTTTATAAACAAAAAGGAAAAGGAAAATTCCCAACTTTAATTCTATTACACGGGTCATCAACAAATCTGAAAAGTGATTATGTATTTGATGCCGATTTCTTTGCCAAACTGGGGTTTGAAGTTTTAATATATGATAAAAGAGGAAATGGAAAATCAACAGGAAATTATTACACTTCAAATTATGATGATTTAATAACAGATGCAATTGCTTGTTTAGAAACAATAAAAAGAAGAGAGAGCGTTGATAAGAATAAAATAGGACTTTGGGGATATAGTCAAGGAGCAATGTTACTTCCAAGAATTATTACAAAAACAGATATTCCATCTTTTCTAATTGCTAAATCACCAGGAATCGTCAGCGTAGTAGAAGCTGCCGCATATTCAGATAGTTTAAGAGTTGTTAATTCAGGTAATTCAAAATCAAATGGACATATTGCTGCAAATAGCCATAGAGTAGTTGAAAAAATGATTAATAACGGAGCAAATTACAAGGAAGTTGAAGATTTTATTCAGCGAAATGCTCAAGAATATAGCTTTATGAACCAGACTGGATTATATGAAGGATTAAACATCGACAAGGATGAATTTGCTGGTTTCTATTGGAAAGGAAGGACTGAAAACTTTTATACAGACTGGGAAAGTATAAATATACCAACACTAGTTTTATTAGGAGAAAGAGATGATTTAGTCGACGCAAATAAAAATAAATTGCTGCTAAATAATTTGAGCAATGAATATATTGAAGTTGTGTTTTTTCCTTTAGCAAATCACCATTTGAAAAAGACATTTAATCCGACAATAGATAGTGAATTTGATTTTCCAAGGTTAATTGAGGGGTATTCCGAAAATATTGAAAAATGGATAGAAAATAAATAACGAAACGCTAACCCGCTATAAACTCAATGCTGCAACTTGTAAGTTTTAAGCGTATTCGCACTTGTTAACCTCGCCAAAATAAATTTAGGGTTTTTGGTAAAAAACATTAACTTGGCTACATAAATTTATTTTGGCTATGAATACAACCGCAAACTGTAAGGTAATCAACACGCACTGCGCATAGCTGCGACCGTTGGCCACCAATAATAGAAAAACTCGCAACATGGCAAAACCGAGATTGATAAATGGATTGTAAGCTTCCCCTTATTAGGACAACTTCCAACTTGTAATTTCGAATCTCTAAATTCTGACCTCTAATTTCTAAAATTCCCTGTATCTTTTACAAGCAATTCCGTCACATTACCTAAATTTGAATTTTAAAATTAATTCTAAGATTATGTTATCACACGAGGTAGATTACAAAATAATTGGGCACGACATTCAGTTGGTAGAGATTGAATTGGATCCACATGAAACGGTTATTGCAGAAGCCGGAGCCATGATGTATATGGAAGACGGCATTGCATTTGAAACAAAAATGGGCGATGGTACAAACCCTTCGGAAGGGTTATTGAGCAAGCTATTAAATGCCGGTGCCCGGGCACTTACCGGTGAATCCATTTTTTTAACCCATTTTACAAACCTAGGTTTTGGAAAAAAACACGTTGCTTTTGCAGCTCCTTATCCTGGAACTATTATCCCTATTGAGCTTCGGAATTATCGAGGAAGACTGATTGTTCAAAAAGATGCATTTTTATGTGCAGCCATGGGAACAAAAGTTTCTATTACTTTGAACCGAAAACTAGGTGCCGGATTCTTTGGTGGTGAAGGGTTTATTTTGCAAAAACTGGAAGGCGATGGCCGGGCATTTATTCATGCAGGTGGTACTGTTATTGAACGCCAATTAAATAACGAAACACTTAGGGTTGATACCGGTTGCATCGTAGGTTTTGAAGAAACCATTCAATACGATATTCAGCAAGCTGGTGGGTTAAAAAGCATGGTCTTTGGTGGTGAAGGACTCTTTATGGCTACTTTGCAGGGAACCGGTAAAGTTTGGCTCCAGAGTATGCCTATTCATAAATTGATACGGGCCATAGCTCCTTCGGGTAGGAACGCCGGAAAAGAAAATCAGGGTTTTTTGAGAAATTTCCTGGAATAGTTTATTGGTAATAATTCAAATTAAAATTAGCCACAGATTCACAGATTAATTATCAGTGAATCTGTGGCTTTTAAAACAATTATTAAATTAGCTTTAAGTCTTACAGTTACGTTTTTTCAACTATTACCCAAATTGAGCGATTTGGAAAAACAAATCACTCAATCGACTAAGAAATTGTAAGTAATTCACTTGATACCGTTCATCTGTTTGATGAGCTGCAACAATTTCTAGGTCGGGGTTATACCTAA
>JBAYKX010000108.1:0-8555 GCA_041664345.1 Salinivirgaceae bacterium
AAAAAATAGTAAAATGATTAATAAAATATATCATTTCATAGAGAAACCTTATTTTCATTACTAAACCTTAGTAGAAAATGGAGGCTGTGCTAATTAACCTTATTACCTTATTATAGTATATCATGCGGCAAATAAGGTAATAAGGTTGCGACTGTATCAAAAAATGGATTCTACTAAGGTTAAAAAAAATAAAATAAGGTAGGTTCTATGTTTAAAATGCACTGATTATCAATGTTTAATAATAATTAACTTAACGACTATGCCCCCAGGGGAGGACTAGCGCTGAGTGAAAAGCAGCCGAACCTGAAAATTTCTGTAATTATTTCAGCGACAGGCATGGATCACAGTGCTCCAGCACGGTAAAAGCATCTTTCAAATTGTTTACGCCTAACTATTGAACTTTCAATATGGTGTATCTATATTTATTTCCATTGGTAGAATTAGTAATAATAAGATTTCCGAGGCGGTTTTCCATTTTAATTTGGCAAAATTGTTGCGTTTTAGTTTCAAAACCTTAACCCAACAACCGTAATATCATCAACCTGCTCGCATGTTCCTTTCCAATTATTAAAGGTTTCAAGAAGCATCTGCTTTTGTGTTTGTAATGGATGTGTATGAAGCTTAAGAAGGGTGTTTTTAAATTGACCTGATTTGAATCTTTTCTGGTTTTGCCCTCCTGATTGAGCGATATATCCATCAGTTGATAGGTATATTATATCATCAGGCAGGATTTCTATTTCACGAAAGGAAAAATTGTTCATAATTTCATAGTGTGATAGAGGCATCCTATCTGCCTTAAGTTCAATTATTTTATTGTTTCGCATTAAATAAAGAGAATTAAAAGCTCCGGAATAAATAACTTTACTATGTTTTTGGTCAAAAGATATAATGGAGCCATCCATCCCATCAGCCACTTCTAAAATAACACCCTTTTGACCTAATGCATCAATTATTTTTTTTCGTAACCTATCGAGGATTAGATTGGGCTTATCAATTTTATCACTAATAACCATTTCATTTAACAGGGTAATCCCGAGCATGCTCATAAATGCTCCGGGAACACCATGCCCGGTGCAATCAAAAACACCAACCAGTAATTTATCATGGGTTTTATAAAACCATGTAAAGTCGCCACTAACAATATCTTTCGGAAGGTTGAGTATAAAATGTTCCCGAAAAAACGCTGCTCCGTTCTGAAACTCATTCAATACCGCAGTTTGAATTATTTTTGCATAATGTATGCTATCAGTAATTAATTTATTTTTGTATTCTATTTCAAAAAGATTTCTTGCTATTTCAGCTCTTGAATTTTTATTATCAATTTGTGTTCTAACCCTTGCAATTAGTTCCTTATGGTTAAATGGTTTTGTTATATAATCAACCGCGCCCAAATCAAAAGCGTTGACAATACTTTCGATATCGGTATTTGCTGTTAAAAAAATAATAGGAATATTTTGATTTAATGGATTGCTTTTAATGATTTGGCAAGTTGCATACCCATCTAATTCAGGCATATTTATATCAAGTAGAATAAGATCAAATTGTGTATTTTCAATCCACTCCAAGGCAGTATTCCCATTCAAGGCAAATTCAATATGAAATCCTTCTGTTTGCAAATACTTTCCTAGTACTTGCAAGTTTTTAGGATTGTCATCAACAATTAAAATGTTTGAAACCTTCGTGTTATTGTTCATTTCTTAATTTTATTGAGAATTAACTTTAATATACCAGTTGCAACTTAGTACCCACTAAATATTTATTTATTATAGCCTCCAATTTTTTTTGATTGAAAGGTTTTGCAATATAATCATCGCAGCCGGCAGCTTGTGCCATTGCTTCATCTTCGCGATAAGCGTAAGCGGTGGTTGCTACAATTGGTATGTTTTTATTCATTGCTTTTATTTGCTTGGTTGCTTCAAAGCCGTTCAATACGGGCATTTTCAAATCCATTAGTATTAAGGTGATTGTGGAATTATTCCTGCAAATTTCAACAGCTTCGGCGCCATTAACAGCACGAATTAACTCAATAGTCGGCGAACTAAAAATCTCATTGAGTAAAGAATAATTGGTATCATCATCTTCGGCTATCAGGATTACCGGTTTACTTTGTGCTTTATATTCATTTTCAACAACCGTGTTGTTTTGTAGTTTGTTGGTTGATTCAGCGAAAGGAATTGTGAAATAAAATATTGAACCTTTCCCTTTCTCTGTTTCAAACCAAATTTCTCCTTCCAGTAACTTAACCAATCCCTTTGAAATTGACAAACCTAAACCGCTGCCCTCAAAGTTGCGGGTGAGAGTCATATCTTCCTGAATAAAATAGTTATATATGTGTTGTTGTGCCTCTGTAGAAATCCCTTTGCCTGTATCTTTTATAAAAAACTCAACCTTATTTTCTTTCAGCGTAAAGCCAATAACAATTCTGCCTTCGTTGGTGAATTTTAAAGCATTATCCATCAAATGGTTTAAAATTTTGAGTAAAAGGGTTTCATCTGTTTTAATTTGAAAATCATCAACTGAAGGAGGAATATCAAAAGTTAAAACAATTCCTTTCGTTTCACACAATGGTTTATATTTTTGAAATACAGCCTTTAGTAGGTACGTTACCAAACAAGTCGCTTTATTAACCACCTGATTGCCCGATACAATGAGCGAAATATCCATGTATCCAGTTATGGTATTAAGCAACCTTTTACTGCTTTGTTCCAGAATCTCAAGAAAATGTTTTTTCTTTTCATCCGTAATATTCGGTTTTACAATAAGTGATGCAAAGCCAAGTATTCCATTGAGTGGTGTGCGCACTTCGTGCGATATGTTGTCCATGAATGCTGTTTTAAGCCTATCGCTTGCTTCAGCCCTTTCTTTTGCTTTATTTAGCTGAAGAGTACGTTCTTTAACTTTTTCTTCAAGCGATGTGTTAAGTTCTTCGAGTTCTTCGATGCTTTTCTTCAGTAAAAGATGCGTTTTAACCCTCATTATTAACTCCCTGCTATCGAAAGGTTTTGTAACGTAATCTTGAGCTCCAAGTTCAAAACCTTTTAATATGTTTTCCCTGTCGCTCTCGGCCGATATGAAAATAATAGGTACGTTTCCCAAAAGCGGGTTTGAACGGATTATTTTACATACTTCAAATCCATTGAGTCCCGGCATGTTTATATCGAGCAATATAAGGTCGAATTGCCTAATCTCTAACCATTCCAAGGCGGCTTTACCATTCACAGCGAATTCAATTTTGTACTTTTCTACCTGCAATAATTTACCCAATACTTCCAGATTTTTGGGATTATCGTCAACTATCAGGATAGTTGGTTGCTTTTGTTCTACACTATTCATTGTCATGATACTAATTGTTTGACTGATACTCTTTAATTTCCTTAACAATATTTTGGTATTTATATAGAAGATTTAATACGGAATCGATATTAAAATTATCGGCAGCTAACTTTAATTCGTTCCCATATTTTTTAATTGTTTCAGCATTGTGGGCTTTACCCAGATTTTCCATATTTATGCCGAATTGCTTGACTTCACCCATTGGTTGTATTACTTCAAATTTCTTCCAAGCAATATTGTAAACAGTTTCAAGCGATTGTATCAGACCTTGTATGTCGTTAATTTGATTTAATAACTCTATCCGTGGTGGTTGGTCTTTTTCAGGAACTAGAGTACTTGTATAAGGCAAATAATTCATTAGTTCAATATATAAGTCGGTAACCAGAACCGGTTTTATCAACAATCCCGAAAAATTACAATTGAATACATGTTCTTTTTGTTCTTTCATTGCCGAGGCTGAATAGGCAATAACCGGAATATGACTTAGTTTGGCATTACCCAGTATTTTTTCTAAAAAACCAAACCCGTCGAGCTTAGGCATGCGCAAATCGGAAATAATGAGGTCGGGTATCCTATCTTTTGCCAGGCGATATCCCGATAGACCATCTTCGGCTTCAATAATTTCAATATTGGTGTTTTTAAGTGCATCCACAATGTATTTCCGGTTATGGGCAACATCGTCAACAATAAGTATGGTTGCCTTTTCAAATACTATGTTAGCCGGGTCGAAATGAAAATTGTCGGTTGGCCTTTCAAAGTCACGTAAATAAGTAATATTCGGTATCTTTATTATAAATGTAGTTCCTTTTTTTAATGCCGATTGTATTTGAATGGTACCATTCATTAGGGAAAGAAGCCGCCTCGAAATTGCCAATCCTAAACCGGTACCACCAAACTGGTTCTTGTGTTGCTCCTGCGAGAATGGTTCGAAAATTTGTTCCTGAAATTCGCTTGAAATACCTATTCCTGTGTCTTCAATTTCAATTACCAAATCAATAAATTCTTCCGCTTTTTTATTTGATAATTTAACTATCTGTGGATTTTCGATATATACTTTGAGCTTTACATGTCCTTTTTGGGTAAATTTTACGGCATTGCCAATAACGTTAAGGATAATTTGCCGAAGCCGGGTTTCATCCACATAAATTCCTGCCGGGATACCGGAAACAATGTCGAGGATAAATACCAAACCTTTTTCGGCTACTTTCCATGAGAAAATACGTTCAAACTCGGAAAAAAATGAATGAGTATTCACAAAATCGAACGTTAATTCAAGCTTCCCGGCTTCAATTTTCGAAAGATCGAGAATGTCGTTTATGAGTGTCAGTAGTGTTTTCCCGCTCGACATAATGGAATTAAGGTATTCTTTCTGGGCTTTATCTTCCAGCAAATTATTTAACAATTCGGCATAACCTAAAACCGCATTCATTGGGGTCCTGATTTCATTGCTCATATTCGATAAAAATTCACTCTTTGCCTGGTTTGCATGCTCAGCCTGGACTTTTGCTTCCTTCAAATCGAGATTTGCCTCGGAAAGTTTTTTTGTCCTTTCTTCAACCTTTAGTTCAAGGGTTGCATTCATGTTTCGTATTTCTTCCTCAGCCCGTTTACGCTCGGTAATATCTTGTTCAAGAGATATGTAATTCTGGACTTTGCCATTCGGATCAAGTACCGGAGTGATTGTAATTTCTGAGGTATATAAACTACCGTCTTTTCGTTTATTGATTATCTCGTTGTGCCATACATTTCCTGCTTTTATAGTATTCCACATGTTTTTATAAAAAAGTTTATCATGCAATCCTGATTTCACGATTCTTGGATTCTTACCTATTGCTTCTTCTTTACTGTATCCCGTTAACAGGGTAAAAGCAGCATTCACCCATGTTATTGTTCCTTCAACATTGGTAATTACAACACTAACTGCAGTAGCTTCTAACGCTGTTGTTTGTACAATTCGTTGTTCTTCGGCTTTTTTGCGTTCGGTAATATCTTTAATCAGAATGAGCAAAAATTTCTTATCACCGATTGTTATTAGGGCAGGACTTAGATCGGCAAAAAAGATATCTCCATTTTTCCGCCTGAACCTGATATTATTAGTAATACTCTTTTCCCCCTTGAGGGCTTTCTCGATCTGTTCGTAAACAAAAGGAAGGTCTTCAACTAGATGCATATCTGCAACATTCAGATTAGGAAAGTCTTCTTTAGTATGGCCCAACATTCGTGCGCACGTTGCATTGCACATAAAAAACTTTCTGGTTTCCACGTCTGTAAGAAACATACCGTCGCTGGCATGGTAAAAAATAGCTCTGAATTTCTCTTCTGATAATCTCATGGCAACTTCTGCCTGTTTGCGTTCGGTAATGTCTTCAACAGTTCCGTCGTAATACAACGTATTTCCATTAGAATCGCGGATAGCTTTTGCGCTCTCATTTATAGTAATAACTGTTCCATCTTTTCTGAGCCATACCGACTCATGACCGTTAACTTCACCATTCATTTCTATTTTTTCAAGAAATTTTTTTCGTTCATAAAGAGATAGTAAGCCATCCTTCACAAGATTCTTTGAAGCAAGCTCTTTAAATGATGAGAACCCAGTCATCTTTACCAGGGTAGGATTTGCTAAAAGAATTTCCCCGTTGGGGGTGGTCCTATAAAGCCCAATGGTGGAATTTTCATAGAGCGATCGAAACCGTTCTTCACTTTCCAACAGTTTTTTTTCTGCCAGCTTGCGCTCGGTTATATTGCGGATATTGCATTGTATCACTTTCTTTTTATTCACCAAATATAAATTGCTAATGAACTCAACTGAAATTTGCCGTCCATCAATCGTCTTTAAAGGTAAATCATCATACCGGACATATTCTTTCTGCTGTAATTCAAGAAACTTATCATGATTAGCAATTATGTCAGTGAAAATGCCAATTTCCCAGACCTTTTTTCCATGAAACTGTTCTGTTGAGTAACCTAGCAATTCAACCAAATAAGGGTTTACATCAGCAATCATCCCCGTTTCGGCATCGAGTATAAGAATGCCATCCTTGGCCGATTCAAAAAGCCGACGATAACGGATTTCAGAAGCAATAAGAGCTTCATCTGCCATTTTGCGATCAGTGATATCCTGTGCCACAGACAATGCGCCGGTTACTTTACCATCTTCATCTTCAAGTAAACGACACCACCACGCCAGCAAACGTTTTTCACCGTCGCAACGCCGCTGCAAACTTTCGATGTAAATAATGCTTTTAGTTCTGTTATAAAGAGGTTCTAATTGTTTGTACGTTTCTTGTTCTCCCTCAAAATAGAAGGCAGCTTCTTTTCCAATTACACCATCACCAAAGAATTCAATACCGGCCTGGTTTGCCCAAGTATATTTTTTATTACAATCAACTTCCATAATTATTTCCGGCACCGAAGCCAGTATTGCTTCGTAACGCGAAAATAAAGTCAGTTGCTCTTTCTCTGCTTGCTTGTGTTCGGTAATGTCGTTAATAATACCTATCATGCCAATGATAACATCCTCTTTATCGCGAAATGGAATTTTAGTCAACAGCTTCCAATTTTGTTTGCCATCCGGTCCAGTTTCTTCTTCTTCCTTGTTTATTATAACCTCTCCATCGCGGACCACCTTTTGGTCATCGACAAAATATTTTTCAGCCAACTCTCTTGTAGTAACCTCGAAATCAGTCTTTCCAATAAGGTCAGTATTTGGATCCAAACCTAAAGCGGACAAATTTTTTAACGTACTGGATATATGTAATTTATTGGCGATTATTTTCCGATATTCTATGTCTTTAACAAAAATACCAACCGGCAGGTTATCAATCAGGGTTCTAAGTAAATTGCGTTCCTCTACTAAGGTTTCCTCTGCGTGTTTGCGTTCGGTAATGTCGCGAACAACCATGCTACTTCGTTGGTTGCCATCAATATCTTGAAATATGGCACTTGAAATTTCAATGGGAAATGGGGAGCCATCGTTGCGTAATCCGGTAAGTTCCCCTTCAAACTTACCCTTTTGTGAACGTTCTTGAATTGCGACGGCCAAACGTGGATCTGTTACATCTAAAATACCATTTCGCCCAACCTGTTTTAGTTCCGGTTCAGTTCTCCCGAAAATATTACACGCAGCATCATTAGCTTTAATAATGACACCATCAGGTTGAGTGAGTAAAACTCCATCCATGCTGTTATCAAAAAGCAGGCGAAAACGTTCCTCACTTTTGCGCAACGCGTTTAGAGTTGCTTTATAAGCATCTTGAATCTTTCTATTCTCAATCACTTTTCGAATAGCTGGGCTCAAGTTTTGAATGTGTTTTTCCGATTTAATTACATAATCGGCAGCACCCAATTTCATAGCTTCGGCTGCAATTTCTTCGGATCCTTTGCCGGTAACAATAATTACAGGTATCTCAGGCTTTTTCGTCTTTACTAACTGTATCACATTTAATCCTTCTAAGCCTGGTATGTTAAATTCGCTTAGTATTAAATCAAAATCACTTTTAGTAAGGTGGAGTTCAAATTCGAGATGGTTATCAGTTTCTATTACTTCAAATTCATCCGTTTCTTTTTGAAGGATGTTTTTTACCATTTGTCGGTCGAGCAGGTTGTCGTCGATATGCAGAATCCGGATTTTATTTTTCATAATTGAAAAGAATTATTTGAGACAAGACCGCAGAGACAAGAGACAGAAGCAAAGGAGTTTACAAATAAATTTAGTCTTACTTCAACGTTAATATATTTATAAAATTATGGTAATGTTCCCGCATAAACGTCATATAATATGTGAAAAAAGTTATATAATTCACACATTACAAATTAACTCGGGCTAAGTGACAGGGTAACGGGGTTGCAGGGTAGCAGGGTAGCAGGGTAGCAGGGTAGCAGGGTAAAAAGGTGGGAAGGTGGAAACATAATCAGTGAATTAAAATCGCATTTTTCTTCCATCATTCTAATTTTCCACCATTCCTAACCCCGATTATTATTGAATAAGCCTGACGATAAAGCTAATCCTCAAAATTGGGAAAATAAAAACTCCCAATTTTGGGTGTAGCCAAATCGGGGTTTCCCGCTTTGCAACCAAATACCCATCGCACATTACCTTACCGTTAGTTTTGCAAAGACTATCTCAAATTTATGGTTTCAACTAGAAACCATAAATTTGAGATAGAAAATAAACGAAACTCCATTTGCTGCATTAACTTTAATTACCTTCTAGGTAATACCTA
>JBAYKX010000109.1:0-8186 GCA_041664345.1 Salinivirgaceae bacterium
CGGGCTGAGAAAGGCTTATTTGCAACAAAGAGAGAATGTTTTTTTAAATATGGCAAGGAAAAGGGCTTGTACAAACAAAATTGTACAAGCCCTTAATTTATCAGGACTTTTTCAGTGCCCTCGCTAAAACCACGGCTTTTTGTATCATATCTGGATTGAATTATTCTTTTTCTTCATCATTTTCATCAATTCCAATTAGGTTTATGGGAATTTTTTTCAATTTCGCATAAATTTCACCTTCCGATAAAATATCATCGTCATCGTAGTTATAATACCATTTAATTTCAATGCTGCTTCCCGATTTGTAGAACTCCTCAAGTTTTGTTAGAATCAGTGATACCATTTTGGCTGAGGCAGAATTAAGATAATCTAACTTGAAATTGACGACCACGGGATCATGTATTTTCCCAATATTTTGATCAATCCATTGCAAAACGGGTTCGTATGTCTTAACGACATTTTCAGGCAACGATCGTCCTGAAATTTCATAAACGCCATTAATTGGATCAAAAATAATCTGTGGTGTCTTTGTGGTCCTATCAATAATTAGAGGTGTAATGTGGTTCATTGTTTTTATTTTTGGGAAAACTGTTACAAGATACTAAAAAAATAGATGCTACCGACTAAATTTATTTCTCCCTTTTTTAGGGATAGGATTGATGCGGTTGTTTAGGTTTCGGACTGTTATATAACCTATTACACTTACCAAAACTGATCCTAATATACTAAATATGCCAATGAGTGCAAATAGCCAAAAACCAACTGTTTCCGTAGCTTTTGCGTTATGTAATTCGTTAAATTCACGATTGAGTGTATAAGTTACGAAAATTGTGACGGTAATGTATAGTATGTTCGAAATGAGGATTAAAGTCCGACTATTGGTTAAATAATACCAAAATAATGATAGCAAAAGCATAGGAATAAAAAATGCAATATTAACTGTACTAATTTGCTTTTGCAGCAATTGAAATTTAGCAGGCATAAGTTCTGATGATACGGAGTTTTTAAGTAAGCTATATGCCTGGTAGTTAAGCCTTATTAAAACAACCAATGCAATAATGCAACTAAGAAGAAACAGAGTAATTGTTACCTTTTTTTTATCCATCGAAACCCAATAATTAGTCTAAAAATGCATGCAAAGGTACAAACATTTTTTACCAAAGTATCGAAAATAAATATTTGTCAATTTGTTTGATTGGCTCAAATATTAACGGAGCTACTTATAAAACTAGATGTTGTTTACAGCTATTTTAATTTGGGTTAGAGCTTTTTCCACAATAGCTTTTGGGCAGCCTACATTAATTCTAATGAACCCTTCACCTCCTGGGCCAAACATACTTCCTTCATTGATAGCAACTTTTGCTTTTTGAATAAAAAATTCATTCAGTTCCTTTGAGTTCATATTCAATGCACGGCAATCAATCCATAACAAATAGGTCGATTCGGGAATAATGAGTTTCAAAATTGGAATTTCATTTTTCAAGTAATTATCTAAAAAAGCGATGTTATTTTTAAGGTACACTAATAACTCGTTTAACCAGGGTTCTCCTTGTTCGTAGGCTGCAATCAATGCTTCCGTTCCAAAAATGTTCCCCATGTGCAAATGAGGAATGTGCAATCCTTTATTGAATTTTTTGAGCATTTCTGCATTTTGAGTAATCACAAACGAGGTGGTTAAACCGGCAACATTAAAGGTTTTACTATGCGACATTACCGTTAATGTTTTTTCACCTATTTCATTATTCAAACTGGCAAATGGAATGTGCTTTGATGGTGAAAACACAATGTCGGCATGTATTTCATCTGAAATTACCATCATATTATTGGCTAAACAGATTTCTGCCAATTGCTCCAATTCATTCCTTTTCCAAACGCTTCCCCCCGGATTATGAGGGTTACAAAGAAGCAGCATTTTTACATTGGGGGTTAGTTTTGATTTAAAATCATCAAAATCAATAGTCATTCTACCATTTTCTAATCTTAATGGATTATAAATCACTTTTCGACCGGTACTGATGATGGTTTGGAAAAATGGAAAATACACGGGCGATTGAATAATCAGTGCATCTCCCGGTTCGGTCAGGTTTTCAATGGCAATTGAAAAACCCGCAACAACTCCCGGACTAAATGATATCCATTCTTTCTTGATTTCCCATCCGTGTCTTTTCTGCATCCAGTTTACAATGCTGTTATAAAAACGGTCGGTGCGAATGGTATAACCAAAAACTTCATGTTCTAACCTTTTTTTAATTGCATCTACAATACAAGGGGGCGACTTGAAATCCATGTCGGCAACCCACATGGGCAGGCATTCTTCAGCATTTAAGAATAATTTCATGCCGTCATGTTTTACACAATCGGTGTTTTTGCGGTTAATTATTTCATCAAAATCAAAACTCATAATCTTTTTCCTATTTAAATTGGTTGCATTCAAAACTATTGCCACTGGATTATCTTGTTTTTCATTGCAGAAAAATCAAGTTATGGTATTAGTAATAAACGTAAGTGAAGGTTTTTAATTCAAGTGATAATAAGATATAACATTTTTAACAATGCTATTCTCACTGGGTTACTTGGTATAGGTTCCATTCTCATTTATTAGCATCAATAGGGGTATATTTTGCTTTTGCAAGGTTTCGTTCCCCACAGTCATAAAAACTCTTCCAGCCATTGCAATTCTACCGTCCGATAGTTGTATAGCCGATAGAAAATCGGAACTGGTTCTGCTGGTTTGCTTGATATCTATATCCGGTTTATCATTTTCATCGAGCGTTTTATTTGCAATTTCTTGAAGCATGTCGTTTATAATCGAGAACTTTCCATTGGTAATTACTTGCTTTTGATCGACAAAAAACTTTGAACCAAAAATTAAATAGTTTTTATTTTGTAAACTTATAATTCCATTGGCATTAAAATCGGTTAAGGAATTAGAATTCAATTCCTCCCCATCGGGCGAAAGTTTTACAACTCTTGTTTCACAGGTACCTGTGGGATTTTTTGTATATCCGCAAACATATAATATTTCGTTCGAATTCGATACTATAAAACTTTGACTGCTGAAATTGTTAGGAACGTCAATTCCTTTTTTCCACAATTGATTTCCTTGGTTATCGAGCCTATAAATAATGGGAACATATTCCGTCGATTCGTCATTATATTTCTTTCCAAGAATATAAATATCACCAGTTTTGGTAACTACCAATTGATCGGCTTCTTCATTTTGTTCCGACGATATTTTTTTTAACCATTCTACTTTATTGGTACTATTTTCCAGTTTATTAAGAGAAATATTGAATTTTTCGGTCTTAACCGACTTGGTATATAAAATATAATAATAATTCGCATCACTGGTTATATCGCTTATTAAGGTTGAATAAATTTGTGTTTCAATTGTTTTGGACACTTCCTTGCCTTCTTGACTTAAAAAAAGCTGAAAGGGTACATATTGCTTATTTACCGATAAATTACCAAAAACTCTGTACCCATTTGGTTTTGATGCCTCAAGCTTTATTAAATTGTATAGGTTTTCAATCGACTCGGTTGATGTAACAATCGATTCACCCGTTTTTCCTATGGTAATTAGTTGAATTTCAGCATTCGTAAATTTAGAGCTGGAGCAAAAATTTAGCATCTGTATTTTGCTATCAGTCGTTTCTAAAAGGTCAATAATACTCGAATTTGGATATTCCGGATTATTCAATGGATAGTAAAAAACTCCTGTTTGCCCAGTAGAATTCAATGCTAATAGCATTAAAATACATACAGTCCAGTTAGTTAATGGGTTAAGTTTCATGTTGCTTGTTTTTTATTTGAGATTTTCATTAATTTCTCAAATGATATAATTAGGCTAAAAATAGTGAAAAAATGATGGAACGTTCACATTGTTATCATAAAAAACTTGATTTTAGTCAACTTAACCACTATGGTAGTTGAGTTTACAGGTATTTTTTTTGATTTTTAATTTCTAGCTAATAATTTCATTGCTATTTCGCTAAATTTAGCCACCGTTTTAAGCAATGGGAAAGCAGTATTATTTAATCAGATAAGTATATGATTGTAAACAAATTTGGAGGAGCTTCAATTAAAAGCAGTGAGGCCATCAGACGGATGGCGGGTATTTGTAATGAATTTATGGTTCACGGGGTTATTGTGGTTTCGGCCATGGGCAAAACCACAAACTTATTGGAACAAATAGTTGTAAATTATTGTAATGGAACAACTTATGCTCCTTACCGGATGCAATTCGAGAACTATCATAAGCAAATTATTGAGGAATTGTTTACTCCCGAAAGCCAAATTTTTGTAACGTTTGCTAACCTGCTTCATGAGCTTGATGATAAGCTTGCAAAAAAACCGGGATTGAATTTCGATTTTGAATACGACCAAATTGTATCTTTGGGGAGTTGTTATCCACCCATATTATTGCAGCTTATTTAAACCAAAAAGGGATAGCTGTTATCTGGGTCGATATAAGGAATAGCTTAAAAACCGATAGTACATTCCGCGAAGGGAGGGTTGATTGGGAGATATCGCAGAAACGGATTTTAAGTGATTTTTCAAATGCTGACATTAAACTATATCTCACCCAAGGGTTTATTGGCACCGACATGAACAACCTAACAACCACCTTAGGCCGTGAGGGGTCTGATTTTACCGCTGCTGTAATTGCCAATGCCATAAATGCCGAAAAAGTGGTGGTTTGGAAAGATGTTCTGGGAATAATGTGTGCCGATCCGGATTGGATCCCTGAGGCAGCTAAAATCGAAAAGCTTTCCTATTCCGAGGCTGTTGAGCTTGCTTTTTACGGCGCCAGGGTTATTCACCCAAAAACAATAAAACCGCTCCAAAATAAAAATATTCCACTTCAGGTACGCTCGTTTTTGGATACATCCGACCAAGGTACTCTTATCGATTCTGATAATAACATTGATACTCCTCCTGTTTACATTAAAAAGGAGCAACAGGTGTTAATCTCTATCAAACCCAAGGACTATTCCTTTATTATTGAAGAAAACCTGAGTCATATTTTTGGGATCTTGGCACATCAGAAAATAAAGGTTAACATGATGCAGAACAGTGCCCTCAGTTTTTCCATTACCGTAGATAGCAACATGGACAGGGTTCCTAGGGTAATCGAGGAATTAAAGCTACACTACAACGTAAAATATAACGATGGACTGGAGTTGATTACTATTCGCCACAATAAACCGGGTGCCGAACAGCGGGTATTGGATGGTAAAACCGTTTTGGTGGAACAACGCAGCCGCACCGTGGCCAGGTTTATAGTTAGGTAATAGCAAAGGATTACATCCACAACCCAGTGAAATCGCTTTTAAAAAAAAATCCCAAAAGGGATTTAACATGAATAGCCCTGGGTTTCAACCCAGGGATCATGTTTTAATGGAGTAAAATCGGCGCAAGTACTACCGTTTAATTGAAATTATGCAGAATCTATGCGCCGAAAATGGGTATTTAAAATTGAAATTCTTAAAAGCGATTTCCTTACGATGGCAAAAGTCTAACGATTAAATTCCAAAGGTTTTCCGTTGGCAATTTCGTGAATGGTGCCATTTTCAAATATCAGATTGCCGTTTACAAAAGTATGGGTCACTGTCGATTGAAAAGTTTGTCCTTCAAATGGCGACCATTTACACTTATATAAAATAGACTCATTGGTAACGGTATTATGCTTTTTTAGGTCAACCAAAGCAATATCGGCATAATAACCGGGTCTTAAAAACCCTCTTTTGTCAATTTTAAAAAGTTTGGCAGGGGCATGGCACATTTTATTTACAATATCCTCAAGGGTCAATTTACCTCCAAAATGGAGTTCTAACATAGCAATCAAAGAATGCTGAACCATAGGTCCACCGGATGAGGAGTGGGAATAATCGGATGTTTTTTCACCTAAAGTATGTGGAGCATGATCAGTTGCAATTACATCCAATCTATCTGATAGCAACCCTTTTAACAATTCTTTTCTATCATGGGCTGTTTTTATTGCCGGATTCCATTTAATGAGATTTCCCAATCGCTCATAATCGGAATCATCGAACCAAAGATGATGTACGCAAACTTCCGATGTAATCCGCTTATTTTCTATCGGTCCGGAATCAAATAGCGAAATCTCTTTCGATGTTGATAAATGCAGCACATGCAATTGACTGTTATATTTTGTGGCCAAATCAATTGCTTTTGAAGAGGAAATGTAGCAGGCCTCCTCACTTCTTATTAAGGGGTGATGCTTTGGCAATATGGCATCACCATATTGTAATTTAAAACGTTCTAAATTTTGTCTGATTGTATTTTCATCTTCGCAGTGAGTGGCAATCAAACAAGGGGCTTCCGCAAATATTGCTTGTAAAGTTTTGGCATTATCAACCAGCATATTTCCGGTGGATGCTCCCATAAATACCTTGATACCACAAACGTTTTTAGGATTCGTCTTAATTAGTTCTTTAATGTTATCATTGGTAGAACCCATATAAAATGAAAAATTAGCTAGCGATTTTTTCGCCCCCAATTCAAATTTTTCGCTTAATAAGTCTTGAGTAATGGTTTGCGGGTTGGTATTTGGCATATCCATAAACGACGTTACGCCACCAGCTACAGCAGCTCTTGATTCAGAGTGCAAATCACCTTTATGCGTCAAACCGGGCTCTCTAAAATGAACTTGATCGTCAATAACTCCTGGAATGGCTATTTTACCAGTTGCGTCAATGAAGGTATAGGTGGTTTTTTCATAATCGATGGGGAGCTTTTCTGAAACACTTTCAATTTTATCCCCAGATATTACAATATTTCCGATAAATTGCCGTCCATCATTTACTATGGTTGCGTTGTGGATAAGTGTTTTCATGCCAATTGTTTATTTATCCCAATTATTTTTGAGTATCAAAAGGATACTATGTCCGCTTATACGACCGGAAAAAGCTTCTCCATTTCATGCGCATAACACCCCAAATAGCTTCATTAAATATGCCTCCACTCATTTTTGATTTGCCTTGTTGCCGATCAGTAAAAATGATAGGTACTTCAACAATGTTAAATCCAAACTTCCAAGTGGTAAACTTCATTTCAATTTGGAATGCATATCCTTTGAACTTAATTTTATCAAAATCAATCGTCTCTAAAACCTTTCGGGTGTAACATTTAAAACCTGCAGTGGTATCTTGAATTTTCATACGCGTTACCATTCTTACGTAAGCTGAAGCATAGTAACTCATTAAAACCCTACCAATTGGCCAGTTCACAACATTTATTCCTGAAATGTATCTCGACCCAATGGCTAAATCAGCACCATTTTTACAGGCATTGTAGAGTTTAATTAAGTCCTCAGGATTATGAGAGAAATCAGCATCCATCTCAAAAATATAGGTATATCCATGAGCAAGGGCCCATTTGAACCCATCAATATAGGCAGTTCCCAAACCAAGTTTACCGGCACGTTCCATAATATAAAGTTGCTCGGGAAATTCCTGCATCAACTTCTTTATAATATCAGCAGTACCATCAGGGCTATTGTCTTCAACTATTAGCAAATTGAAACTTCCATCAAGAGAAAATACCTTTCTAATTATAGCTTCAATGTTTTCTTTTTCATTGTAGGTGGGAATAATAACTACTTTATCTTTTTCCATAGTGTTTTCAATTATGGTTGCGAAGATAATAAATCTTCATTGTTTACCCTTAGTTGAAATACAAAAAAGAATTGACCGATTTTATTCCTATTATATATAGGTGCATTAATCGCAATAGGTTTAAATAATGGAAAGTGGTCATAAAATTCATTGAGCTTCTAAATTACTGATGATTAATTAATTGTTAATTTAATGTGAAAATAAATTAAAAAACCCACGAATATATTTGGAAGATAGGGATAAATATTTTACTTTTGCACCCGCTTTAAAGGAAAAGAAACTAAGGTGCAGAGGTTCTAAAGAAGTAATAAAATCAGGAATCAGAAGAAGGGGTTAAAAGGGGTTTTAGCCTTGGAAAAAAAAGCAAAAAAAATCAAAAAAAAGTTTTGTGGATAACAAAAAAGCGATTAGATTTGCAGCCCGTTTCCGTTATAAATTTTGTAATTTAAAAAGGGGGAATTTCTGAAAAGGGTAATAATTTGAGGGGGTTTATTTATAGGAAAAAAATAAATAAAAAAAAGCCTCAAATATTTTGGAAAGAATAAA
>JBAYKX010000110.1:0-8086 GCA_041664345.1 Salinivirgaceae bacterium
CCTTACCGAAACAAAAAAAGCTTGCTTCGGATTAACAAATGGAGAAGCTTTGACAACCCCCACCGGTGGTTCCGGAAGCTATACCTATTTGTGGGATAACGGAAAAGGGACTGCTGCCACAGCCACTGGATTGGATCCAACTGTTCTGTATAATGTTACCATTACCGATGCCAACCATACCAGTTGCACCATCACCAAAAATATTACTGTAACCGAAAATACCGATATTACCTTATTAAAAACAAACTCCAATTACAACAGTTTTGGTGTTTCCTGCTTTGGGGCAAGTGACGGTTGGATAAAAGTAGTACCCTCAAACGGAACCTCTCCTTACTCCTATCAATGGAATGCCAATGCAGGTAGTCAAATAACCCAAAAAGCTGAAGGGTTGCCAATAGGTTCCAGTTTTGCAGTTACCGTAACCGATGCCATTGGTTGTACCAAAGTTTCCCCTAACTATTCTCTGGATCAACCGGTTGCGCTTTCAATTACAGAAACCATTACCCATGTTACCTATAATGGTGGAAATAATGGACAAATACAGATTTCAGTTCCAGATACTTCAGGTACTTCAAACCTTTATTGGACTGGTTTTAACACCGTAAACGGATTGGGTACACAAACAGGACTCACTGCCGGAAGTTATCAAGTAACCGTAGTTGACAGGAATAATTGTTCTGCCAATGAATCATATACCGTGAACCAACCTGCCGCACCACTTCAAGGTGGCGAAATCAGTTATGGAGGAGTAAAAACAGATTATGCCTGTTACCAAACCACCTCATTTGCTTTTAGCAACGTTTTGGGATATTCTGATGGCAACATCGATTCTGCGTATGTATATTCCTGGCAATATTCCACCAATGGTAGCACTTGGACTACTATTCCAGCCACAAATGCTGACATTTATACACGTTCTACCGTTTTAACTCAGGATTTATATTACCGGAGGGCTGTTACCAATGCCGGGGTTACGGCATATTCCGATACTATTTTCCTTGATTATATTGCCAATCCCGGATTAGCTTATTCCGGGTTAAATACCGAATACTGTAAAAATGCAAGTAATGTTACCTTAATCGGGACACCAACCACCAGCTATGGTACATTTGTTGGAACAGGGATTATCTCCACAGCCGATGGGATTGCGACCTTTTCGCCAACAGCAACCGATACAAGTACTTTTCCTAATCCCATTTCGGTTATCTATCGTTACAACGAACACGGCTGTATTACAGAATTGACAAAAACAACCACAATCCAGCCGGTACCAGTCCCCGATTTCTTCTTGCCAAACAAGATAAGTAAATCGGTAGGTTCCCATACCATTGACGGACAAAGTCCAACGGGTGGAACTTTTACCGGAACAAATACCACTCCCGAAGGCGTTTTTTATGTCAGCAGCCTTACCCCGGGACCTTATGACATTACTTATTCAGTTACCAACATTTATGGATGTAGCCATTCAACACTAAAAACCACCGAAGTAGTAGAAGGTATTGGTTCAATTACTGTAAATGGTAGCGGTACGAATAATGATAAATTTTGTATTGATGGAGCCACTCAATTAATTTATGCAACCCCTGCATTTAATGATGATTACTACGGTTACTTTTTAGCCCCTGTAACAGATATGGGTGATAAACAACACGGTACATTGGACCCAACAACGCTTACAGCTGGAACACATATTCTGCAATATACCTATTCTGGAACCCTAGGCACCTTTACCATTGAACAGGAAATAACTGTTTACGATGTAACCAACGAAGCAAAAATAATGGGCATTGAATCGCCCTATTGCAACTACAATCAGATTGAAGCTATTAATGCCAATCCTTTGTTAAATGGCGATGTGGGTGTTTTTAGTGGAACAGGCATCACCGATGGAACTGATGGAACGGCAACTTTTAATGTAGCAACCGCTCTTGGTTCTTCGCCTGTAACTATTAAATATGTTTACACACAAAATATTAGTGGCTGTAAGGATTCCGTTACTCAGTCGGTAACTGTAAACCCACAACCACCGGTAAGTTTCGATACCAAAACTCTTTTTAACCGACTTGGTGAGGTTTACAAATTTCAAAACATAATCCCTTATGGTGGAATTTTTGAAGGGGAAGGTATTTCACGATCCGACAGTACCTTTAACCCCGCCGCCGCTAAAATGGGGAATAACCCGGTAACTTATATTTTTACCGATGTGAAAGGTTGTAAAGATACTGCCCATTACACTCTTTTAGTAGAAAATGCCAAAGGTACCATTGATGGGTTACCAGCTAACAAAATTTATTGCAAAGATGGTAGCAACGATAAATTGTTCTACACTCCGGCAGATGCCGATAGTTATATCCCGGTAAAAATGGAAATTGATGGAACAACAATGTCCTCCAACGATACCGTGACCATCTTACCTTCCACTTTATCGGGTGGAACCCATACCGTTAAAAGCACCTATTTAGGTAGTGATGGCATCACAGAATTCTGGATTTCAGAGAACTTTCAAATTGATGATATTGGTACGTTGGGCATCAATGTACCTAAAACGGATTATTGTAATTATAATGGTTCAGTTACTTTAAAGGGAAAGTTAAATGGTGTAGATGTTGCCTGGGGAACTTTTTCAGGAAGTGGTGTGAATACCGACCTTACCAACGATGGAAATGCTACGTTCCTTCCTACCGCTGCTTACGAAGGGGTAAATTCCATTTATTATACCTATACTTCAAAAACAACGTTAAGTACCTGTTATAAAACCGATTCAACCGTTATTACCGTGCACCCGCGCCCTACTGTTGATTTTACTTTAAAACCTTTATATAGTGATAAAGGAGCCGAAGAACCCATTGTAGTTACTCCAACAGGCGGGTATTTCGAACCTACTTCTTTGTTCATAAACAATACCATTTTCAGGCCTTTAGTAGCCGGAGCCGCTGACCATACCTTAACCTATAATTTTACCGATGGTTATTCCTGCTTCAATTCACTCAGTAAAGTAGCCAAAGTGGTTTCGGCCAAAGGTACAATTGAAGGTTTGAATGATTACAATATTTACTGTTCCGATGGAATTAATGACACCATTTATTATAAAGCTCCGGATGCTGATGCACATACCCCGGTAAGTTTTACTTTAGATGGGAATATCATAAAAACCAACAGCGATACGGCCATTATAACGCCAACATTACTTACATCAGGGGATCACGCTTTAAAATACACCTATAAGGGTAGCGACGGGGTAACCTCTTTTACATTGGAACAAACCATTACCATTGATAAAATCGGGAATTTGGATGTATTGTTCGATAATGAATTTTGCGAATATGAAACCGCTTCAACACTAACCGGAAGAATTGATTTAAGTATTGCGGCAAGAGGTGTTTTTACTGGAACTGGAATAGATCCTGTTGATACAGACAACGATGGCATTGCTTCTTTTGATCCAACAAAAGCAACGGTGGGAACCAATACCATCACCTACTCCTATCCATCAACACGAACAAACAGCACCTGTACAAAATCGTATAATTTTAATATTACCGTTCATCCACGGCCTACCCTCGATTTTGCCTTAAAAACCTTGTATAGTAATAAGGGAGCCGATGAACCCCTAGCAGGTATTCCATCAAAGGGGAAATTTACACCATCCGGACTATTTATTAACGATACCATTTTCCGGCCTTCAGTAGCCGGTGCTGGAGACCACACGTTAACTTATAAATATACCGATGGATATTCCTGTTCTGACTCCCTCAGTAAAGTAGCCAAAGTGGTTTCAGCCAAAGGTTCAATTATAGGATTGAATGATTACAATATTTATTGTTCCGATGGAATTAATGATACCATCCATTATGTAGCCCCGGATGGCGATGCACACACTCCTATTAATTTTACTTTGGATGGAAACATCCTATCCACGGCAAGTGATTTTGCCACAATAAAACCCTCAGAATTAACTCCTGGACCCCATATCTTAAAATATACCTATAAGGGTAGTGATGATTCCACGCCTTTCACATTGGAACAAACCATTACCATTGATAAAATTGGGAATATTGATATTAATTTGCCCAACGATAAATATTGCGAATATGAAGGCGCTGTTATATTAATAGGTAAACTTGATGGTGCAAATGTAAACAGAGGTTATTTTAATGGTAAGGGTATTGTTGATAGTGAAACAAATGGCGGAGATGGAAGTGCCACTTTCGATCCTACCCAGGCAGACTTAAATAACAATACCATTACCTATACCTATCCATCGACTAATGGGGCAAGTTCTTGCAAAAAAAGCATTGATACCGTGATAACCGTTAATCCCAAACCAGAATTATTTTTTTCCGTTCCTAATATAATTAATCGGTTGGGGGGCGATTACACCTTGGAGGCAACTCCTGCCGGAGGTACTTTTGGTCCCGAATCTTATGTTGAAGGAGTTATTTTCAAACCTTCGTTAGTACCTGAGCTAGGTTATTTGACTCTTACATATACCAATAAAGATGTTAATAATTGTCGTGATACTGTTGAATACACTACCGAGATTCAAGATCCCACTGGAACATTTTTTGGAGTACAAACCCAATATTGTTATGATGCTGGCAATGTTACCATTAATGTAGCTAATATAAATAATATTAAACCTGGCACTGGTTATTTCCATGGGGCAGGTATTATCTCAACCAATGGGTTACAAGCCACATTTAACCCTCAAGTTGCCTGGGATGATGTATCAGGAGATACTACGGTAAAAACTATCACCCTATATTATACCTATAAAGGGACCAATGATTCAACGGAATTTACCATTTCAACTACTACTAAAGTCCGCAATAATGGTAAGGTGAAATTTCCAAACTTAAGCGCTAACAAATCCTATTGTAGAAATGTACTAACCCCACTAACTGCAACACCACCAGGAGGAGATTTTTTTGGTATCTGTATGGTAGTAAATGTGTTTCATCCTGAAAAAGCCCATGCCGATTCACTTACTACCCAAGTAACTTATACTTATAGCCAAGGGGGTTGTTCCATTGATTCAATGGTTACGCTTAATTTACTTGACATACCTGTGTTGAGTTTGGATTTTCAGAGTTCCATTTGTGCCAATGCACCTGCTGATACTATTGTTGGATTCCCAAGGGGAGGGAAAATAACAGGGTCAAATTTATCCTTAGATTATTTTGAAGGGTTAGAAGACAGTGTACGTTTTAGCCCAAAGCCATCTGATGTTGGTGAGATTACCAAAATTACGTACACTTATATGGATACAACTACCCTATGTAGTAATACCAAAACTGATACAATAACAGTAAACGAAATTCCCGCCATTAGTATTCAACTTGCCATACCAGAAAAAGGATTCTGTAATGTTAATGTAGATTACCCAATTATCGGACTTTACAATGGTGCTCCTGCTCCAACAGGTATCTTTGATGGGGCAGGGGTTGTTACTTCCCCACCAAATTCTGGAAAAGGCATATTTAATCCTAATTCGGCAGGAGTAAACAATGCTAATCCTATTTTATTTACATTTATCGATAACAATTCATGTGAAAATACTGTTGACACTGTTACTATAATTAATCCATTGCCTGACATTTCACTCTCTTATATTGCGGATGCTTATTGTTCCGATTATGGAGAACTAAATATTAGTGGATCAGCTCCATTGGGAACATATATTATGAAAATCAATGAGATCAGTCAGGCTGGTAAAGATAAAACAATTACTATTTCTGATTATGCCAATTTTGATAGTATCATGATTGTATTTCAGGCAACAAGTAGTGCTACTAATTGTACTAATACAGTAACAGACACCATCCAAATAAATCATATTCCTGATGTAGCATTCACCTATTCCGATATCTGTATTGCCGATTCTATTAAATTTAACTATACCGGAGATACTCCGGATAATATGATAAAATCCTATTCCTGGAATTTTGGCGTTGATGAAAATAGTATCTCGGCAGAAAAAGACCCAAGTTATAAATATGTAACACCAAAAAATGTTCATGTTGTTTTAAAAGTTACTGACAATCTTGAATGTTTTGCATCAGCAGATTCATTACTAGAATTGGAATTAAACCCACAAGCCTCCTTCGATTGGGAAAACGAATGTTTCAATGAATCGAAAAAGATTCAATTTACAAACAATAACAGTTATTCACCTTTCTACAATTATTATTGGGATTTTGACGATAATAGCACTTCATCCGAACACAAGCCTGAGCATGCTTTTCCGGGAACCGGGGCATATCATGTTAAATATGTAATTAGTTCAAATAACTCAAAGTGTACCGATACATTGACGAAAACAATCCACATCCGTCCAACCTATGTTGTATCCGAATTGAACGACAATTCGTATTCACAATCGTTCGAGGATAAACCCGATGGCTGGATTCACGAAACACTGGTAGAAGGCGACGACGTTGATAGCTGGGAATGGGGAGATCCTGTCGGAAAATTCAGTCTTTCCACTGCCAATGGCCAAAAAGTATATGGAACCGGGCTTACGGGTTTATACAAAGCAAACGAAAACTCTGCGGTTACCAGCCCCTGTTTCGATTTAAGCGGGTTAGAACGTCCAATGATTAGCCTTTCAACATTTAGCTGGATGGAAAATGGCACCGATGGTGCGGTACTGGAATCATCAATCAACGATGGAAAAGAATGGGAAATTGTTGGTTCGGTTAATAGCGGAATAAACTGGTACAACGACCATGTGATTAAACAAACACCCGGTGACAATCAGGGGCAAGGCTGGACCGGTAACACCCAAAATTGGGTAGTAGCCCGCCATGATTTGGATGCTTTGGTGGGACAGAAAAATGTTCGGTTCCGCATTGCATTTGCTTCAGATGAAATTAAAGAATATGAAGGGTTTGCATTCGACAACATTAAAATAGGCAACCGTACCCGCCGGGTATTAATTGAACATTTCTCGAATTACAAAAAAGAAAATTCGTATTCCACCGATAGTGTAATAAATAAAATCCGTGAAAAAAATCCTGCCGATGCCATTGATATTTTGTATGAATCGAGCATTTCCGATAGCAACCAACTTTATCTGAAATATCCGGTTGGGGTAAAAGCCCGCGAGACTTACTACAACGTAACTCAAGTTCCGTATTCCTACTTCGATGGCACTACCTCCTTTAATTTTTCAGGAGCCAATACACCAACAAGCACCAACCTAATGAGCAAAGCCCTGGTTGATCCATTATTCCAGTTAAATGTATCCACACAAGTGGAAGGAGCCAGCATAAAAATTAAACTGGATATGAAAGCCCTGGCCGATATTGAAAGCCGCCAGTTGCAGTTGTTTACGGCTATTGTGGAGGAAGAGGTGGAGCTTGTTCATGCTAATAAAACGCTAACCTTCCATAACGTGTTGCGTAGGTTTGTACCCAGCCCGGCAGGCGAATATATTGAAACATCGTGGCTAAAAAATGACTCGGTTACTTATAATTTCACCTACCAGATTAATAACTATGTTGTTGATGCCGAAAAGCTTGTTGTGGTAGCCTTTGTGCAAGACGAAAACAATTTAGAGGTATTGCAGTCGGCCACCAGCGACACCACCACAAACACCCCGGTTTCAATTGAGGATTATTTTGCCAAAAGCCAAAAGTTGGATATGATGCTTTTCCCCAACCCAACCCAAGGCGAAGTGTATTTGGTGTTAAGCCAGGTGCCCGATAATTCATCGGTGGTTGAGGTAATTAATCAACAAGGGAAAGTAGTTCAACGGGCCAAACCAACCGCAGAACAGCAGTTAAAACTGGAAACCCAATCATTGGTACAAGGAATTTACTTTGTACGGTGGGTAAATAACGGCAACCAGGTAATTAAAAAACTGGTGGTTTTTCATTGATAGAACTCACCCCGTGACGTTGAATCAACCAATATTAGTCGCGGGGTGAGTTTTTGGCTAAAAAAGAGGCTGCGGTATATCCGAGGCCACTGAAAAAGTATCTATTATTTCATGTAGTCCATAAAAGGATAACTGGCAGGTGAAGACCAATTCTTCATCTACCAGTTTTTTTTAAGTGTGAAGTGTATTTTTTCTGGTTAAAAG
>JBAYKX010000111.1:0-7935 GCA_041664345.1 Salinivirgaceae bacterium
CGTAGGCAGACTCAAGATTACTTGGATTCCCTCCAAAACTATTATTCAGCACATCACAAATTGGTTTTTGCCCGGCGCGATAAAGTGTATCAGGATTTAGCACAAACGATGGGAACCGATGGGGTATATGCGCTTAAACAAAAATATTACAACGCCTCACTTGCCGATTGGGTGCTGAACAAAAGAAACAGCCAAAATATTGTATTTGGCAAAAAGGGTTTCACGCGGAAAAAGGATCCTATTTACATGGAACCCGTATCGAGAAATGGAAGGGCTCATTTTTTTGCACCTGTTAAGGTTATTGGCTACTTTACTATAGACACACTTTGGTTCAATTTAAGTGCACTTTGGGTGATGACTCTGGTCTTATATCTGATGTTATGCCACGATACCCTACGAAAAACAATTCAATATTTTGAGAATAAATCGTTTTTATATAAGCAACAGAAGGCGAAAATAAGTTAATTCAAGCAAGCCTGCATGGCTTCTTCCTTGGAAGAAAAAACCTGAAAAATGCTGATAAAACCAGAAATCTCAAATATCTCCTGGATGTTTTCCTGCAAATTGCACATCACAAACTTTCCGTTAATTTGGTTGAGTTTTTTTAAGGCAACCAAGAAAACCCTCAACCCGCTGCTGCTCACGTAATCCAGATTAATACAATCAATGAGCAGGTTACGTTCTCCCGCCTGAATCATTTGATTCAAATTGCTTTCGAGCGTTAAATAATTAGTTGTGTCCAAACGCCCTTTAATCTCTACCACCGTTACCTTTTCCGATTTTTTGATTGAAATCTCCCTAGTTTTCTTCGTTATTGCTTTTAATACTTTTTGGTGAGTTTTACCACATTTGTTTCACCTTTTCGTGCATACTCAATCTTGTCAACCAGCGTTTTAAGAATATGGATGCCCAACCCTCCAATTTTTCGCTCTTCGATGGAGGTGTTGATATCCACTTTGTTACCTGATTCCAATAAATTAAAACATTGCCCATCATCGGTAACTTGGATGCAAATATCTTTTCCCTGATTCTGAATTTCAATGGTTATGGTATGTTCCTTTTTATCGATGTAGGCATAAAAAATGATGTTCGAAACCACTTCCTCAATGGCTAAATTTAACTGTTTCGACAGCTTAGGAAGAAACTTCCATTCAATGGCCAATTGATCAACAACCTCAGCCACATATCTAATTTCAGTCAATTTATTAGGTATGTTTAAGGTACAACAATCCGATGAATGGGTTACTTTCACTTCAATTATTGGGTTATATTACTTTACACGTCGTCATGAAACAAAAATCATTCAAATTTATCCAAAATTAAACATTAAAAAATGTTTACTTATTCTTCGGTTTTACTCACTTTTACATCAAAAATAATTAGGGTAATATCGTCGTCGTAAGTTTCTACATCGTTTTTTTCCGACCATTTCTGAATGGCATGGAGAATAAAGGCAATGGTTTTTTGAGGATTTAGGTTCTTGGTTTCCTTAACCAGTTCCATAAACCGAATTCTGCCAAAAGCCTCGTCATCCGGATTTAAAACATCCAATAAACCATCGGTATATAAAAATAGCCTATCGCCCTGCACCAGATGCAAAGTGGCTTCTAGGTAATGAGTATCGGCATAAATCCCAATCGGGATTCCGGCCACCTTCACTTCCGTAACTTCGTCACCGCTTCGACGGTAAAGTATCAACGGCGGGTGACCGGCAGAGGAATAAATGAGCTTGTTCTTTTTTAGATCCACCCCAAAATAGCCGGCCGTAATGAATTCGTTATTCAGTTGCCCCGATAAGCTGCGGTTCATCTGCTCCAAAACAACAGATGGTTGATGGGTATAACTGAACTGGGAGTTGAAAGCTACTTTTACCATGGATGCAATTAAAGCCGCCGAAATGCCATGGCCCGACACATCGGCAATGAGAACTCCAATATGCGATTCTCCTTCCATCTGATAATCGTAATAATCGCCCCCAATTAAGGCCATGGGAACATAAGCCGAAGCAATTTCATAGGACTCGCCTTTGGGCGATTTGCCAGGCAAAATAGCATTTTGGATGCTGCGGGCAGTTTCCAAATCCTGTTTAACAGCAACCAACTGCTTTTCGGTACTAGTAATCCGCCTGAACGCAACGTAAACCAGACAAATATTGAAGAACAGGTAGGCCGGTTTATCAAACGAAATAACATCGGGCAACCAATGCATCTTGGCTAAATTCTCGTAAAAAATAGCGACCAAATAAAAGCCCAGACCAGCACCAATGATTTGCACCTCACTGTTTTTGCGCATAGTGGGTAGGAAGAGGTGGGCAAAAAGCACTACAGCCGCCAACCATCCAAAAATGATATTGGAAGTTCCATAAATATCCTGCCCAGGCGACGAGTATTCCGCCACTATTTTTACCACCCCCTGAAAGATGGAATAAATAAGCAACCACAGTATTGACCATTTCCAACCCCATCCGATAAAATACCGGACGAACAAAATAAAGGTAATGGGGATAATAGCTGCTATGATGGGCATGGTATATATCCAAAAATTGGGTGAAGGCAATCCGGTAATTTGGATTAATGGATTATCGTACAGGAATTTAAACCCGAAGGATAGGTTTAAAATGGCCAAATACAAGATGAACCCCTCAACCCGTTTAATCCGGATAATGAAAATAAGCATGGCCAATAGTCCCAGTACCATGTACATAAAACCCAACAAAAACCTCCAGCTACTTGCGGTGGTAAGTTTCTGCAAATCGTTTTCTGCATTGCCCACTTCCGAAAAAAGGGTTTGTATCATATTTTTGTCTGCCTCGGTATAAACGCAACCGGTTTTCTCAAGGGCAGTTAATCCTGAAAATCCCTGAAACAAATAGGGTTCTAAATCTTTGGCTTCATCCAGATAGAAAGTGGCATTGATAAAATCGTGGTATTGAAAATAAACAAGGGCCAATCCTAAATAGGCATCGGGATCTTCGGGGGCTAATTTTAGATAATTGGTAAAACAGCGCACGGCTTTAGGCAATTCATTGTGCCGCAATGCCTCCCAACCTAGGTTACTTAAAAGGCTTTGGTAATCGGCATTCATGCCCACACCCAGAAACATTTTGGGGTTTTTAGGCATTAACTTGACATAATAAACAAAATAACGGAATGCCGCAGCAAATTCACGACGTTTAAGAAATTCCCAACCCAGGTTCTTTACCGATGAAAGATAATCGGGATTAAGTTCCAAAGCTTTTTTGAAGTCGTTCAGCGCTTTAGTGGATTGATTGCTGAAGGCATAGGAATTGCCTCGGTAATAGTAAAATTCCGGCACATCGGGATCGATGAAAATGGCCCTCGAAAAATCCAATATGGCCTCCTCGTAGGCCCGCAATTCATAATTTTCTTTGGCCCGTCCTCCATACCACCAAGCCCCTCGGGTGCTGTCGATGGAAAGTGAATCAAACGCCTCATTGTTACTAGGTAACGAAACAAATTCCGATTGAGCAGCAAAGCATTCCATACCCCATAAAATAAGGGTAGTGAATAGTAGCATTCGATAAAAAACAAGCCGCATCTTATTTTTACTCATTGTATGGTCGTTGTTATAAAAACAAAAACAATAGTTACAATAGCCTAGTTTCAATTCAAATATAAGAAATTATATGAAACTTCTGGATTGAAACTGGTAAATGCCCAAGACAACCGAATCTAAGAACTGAAATTTGAAATTTCCATTTTCGGCGCATGGATTATACATCATTTCAATAAAACCATACAGTTCGGTTTTTTTTAAAAGCGAACCTTAGTTCACGAGCACCTTTAAAAATAAAAATGGAGCGAGTAATCCCCTGATAAATAGTGCTTATTTTATATTTTTTAGATAAATTTGCAGTATCATTTCATAAGAACATAAAATGAATATTGCTTACTAAACTAAAATTCCGAATCTTCTTTGAACAAAATATTCAAATTGCTAAATAATAATATCATGAGTTTACAAATTATACAAGGCGAAAATGGGAAACCTACAGGGGTTTTTATTCCGATGAACGATTGGGAAATTATGAAAGAAGAATATCAAAACCTCCAAGCTTGGGAAGAACCTGAACCAACGAACGAAGAAATTTTAGCCGGAATAAAAGATGCTATAGAAGAAGTAAAATTGATAAAAGCCGGAAAAATAAAAGCAAAGTCATTAAAGGAATTATTGAATGAGCTATAAAATTGTTTCTACCCATACTTTTGATAGGGAACTCAAAAGACTTGCTAAAAAGCACCGTTCCATCAAAACAGATGTTGGAGAACTTGGTGAACAGCTAGAAGAAAACCCGAGAATGGGAGATGAAATAATTGAACATTGTTACAAAATACGCATGGCGATTACTAGTAAAAACAAAGGTAAAAGTGGTGGTGCTAGAGTGATAACGTATGTATATGTTACCCAAGAAACTGTTTTCTTGCTCACTATCTACGACAAAGGAGAACAAGAAGATATCAGTAACCACCAACTCAAAGAATTGATTGAAGCTATTGGATTGGAAGAGTAAAAGCAAAAGCCCGGTAAGTCCGGGATTTCTTCATCAAATCAAAGTTTCTCTCCCGACTACCGCGCAATTGCATCGCGTTGTTTACCATATTCTACTTTAAATTATAGCACTTCTGAATAAACTTCGTTATTATTTAAGCCACACGAGAGGACCCCTTTAGCAACAGTTTCTATTTATTTTTTTTATTGCCTAACCACAAATCCAACTTACCATTTTATTGCTTTTATAAATTTATATCTTTGCGCATTCATTTGAAAGGTTAAAGCTATGACATTGATAAAGTCCATTTCAGGAATACGGGGAACTATTGGCGGCAAGCCCGGCGAGGGGTTAAGTCCGGTTGACGTGGTAAAGTATTCTGCCGCTTACGGCGCCTGGGCCAAGCAACAGGCAACAGGTAAGAACAAAATTAAAGTGGTGGTGGGCCGCGATGCCCGCATTTCGGGCGAAATGGTTTCGCAATTGGTAATTGCCACCTTAGTGGGTTCCGGTATCGATGTAATCCATCTGGGACTGGCTACCACGCCCACTGTTGAAATGGCCGTAACCGATTATAATGCCGACGGTGGATTGATTCTCACCGCCAGCCACAACCCAAAGCAATGGAATGCACTGAAACTATTGAACAGTAAAGGTGAATTTTTGGATGGCGTTGAAGGTGAAAAAGTATTGACTTTAGCCGAAAAGGAACTGTTTACTTTTGCGTTAGTTGACGATTTGGGAAAAGTTACTGAAGTTACCGATTACGACGACCAGCACATTGCCCATATCCTGAAATTAAAAATGGTGGACGCCACTGCTATAAAACAAGCTAATTTCAAAGTGGTTTTCGATGGCATCAACTCGGTGGGTGGCATCATCCTTCCCAAGCTTTTCAAAGCCTTAGGCGTTACTCAGGTAGTGGCATTGAATGCCGAACCTACCGGTAATTTCGCCCACACACCGGAACCGCTGCCCGAAAACCTTACCCAGATTTCGGCTGCCATGGTGCAGCAAAAAGCCCACGTTGGTTTTGTGGTGGACCCCGATGTGGACCGCTTGGCCATTGTGAACGACGACGGGACGATGTTTGGCGAAGAATATACGCTGGTTTCCATTGCTGATTATTTATTGGGGGCTACTCCCGGAAATACAGTTTCCAACTTATCGTCAACCCGGGCATTGGCTGATGTTACCGCAAAACATGGCGGAACCTACACCGCCGCCGCAGTGGGTGAAGTGAACGTAGTTACCCAAATGAAAAAGGTAAATGCGGTAATTGGAGGCGAAGGAAACGGTGGGGTAATTTATCCTGAATTGCACTACGGGCGCGATGCTCTGGTGGGAATTGCCCTATTCCTGACCCAACTAGCTAAAACCGGCAAAACCTGCAGCCAATTGCGCAAATCGTATCCCGAATATTTTATATCAAAAAACAAAATAGAACTGACCCCCGAAATTGATGTGGACGCCCTTTTGGTTAAAATGAAAGAAAAGTATTCGCACGAAAAAGTGAACGATATTGATGGAGTAAAGATTGACTTTGCAACAGAATGGGTGCACCTGCGCAAATCGAATACCGAACCCATTATCCGCATTTATGCCGAGAGCCGGAACGAAGCCAGTGCTGCTCAATTGGCCGAGCGGATTATCAAGGAAATTAAAACCATAGCCAACTTATAAATGGGACGAATTGTTGCCATTGATTATGGTCAAAAACGTGCAGGCATTGCGGTAACTGATCCATTGCAGATTATTGCCAACGGACTGACCACAGTTACAGCCACCGAAACCTTGGCCTTTTTGGAAAACTATTGCAAAACCGAAACCGTGGATGCATTTGTGGTAGGCCATGCCCGCCAAATGGACAGTTCCGATTCCGAATCAATGGTTTTCATTAGACCTTTTGTGGTTGGGTTGCATCGGAAATTTCCGAATACACCGGTACACATGGTGGATGAACGGTTTACATCAAAAATGGCTTTTCAAACCATGATTGACGGAGGCTTGAAGAAAAAACAACGTCAAAACAAAGCCTTGGTGGATACCATCAGCGCTACCCTGATTTTACAATCGTATATGGAACAAAAATTGAGGGGAATTGTATAAGATATAGATTGTGAGAGTATGAGATGTGAGATATGAGATATGAGATATGAGAAGTGAGAAGTGAGACAATTACTAATTGAAATTTAAGATGATTTTACCCATTACCGTTTACGGCAATCCAATTTTGCGCAAAAAGTCGCAACCCATTGACCCAAATTATGAAGGGTTGCAGGAGTTGATTAAAAATATGTATGACACCATGTATAATGCCGAAGGAGTTGGACTGGCCGCTCCACAGGTAAATAAAAGTGTCCGCCTTATAGTGTTCGATTCCACTCCGTTTCAGGAAGATGAACCTACCCTGAAGGACTTTAAAAAAGTGTTGGTTAATCCAGAAATTATTGAATTTTATGGAGAAGATATAGAATTTAACGAAGGTTGTTTGAGCTTGCCGGGCATCCGTGAAGATGTAGTTCGTCCAAGTAAAATCCGCATTAAATACCAAGACGAGAATTTCAATTCCTTTGAAGAGGAATGGGATGGTATTGTAGCTCGTGTGGTTCAGCACGAATACGATCACCTGGAAGGCAAATTGTTCATCGACAGGATTCTGCCCATTCGCAAACGCCTGATTAATGGAAAACTGAATGCCATTTCAAAAGGAAAAACACAGCCCGATTATAGGGTTGTAGCCAATAAGTAGTTGCCACCCATTTGGTTGTGGTTCTAAAAATACATTTCTAAAACAGTTTTGACTTTATACTAATTGTATTTATATTTGTACAATATTATGTACATTAAAAATATTAGTCATGTTAACTACAACACTTTCTGATTTTAGAAAAGACATCAAGCACTATATTGACAATGTGATTGAAAACTTTGAGACATTGATAATTAATCGTGGAAAAGACAGCGGAATTGTCGTTATGTCATTGACCGAATATAATTCACTCTGTGCAACTCAGCATGAATTATCGTCGAAAACAAACAAAAAACGGTTGGATTCTGCCATTGAAAAATTACAAAGTGGAAATTCATTTCAAAAAGAACTTCTTGACCAATGAAGTACATTTTCGTAGATGAATCGTGGGAAGATTATTTGTATTGGCAACAGACAAATAAGAAATATGTAAAAAAAATAAATGATTTGCTAAAGGCTATTTCACGCGAACCATATACAGGAATAGGAAAACCTGAAGCATTAAAGCATGATTATCAGGGATTTTTGGCTAGGAGGATTGATGGAGAATATCGACTAATTTACAAAGTGAAAGAAGGTGAAATTCATATTGCAAAATGTAGATATCATTATGATTAACGAAAAATGGGTGGCAACACCGCTAACAGAAGATCTTTTATTTTTGAAAAATAAA
>JBAYKX010000112.1:0-7413 GCA_041664345.1 Salinivirgaceae bacterium
CAAACAGTTTTGGTTTCATCTATTACTGTAACAGGTGCTGGTGATGCTACCACTATTACAACTATTGCCGGGACTTTGCAAATGTCTGCAGCCGTTCTTCCTGCCGATGCAACCGATAAAACGTTTACTTGGTCGGTAACCGATGGAACAGGAAAAGCTACCATTAGCGATACCGGATTGCTTACCGCTGTTGAAGATGGTACTGTAACGGTAACTGCAACAGCTAACGATGGTAGCTTGGTTGAAGGTTCTATTGAAATAACCATTTCGGGCCAAATACAAACGGTTTTGGTTGCATCTATTGCTGTAACTGGTGCTGGTGATGCTACCACTATTACAACCCTCGCCGGAACTTTGCAAATGTCTGCAGCCGTTCTTCCTGCCGATGCAACCGATAAAACGGTTACTTGGTCGGTAACAAATGGAACAGGTAGCGCTACTATTAGTGATGCCGGACTTCTTTCCGCTGTTACTGATGGTACTGTAACTGTAACTGCAACTGCTAACGATGGTAGTGGTGTTTCAGGATCAATCGATATCACAATGTCAAATCAAGTGGGTATTATTGATTTTGCAAAACAGGATCTCAAAATTTATCCTAATCCGGTAAATGAAACCCTTAACCTTGAAAATATTGGAAAAGTTAACCGTATTGAAATTATTAACAGTAAAGGCAAAGTGGTTAATGTTGCGAACGAACTTTCAGAGACAAATACTATCAACGTCCATTCGCTAAATCAAGGTATATATATTATCCGTGCAATCACGGATGAGTACATTTACCAAGCTGTTTTCGTGAAAAATTAAATAAATTAGTAAGTGTTTAGTAAATTAAGAGACTATCTTTAATCGGATAGTCTCTTTTTTTTATTAAAAAGCACTAACCCATATCGGCAATTTATTGAATTTCAATATTATCGACTGCCAACTTTACATTATATACCCAGAGTGCATTATTTCTGTGACTCAAATCAGTACCCTAATAAAAACATAAAAGCCCCAAAATACAATTAATAAATGCAAAATTTGTAAATCAATAATTCTTAGGGAAACAAGTGAATTTAAGGGTCAAATAAAAATTGAAATTAGCACTAAAATACTTTATGAAGAGTCTTTTCATAGTTTTTAGATTAAATATGGTTTCGCTTTGGGCTAATGCCCAAAGCAAACCTTTTAAAACGGTTAACTATTTAAACAATAAATAAATGAAAATAGAAAGCAATTCTCTATTCCTGCTATTAATATTAGTTGCAGGGACGGTTTTAGCCCAAAGCAAAACCAACAAAAAAAATGTAGGGAAAGAAGTACCTGAAAGGATGATTAACGCTGATTTCAATACGGTAAAAGGCCCCTTAAATACTATGTTCAATGGATGTGTTGGTGCTGGACGAGCCAACGAAGGACTCCGTGCCGACTGGCAGCAGCAACTGGCTTATGTAAAAAATGAGTGTGGATTCAGATATATTCGTTTTCACGGCCTTTTAACCGACGATATGGGGGTTTATAAGGAAGATAAAAACGGAAACCCCGAATACAACTACATGTACATTGATGCCTTGTTCGACTATTTGCTCAGTATCGGCATTAAGCCTTTTGTTGAATTGGGTTTTATGCCCAATGCACTGGCAAGCGGGAAAGAAACCATTTTTTGGTGGAAAGGCAATGTTACCCCACCCAAAGATTACGACAAATGGGCGGCTTTGGTTAAAAACATTACCGAACACTTTACCCAACGCTATGGCACCGATGAGGTTTAAACCTGGTATTTCGAAGTGTGGAACGAACCTAACCTAAAGCCCGGTTTCTGGACCGGTACACAAGATGATTATTTTAAATTATACAAGTATAGCGCTGAGGCTGTAAAAAGCGTGAACCCGGCTTACCGTGTGGGTGGACCTGGTACTGCCGGCGCAGCTTGGGAATCGGAAATGATCGATTTTTGCATAAAAAACAATGTTCCCATCGACTTTGTAAGCACCCATTCGTACGGTGTAAACCAGGGTTTTTTAGATGAATATGGAAATTCGGGTACGGTGCTTGCCCCACAGGAATTCGCCGTTTCCGGCGATGTACTTCAATCCAGAAAAGAAATTTCAGAATCGCCAAAACCAAACCTGGAATTGCATTACACCGAATGGAGCGCTTCATACACTCCGGCCGACCCAGTGCACGACAGTTACCACGAAGCGGCGTATGTGCTTCAGAAGCTAAAACAGGTGGGCGATGCAGCCCAATCAATGTCGTATTGGGTTTTTACCGATATTTTCGAAGAGTCGTCGCCACGCTTTACCCCTTTCCATGGTGGTTTTGGGATGCTAAACACGCAAGGGATTAACAAACCCGTGTTTTATGCCTATCAGTTCCTGAACAAATTGGGAAAAACGGAACTCGTGAACGAGGATAAAATGTCGTGGGCCTGCAAAGATGAAAAAGGCAACATTCAGGTGTTGGTTTATGATTTTACCTACACCCTCCCCGACTCCGTAAACAACCAGGCTTATTTTATTCGCGATTTACCTTCGAAAGACAAAGGAAAACTCAAGGTGAATATTTCGGGAGTGCCTGAAGGCAACTATTCGCTCGAAGTGTATAAAGTTGGCTACCGTTGCAACGATGCCTATACCAGTTACTTCGATTTGGGAAGGCCCAACCAGCTCACAAAACTTCAGGTTGAACAAATAAAGAATATCAATAACGGAACTCCAATTTCTGCCGAAATAGTAAAAGTGAAACAAGGAGTGCCTTTTATGAAAGAACTAAACATCCGTGAAAACGATGTTTACTTTTTGAACCTTATTAAACTTTAAAAAAAATGAATATGCAAAAAATTAGAATCTTATTAATACTTCCATTAGTGTTTTGCTATGGAATAAACACTGCTATAGCGCAAGATGTTACCATAACGGTATATGCCAACCAGGATAAAAAGGCCATTTCGCCAAATATATATGGCCGAAATGAAAGCTTTGACAAAAAAATAAACAATAATTTTGATGCCCAGTTTTATAAAGATGCGGGGTTACGCTTTGCTCGCATTGGCGGAGGTAATAACATGTCAGGTTATAACTGGAGAGCAAAACTTACGGTTCATCCCGACTGGTTTAATAATGGTTATGGTACTGATTGGGATGAATATGCAAAAAAAATTAATGACAACTTTCCCAACATGCAGGGTATGTTTGCCTTTCAACTACTGGGCAGAGTTGCATCCACCAACCAAAACAACTTCGCCGATTGGACTTACATGCAGGCCCACCCGGGTTGGAGTGGTACTGGTCAAAACTTAGCCGGTGGAGGAACCCCCGATCCAGCCGGAGGGAGTAAGGCCTTGGTTGATGGAGATATCGAGTTGTTCAGTAAGCCATGGCCAGCCGACTCTTCGGTGGCAATTCTCGATCATTGGTTTGGCCCCAATGGTAAAGGGTTTAACAAAACCCAATTGCAATATTGGAGTATGGATAATGAGCCGGATTGTTGGGGTGGAACTCATGATTGGCTTATGAATCCGATAATATCTGCTTCTGAATTTATGGATCGATTCATAGAATTAGCTTATAAAGCGAAAGCTATAGATTCTACCATCAAGATATGCGGACCTGTTGCAACCTCCGAATGGTTCTGGTTCAAATGGGGAACAAATGAAAGTATATGGATCGATGGCAAGTATTATACCTGGGTTCAGTATGTCATACATCGCTGTGGCCAAGAGTATAAGAAAACCGGTATAAAACTGATAGACGTAATTGATATTCACAACTACCCTTATTATGCTAATAATGGTGAGGCTCTGAAGTTACACCGAATTTATTATGATGAAACCTATGATTATCCGGGTGCAAACGGTATTAAATCAATTAACGGAGGATGGGATAATTCACAAACAAAAGAATACATATTCAAACGTTTCGACGATTGGTGTACCGAAGAATTTGGACCAAACCATGGCATAACTGCTGGTGTAAGCGAGTGGAGTCCAGGGCCAAGCGAGCCAAACTATGTTTCTGTTATATATGCTTCGCATCTTGGTACTTTTGCCAATAATGGCGTTGAATTATTTTCTCCCTGGAATTGGTTCACCGGTATGTGGGAAACATTGCACCTTTTCAGCCGGTATGGAAAAGAATTTAGCGTACAATCCACATCTTCGCTCGATGACTCCATTTCAGCCTATTCATCTATAAATGCAAATGCCGATTCTATGACTATTTTTCTGGTTAACCGCTATACTACCCCTCAGCATAGTGTTTCGGTTAAAGTATCGAATTTGCCTGTTTACGGAACTTATAACACACTTTCCTTGTATAATCTTCCTACCGACGAAACATTTGTATCGCATACTGACAATGCCCTGAAACCAGGTACAATATCGGTTATGGATAGCATATTTACTGCCACATTGCCACCACTATCGGTAACAGCAGTAATCTTGAAAAAACAAATGCAGCCTATAAGCATTAAGGCTACCAAAAACCCGGTATGCCAAGGAGATAATAATATCATTTTTTCTATTCCCCAAAATCAGGGAACTCAATATAAATGGACCTACTCGGGTACCGGAGCTATCATTGCCAACGATACTTTAAATGCTATAACTATTAATTTTAGCGATACAGCCACCGGTGGTACCCTTACCGTAAATGCCAAATATCCGGCAGATAGCACATGGACTTTAGATGTAACAGTTGGCACCCCGATTGGACAACCCAATGTTATAACCGCAGGAAAAGATCCGGTTTGTAAAGGCGATAGCAACATTACCTATTCAGTTACAAATGATGCTGCCTTAGCATATAACTGGACTTATAGTGGTAGCGGGGCTACCTTCAGCAACGAAGATACCAATGCCATAAATGTTAATTACGGAAAAGCCGCCACTAGTGGCATACTTACGGTTACAGTTTCTAATACTGGTTGTTCAAATTCGCAAACGGCAACTGTTACGGTAAACGAATTACCTGCTCAGCCAAGTGTAATCAGAGCAAGTAAAAATCCTGTTATGCAAGGTGATAATGGAATAACCTACTCTGTTACCAACAATCCATCTGTAACTTACAATTGGATGTACAGTGGAACGGGTGCTACAATTTCCAATGGTACAACGAAAGCTACCAGTGTAGATTATAGTATGTCAGCTACCAGCGGTAATATGGTCGTTACAGTTTCAAATACAAGCGGTTGTACCGTCTCCAAAATATACCCTGTAACGGTACTTCCATTTGTGGGCATTAACAATACCAACACCGATGATTTACTTTTTAGTGTTTTTAATTCCGGTAATTCAGAAGTTCAAATTACTTATCATTTAACAACATCAGCTTTAGTTAAGATAGAACTGTTCGACATGCAAGGCAGATCGATAGAACGTTTGGAGGATTCTTTTAGGGTTCCCGGAGATTACGATATCCATACCAGTACAAATGGCCTGGGTAAGGGCGTTTATATTATCAGATTTAGTGCAGGGGCTGCTCACTTGCAAAAGAAATTATTAATAATAGATTAAGATTATTTATGTTATTAAAGCGATTTACATTAATATCCTTTTTAATTGTTGCATTGATAATTAAAAATTTGGGGCAAACAACCTATAAAAACCCGGTTATTACTGGAATGAACCCCGACCCAAGCATTTGCAGGGTTGGCAACGATTTCTATTTGGTAACATCAACATTCGAGTACTATCCGGGTTTACCAATTTACCACAGCACCGATTTGGTAAATTGGGAACAAATAGGCCATGCACTTTCGCGCCCTAGCAATTGCCCATTGGGCGGGGCTGGTTCTTCGGGTGGAAATTATGCTCCTGCAATTCGCTATAATAAGGGCACTTTCTATGTTACCTGCACCAATTACGGTGGAAATGGTTCTCAGGGGGCATTCTATGTTACGGCAACAAATCCTGCCGGGCCATGGTCGGAACAGGTGTGGGTGGGCAACTGGAACGTTGACCCATCAATCCTGTTTGCCAACGATAGCATGTACTGGGTAAGTCCCGATAACCATGGGAGTTTCATGGTTGGTACCTTTGATCCGGAAACAAAACAATTCATCAACCCTTTAAAGTTGATAGCCTCCGGTTTAGGTGGTTCAGCACCCGAAGGGCCACACATGTATAAAATAAACGGTTACTACTACCTAATGTCGGCTGAAGGAGGTACCGGATACGAACACCGGGAAGTGATACAACGGAGCAAATCGCCTTATGGGTCATTCGAGGCAAGCCCAATAAACCCTGTGGTTTCAAACATGAACAATCCCGAAAAACCGTTTCGTGCAATTGGCCACGCCGATTTGGTGCAGCTCCCCGACAGCAGTTGGTGGTTGGTATGCTTGGGCATAAGGCCAAAAGGTGGCAAATATCACCATTTAGGACGTGAAACTTTTCTGGTACCTATAACTTGGGACAAAAATGGCTGGCCAAAAGGTGGTACAAATGGAGTTGTGAATGTGGAATACCCTACTCCAAACCTGCCTACGCATACATGGGAAAAAGAACCGGTGCGCGATAATTTCGATAACAAAACGTTAGCCTTGCCATGGAATTTCTTGAGAAACCCATACGAAAACGATTGGTCGCTTTCCGAAAAGCCAGGCTATTTGCGGCTCAATGGTTCAAAAGTGAGTTTGAAGGAAAAGGATTCGCCAGCTTTTGTGGGGCGCCGACAAACTGCTTTCACCATGGCAGCATCAACAAAAGTCAGTTTTGTTCCAACAGCAGCCAACGAAGAAGCCAGCTTGGTTGTGCGTGGCAACGATGCCAATCATTACCATCTCCTTATTACTCAACACGAAGGGAAACGGGTTGTATTGTTCCGCAAATATTTAAAAGACCAAGTTGTTAGCACAAATTACCACCAAATAGCTGATGGCGATGTTATTTTAAAAATTGCCGCAACCGATTTGGAGTACCAATTTTGGGTTCAGGAAGAAGGTAAAAAAGACGAGCTATTAGGAACAGCAACAACAAAAGAGATAGCCACGGAAAGCATCGGTGGGTTTATTGGAGCTTTTATTGGGATGTATGCCTCCGGTAATGGCAGTACTAATACCAATCCTGCCGATTTTGATTGGTTTATAATGAATTAGCATTAAAAAAAGGGGGGAAGAAATATGAGACGATTCTTATTTTTGCTTATAAATCTGCTAATTATTAGTTGTACGGTTTATACTCAAAATGCATTGATTCCCTCCCAGTCAAAAACTAATAAGCCCATTCCTGTTCTTATCGTTGATGGATTTAGCAACCACGATTGGAGGCAAACCACAATTCTTACAAAATGGATGCTTGAAGAGAGTGGTCTCTTTAAAGCTGATGTATCAACAATTCCCAGCGATAGTTTACAACGTTTGAATTGGAGGCCAAAATTTAACGATTATGCAGTTGTAATTCAAAACACCAATAACATTTTTACCCCC
>JBAYKX010000113.1:0-7004 GCA_041664345.1 Salinivirgaceae bacterium
AAAAAATAGTAAAATGATTAATAAAATATATCATTTCATAGAGAAACCTTATTTTCATTACTAAACCTTAGTAGAAAATGGAGGCTGTGCTAATTAACCTTATTACCTTATTATAGTATATCAAGCGGCAAATAAGGTAATAAGGTTGCGACTGTATCAAAAAATGGATTCTATTAAGGTTAAAAAAAAATAAAATAAGGTAGGTTTTATGTTTAAAATGCACTGATTATCAATGTTTAATAATAATTAACTTGACGGCTATGCCCCAAAGGGGAGAACTTACTCCGTTGCATGTTTCATGTAGAATTTGTACAAGTCCTACATGAATCTAATTCGGAGCTAGTTCCCGCATAAGCGGGATGCCCAAAGGGCGGAGGGGGAAAATAACAAAATGTATATGTAATTTACTATCTACCTCCAAACAAAAAACCCGAAGCAGAACCCCGGGTTTTTCGATGTAAAGTTATATTGATTAAAACAAATCTTTGAATTTATTTTCGGAATATTTCAATACGTGTTGTTTCCTTTTTAAGGCAATTTTACCTGAATACATAATATAGTACATTGCCGGAATTAAAAGCAATGTTAAAAATGTTGCAATGGTAAGTCCAAAAATAATGGTCCAGCCCAAAGGTCCGAAGAATGCCACGTTATCGCCACCAAAATGTATGTGCGGTTCAAAACTGGTTAACAGTCCCACAAAATCAATGTTAAATCCGATGGCTAATGGAATAAGCCCCAAAATAGTAGCAGTAGCTGTTAAAATTACTGGGGTAATACGGGCTTTACCAGCCTGAATAATAGCCTCGCGGGGTTTATATCCTTTTTCAATCAACACATCGGTAAATTCAACCAACAGGATCCCGTTTCGAACCACAATCCCTGCCAGAGCTACAATCCCCATCCCTGTCATGATAATTGAAATTGACATCCCGGTGAATACAAATCCCAAAAGCACTCCAATTAAACTGAACAACACTTCGGAAATAATAATTACCGGTTTCGATAGCGAGTTGAATTGAGTGATAAGGATAAACAAGATTAAGCATAGTGACAACAACATTGCTTTACCCAAAAAATCGGATGTTTCTTTCTGATCTTCCTGTTCACCAGTAATTCGGATATCCACGCCATCCTCCTTTTCGAATTTAGGAAGGCTCCGAGTAACCGCAGCAACCACTTCATTGGCAGTATATCCGGTAAGCACATTCGAATTTACTGTAATTACGCGGGTTAAATTTAACCGTGAAATGCTACCCACCGAATTCTGGAACTTTATTTTTGCCACTGCCGATAAAGGAATGGCACGCAGAATTCCAGTGTTCATATCGCGATACGTAATATACAGGTTTATCAACTGATCCAAATCTTCGCGCTGCTCTTTTTCAAAACGCAACTGAATGGGATACTGCTCCTCGCCCTCGCGGTATTTTGAGGCTTCTTTGCCATATACCGCGCTCCGTATTTCAGAACCCACTTGTCCGGTTGAAATTCCCTGCAGGTTAGCCCTAACGCGGTCAATATCAATCACTACTTCCGGTTTTGTTTTCTCAAAATCGGTTTTGAATTTATCGGAGCCGGGTATTTTCAATGAATCGAGGTAAAAGATAAGCTTTTCAGATGTTGCCATTAATTTATCCAAGTCGTCGCAACTGATTTCAATATTTACGGGCTTTCCGGTTGGAGGCCCCATGGCTTCTTTGTCCACATTTATTTCGACACCGGGAATGTCGTCAACGGCCATACGGAATTTTTCCATATAGTCGTTGGTGTTTTCTCCTTTGCGCTTGGCAAATTCCACAAAATTTACTGCTACCTTGGCTTTGTGCGAAGTTATTGTTCCTCCATCGAACGGATTGTCGGATGCACCCAATGCTACATTCGACACCACCGATTCCACAATCGGGTTTTCGTTGCCCAAAACAGCCATTATGCGTTGTTCAACAATTTTAGATACGGAGTCGGTAACCGTAATATCAGTTCCAACGGGTAATTTAATATAGGTGTAAATAGTACTTGGTTGTCCATCGGGGAAGAAAACTACCTTTGGACTAAACATGCCGGTAATTACCATAGTAATAATAAATAAACCGGTAACACCCCATAACAAAGCCTGTGGACGTCGTTTCTGCAAAATCCATCGCACCAGTTTTTCATAACTGTCGAGCATACCGGGAATTATCTTATTTTGGAACCGTTGCAATACTTTATACATAAATAAATTATGCGATAAATACATAACCACAGCAATAGCCGATAGGTTTGCCCAGAAAGGTTTTCCACCCAAGTGCATCAGAATCACAAAAACGAGTAAACCCCCAGCTACCCGTACCATGGTTTTACGCGAAGTTGCTTTATAGTCTTCCTCGTCGCGCTTCATAAACTGAACGGCAAATACCGGGTTAATAATGTATGCTACAATTAGTGATGCAAACAGGGTGATAATCAGTGTTGCCGGAATGTAATACATGAATTCGCCTACTACACCGGGCCAAAACAACAAAGGAAAGAAAGGAGCCAAGGTGGTTAAGGTACCTGCCAAAATAGGCACAAATACTTCACCTGCGGCAAACTTGGCCGCCGTAACAATATCCAACTTACCTTTCGTAAAAATGCGATGTGTGTTTTCAATTACCACAATGGCATCGTCAACCACAATTCCAAGGGCAAAAATGAACGAGAACATTACCAACATGTTCATGGTAAATCCGAACCAAGGCAATATAATATAAGCCAAAAACATGGATAATGGAACCGACATTCCCACAAAAAAGGCATTGGTAACACCCATAAAAAACATAAGCACCATTACAACCAATAAAAAGCCAATGATAATGGTGTTATTCAAATCCATTAAGGTGGTACGGGTATATTTGCTTTGGTCGCCCGAAATGGTAACATCCAAATCTTTTGGAAAAGCGGATGCTTTTAAATCATCCAATAATACCTTAATTTTATCGGAAGCATCCAATAGGTTTTTACCGCTTTTTTTAACCACATTCAGTGTTAAAACGTTATTTCCATCCAAACGGGCATAACTCTCCCGCTCTTTAAAACCCATTTTTACTTCCGCCACATCTTTTAAATAAACCAAACCGCCGCCCGATGAGCCAATAACCAAGTTACGTATGGTTTCAATATCTTTGAATTCGCCTTCAACCCGAATGTTCCGGCTCATTCCCATAATATTGATGGCACCTCCCGATATGGTCATGTTTTCGTACATAACCGAACGTTCAATATCGGAAAAAGTGAGGTGGTAACTATTCATTTTGTACATATCCAGGTTCACTTGAACCTCTTTATCCAAAGCCCCAACAATATCAACCCGTGTAATCTCGCTCAGGCTTTCAATTTTATCTTGCAATTTGTCGGCATAAACTTTAAGCTGGTCCAAGGGGTAATTCCCCGACAAGTTAATGTACATAATGGGAATTTCCGATAGGTCGATATCCATTACATTCGGATCGGTAGGCATGTCGTTGGGTAAATCCTTTTTGGTTTTATCCACCGCATCTTTCACTTTTTGTTTGGCATCTTCTACCACAATATCGGTTTGAAACTCAATAATGATGGATGAAACATCCTGTATGGAGTTGCTGCTGATTTTTTTAACCCCGTTGATCGATTTAATGTTTTTTTCAAGCGGACGGGTTATCAGGTTTTCGATGTCCTGGGGCGAAGTTCCCGGGTAAATAGTATTTACAATGATGGTAGGAATCACAATCTCAGGAAATTGTTCCTTAGGGATGCTGTTATAGCTGATGAGCCCAAAAACAGCCAGTATCAGTACCAAAACAAAAATACTTGTTTTGTTGTCGATGGACCAACTGGTGGGTTTAAACTCTTTAAATTTTTTCTCTTCCATTATCCAGATTTTTATAAATTAATAGCTGATTATGGCACCATTGGTAATGGCAAGATAGCCTGAGGTAATTAGTTTATCCCCAGCCTTCAGTCCCGATAGCACTTCAATCATCCCTTTATAACTTTGACCTTGCTCAATATAAGCTTTCCGTGCGACCGTTTTTTCCTGATTGGTTTCCGAAACATACACATAGTTTCCAACGGCATCGGTTTGAATCAGGTTAACCGGAATAGTAATTACATTTTCTGCTTTATAATCATTAATTTTCAAAACAGCCAGCATGTTTACCTTATAACAGGCACTTGGGCTATTTAAGCGCACTTCAATTTTAAACGAGCGGTTAATCGGGTTGATGAATTTACTGGCATTAGTTACAATAGCTGAAACTTCTTTATCTAAATCGGGAAAAAACACCATAACCGAATCACCAGTTTTAACCCTTGTGCTATATGCCTCAGCTACTTCGGCCACAATTTTTATTGATGAAAAATTAACTACCGTAGCTACTGGGAAACCAGGTGATACCGTTTGACCAACTTTTAAAGGCAAATCCTCAATAGTTCCACTAATGGGCGATGTAATGCGGGTATCGGCTAATTGCTTTTCCAACCCGGCAATACTACTTTCCATGGCTTCTTTTTGGGTTTTTGCTTGCAGATATTGAACCTCGGAACCAATTTTTTGGTCCCAAAGTGATTTTTGTTTCTCATACATTTGGTTAACCAAATCATACTGAGTTTTTAACTGATCCATGTTTTTTTGGAGCATTTCATTGTAAAGCGATGCCAAAGCTTCTCCTTTTTTAACAGTTTGTCCAAGTTTTACATAAACATTGGTAACCGAGCCACCCATTCCCTTTGGGTAAACTCCCACGTTTTCTTCGCCATCGAGTTTTCCTTGTACTTCAACATAATGTTTGAACTGCGAGGTTTTTACATTTTCTACTTTAACCAAAGCCCCTCTTTCAACCACAGGAGTGGTGTCAGTCAACTTTTTTTCCAATTCAATAATCTCGTTTTCAATTTTGGCAATGGCCTGTTTCTTTTTTATAATTTCATTCTTTATTGCATCATTGCCCGAACCGCAAGAGGCTAAAAGGATGATTATTGGTAGGATTCTTACTATTGTTTTCATCTTATATATTCGATTATTTATTAATACTCAGTTTTTGATAAAAATTTTTCAAGCTTATTTTTCGACGAAATGAGCTCTTGCAACGATTGGTAATAGTTCGACTGGGTAGTTAAATATTGGTTTTGAATTTGAGTCAATTCCGTACTTGAAATTACGCCGTTGCTGAATTTAATCATCGATTTGTTCAATATCCTTTTCGAAAGATCCATGTTTTTGCTTTCTGCCTGATACTTATCGCGTGCCGCAATTAGAGCCGATTTGTTGTTATAAAAGTCAAGCCGGATATAATCGCCCATTTGCTCTTGGTTATTCTGTGTTTTCATCAATTCAATTTTGGCTTGTTTAACTTTGGACAACCGCATTCCACTGCTAAAGATGGGTATATTCATGCCTACACCAATAATATGGGGTGGTGTAAATGAAAATGCATTTTCATTAAATTCCTTTTGATATTGATAAAATGCGGCCAAATCGGGCAAGAATGCCGATTTAGTAAGCTTTAGCTGGAGTTCAGTGGCTTTTACCTGTGCATCTAACATTTGATAGGTAACGTTGTCATCCAATACTAAGTCAGCCAACAACAACGATTCATACGACATCAGATTTACTAAGTTGTCCAGATTGTCGGTTAGAACCAAATTGGAATTAAAATCAATTCCCAATTGAATTTTAAAGAGCCTATCAGCTATATCGGCCAAACGGGTTATCAAGTCGAGCGAAATTTTAACGTTTGAAAGCGTAATCCTCATCTGATCCACATCGGTTTCTTCAAGCAACCCTTGTTTACCGATTGCTTCCATATCAGATAAGGTTTTGGAAAGGTTCTGGTAAGTTGAGTCAAGGATAAGCATATTCTCGCGGGCAATAAGTACATTAAAGTAGCTGTTTTTGATTGACTCGGTGATATCCTGAATTGATTTAACCCGATTTAGTTCCGAGAGGCTTTTATATACCTTAGCCGATTGAAGACCAACCAAGTACGAACCACTGAAAATTAACTGCGATACAGTTGCCGTTCCGCTTAAGCTCCATTTCATGTCATCGGTATTAACGGGTTCGGGTGGACCGGGATCTGGTATATTTCCAAACTTTGGATCTGAGGTCAAATCCCTTAAAGCCTGATCTGCCCCATACATCCATTGCCCCAGCATACCTAAACTTGAAAAACTTTCAATGCTTGCTGAGAGTACGGGACTATAACTACCTGATATATTTGCACTAGCCTGAGGCAAACCTATGGTGGTGATTTCCCAAACCTTTTGTTTTGCAGCTTCAACATCTAAATTGGCATTGAGGATAGATTGGTTGTTGCCAATAGCATATTCTAAAGCCTGCGATAGCGAAAACCGGTAGGTACTGTCGGTTTGAGCTTGGGTAATCTTGCTGCCAAGCCCTGCAATAATTGCTAAAAACAAAATTAATTTCAATCGGTTCATGGTCATTTATTTGTTTAAATAATTAGTAAATTCTAGTATATGTTTGTTCAATAATTGTTCTCCTTTTTCAGTTATCAGCCCACGAATATAATAAGTTGTCATTTCCCTAATCACTTCATGCGATGCCGCCTCTGCACCCCAAAAGGCTTTTGCTTCCTGCAACTGTCCAATCCTATCAACGTGTAATTGGGTAATTACCTCTACATTGATGTCGTTGCGGTAAATCACATCCAGTTTCCCTGCTTTAATATTGGATGTTATGCTCCCCGAAAACAGGTTCTTGAATTCCTCCGCCCATTGGGCATATATTTCCGGGTAATATTTGTGCAAATCGTAAATGGCCACCGGGCAAATCTCCTGCAAAAAACTACTTATCAACACATTAATCCTGATAAGCTCTTCCACCCTATCCGACGATTGGGATGATACCATTTCCAGATTGGTTTTTGTTTTTTGATACTGGTTTTGAATAACCACCTGAATCAGTTCTTTTTTGTTTGATACCACCTGGTACAGCGTTTTTTTTGAAATACCGGCCTTCGACGATACGTCGTCCATGCTGATGC
>JBAYKX010000114.1:0-6783 GCA_041664345.1 Salinivirgaceae bacterium
CCATTTTTTAAAACAGGGGGGTAGGTTTTTAAATAAGCAATATTTGTAATTGTAATTAATTGCATAGCTATTACTTATGTATTTATAAGTCGTAATTTGCTCTTTTGTCGGTTGATAGTGATTTTTAATACATTTTTTACCAATTATTTTCCTGTCAGCAAACCTCTTGATTCAAACCATTTACGACAGGCTTCTGGCCAAGTTGATTCTGTATCAGTTGACTTACCCAAACCATAACCATGTTCTCCCGTAGGGTAAAGGTGTAGTTCGCACGATACATTAGAACGGTGCATGGTCAGTGCATAATTGATGCTGTTTTGCACATTCACGCCTTGGTCGTTCATTGAATGCACCATAAATGCCGGTGGTGTTTCTGTGATTACTTGCAGCTCGTTTGAAAAATGTTTGACCAATTCAGGAGACGGATTTCCTCCTATCAGATTGTATCGGGATCCCTCATGGGTTAATAATGCTTCCATTGTAATGACAGGATAAATAAGTAACGAAAAATCGGGTCTAGCACTGGTTGTATCATCTGATTCATACACTTTCTCATTGTAATGGGTGGAAAGCGTGGAGGCTAAATGTCCACCTGCCGAGAATCCCATAATTCCGATTTTCGTGGGATTGATTCCCCACTCTTTTGCATGGCTGCGTACCAGTCGAATTGCCCGTTGGCCATCCTGCATGGGGCCAATTGATTTGTTTTCCATAATGCTATCATCTGGCAAACGGTATTTTAACACAAAAGCGGTTACACCAAAACTGTTCAACCATTTAGCCACCTGCTCGCCTTCGTGTTTGACGGCAAGCCCCCAATAGCCTCCACCGGGACAAATAATGACTGCCGTACCGGTTGCCGTTGCCTCAGGAGCGGGATAATAATAAAGGCAAGGGGTAGTGATGGTGAACTTTTCGACCCAACCTGCAGCGGTATCAACCACCTGTTTGAATTTGTCGTTGCTTTTGGCACCGGGAATTTTTCCATCCCAAAGATCAATCATCGTACTTTGTGCCGAGACACCACCAAACACAACAAGACAGAACATTAATACCAACATTTTCTTCATAATACTCAAGGTTTCATTTTTAATTATTGTCAGAACGTATCGCCTTAAACTATTTCATGAGATGCATAATTTATTGAATAATGACTGTACTACTCTATTATTTTGTTATCACATCTACTTCGGCGTACCCGGCAATATCATCGCCCCATGTAGTTTTTACAGCCCGAAGCTTGAAATAACGAGCCATAACCGGTGCAAACTCCTTGACCTGGAAAAGCGGATTGTTTTTAATGTTTGAGAATTCGCCTTCACTTACCAATTTCCAATTTTTATTGTTTTCCGATATAAAGAACTGGTAATTGGTAATGATGCCCGCACTCCACCGTGCCTGATCGGGCAGGTATTTGAAACCACATAAATTGAAGTTTTCGCCCAAATCGACAACCAAATCGGTGGGTAATTTTTTATCTCTCTGGTGCCATACGGTAGATGCGTTCCCATCGAAGATTGAGCCCGAATTTTTGTCGGTTGCCCCTTCAATTTTCCATGCTTTTTTCGATACATCGAACTTTTCCACCCCAACAGGGCTGCTTTTAGATGAGGCCGGATCGTAGGCAATTGCCCGAATTTCTACTTTCCCATCGGCCTGAAATGGGCCACTATATAAATTTGATTGAGGGGTAGGTTCACTTCCATCTGAGGTGTAATAAAAAACTGGGCCTATGTCGTTCGTTGAAATAACAACATCGCTCCATTGGTTTCGGGCTATGGCAGGTGCATTTAGGAATACCGGGGCACTGTAAATGCCAATATTGGATATTAGCGGGCAACTTTTTGATGCGGTAATATTGAAGCGTACTTTTGTGGCTTCAACTGCGGGCAAACGTAGTATCCGCTTGTACCCAATGGTGGTACCTCTTGAAATTTCTTTCCAAGCGCCATCAGCAAAGGCTTCAACGGTAAATTCCTTAACACGTTGCCCTAAGCGGATGTATTCCTGAGCCATGAAACGGTTGAACAAGGTTGGTTTGCCTAAATCAATGGTCAGCGATGCTGTTGTAACACTGTCATCGGTTGCCCAATAGGTTTCTTTGTTGCCATCAATAGCCTTTGAAGCATTATATTTTCCAGCATTTCCGCGTACATTCGATGCTTCGGCTTTTGCTTTTTCGGCCAGGTTAACGGCAAATGATTCTTCTACGGCCTTGGCCATTCCAAGAGCTGCTTTTTCGTCGCTAGGGTGGATTAAACCGTTGGGCATGATGGGGAAGTTGAGCAAGAAAGTTCCGTTGCGTCCAATGGAGTTGTAGTAGGTATCCATTAAATAAGGCACCGATTTCACTTTGTCGTCTTCACTTGGATGGTAAAACCATTCAGGGCGGATAGAGGTGTTTACTTCTGCAGGAACCCAGGAATTACCTGTTTCCAATCCAAAATGTAGCATCCCCCATTCTACCTCACCAGTAGCATTCAGCAAACTCCAGTTTGTTTCGCCAACCGAGCCTTCTTCTGTTCCAACCCAACGCAGGTCGCCACGGTCGCCGCCATCGTTCCATATAACAATATTTGGCTGCAACTTGCGAATCATAGCGTAGGTATTCTTCCAGTCGTAATAGGTTGTACGGTCAATTTTACGGGTTTCATTAGCTCCTCCGTAATATCCATCACCTCCATTGGCTCCGTCGAACCAAACTTCGAAAATTTCACCATAGTTGGTTAGTAATTCGGTAAGTTGGTTACGGAAATAGGTAATGTATTCAGGTTTTCCATAATCGGGGTGGTTTCTGTCCCAAGGCGACAAATAGATTCCCAGTTTCAAATCGTATTCTTTACAGGCATCAGCCATTTCGCGCACCATATCGCCTTTGCCATCTTTCCATGGGGCATTTTTTACCGAATACTCGGTATATTCCGATGGCCATAGGCAAAACCCGCAGTGGTGCTTGGCTGTAATAATTACACCTTTCATGCCAGCCTCTTTGCAGATACGCGCCCACTGGCGGCAATCGGCCTTTTCGGGGTTAAACAGTTTTACATCTTCATTACCATACCCCCACGACTGGTCGGTATAGGTATTTAACGAGAAATGAACAAACGAATAATATTCCATTTCCTGCCAACGCATCTGGTTTTCTGTTGGAACCGGGCCGCAAGGTTCCGGAGCTTTTGTATTGTTGCAGCTTATGCTTATGTAAGCTACAAAGGCGGTTAGTAAAATTATTTTCATGTTCATGATGGTTATATTAAAGATGAATAATTTGCTCTGCTTTTATTTGTTAATTAACATAAACCTGATAGGTTTGTGAATATTTATCTGATAATCTGTATTTTACAAAAACCTGTCAGGTTTAACTAATTAATCATTTGAAACAATTATTTTGCATGTTGCTGTAACGCCTCCACCATTGGCCGTAGCTGTAATTGTGGCTGTTCCTGTTGATACGGCGGTTACTAAGCCCGATGCGCTTACCGTTGCAACCGTAATATTACTTGAACTCCAACTAACTGTTTTTACTGAGGCATTGGATGGAAGTACCGCGGCAAAAAGCTGTTTGGTCTCCATAATTTTAATTGTGTTCGTTTTTGTAAAACATGTAACCGGAATACCAACCACAATTTGTAACGTTGCTTTTTTGTCACCAGCCATTGCACTAATAGTTGCATTACCAACTTTAAGCCCTGTAACCAGCCCTGCGGAACTAACTGTTGCAACGATAGTATTATCGGAAGTCCATGTAACAGTTTTATTCATTGCATCGAGTGGTAATACCGTAGCAGTTAATGAAACAGTAGCTCCAATAGCAAGAGAATCGATATTCTGATCAATTGTAACACTTGTTACCGGAATACCGACCACAATTTGCAAGGCTGCTCTCTTAACACCGGCCATTGCGCTAATAGTTGTTTTACCGGTTTTATGCCCTGTAACCAACCCTGCGGAACTAACGGTTGCTACGGAAGGATTATCGGAAGTCCATATAACCGTTTTATATGTTGCGTTACTTGGTGATATAGTAGCAGTTAATGAAGTGGTAGCTCCAATAACAATAGAATCGTTAACCTGATTAATTGTAACTTCTGTTGCCGGTATCGTATCGGTGACTGCCCGCACCATGCCATTAACCAATACAAGGTCGTTTAGCTTGCCCGTGCCGCGATCGAATAATGACCCGACGTCCCAACAGAAAGGGATTGCCCCATTTTCAAGCGCCGTTTTTACCATATAGTAATAATAATACTCAATAGATTTATCGTGAAGCTCCCTATCTGCCCCATAAGCTAGATTATCTCGTTTCCATGCCCCAAATTCACCCAAAATAACCGGAACACCCTTATCTACAAATCTGGTTTTAAGTGTATTGCCGAAAAAATTGTCAATATCGGCCTCTTCGTCATAAGGGGGTTGAGGGTTATGTTTAATATCGGTAGCAGAATGGTTGCCTTTACCCCAGTAATAAATGCAATAAAGGGTATCACCACAACCACCACACCACGGGTTAAGGAAATCTTTTTCCTGAAGGGCAAACTGATAACCGTAACTGTGTGCTTCAAATATCAACCGGTCGGCGATTTCGTCGGTTGGAATGGTTGAATAGTCGGGGTGTCCCTGAAAAATCAACGTTCGCGAACTGTTGTTCCCGCCAGTTCCGCGCACGGCTTTAATAAAAGTTTGTATATATTTTTCCATTACCGTGCGCCCGTCTGGTTGATCTTGGCTATTTGGTTCATTGGCGCAGGCAAAAAGTAAATGCTCATCATAATTTTTGAAATATTCAGCAATTTGGGTCCAATAAGCTTTTTGCATGGCATTTACCGTGGCCGAATCGGCTATGGTAACATGGTTTTCCAGCCAACCTTCGTCCCAGTGGATGTTAATCATTACGTACATGCCGTTGTTAATGCAATAGTCAACGTTTTGTTTAACCAGAGCAAGGTAAGATGCGTTAATAATATTGGTGGTTTTATTGGAATTATGGTACCAAGCGCAAGGAAGCCTTACTGAATTAAACCCTGCAGCCCTCACAGAATCAATGAGGTGTTGGCTTGCGGTACCGGGGGTTGGCATCCAAGTAGCTTCAAGCGTGTTTCCCAAGTTCCAACCCATTTTCATTTTGCTAGCAATTTGCTGTGCTGTTGGTAATTGCGCTTGTGTGGTTACCGATATTGCAAGTAAGCTTGCAATAATGGAAACCAGTAAACCTTGTCTAAAAAAGCGGGATAATAAACCAATTTTGTTTTTCATTTTCATTTTAACTAATTAATCACCAGCTTTTTCAACAAAGTATTTTGGTTGTTTGAAAACCTGACCATGTAAATACCCGGTTTTAGGTTGACATTTAATTGGGTACATTGCTTATCAAACACGGTTTGTTCTAAAACTGTTTGTCCGTTTATTTCAATAAACTGTATGGTTGTCGTTCCTTTGAGCCCGCCTAAATCAACGGTTAGTTGTTTTCCGTTCAAAGGGTTGGGGAAAATGGCAACATCATCAAGCTTTTTGGCCTGTGTTACACTAGTTAAAGTATCTGCTAAAACAGTTATCTTGCATGTTGCTTTAAGGCCTACGTTAGCGGTTGTAGCTGTAATATTGGCTAATCCTGCTGATACGGCGGTTACCAAGCCTGATTCGCTTACTTTAGCAACCTTGGGGATACTTGAAATCCAACTAACTGTTTTTACCGATGCATCGGATGGAATTACAGTGGCAACAAGCTGTTTGGTCTCACTGATTTTAATGGTATCTTTTTCAGAATCTAATGTAACACCTTCTTCCAGAATACCAGTATAAGTGTCAGTTATTACTTCTACTTCGGAATACCCTGCTACATCATCGCCCCACGTAGTTTTTACAGCAATAAGCTTAATATATCGGGCATTTACAGGCGTGAAGCTCTTGATTTGCCACACAGGATTATTTTGGATATTAGAAAATTCACCTTGATTTACCAATTTCCATGTAACATTGTCGACTGAAACATAAAACTGGTAATTTGTAATGACATCGGAACTCCATTTACTCTGGTCTGGTAGGTACTTGAAACCACACAAATAATAGGTTGCGCCAAGGTCGATAACTAAATCGATGGGTAATTTTTTGCCGGTGCGCAGGTGCCATGCTGTAGCTGGGTCTCCATCCAGAATTTTGGTTGCATTTGCATCAGTTGTGCCAACTATTTTCCATTTCTTTTTAGAAATATCGAATTTTTCGTGACCTACCGTTCCGCTTTTACCCGATGCTGGATCGTAGGCAATTGCTTTAACCTCAACTTTACCATCGGCAATAAAAGGAGCGGTGTACATTTTCGATTCCGTAGTAGGTTCACTGCCGTCTAATGTATAATAAAAAATTGGACCAATATCATTTGTCGTCAGGGTAACTATACCTGCTTGGTTTCTGATTATGGTAGGGGCATTCAGGAATAAAGGGGCATTATATATTCCTATATTGGAAATAACCGGGCAACTTTTGGAACCGGTAATGTTGAAACGAACCTTTGTTGCATTAACACTTGGAAAACGAAGGATGCGTTTATACCCAATGGTTGTACCTCTCGTTATTTCTTTCCAAACACCATCAACAAACGCTTCAACCGTAAATGCTTTTACACGTTGTCCCAAACGGATGTATTCCTGTGCCATAAAACGATTGAATATGATTGTGTCTCCTAAATCTATTGTCAATGAGGCAGTTGTTACATTGTCATCGGTAGTCCAATACGTGTCTTTAGTGCTGTCTATTGTCATAGCAGCCCCAAATTCTAGTGCATTCCCG
>JBAYKX010000115.1:0-6498 GCA_041664345.1 Salinivirgaceae bacterium
AGGAGCTAAAAGAACGAATCCTAAAGGGAATAGATGAGATAAACGCAGAGCCCGTAGTTCACAAATGGAAAGAATTCGCTTTTTCAAATTAATTGTCAATATATTTATGAAACGATATACTAGTTGATAAACTAGAAACCAGTAACCAGTAACCCTGTCATCCTGTTACCTGTTACCTTTTATCCTTTCTACCTTTCTACCTTTCTACCTTTCTTTGCGGTTAATATTACTTTACATTCATAAACCTCAACTAAATCACATTTATTAATACATATACCGATGACAATCGGAACAATTTGTTTCTTTCCAAGCATCTTCAATATCTACCGGGTGCATAAACTCTAATGATTCGTTAAAGCGGGCAACTTGTAAGGTATCAGCATTGCCTTGCATCATTATGGAGTGGCATAAATTACAATCTTTTGAAATGGTTTCGCCATTAGCCGCTTGATGCTGATCATTATGGCAACGGAAACAGCCATTGAATTCGCGGTGCCCAATATGGTCAGGGTAGCTATCCCAGTTTGCCTTCATTTCAGGAAATACATTTTGATTAAAACTTTCCTGAATACCTACAATTGCTTGTTTTACTTTTTCTTGGCTTACGTTGAATACCTCGGGGTAATTTACCATATAAAATTCCCAAACCTTAGTTTCAATTATTTTCATTGCTGAATCGGTACTTTCAAATGGTTTAGCTAAAATCTCCATAGCTAATTTTTTAATTTCAGGTAAATCAGAAGCAATTTTTCCTGCTGACATAGCATCATCAATAAATTTGGTTGGAGTATGGTAATTATGCGAAGGGCGGTTATGGCAATCCATACAATCCATAGTTCGCATTGGTAAGGTATCCATTGCACCTTCTCCTAAAGGCTCATTTTGGTCGTTAAATATCAGTGTATCACCAGTTAACTTGTTGATATATCGAACCCAAGGAATAACTTCACGTTTTGCATCAGTAGTAATATAGTCAATTTGGGTATTTGGATTAATATGCCAGTGAATTCCTTCTTTTAAACCTTGTGAACTGTGTGTTGGTCCGGTTTTCATCCGTAATTGAATTTCCCACGGTGTATTTGCAGGATCAGTAAGGAAGTGTTTCTCAGTACGAAGTGAATTGGAATAAAATTTTTGTGGCCAATGGCACTGTTCACATGTTTCACGCGCCGGGCGCAAATTTTCAATGGGCGTTGGAATAGGTGTCGGAAAATTGTTTGTAAGCACTGCATAAACCTGATATAATCCGGTAATTTTTGCTTTCACAAACCATTCCGCCCCTGGACCAATATGGCATTGAGAGCAAGCAATACTTGCATGAGGCGAGTTTTGATAAGCAACATATTCAGGTTTCATAACCTCATGACAAATAGTGCCACAAAATTTAACCGATTCTGAGTAATGGTATAATTCATAGCTGCCAATTCCAGTTAGGAAGAGGAATATAACCGTACCAACTACAAATATGGAGGTTGCATTTCGGTGTTGCTTTTTATTCAAGTCAAGTACAAACCAACTACCTTTAACTGGAGAATTATCCTTTTTACTCTTTCTAATCCTTATCCACATTCCAAGAGGTATAAGAAAAAGTCCCAAGACTAATAATGAGGGAAGTGCTAAAAATAGTATCAAGCCAAGGTAGGAGCTGGAACTTTCCATTAACGAGGAAATAATGAACATAAAAAATATTAACATGAGGCTTAATCCAGCAATCAGAGTGCCTATAAAAGAAAGTGTGTTATAATAGGAGGCTGGTAATTTCATAATTCTTGAGATTTTAAGTTATAAAAAATTTACAGTTCAAACTTACTACTATTCAATTAACAATAAACCCAATACTCATTGATTCTTTACATTAATTACACATATCATATCAATTCGTTCGTTGATATATAATTTGTTTGGAATATATCCACTGAATTACAACCAATAATTACTTTTACAAAATCTCACTTAAACTGCAGAATAGATAAGTATTCATGACATTTACTTGAAGTAGTCTTTTTATTTGTATTGAATTTGGTAGAATGAAAAATGCCTATTAATTATTCAATTAACAGGCATTTTTAAACAAATTAGTTACAATTATTTTGCAGGATTTGGATGAGCTATCTTTTTAACCGCAGTTTCGAAATTAAATGGCACATGGAATGGATTTTCCTTATTATGACATTTTTCGCAAACATCTTTGGTTGGTAAGATTAATCCGTTGGCCAACGATTTTGCATGATCTTTCATTATTGTCATCGATTTATAAGCACTGCCAGGACCATGACATGATTCACAAGAAACACCTTCAGTCTCCTTTAACGATGGCATAATAAGGTCTTCGTTAACACTATAATAGGTTGAATGACATTTTAAGCAAGCTTTTTCTTTTGTTGGATCGGCAATGTTGTTTTTCTTAGCATATTCCAACGATTTTTCGCTGCTCAAACTTTTTAATGCACTGGCATGCAAACTGCTTGCCCAAATATCATATTGCTTTCCAGTTGCTGGTTTATTATGACATGCTTTACACGATGCAGCTCCAACATATTTGTATTGTTGAGCCACTGATACGCTGCTCCCGACAAAAATAAAGCAAACAATTGCTATTAAACTTTTCTTAATCATAACTTTTCCTTTCATTTAATTATTACTTATTAAATACTATTTAACTATTAAAATTAACCATAAAATATGTCATCTGCGCTTAGCCTAAATGACCTTTCAAAATTAGTTTTTAATGCATTAAAATAAGAATTTTTTCATTGATAAATAATTGATTTATTTCATTGTTTTGTAACTTATTAATTGATGTAAAACAACTATACCATTAGTTTATAAACTTAATATGTACGTAATACATCACTTATTTTACGATTAAAGTACTACCTAATATAAACTCGTTATACTTTGTATTCTAAGCAATTACATTTATTTTAATGGTTAATTACATGAAGCAAATTCAAACATCGTAAAATGCTGTAATGTGCTGAATGTTTTTGATTTAATTATTTTAATAAACATTAAAAGTGCCTATTGCTAAAAAATAAAAATCGAATACTATGGATTTAACACGTACAATTTTTCGAAAACAAATTTTAAAACCAATCCTCATTTTGGGTTTTATTTTCGTTATCACACCAATTTTTTCGCAAACGAATGAGGATTGCATGACCTGTCATGAAGACAAAGAATTGACAAAAGAAGTAGATGGAAAATCAAAATCAGTTTTTGTAAACACCAAGCTTTTGCAAAATTCACCCCACAAGGAATTAGATTGTACTATGTGCCATGAAGAAGCCGCAGTTGAAGAGTTTCCGCATCCTGAAAACATGAAACCGGTATATTGTGGTAATTGTCATGATGATGCCAATATGGAATTTTTAAATGGTGTTCATGGAAAGGCTTTTACCGCTAATGCCAAATATGCCCCTAATTGCAAAGAATGTCACGGTACACATGATATTCTAAAGAATTCAAACCCAAAATCACGTACTTATAAAATGAACATTCCGATACTTTGTGGAACATGTCATAAAGAAGGAGCTCCTGTTGCTAGAAATTATAACATATCAGAACACAATATACTTGAAAACTATAGCCAAAGTATTCACGGAAGGGGATTGTATAAAAGTGGACTTATAGTAACTGCAACTTGTAACGATTGTCATGGGAACCACTTAATATTACCGCATACGAATCAAAAATCGAGTATTTCGGCTAACAATGTTGCGGCTACTTGTATGAAATGCCATGCCCGGATTGAAGATGTGCATGTTAAAATAATAAATAAACAACTTTGGGAAAGCAAGCCCGGTGCAATTCCTGCATGTACTGCCTGCCATCCACCTCATATTGTGGATCAACAAAATATAATTGCCAATATTTCCGATCGCTCTTGCTTAAAATGCCACGAAAAAAATGATGTCCACAAGATAGTAAATGGCGAAAAAGTATCGTTGAAAATTGATATTTCAGAATTTACCGGTTCGATGCATAACAACATCAACTGTGTTAAATGTCACTCTGATGTATCGGCTAACAGAATGAGACCTTGTGAAACAACTAAAAAAGTTGATTGCTCAGCTTGTCATGCTGAAGTATCAGAACTTTACTTTGAAAGTGGTCACGGCAAAGCCTATTTTGAAAAAAATACCAATGCCCCCTATTGCACCGATTGCCATGGTTCACATAAAGTAAAATCAAAAACAGATGAAACCTCACCGGTTTATCGAATGTCTGTTCCTAAACTTTGCGGTGAATGCCACCGAAAAGATGGAAAAGCTCTTGAGAATACCGATTTAAAAGAAAAGGACGCAATAGCCGATTATTCAACCAGTGTTCACGGGCGCGCCATGACTGAGAAAGGGCTTATTGGAAGTGCCATTTGTACCGATTGTCATACCTCTCATTTAGAATTAAAAGAGTCGGATGAACGGTCATCGGTGAATCCAAAAAATGTTCCTTTAACTTGTGCAAAATGCCACAAAGGAATCTACGATGACTATAAGGCCAGTGATCATGGTATTCATTTGGATAATGGAGATAAAAAATATCCTACTTGTGTGGTTTGCCATACGGCACATGGCGTAATTGATATTAATAAAGATGAATTCATGACTGAGATTACACTGCAATGCGGAAGCTGTCATGAGAAATTAGCCGATTCCTATATGGAAACTTACCATGGAAAGGCTTATGCACTTGGATACAATAAAGCCGCCCGTTGTTCCGATTGTCATGGTGCCCATAAAATACTTAACATTTCAAATCCTGAATCAAAAGTAGGAAAGAAAAACCTTTTAAATACCTGTCAGCAATGCCATCCAGATGCAAATGAGCGTTTTACTGGATTCTTAACCCATGCAACTCATAACAACCGGGATGAATATCCAGCCTTATTTTATGCGTTTTGGGGTATGACCTTTTTATTGATTGGTGTATTTCTATTTTTTGGAATACATACTATTTTATGGTTGCCCCGTTCGTTAAAAGAAAGACGCCGGCGCAAATTAATTGAACATAAAGAATCAGGACTTTATATCCGTCGGTTTACTAAGAGCCAGCGGGTAACTCATATTTTTGTTATCCTTAGTTTTATGCTGCTTGCATTAACTGGAATGATGCTGAAATTTGCTAATATGCCCTGGGCAAAATCACTTTCATCGATGTTTGGCGGAGCTGAAAATGCGGGAATTATTCACCGTTTTGCTGCAGTTATAACTTTTGGATATTTTGCATTTCATTTAGGTTCCTTGATTCGGACTAAAACAAAGCGCAAAATTAAGTTTTCGGAATTTATATTCAGTGGCTCTTCATTAATGTTTAATAAACAAGATTTACGTGATTTTGGAGCAACCATTAAATGGTTTATAGGCAAGGGTCCTAAACCTGCTTATGGACGTTGGACTTACTGGGAAAAATTTGACTATATGGCTGTATTCTGGGGAGTAGCTGTTATTGGTTTAACTGGATTAATGCTTTGGTTTCCTGAAATTGCTACTACGTTTTTACCAGGTTGGGTCATCAATATAGCACAAATTATCCATTCCGATGAGGCATTATTAGCGGCGGGTTTTATTTTCACCATTCACTTTTTTAACACCCATTTCCGACCTGAAGCTTTTCCAATGGATACCGTAATATTTACCGGACATGTTCCAGTTGAAGAATATAAGGAAGATCGGCCAAAAGAATATGAAGAACTTGAAAAATCAGGTAAATTAAAAGATGTTACCATTGAACTGAAAACATCGGCTTTGAGAATGCGGGTTATTAAAATATTTGGATTTTTCTTCCTTTCCATGGGAATAATCCTCACCATCTTGATTCTTTATTCCTTATTATTTGGGGCGAATGAGGAATACATTTAATTGATATTGATGGGCTGTCCAATTATCGGACAGCCTATTTTGTTTAAATATGCCCAACGGGTTCAAAGAATAAAGCCCGGTGCATCGATATATGATAGTAAAAGCGGCGCATAGTCCAATTATAATTGAAAAACGACTATTGTTTGCGCCGCCACAAAACGGCAATCCTTTTATGATAAATTAACAATACATATACTTGTGAATTGGCCTTTTGGACCTAATATGATAGAAATAATAAGTTTACCCCAAAGTGGATCAACCCTTAAAGAGAATTATCATTTATAATTAACCAGCCTCATCTTTCCAATTTTCTTATGATTTTGCGCTTTCGGCGCATGAACTGCTTCTAGACAAATTAAACATTATTGCATGCGCCGACATTGGTATGCCATTATTATACCCGGTGCTCCCGAGAACTCGGGACGGGCTGAATTCTTTCAGGCCGTTGGCCTGATCTGACCTGTTTCATGCATAGCAGAAATTGGTTATATAACATCGTGAACCATTCGCAATCATCGAGTAGGAGGAAAATAAAATAGTTTTCCTCCTATTTTATTCTCCGACCTCTCACACCACCGTACGTACCGTTCGGTATACGGCGGTTTCCTAATTTACACTACGAACTTTGCCGTAGTAG
>JBAYKX010000116.1:0-6485 GCA_041664345.1 Salinivirgaceae bacterium
ACGGGCTGAGAAAGGCTTATTTGCAACAAAGAGAGAATGTTTTTTTAAATATGGCAAGGAAAAGGGCTTGTACAAACAAAATTGTACAAGCCCTTAATTTATCAGGACTTTTTCAGTGCCCTCTAAAACAGGCCTGCTTTTTTTTGCATTACCTGCAAAAAACACAGCCTTATTTTTTTCTTTACCCCCTAAATCGACTGGTATTATACAATAATAATTACACCCCAAATTATTTTCAACTTCTTTTAGCGCTGTACACCCATAACATAACCCTTAAACTATATCTAATCCTGAATATTACTGAATTTGTGTTATGTATTTATCTACTGACCTCAAAACTTTTTTTTAAAAATGAGTGGCAAAAAATGCAGTTATACCCTGTTTACTCAAACTTTAAACTTTCATTAGTGGATTACCGGTTTAGTAAAAACCATACAAGAAGAAATTACCAACCTTTTACAGGGAAATCGCTTTTAAAATATCCCGGAGGGATTTACTATGAATAGCCCCGAGTTTTAACTCGGGGATTATGTTTTTATGGAGTAAAATCGGCGCAAGCACTTTCGTATAATTGAAATTATGAGGAAATCATGCGCCGAAAATGGGAGTTTAAAATTAAAATTCTTAAAAGCGATTTCCTTACTACTGTTATAATAAATTTGGTTGAAAAAATTATATTCTTTATTTTTGAGCAGGGAGTCATTCTAGGCATTGCCCCCAGCATGCCAAACAGGTTTTGTGTTTATACCAACCCGGGTATAAACCGCAAAGCCAATTATTAAAGGACTTACCGCCAATGGGCAGGATCCTGTTTTAAATACTTTTAGTAATAACCAAATAACTTAATTGCCTATGGAAAAAAACCGCGCCACAGGTGCAAAATATTTTTAACACAGTACCTAACTTTTAAATTTTATTGAATGAAAAAAACGTTAATAATTACGTTAATGCTAATGAGCAGTTTATGGGCCAATGCACAGTACGACCGTGACACTGTGGATATAGGTTGGATGAGTACAATTTTCAGACTTAATTTTGACAACCCAAACCCCGGTTTAATTGAGTTTGAACCGCCTGAAAACAACGAAATGACACTATAAAACATCAAATTAAATAACAATTTTTTAAAACCAATAACCCAACAAAACATTGCAACCGAAAATTCATTAAAACCCAATATATAACCCCAATTATTAACTTTAAAAAAAACAAACCAAAAGGAAAAAACTAAAAACAATAACTATTACTGCACTGGCTTGCATTATGCTTGCCAGCTCCTGCGAAAAACCCGCCCCGCCTTTGACCGAGTTGCCACCCATTACACAAACCGGGGCCAATACCTTTGGTTGCTATGTAAATGGCAACCTATTTGTACCTACCGAACCCTGGTTATATGTTTTTCCAGAGGGAGTTCCTAATCCCCATGCAGGGTTTAGCGATCAACAGTTTAATTTAGAAGCTTCCGGTTTAATTGACCCTAATATTGAAAAAGGAGAGCGATACTATTTTAGTGTAGTTATTAATGATTTTAAGGGGATTGGTACATACAATTTTGAACAGAATGATTTATGGATTAAGCTTAAAGGTATTGGTATTTGCGATTATGACAATTTGAACAGTAATTTTAAATCAGAAGGAACTATTGAAGTAACCTACCTAGATACCACATTAAATATTATCAGTGGTCTTTTAAATTTTAAATTAGGACTTAGCGACAATACAGATTTAAATTATGCATGCGATTCAATAGTAAATATAACCGAAGGAAGATTCGATATTAAAACCAACTAACCATGAAAAATACGTTTTTAATTATAGCAATATTGGCACAAATATTTTTTGTAAGGTAAACCGCATTATTTTGTTAAATTGCAACGCAATAACACCCTTAACCCAAAATACCTAACTTTATTATTAAATTGAATTTCCTTAAAACTTATATACAACCCATTTATATTTAACATTAAACAAACCAAAATGAAAAAACTTAAAACAATAACTTTTACTGCACTGGCATGCATTATGCTTGCCTGCTCCTGCGAAAAACCTGCTCCCCCTTTAACCGAATTGCCACCCATAACTCAAACCGGAGCAAATACCTTTGGTTGCTATGTAAATGGCAACCTATTTGTACCTACCGAACCCTGGTTATATGTTTTTCCAGAGGGAGTTCCTAATCCTCATGCAGGGTTTAGCGATCAGCAGTTTAATTTAGAAGCTTCCGGTTTAATTGACCCTAATATTGAAAAAGGAGAGCGATACTATTTTAGTGTAATTATTTATGATTTTATTGGTGTTGGACATTACGATTTTGAAAATAATAGTATAGAAATCAGCTTTGATTTTACTGATAGTTGTTTTTATTCAAATCCGACTAGAAATGGAAATTTAAGTGGCAGCATTGATATCACTTATTTAAATAAGGAAGCTAAGATTATTAGCGGCATTTTTAATTTGAAAGTGGGACTTCTTGATTCATACAATGACAGAGATTATAAATGCGATTCGATAGTAAACATAACCGAAGGAAGATTCGATATTAAAATCAACTAAACATGAAAAGCACAATTTTAATTATTGCAATACTTGCACAAGTATTATTGGGTAAGGTTATCCTTAACGCACAAACGTCAGATTCGGTTTACAAAGCCCGCATTAATTACATTTTTGCCCAGGTGAACCACAGCAAAGTAACCACCGGGTTATTATTCGATTATGGGCTGCATTTAATACCACCGCAATATTATAACGGCGTGTTGCAAGACAGCAATGAAGTGGATATTGAGATTTGGAAAACGCTCTATTCCGGCATATATGGTTGCAAGTTTAATAATTTGGGCACTGCCTTGGCAACCCCACAAGCGGTTTATGGTTTAATAAGCCAGAATACACCAACTGCCGATGTAACCATACCCATTGCTGCCATGGCCATTGAATACGAAAAACTGCGCGACGATGCCATTACTGCATCGCTGGTTAAAGTGGTAAACGACCAAATTGTTGAAATAAGCACCGTAAGCCCTTACGAGAAGAAAATACTTTTTGCCGCCTGCCCTGTTAAAACCGAATTAGAAGCCAGTACGGTAACATTTACCTTTGGTTCAACCTTGCTTAAAACCAATTACCCATACACCGTAACCACCATCAAAGCAGATATGGGCGATGGCAGTGGGCTGCAAACCGTGGTTAATGGCAGTAAAACGGTAACTTATCCGGTAAGCGGCATCAAACATTTTACCATACAATATACCTTTAGCAATGGTAAGGTATTGAATACACACGGTAACTTTATGGTTGATTTTGAAAGCACCTTGAAAGCCAGTACTATATATTCCGTAAGTTTTCAGAAAACAGTTGATATTCCTGCAAATTCAAAACATTCCGGGGGCACTTTGTTTATCCGTTATGGGGCAAAACATGAAATAGCACAAAAACTACGCAAACCCTTTATTGTAGTGGAAGGGTACGACCCCTTTTGGGCAATAGGGTATGGCAGTTTGACCATTAAACAGTTTTTATATGATGATTCTGAAAACAAATCATTGTATTCAATTTTCACAAAAACAACAGGAGGCACCCTTGCATCCGAATTGTATAATAACGATTACGATATTATTTACCTCGATTACAACCGGGGCACCGACGATATACGGCGCAATGCGGCATTGCTGGAAGATGCACTGGATAAAATCAATAACGAGTTGAAAGAACCTTATTCCGATGCCAATGTGGTTATGGGCATAAGTATGGGCGGTTTGGTAGCCCGCTATGCCCTCCGCAAAATGGAACTGGCCGGCAAAAACCATGATTCGCAACTATTCTTTACCATGGATACCCCGCATAAAGGCGCCAATGTACCGCTTGGTTATCAAAAAGTTATATCCTCTTTGTACAATTCAATAATTGATTTGAATGTGCCCATGCTCGATAAGGCCATTAAATTAATGAATGAACCGGCAACAAAACAACTGTTAATTTATCAGGATAATAGTTCAACAGACCACAACGTGTTTTTTAATGAACTGGAAACTATGGGTTTGCCACAAAACACTACAAATATTGCTTTAAGCAATGGTTCTGGATATGGTTCTCTGACATTTGCACCAAATACTGAACTTTTCAAATTTACTTATGACTATAAATTTAACTTTTTGGAAGGAACTGCATATGCATACTTATCCTTGATTTTAGGAGTTAAAAGTATAGCAAATTTAGTACCTGGTAGAACCGATCTTTATGCTGAGATAACTATAAATGCCTTGAATACCAATGCAAACCGGGTTTACCAAAACCATATATGGATAACAAAAAAAATTCTGTGGTTCATTCCAATAACCAATGATTTATATTACAGAGAAGCATACGCACCTGCTGGATGCCTTCCGTTGGATGGCGCACCGGGAGGTAAATATAGTACCAGTGTTTTTTTAAGCGGTGACATACCCGATGAGTTTAAATCAGCCATAAAAGAAGAAGCGTTTTGCTTTATACCCACTACCAGCGCTTTAGGGTTGAAAGATTGGGGAACCTATTTAACAAGTGACCTTAGCCCCTATAATTTAATAACAAACGGGCAATGTCCATTCGATGAATACTTTACCGGTATGCCAACAACCAACCAGGTACATACCGATTTTAGGACACCTCCCACTCTTGGAAATTATATTGCTTCTTCCATTAAATCTAAAACTGTACCCTCAATTCCCCAAAGCCTTGAAGGATCAGCATCTACCAATAACATTGTACTTACTTGGGACGATGCCTCCTACAACGAAACCGGGTTCGAGATACAACGCTCACTCGACCCGGTTACTGGTTTTACCACCGTAGCAAACATTGGCACCGATATTGAAACCTACACCGACAACGGTGCCAATAACAGCAAAGTGTATTATTACCGCATACGTTCGTCAAACAGTTTTGGTAATTCAGAATGGGTCTATAACAGCAATATGAGCTGTTCAGGAGCATATAAAATAACCACAACACAAAGTTTTTCAAATACTATATTTTTTCCGTGCGGATTTGAAGTAACATCTGGAGCCGTTCTATCAATAACATCGAGTGTTATAGTACCTAATGATAAGGATATTCTAGTATCATCAGGGGCAACATTGGTACTTCAAAACGGAGCTTCCATTATCAATACCGAAGGTGGGGTCTGGACAGGAAATTTCATTGTAAACACCAATGGTGAATTGAATATTAATACAGGATATTCCTATATTAAAACTGCAGGAAATATTGATTTTTCAAATAGTGGGAAACTTACCGTAAACGGTGCATTAACAATAAGCGGAGCCTTACTTATCAATGGAACGAATGGTATCTTTACTTTAAATGGTGTTTTAAATATTACAAATACAACATTATTTAATTTAAGTAACATAGCGGCTTTTAATGGTACCATAAATGCCGGTAATTCAGTGAATCTGGTAATTGAATCAGGAAAAACTATAGATTTAACCTCAGGAAAGGCAATCAATATTTCAAATTCAGGCATACTTACCATAAACGGTAGCCTTACTATGAATGGCGGTACCTTCTCCAAAAATGGAACCAGTAAATTGTACTTAAATGGAGCATTAAATTTTTCACCCTTTTATACATTTACCATTGACTGTTATACCGAACTGAATGGAACTATAAATGTGCCCGCCAATTTTTCTTTAACATTTTCAGGTTCAAATAAATCAACGGTATTATTAAATGTGAAAAAGTCATTTGTGTTTGATGCTGATTTGGCTACCCTGACAATACAAAACGGGAAAATTATAATGGACAATTCCACCTCGGAGCTTTATTTTAACAATGGTATTGATAACATCAACCTAAACAATATCTGGGTAACTTCATCCACTGGCGCAAATAATGGACATCAGGGCATTGATATACGCAGCGATGGGAATATTTCGGTTACAAACAGTAAGTTTGAACAAGGGTATTATGGAGTGTATGCCTCACGGGCCGCCACTGCACCAAACCTGAACATAACCATCAGCACTTTTAAAAACAACGCTTATGGTTTGCGGGTTTATAATAGCGGTGTAACTATTGATGGTTCAACTTTTGAGAGTAATACCGCAATGGGGATTTACTCCACATCTATGGATAAAAGCAGCAGCATTACCAATTCCACCATCCGTTACCAAAACGGCACTGGCGATTATGGAGTTTATTACGAAGGGGTTTCTACAGCTGGTCTTACATTTGTTAGCAATGGTATCAACAGCAACTACAATGGCGTGAGTTTAGTTGGTGGTTTCAATGCTGTTTTTAAATGCAATACCATTTCAGCAAACAGCAATTCCGGTGTGAGCGCCCAAAACAATGGGGCTATATTCCTAGCCAATGCAGCGGGTATAACTGGTGGTAACAATGATATGCACTCAAATAAAATCGCATTGTCAGGTTCCGGAACAACGCAATATTTTAATTCATTTTATTTAAACAACGGGTACAACGATTTGCGCGATAACGGTGTC
>JBAYKX010000117.1:0-6021 GCA_041664345.1 Salinivirgaceae bacterium
AATTGAATATTCATACTTAATATTGTAAATACTACTATTAACTTTATCTACAGAAATTGACAATGTATTCAACCACTCCAGTTCAAAACTATTGCCATGCAAAAATATATCATAATCTAAGTCAGTATCCTGAAGCTGATTTTGAAGTTTTAGAGTGCAATGCTTTTTAATCAATGAATCTTGTTTATCAAAATCCTCAGGCATTTTACAACTTTCATTAATATAAGTTGTGTAAAAATCTTTCAACATACTAACGATTTTATCATTCTCAGAATTAGTTTGGTTACCTTTACATGAAATGGTATTAATAAGGATAAAACCAAAAGCAAAAAAAGAAACTATAGTTTTTATTTTCATTATTCTTAATCTATAGATTTAAAAACTTAGTTTTCCCTCCCGATAAGTTAGGCTAAAAATCACGTCTCTTAAAATCTAATATCCATTTAACTTTACTAAATATTTTACATTTTTAAAAATATCCAAAAAAATCCCACTTAAATTGGTTTGAACATTCTTAGCAATTCATTGTTTCTTACATTTACTTTCCCCAATATTGGGAAGGATTATATTGTTTTACAGAAAACTTTTTGTTTTATTTTAATGGAACCTGAGCAAACATCTCCTTCTTCAACACCATCAATCCATTGTTTTAACTCTTTTATTCTATTGGCAGTAAGCTCTCTTAAGTAGTAATTACGGCACATTGGCAAGACACTTTCACCAGCATCTTTATATGGTGGGTATTTCATTTTTATCTGTGCATCCCTAAATTTGACCCATTGTCTTTGTGCTTCTTTCATGCTTTTAATAAAAATGGTATCGCTTTTGTTATCTTGTAGTATTTTCTGGTAAACTTGGTTTAAATCTTTATCTACCTTTTCATACCCCGCCTTAGCGTTAGAGTTCATTTCAGCTTGGGTTTGCCCAAATAGGGTAACAAATAAAACACTAAAAACACTCAATAATATAATCCGTTTCATACACTTATAATTTTTAGTAATCACCATTTAAAAATAAATTTGCTTCTGCTTGTCGCCTATTTGTTAAACCATTTACAGGAGTTAAAACTCCATTAATTGTAGCTTTGGCCCGCATCACCACTACCAGAACTTGTATTATTACTTTGACCAGTACTGGTACCTCTGCTATTTTCTGAAATGGAGTCTACCGTTTCATTAATAGCTTCTGAACTCTGGAGATTATCCAATTGCAGGGGTGCGGCGGCGGCCCCATTGCCTGGCTGTTTATCAAAGAACGTTTTGTACCGCTAAAAATAAGCTTTTGCAGGTAATTTTAAAACGGGTATTTTTACTTTTTACTGTTACAGGAGGTGACCCGTGCGGCAACGGGTGGCTATAATCTTGCACCAGAAGACCCAAATTAGAAATTAATATTTATAGGATTAATCATCCTTATCTCTATTTGAGATGCTATACTATATATGCATACAGTTGGAAAAGATTCATTAATACCTAAAATAAATAAATCATTATAACCCATGTTATTTTGACATTCCCAAAATGAATTTATTGTTCCTTCAATTAATTTGTTAGACCATTCCGGTTCAATTAAGTCTTCTTCTAATTGATACTTAGAATTCTGTTTTTTAAATATCAACTCATCGTTTGAATTATCTACTGTTACATCAAGAACTAAATCATCGAGATAAAGGAATAATCTTTCATAATATTTACAATTCTCTTGAGAATTAATAACCTTTACGCTTTTAATTCTTTTGCCTATAATATCTATTTCCATCGATTAATATTTTTGAGCTTTTTTTGATGCTTGTTTTAAAATTTTGATGCCAGTCATTGCTTCTTTTTCTCCTTTAGCAGCAAGACCTGCAACTTCACCAATAGTCATATCATGTAACCATGTTGCAACTACATTAAGATTACCAGCCTTACCACCTCTTGCTAAAACCCCTGCACGAAGTGTAAGTTCGGACATATTTTTTAAATTACCTAAAACCTTAACTGCACCACCTGTTAATGGAGCAGTCCCACCATAATAAAAATCCTTGTAATTAGCCTTTAAATCCGCAATTGCATTGCTCATTAGATACTTGGCATAGTCACCATTATTAAAAACAAGCGGATTGTCACTAGAACCCATATGTCTCATTACCTCAGATATAGTAGTAGTCCCTAGCCCCAATCCCGATTGATTAGGCACCCCATTCAAAACGGACAATGACCTTTTAGCTTCTGCAATTTTATTTACATTATTGTTAAAACTGGTGGCATATTCCTTGATTTTTGCAATTTGATATCTCAAGTGTATTCCATGCATAAACGCAGCCCTTGCCCATGCACGCACTCCATCAATAAGGGCACCCATGCCACCCATCATGCCCTCTCCTAAAAATACGTTCAGTTCATGACCGGCACCCGGGGATTCATTACTTGATTCAGTTGTGCTGGTTCCGCTTTCTCCTGAAATTTCGCCTACCGATTTATCAATAGATTCTGTAGTATTGAGATTTTCCAATTGTAGGGTTTCGGAGGCTGCACAATTGCCTGGCTGTTTTTCAAAGAACGTTTTGTACCGCTAAATAAGCTTTTACCGGTAATTTTGAAAGGAGTATTTTTACTTTTTACCGACACACGAGAGGACTCGGCAGCAACTTCTAGATATTAACTATTTGAACCATATACTATTTTACAGTATTCTTGTAAAGATTAACAATATTAAACCAATAACACTCCCATATGACATTAAAAATGAAATTAGCAGTAAATAAAATAGCTTCTTAAATGCTTTATTTCTTTTAGAAAGAGCATAAAGCCGGAATAATTCACCCTGTGGAAACATAATTCCAGCCCCTATTGGTTTGTTTCGATTAAATAATAATTTTACTTTATAAATAATAATCCAATTAGAAAGGACTATTATTAGTACTATTATTGCTACTATTTTGAACATAATTTAAGTTTTATTGAAAATGCATTCCTGGTTGATATTCAATTATTTTATTAAAAATATCAGACTTAGTTGTAGTTGACCATGGGGTGTAAGAAACTCCTACACCATAACCAAGTCCAATTTTCACAGCATAGTAGCTACCAAAAGAATAGGCATAACCAAGCCCATCTCTTCCCGAATTTCCGCCTATGGCTCCTGAAAGAAAATATGGAAGGTTAAAGTCAAATTCTGAACCTTTCCCTAAAAAATCTCCTGACTCATAAAATTCTTTTGGCACTAAAAAAATAAGATTAATACCAGTTGCTGCTGTAAGCCCTACATTCCATCCATGAGATTCAAATCCTCCATCATTCGTCATACCAGCTTCAAAAGAACCCCCACCAAAAAAAGAAAAACTTGCACTGTATGAAAAGCCATAAAAAATTACGCCATTTTTATCACCCCCTACTGAAAGGCTTGCCTGATTAGGCACCCCATTCAAACCGGACATTGACCTTTTAGCTTCTGCAATTTTATTTACATTATTGTTGAAACTGGTGGCATATTCCTTGATTTTTGCAATTTGATATTTTAAGTTTATTCCATGCATAATCACAGCCCTTTGCCATGCACGCACTCCCTCAATAAGGGCTCCCATGCCACCCGCCCGTGTCCCTGCTCCAAAATCCATTGTTTGGTTATCAGTATGTGGTATAGCAGCGTTCCAAGCAGCATCAAATTGTTGGCCCGCATCACCACCACCAGCAGAACTTGTATTATTACTTTGACCAGTACTGGTACCTCTACTATTTTCTGAAATGGAGGCTTCCGTTTCATTAATAGCTTCTGAACTCTGGAGATTAGCCAATTGTAGGGGTGCAGTCTCGAGCGAACTTATAGGGGAGGCAACAAATTGAATTGGATTCATAGGAGTCAAATTGGCCTCTCGATCAACAACAGGAGGAACAATAGTCGGTGGTGGAATTTCTTGATAGTAGTGGTGGTGGTCTTGAGGGTTCTTAACCTCCATCCCATCGGGGCACTCGCAAGAAGACAATTAAATAAAAACATAAAGATTAAAACAGTTCGAAACATAATTATTCAATAAAACTCTTAATATTAATTTCCTCTTTTTTCAATACTCTTTTCTTACTAAGAAAACTTAAAAGAATGTAACTACGTTGATAACTTGGATATATATTATCGTTCCATACAATTTCACTTTTTACGATCTTACCCTTGTAAGAATAAAGGTTTATATTGAACTTGCCTCTTAAGGTACTATTGACGAAGTCTTTGACATTTGAATAAAATTCTTCCTTTTGTAAACCATTGAATAAAGCTTTTCCAATAGAGTCCATATAATACTCAAACTCAGAACAAGATATTTCTATCATATCTCCATGAATAATAAACAACAATGGAATATCGGGCATGTCGATGTGTTCTATATATATTTCAAGTATCTTACTCTTTGTATTAAAATTAACAAAACTGGTAGACCTAATCTTTTCCGATGGTATTATACTAAATAAATCTTTAGTGGTCTCAATGAATTTCTTTTGGTATTCATTAAGATTCTTTATTTGTTTTTCAATTTCTTCCTGAAGTATCATATTTCCAAATTAAAATTAGTTTTTATATCTAAACGGAAGGTGTGGATTATTGCTCCACCCAGACCAGTTTTTAGGATTGTAGATAATATGAAATTTATTGATATTAAAATGGGAAATAGGACTTGAACCACTAATCCCCCTTCCTGAAATTGGGTTTATAGAGTGCGTATGTGATTGGAATCTCAAATCAAAACGTGGCATTCTGAAACCACCGCTAATCGACTGAAATTCTCCAGAAACTTTCTTCAATAACAATATTTCTAATCCTTTTTCAGTTGCAAATCCTGCTCCATAAGCATAATCATTTGCTGTATAATTCGGAATATTACTTACTAAACCACCAATCCCATATATTGTTTTAAATGTGCTATAGGTACCCAATGTAAATGTATTAAGCATAGTTTGAGAGTAACCTTCCCAAGTAAACTGGCTTTTTACAAAACCCCAGGTTGCTTCAGCCCCTCCCAAAAATCCATCTACAAAGCTACCTCCGAGACTTCCCAATCCCGCCTGGTTAGGCACCCCACTCAAACCGGACATTGACCTTTTAGCTTCTGCAATTTTATTTACATTATTGTTGAAACTGGTGGCATATTCCTTGATTTTTGCAATTTGATATTTTAAGTTTATTGCATGTTGATATTGAGCCATAGCCCATGCACGCATTCCATCAATAAGGGCTCCCATACCTCCCGCCCAAGTCCCAGGCCCAAAAGCCATAGTTTGGTTATCAGTATGTGGTATAGCAGCGTTCCAAGCATCATCAAATTGTTGACCCGCATCACCACCTCCAGCAGAACTTGTATTATTACTTTGCCCAGTACTGGTAGCGTTTTCCTCAGAAACTTCACTAATTGATTCCGAACTTTTTAAATCTCTAATACTTAAGTTGGTAGTACTGCTACTATAGAAAGTATTGTCTATACAGTCTGCATTAATTGGAGGCAAATAATGAATAAACCCATTAGGAAAATTCTGATAAAACTCTAACCGATCATTTTCCAATTGCTGGTAATCACAATTTACAATAATTGGAAGTGGAAAATCTGTATTACCGGTAGGATAAACCTGCATCCCGTCGGGGTCCACAAAGCTGATGGGGTTGTTGTAACAATAGGCATAGGGCGATATACCTGGGGTATTGCCCGCCAACGGGTCGGGTGCGTGCCAGTTGCCCAGTTCCGGATCGTACATACGGGCACCGTAGTTGTACCATCCAAGCCCATAATCTTCGTACTGTTCCTTTCCGTTGTAGCGGAACAGGTTGCCGTTTTGTAGGTTGCCGGTTTCGTGCTGCTTACCAAAGGCATAATAATCGAGCTTTTGCACCACCGTGGGCACTGTTGTACCGGGAGTAAAGGCCACACGGGTATTCCCCAGGTGATCCTTCAGGTGGTACTCATACGTCCATTGGCCGGTACTCAGTACCACCCGGCCAAAGGGCATCTGCAGGTAATCGAGCCGGGTGGTTCCGGTAGCATCGGTTACATATACAAAA
>JBAYKX010000118.1:0-5732 GCA_041664345.1 Salinivirgaceae bacterium
AACCTGGAACTTCGATGATTTCAAATTTCTAAATTCCACACCAATAACAGCGGAATTGCTTACCGATTTTGAAGGCGCTACAGTAAGATCATTTGAAGGCAAAAGCGGGAGCGCTGTTCCAACGGTCCCAGCCCCAGCGGTAACATACGAGACAGATCCAACAGATTCTGGAGGGACTAACCATGTGATGATGTTTAAAACAGACACAACCAATTACGAAGGTGCAGCAACAGTTCTGGAAAGCACGCTCGATTTTACCGATAAGAATTCAATATCAGTTTTGGTATATTCGGCATCGGCAGGCAAATTAGCGTTGAAAGCTTCAGCCTACAATAACGAAACAAAGCATACAAACCACCAAACTGTAGCTTACAGCTATTATTTTAAGCCAAACGAGTGGCAGGAGATTAAGTTTAACCTCGATTGCCCGGCTGATAGCAATGGCCTATATGATATGGTTACTATCTATCCGGATTACGAAGGCGCAACACCTGATAAAAATTGTTATTTCGATGATTTCAAATATATTTATATTCCCCCTTTCAAAGATGATATAATATCGAACTTTGATGATGTAACCCGCAACTTTGAAGATTATACAGTAAATGGAATATCGTTTCCATTTGATAATCCCAAACCTGATGATGTCAATGGTACTGCTAAGTGTTTAAAAGTTAGAACAGATGTGGGAAAATATGAAAACATCAAGGTTAACCTTGAAAGTAAATTTGATTTTTCGACCTATAGGGCCAATCAGATAAAATTACTTGTTTATTCAGAGGTTTCCGGTAAAATTTTTATGAAACTCGTAGGCACAAGCCCGGCAGTTGAGAAATTGGTTGACGCAAACTACTATTCAACACCATTAAGCTGGCAAGAGCTTACATTTGATATATCTGGCCTTCCGTCAAATACATATAACTCTATTGTTATTTTCCCCGATTTTGAAGGAACCGGTGTAAAAGATTGGTATATCGACGAAGTAATACAATACCATCCAATCGATATCAACACGTATTCAAACTGGGAAGACAAGGAGCTAACATTCACAGCCATTGGTAACAGCAGCACGGGTGCTTCAGTAGATCCGGTTGATGCCGATAATCATGTATTGAGCATAACAACAACCTCACAAACCAGTGAAGGGGCAAAAACAACCTTGGATAAGTATATGGATTATACTGTTTCTGCCATATACAAAGTTAACGTATACTCAACAGCAACCGGTCAGGTAAAGATGAAGCTTGAAGGTACAGGTATTACCGAAAAAGAGGTAACCGTTAATTATTCTACTTCAAACCAGTGGGAAATACTCACATTCGATTTTGGGCTTAGTATTTCATCCGATGTTTATAATGTAATATCCATACTTCCGGATTTTGGTGGTACTGCAAATGGAACCTGGTATATAGATGAATTATCCGGCCCAAGTTTAGTTGTGGCCCCGGTAACTCTTGGCGCTGTTTATGCCGATTGGGAAACCGTATCGCCAACAGTAGATACATGGAATGATTTGGCCACTTCGGTAGTACTGAACCCGTTTGTTGCAGGTATCAATCAGAGCGGACATGCTTTAGGAACCAATACAAATGAGTTTACTTACGAAGGGTTTAAATTTACAATACAGGGTGTTTTTGACTTTTCCACTGGGACTTCTTTTGCATTAAATGTAAGGGCAAGCCAGCCAGGGCAGGTATTGTTTAAACTCGAAAGCTCTTTTGGTCCCAATCCTGTAGAGATTAGCAAACAATACACCAAAGCAGGCAGCTGGCAGCAGTTGGTGTTCACTTTTAATGAAAACCTGCCCAGCGCTTATAATACTATTGCCATATTCCCCGATTTTGGCGGGCAAGCAGTATCGCAATGGCATTTTGACAATATACAGGGCCCAATCAGTATAGAAAGGCTTATTTTTTTAACCGGATTGTTGCAGAAAACCGTGAAGACGGGAAAGTAGTATCGGTTAACCTAATCGGCGATTCATACGTGTCGTCATTAACCACATCGAGTTGGACAATTACCGGCCTTCCGTCAGGAGTAACCATTGGTTCTGTAGCCAGGATAAATGACACGGTTGCCGAGGTTACTTTCAGTGGGAACTCTACCGGGCAGAGCGCCGACGATATTACCTTTACCCTTACTGTAAATAAAAACCAGTTTGTTTCAAACACAAGCGATCTTGCAGCCAATATGCAGGTTGTAGCAATAGGAGGCTTTTCCGAAACCCGCCAAAAAAGGGTATTTGTTCATTATATGCCATGGTATAATATCGATGCAGCCGAAAATCTTCCGGAATACGGAATGTGGCGTAAGGGCGTCGATCATCTTGTAAATTATTCCAATTCCCCCCTTATTGGCGAATACAGCCAAATTGACGAAGACGTGTTGGAATATCATTATCTTACTATGCATGCAGCAGGTATTGATGGTATTATCATAAATATTAACCCTTCGGCCAAAAGCGATGTTGTCCGTACTATGAGCATATTAAACAAACTTGCAGGCATGAACCAACAATATGCTTCCAGCGGGTTCAGCATGAAATACCTTATTTCGTACGACAACCAGTACCTGAACCCACGTGATTATGCAAGTATTTATAATGAACTTAAACAGGTAAGGGACTCATTGATAAATAACCCACTTTACAGCGCTTATCGTTTTAATGACGATAAAACAGGTTACCCGGTTGTAATAACATGGTCGCACCTTAACGATCAGGATACTTCTTATCACAAAGCCCTTAATGAATTGTACAATGGAGGGGTTATACACATGAAGCGCGACGCCGCCGACTTTGCATCGGGTGATGCCACCTTTGAATGGATTAATTATTTAAAGGCTAATACTAGCCCCACCGAGCATGAGTACTGGGGCGAAGATTTTTTTGCAGATTTTGAGGCTTCAATGGCAACCCAGCAGAAAACATACATACCGGCCAATCAGAGGGTTTACCTTACCATGGGCGCAGTATGGCCCGGTTTTGACGACCGCAATGCCGCATGGGGCATGAACCGATGGATCAACCGCACAGTAGATGATGGCGAAACCATGGCATTAACATTCGACAAACATATTAATTATGTGCCTGCAACGGCAGGCCCTGTTAAAGTAGAAAAACCCTGGTTACAGGTTGTAACCTGGAACGACTGGCCAGAAGGCGCAACCATTGAACCGGCGTCAGAGGAAACATACGGCTACACAGCATTGCTTACTACTATGGTAAAAACTGCCGAATTTAAGGGTCAGGCAACACCAGGTAATGCCGACAGTATTGCAGTTACAATACCTTATGCCATTTATCAGGCAAGAAAAAGCGGAAATAACGGCCTTGCTTTGTGTATTATCGATCAATTCCTTGCCGGAAATTATACAACAGCACTGAATACCTGTAATTCAGGTTACACCAAGTTTATACCTGTTACTTACATCCCGAAGGAGAATGCCAATTATAGCGGTGCTGCTTGTGCTAAAATGATACTTGACTTTGAAGGGACAAACATAACCTCGCAAGCTGCAATCCAAATGTATGGGGTTGCTTACAATTACTCAACCAACATAGGCCAGGATTTCATTGACCCAAATGGAATGTATGAGGTGTTGAACAATTACGAAGTAGTTTCAGCTTACAATTATTCACAGTATACCGAAACAACACAGGCAGCATCTTTTAATGATATGTGTTATTGGATGTCATACGATGTTCCTAACGTAGATGTATCAAAGATGAACATGCCGGCAGTTGTACCCACAGGAGGTAATTTTAACAACTGGATGGTTGTGAATGGATTCAGGGCCAGTGGCAATCCACACTCAGGCAGTTATACTGTGTATGGGTTCTATGTAATGGACCCGAGCCTTGATGGAATTGGACAGAATATGTTTATACAAGCCACTCCGTTCGGAAGCTCTTACTTTAAGCCGATCATTTCGTCTGATATTTGGAATGGCAAGTATGTATCGGTTGTTGAACCTCCTGTTAATAATCAGACAATAACTATACAGGCATTACAGCCGTACAAGTGTAAACCTACAACAAATACCATGAGGTTTTCGGCAGCCGAAGAAGGACTTAAAAATTCTGGGCTGCTCTTGAACGATGCAAATGCTATGGTTGCTATGAAAAATGCAAAAAGAGGCCGTATTTACTTTGTTAATTTACCCGGCAGAGTAAATGATTATTACATTGTTACCTTTGAAAAAGATGGTGGATGTGTTGTTGCAACAATAATAGACGCCAATAATGGAGCTTTGAAAGAAGTATCGTTTGCAGCGACACCTGATAAGGCATATTACACTAATCTTTACAAGGTCGGGACAAGGTTGAAATCGGCCAGTGAAGAAGTGGAATCTTATAACTCGTTTTATCCATTAGCCGATAACGTAACAACCATAGAAGAAGGCATCCAAAACCAGGCTTCAGATAAGGGGTTTAATTTTGAAATTGGTCCTAATCCATCGAGCGACTTTACCCTTATTCAATATGTGATTACCGATGTGGGATTAGTAAACCTCAGTATTATTGACCTGTCGGGTAAAACCATTAAAACAATTGTAAATACCCGCCAGAATATTGGCGACTATAACCTTAAAATAAATGTGCAGGACATGCAAAACGGAGTTTATTTAGTAAAGCTTATCTCAGGAAATAAAAAGTGTACAAAACTACTGATTATAAATAAATAAGTCAACATCTTTTATCCAAGCTAAGGCACAGTCTGGGTTTATTGGAGGACGGGCAATAAGGTTTACTTATTGCGTCCTCCAATTTTTTAATCAGCAACTTCACTTTTATGGATTCCATTTACTTGTTAACTAATAGAGCCTCCAAAGAAACATAACTTTGTCCCTCTTTTCTTATGTTTGAGCGTCCACTACGCAGGCTTTTAAAACCCCCTCGGTATTCAAGTGCACACAGGTAATGTTAGATAACCCTCCTACCTAAACATAAACGAGGATTAGAAGTACAGTCATCTATAATTCAAAATTTGAAGAAAAAACGTTATCGAGTCTTTTAGATTCTGCTCTTACCAATTCAATGGATCTGTTCCTTTGTATTTAATGCTGATTTTAGCGAAAAACAGCCTTCGATAAAGTGCTAAATAATTACATCAATGCTATTCAGCCAATTATACTAAGGAAAAACATAAAAAAACAATTTATACTGGACCCACCAGCGTTTTCTTAAAAAGTATGATGAAAAAGCTAATTTTGCCAATATATTTCGAAATAATCCTTAAATTGTTTGTTAAGAGATTGCTTTAGATCCTCTGTGTTTTTGCAATAAAAAATACCTACTGATCTCCCAGCAGGTATCTTTTTATCTCTTTAAAACCTCTTAGACTAATATAGTATTCCAAGTTAAATTAGTACGCCGTAAATTCATTTTCAACGTTATCGGAGGTAAACATGTTTAAATTCACCGCTTTACGATTTACTTGTTTATCTGTTTTGATAATAAGCCTTTTGGTATCGTCCTTTTTTTGGAAATTTTTATTTCCTGTTTGTTTATTTGTTTTATCGTCAATTTTAAAAAAACTTACTAATTCAGATAATTGCTCTGCCTGGCTTGCCATTTCCTCTGAACTGGAAGCCAATTCTTCCGATGCTGCTGCATTTTGCTGGGTAACACTATTTACTTGCTGAATAGCTACATTTACCTGCTCGGCTCCATTGCTTTGTTCTACGCTGGCAGCTGTTATTTCCTGGATTAATTGGGCCGTTTTTTCAAT
>JBAYKX010000119.1:0-5451 GCA_041664345.1 Salinivirgaceae bacterium
TGAACGATATCGCTAATGCGTATCTGATCGCTTCTGGTTCGACTATCCTTTTCCGAATTAATTACTAAAATACAAAATCAGTAGTAATCGGCTCTTTTTTCTCCACAAACATACGAGATCGCTGCGCTAAGTTCCCCTAATTTTAGGGGAGAATTGTTGTAGTGCAAATTGTACAAACTACCGGAGGTTTTTTTAGTTCTACCAACTTACACTCAGCGCTAGTCCTCCCCAGGGGGAGGTGGCCATAGGCCGGTGGGGGAAATAGCAAAATTTATATGTAATTAACTATCTACCTCCATAGTCTTTAATTGAACATCTGTTATTTTTAATGAAGCAAAAGTCCCAATTTAAAGTAAAAATTCTTTTACAATAGATTAGAAATTTAAATCTGTAACATCTGATTTTCTGTGTCGTCTATTCAAAGGATTTTAAATAATAACGACTAAAAAATAACCGTATGAAAACCCTAAAATTTATTGCAAGCATAGTTATTGTTGCCTTTACGATAACTTCGTTAAATGCACAGGAAAAATCAGAAATAAGAAATGTTACTGGATTCAACGGCATTGATGTGGCCGAAGGTATTAAAGTGGAATTAACTCAAGGTTCAAAGGAATCGGTTGAGGTGATTGCCGATTCTAGTTATATCGATCGGGTAGTAACAGAATTGGATGGAACCACACTCAGTATTCACATAAAAGGAAACGACTGGAATGGATGGAATAAAAAAGTACTGGTAAAAGTAACTTCCATTAAGGTGGAAACTATTGAAGCCAGCAGTGGTTCCTCATTGGTTACTCAAAACCTTATCGAATCTGAAAACCTGAAAATGTCGGTAAGTAGTGGTGCGGGCATTCACGTAGCTTATAAAGCACCCAATTCTTCGTGTGAGGCAAGCAGCGGCGCCTCGGCCAAATTAAAAGGAGTTACAAAATATTTTGATGCCGATGCCAGTAGTGGTGCGAATATTAAAGCCTTGGAATTAAAAGCAATAAAAGTAAAAGCTGATGTTTCAAGTGGTGCCAGTATTGAGGTAGATGTAGAAGAAGAATTGAGAGCTGATGCAAGTTCCGGCGGATCAGTAAAATATAATGGCAACCCGAAAATGAAGGATATTGAAAAATCATCGGGAGGTAGCGTAAAAAAAGAATAATAAAACAACCCTTAATCCATAACCTTTTTAATCATTAAATTTCCCTTCCTAGTCTTTAGGAAGGGATTTTTTTATTTCATCCCGGCATCTTCCAAAATGGTATTAAGTAGCTTATTTAAAGGGTAAAGGGCCCGATGTATAGTTACCAGTTTTGGAAGTAAGTCAGTACTCTCAATATCCTTGGTTGATAGTTCAGTTAGTACAATGTAATGTTTGTGTTTCAGCAAATCAATGTGTTCAAAATCCTTGGGAAACCCTTTGGGTGCTGTTTTGAGCTTATCCTGATCCCATAATCCGTTAAAATATTTTTTGAATTCGGGAGCTTCCAATATTTCCAACAACTCTTCAGGAACTTGAAAAAACTCGGTCCTCAAAGCTTTAAGATAGGCGGGTTCTGTCATGTATATTCCTCCACCGGAAATGGACTTTCCGGTAGGTTCAATGTGTACATAAAAACCGGCCCCATTGCTGTTTTTTCCGCCGGGGGCTATGTTCGCAGCAAAGTTTGGTTTGTAGGGTGTTTTGTCGTTACTGAATCTCACATCGCGGAATATCCGATACACGCATTCTTTTGATGATAGGCCGGCTAATCGGGGTTCTGTTTTTACCAATTGAGGAATCAAATCATCAATAAACACTTTAAAATCTTTGATAGCACTTTGATACCAGGTTTTGTTTTTTTCGAACCAAACTTTGTTGTTGTTATACTTGAGTTCCGTTAAGAATGGTATTACATTTTTTGTTAGCATAGCTGATTGAGTTTTTTTGTTATTCTATTAAAAAAACAATGGATTATTTTTCAATAGAATTCATTAGATTTGATAGTGATTATTCAAAAATGAAAGATAAACAAAAATTTGCAATAATAGTTGCAGGAGGCAGTGGAAAACGTATGGGGGGCGATGTGCCCAAGCAATACATGCGTTTAGCCGAAAGACCAATTTTAATGCATACCCTGGAAAAATTTCATACCTACGATGCTAAAATGACTTTGATTTTAGTTTTACCGGAAGATCAGCATCCTGATTGGTTGCGATTGATTCGGCAATATGCATTTACGGTTCCACATCATTTGGCGAATGGTGGTTCGGAGCGTTTCTATTCGGTGTTGAATGGGCTGCAAAAGTTGGATTCCGATGGTTTGGTTGCCATTCACGATGGAGTGCGGCCCTTAGTTAGTTTGGAAACTATAGATAGATGTTTTGAGGCCGCTGCCATTTATGCCACTGCTATTCCGGTAGTTCCAGTAACAGAATCGGTTCGGTGGGACAATAAAATTACCAATAAAGCCATGGATCGGAGGCTGCTATTTTTAGTTCAAACCCCGCAGGTATTCAGCGTTAGTCTATTAAAAGAGTGCTACAAACAACCTTTTGATACAACTTTTACCGACGATGCCAGTGTAGTCGAAAAAATGGGTCATGAAGTTCATTTGGTGGAGGGAAATCCCGAAAACATTAAAATTACCCGGCCTATGGATTTACTTGTAGCTGAAGCGTTAATGAATAAGTAATTCTACTGCAACAAATTCTCAATTTCAATCTGTTTTTCAATCTTTTTTTAATTCATTTGTTTGACTCTCATTTCGATTTGAGCTGAAAATTAACTTATAAAGCTCACCTATGGGTGTTCCTTGGATTAACGGAATTAAAACGGAGGTGGTGATTATACTAAATAACACCACATTAAATGTTATAGCTTTAATGGTTTCTCCTTCAATAAGGCCATATTGTAATGGGAGGCCAGCTAAAACAGCGGCCGCCAATCCTTTAGGTATCAATGCGGAGAGAAGTGATTTATCAGTCCAGATAAAGTCTTCACGGATAGTGAATCGAATGGTAATTAATCGGGCAATATATAAAAGGCCTACAATTAACCATGCCACCTTAAAAATGTGAAAGCTTTGGAAAGGGATGGACAATCCCAAAAAAATGAAAAAGAAAAGCTTCAACAGAAACACCATTTCACTATAAAAGCTTTTTTCGGAAACAGTAATAATTCCGGTACTCATGTATTTATTTATTTTTAACGATGGGAGATTTATTTTATCATAGTTACCTAAAATAATTCCAAAAGCTAGGGCCGCTATGGCACCGCTGAATTTAAAATATTCAGCTACACCATAAACAATAAACATAAAAGCAAACGTGGTAAATTGAGTGTTCGGAAATTTACGAATCCAATTAAGAACTCGCAGCCAAAAATAGCCGCTGGCGATTCCTATCACCGATGCCAAAATGAGTGAGGAAAGAAGCCCACCGATGATTCTACCTGGTTCAACCGCACCGGAATTATACCCATTTAAAAAACTTAATGCAAATACAATGCACAAAACATCGGTTAATGCTGATTCCAGCACTAAAATTGTACCCGGTTTTTCACCCATTCGTAAGGCATTTACCAAAGGAATTACTACAGCTGATGAAGTACCTGCCAAAATGAAACCTGTAATGAGCGATACCATTACCGGAAAATCAAAAACAAAGTACATAACCCCGCCTACCAATATTGTGGAGATGATAAAAAACAGAATTGAAAGAATAGCTGCTTTTTTTAGTGAATTCATAATAGAAGATAGTTCTAAATTAAGTCCACCTTCAAAAAGAATTATTATGAGTGCTATACTGGTCATTACTCCTCCAGCAGCTCCAAAACTTTCAGGGGTAGCCAATTTTAATACCGGGCCAATAATTATACCTACCAAAATTAGAATCAATACATCGGGAATACGGGTCTTTTGAAAAAAATAGGTCAGGTAATGGGCAAAAAAATATAGAAGTCCCAATACGATTATTACTACTGCCATAGTTTTCGATTTTAATTAGCAAAATACACTATTTGGTGAAAAAAACCATACATAAAGCCTTATATTCTGATTTTTATTAACTACTTCAATCCGGTAAGTAAGTTATGAATTTGGTTATTAGTAAGAATTAAGCCATAAATTTGACTAAAATTTAACTGTTTGAAAAAAAAAAACAAATTCCTTTCAAAAACTGCATCATACTAACTGATAAAAATTTACCTTAGCATTAAATTATTGTTTTTGGAGCCAATTAACTTTTTATAATACCTGCTTATGTTTAATAGTAGAAAAGAAATTCTCTTTACGATTCTTACGGGTTTTTTTGTAACAAATGCAGTAGTCGGTGAGTTAATAGGCGGTAAACTAATTATGTTAGGACCCCTCAGCCTTAGTATAGGTATCATTCCTTGGCCGATTGTTTTTTTAATGACCGATATTATTAACGAGTATTTTGGGAAAAGAGGAGTAAGGCAGTTGACTTTTATGACCGCTGGACTGGTTGTTTATGTTTTCATAATCTTATTTTTAGGTATTCTTGCAAAAGCAGATCCTGAATCACCAGTTACAAACGCCATGTTCTATGGGGTTTTCGGGCAATCGCTTTGGATAATTGCTGGTAGTTTGGCTGCTTTTATAGTTTCACAGTTAGTAGATATTTTTGTTTTCTGGATGATTCGTGAAAAAACGGGTAAAAGACTTATTTGGTTACGTTCTACAGGTTCTACCGTTATTTCACAATTGTTCGACAGTTTTATTGTTACCGGAATTGCCTTCTGGTTGCCAGGTAAAATTTCATTTGAAAAATTCATAAATCTTGCCCTTACCGGATATACCGTTAAGTTGGTTCTAGCCGTGGCATTAACTCCATTAATTTATGTAGGACATAACTTAGTTCATAAGTATTTAGGTGCTGAAAATAGCGAATTGCTTATTGATGAAGTTGCTAAGGAAGTGCTTGTTCCTGAGGATAATCCTAAATAACCACAAAGTATTCATAGTTGGCTATATTTTTTTCCGGAGATAAACGAATTACGGAACAATCTAAATTTAAAGACGAGATATTGTTTTGTAACTTTTCAACTCACCAAGTAATTAGGATAAAAAATATAAATCCAAACAAACAACTTACAATACTCAATTAATTGAACTTGCACCTTACTAGTTATCCCATTTTTTCTGAATCGATTTTCTTTTTTTATTGGCTCATTGTATATTGAGCATTTGACATTGTTCATTTTTGCTTTTTGGTGAATTCTCGGGACAAAATCACCAAATTCACACCAATTATTCTAATTTGTCAAAGTAGAACTAAGATTAATTGGAATAAAAAAGAGCAGGCCGGGGAGACCTGCTCTTTCGGGCGTAATGGATAATTAAAGAATTACAAACCTTAGCGTAGCTATTTTATCCTGGCTTGTAAGCTTTAAGAAATAAATTCCCTTTGTAAGCCCACCTGCTTCAATAAAATAATTACGGCCCAAGAACTCTTTAA
>JBAYKX010000120.1:0-5210 GCA_041664345.1 Salinivirgaceae bacterium
GCTCTGTTAAGAGAGCGGTTTTTAAAAAACCAGAGGAATCATGAATTTTACGCACGATTGATTTCTTTAAATCAACATTTAACATAGAGCATCGGACTGAAATTCAAAAGAGCACTTAACGTTTTAAGAAATAGTGAATAATGTTTGGTGCGGTAGTTCAGTTGGTTAGAATATCGGCCTGTCATCCCGAATTCTCGGGACGGGTTAGAGTCCCAGCCAGTCCCGAATTCTCGGGATCCGCACCGCCAACAAAAGGAGCTTTAGGGCTCCTTTTCCATTTATGGATTATTACGTTTACATATTGCAGAGTTGCGTTGACCAGTCCTATTATATTGGCTATACTCATAATATTGATCAATGGTTATTTGATCATAACGCCGGAAAATCAAGGTACACATCAAAAAAAATCCCATGGAAACTGGTTTACAGTGAACCGTTTTCAACCAAGAAGGATGCTCTGTTTAGAGAGCGGTTTTTAAAAAACCAGAGGAATCATGAATTTTACGCACGATTGATTTCTTTAAATCAACAGTTAACTTAGAATATCGGTCTGTCATCCCGAGAAATCAACTATCTTAATAAAATCGTTGATACATATCGGGACGAAGGGAGAGTGGGAAGAAGAAATATTTATCCGACAAAATAAACACAACACATCAATTGTATTCAAAATTATTAAAAAGTCATTCTTTATTATTTACCTAAAACATACTGATAAACAGCGCTATATTCAGCACAGTAACTATGGCACCCAATCCGTAAAGGGTAATTTTTGCGGATAGGTTATTTTTGTATTTGCCCATTACTTTTTCGGATGATGTTAAATAAACCTGTAAAAATATGGTGAAAGGTAATTGAATGCTGAGTATCATTTGTGAATAAATTAGGCCTTTAAACGGGTTGGAAATGAGGTAGATGATGCCTAAGGCAATTAACAGTGATATGCCAACTCCTAATCGCGAGTGATTGTCCTTTATGTCGTAAGGCTCCTTGTACATTCCTGAAAAGATACTGCCGGCAGCCATTCCCGAAGTAATGGTTGAAGCAATGCCGGCAAATAACAGTGCCACGGCAAAAACAACGGCGGCATGGTTTCCCAATAAGGGCGCTAACAAATGGTTGGCTTGTTCCAATTCGGTAACCGGTGTTTGTGTTTTAAAAAATGTAGTGGCAGCCAACAGAATCATGGCACTGTTAATGGCCCATCCTACCAGCATCGATAGCAAAGTGTCCAAAAACTCAAACCGCAACTGCTTCTTTATAACATTTTCGTTCTCCAAGTTCCATTGACGGCTCTGAATCACCTCGGAATGCAGAAACAAATTATGGGGCATTACTACCGCCCCCAAAACACTCATAATTACAATCATAGATCCATGCGGAAACGAAGGGGTAACCCATCCTTGAATGGCTCCGTTCCAATCAATATCAACCAAAGTAAGTTCATAAAAGAATGAAAGTCCAATAACCGAAACAAAAGCAATGATCCATTTTTCAATTACTTTGTAAGAGTTGGTCATCAACATAATTAAAACAAAAATGGTAACCAAAAGCGCCCCGGCCCGGATGGGTATTTGGAATAACATCTTTAGGGCAATGGCTCCACCTAATATTTCGGCCAGTGAGGTGGAAATGGAAGCCAACATTGCCGATGAGAGTAGGATATTTGAGTATTTTGGTTTTAAGTGGATGGCCGCCGCCTCAGAAAGGCAAAGACCGGTGGCAATGCCCAAGTGCGCCACATTGTGCTGCAAAAAAATGAGCATGATAGTTGATAATGTTACCATCCACAAAAGTGCATAGCCATAATTGGCGCCGGCTGCCAGATTCGAGGCCCAGTTTCCCGGATCAATAAATCCAACCGTCACTAAAAGACCGGGACCGATGTATTTAAAGATATCTAGCCCGCCATAATGCGGACGATAGCTTTTATTATCTATATTTTTAAATATCTGAAACATGATGTCTTTTATATTTTAATCAATTAAACAATGGCTAATTGACAATTCTGGATGCTTCTTTGTTCAAATCCTGTTGGCACTATACCAGAGTTCTTCTCCTCTGATTTCCAATGACGATGGTAGATTGTTTGAAAAAACCTGTCCGGTTCCCAAACCCTGTGGCATGTTGGAGCCATTCAAAAAAGTCCATTGTGCAATGGCATTTAAGCCAATGTTTCCCTCAAGTGCAGAGGTTACCCACCAGCCAATTTTTCGTTCATCGGCAATTTGGCTCCATATTTTTGTTTGGTGCAACCCGCCAATCAGTGATGGTTTAAGTATGATGTATTGTGGCCGGATGTATTCCACCATTTCAACTTTTAACCGATAATGTTCAATTCCAATCAATCCCTCATCCAATGCAATGGGAATAGGAGTGAGGTGGCACAAATTGCGCATGGCTTCGAATTGGCCTTGCTTGATGGGCTGTTCAATGGAATGTATGTGATGTTTTGAAAGGAATCTCAGTTTCTCTAATGCATCAGTTTTTGCAAATGCGCCGTTGGCATCTAATTTGATTTCTAAAGTCTGTGGGCCAAACTCATTCCGAATGGCTTTCAACAGACTTAGTTCTTCGTTAAAATCAATGGCTCCCACCTTTATTTTAATGCATGAGAATCCTTGGTCAATTTTTTCGGTAATGCGCTCCAGCATTTGTTCCTTTTGCCCCATCCAGATCAACCCATTTATTCTGATGCCTTTTTCGCCACGGGTAAATTCTGATGGAAAAAGTTCTTGTTTTCCGCCTGAAGCCAAGTCGAGCAAGGCGGTTTCAAATCCAAACCTTACTGCCGGATAGCCGGCAAAACTTTCGTTTAACTTATCAGCAAACAATTGAGGGGCTAGGATAAGGGCATTAAGCTTGCTTTCTATTTCAGCGGGTGTTTCGGGAGATAAGTCCGGAATTAGGGAAACTTCACCGGTTCCCACTATATCTGGACTATGGGTATTCCAAACCTTAATAAACCAGGATGGTTTTTTGGTTAAAATACCGCGCGAAGTTCCGCTGGGAACCTTAAACTTGAAAATATAGGGTTGATAGCTGGCTTGTATCATTTTACAAAGATAATCCTATTCCACACCAAAGAGCAATTAATAAAGTGGTTAACGCAAGCCGTTTCAGTTCCCGATCCAACAATCGGGGTTCTTTATTGATTATCACTTTGAATGCATGCACAACCAATAACAGAAAAGGAAATCCCATGGACAGGGCCAATTTCAGATTCCCGGTGTTTAATATAAAAACTTCCAAGCTTATCATACTGAATGCCAATAACAATGCATGGTAAATTTTACTAAATGATTTACCAAACCTTACCGGAATGGTCATTTTGCCAAAGGTGCGGTCGTTTTCCACATCGCGCATGTTGTTGATATTCAAAACCCCTACGCTCAATAACCCAATTGTTACAGCCGGTAGCAATATCCATAATTGAAAGGTTAAGGTATGCAGAAAGTAAGTTCCAACTACGGCCGCTAATCCAAAAAAAAGAAAGACCATTACATCGCCAAAACCTTTATAACCAAAAGGTGTTTTGCCCACGGTATATTTAATAGCCGCCCCAATAGCAACCAAACCGGTAATCATAAAAAAAATATACAAATAGTTGAAAATTTCATTGAGAGCCACCGTAATCAGAAACATACCGGCATGAAAAGCCAGCAAACCAACAATATATATGGCCCGTTTCATTTCCTTGGCTGAAATAATTCCGCTTTGCACGGCCCGCTCGGGACCCACCCTATTTTCATTGTCGGTTCCGTGGGTAAAATCGCCGTAATCGTTGGCCAGATTTGACAATATTTGGAGCAATAAAGTGGTTACCAATGCCAAAACAAAAACGTCGATATGGAATTTACCTTCTGAATAAGCAATCAAGCTGCCCAGAATTATTCCGGCTACCGATAGGGGCAATGTTCTCAGCCGTGCGGCATGGATCCAAGCTTTGAGTTTTGTAATATTCATTGATATTTGTTTGGTACTACTTAATATCCTAACAAGTAATTGATTATGTAAATTAATTTCAAATTATTACCTGATTTTTTTTACATTTCAAACTTTCGGCGCACGAATCTGTTTTCGATAAATTAATTCTTTTGCTTGCGCCGATAACTGCTTATTAATTGCATACCCGGTGCGTTGCACCGGGCTTAGTTCTTTCAGGCTTATAGCCTGTTAAAAAACTAAGGCAACCTTTTGTACTTGCTGAAATCGGGTTTGCGTTTTTCGAGGAATGCATTTTTTCCTTCCTGCGCTTCATCGGTATAATAATAGAGCATGGTAGCATTACCGGCCAATTCCTGAATTCCGGCTTGTCCATCCAATTCGGCGTTCAAACCGGCTTTAATCATCCGCAACGCAATGGGGGAGTGAGCCAGCATTTCTTTACACCATTGCACGGTTTCATCTTCGAGCTGTGATAAGGGAACAACTTTGTTAACCAAACCCATATCGAGTGCCTCCTGAGCTGAATATTGGCGGCACAGGAACCATATTTCGCGGGCTTTTTTTTGTCCCACGTGCCTTGCCAGATACGATGAGCCAAACCCTCCGTCGAAACTGCCTACTTTTGGGCCGGTTTGCCCGAAAATGGCATTTTCCGAAGCAATGGAAATATCGCACATAACATGCAACACATGGCCTCCGCCAATTGCATAGCCATTTACCATAGCCACTACCGGTTTAGGAATGCTACGGATTTGTTTTTGTACATCCAGAATATTTAACCGTGGAACACCATCCTGACCCACATAGCCGGCGCGGCCTTTTACTTTTTGGTCGCCACCGCTGCAAAAAGCCATATCGCCGGCTCCGGTAAAAACCACCACCCCAATATTGGGATCTTCGCGGCAAATAAGCATGGCATCGCTCATTTCTTTGGTTGTTTCGGGCCTGAAAGCGTTGCGCACCTCAGGCCGGTTGATGGTTATTTTGGCAATACCTTCAAAAAACTCAAATTTTATATCCTGATACTCTTTTATGGTTACCCAATTCCGTTTCATAGTCAAGTGTTTAATGATTCTTATATTAAACCTGAAAAATAGAAGTTTGTTCGGTAATTACCTATAAGCAATATTTAAAATTTATTAATTCTACTTTGACAAATTAGATTCCTTTTTATAATGCTGATCTATAGCTATTTTCCGTTGTCGATGTCGATTTTCCATTTGGATTTTAACATCTTCAATGGAATTAATTTTACTGGCGTA
>JBAYKX010000121.1:0-3586 GCA_041664345.1 Salinivirgaceae bacterium
CTCTGCCCACAAACCTTGGTTTACTTCCTACCTGTGGAGCACCGGAAGCACCGATTCTGCTTTAACCGTTTCTGCTGCAGGAACTTATTCGGTCACCGTCACCGATGTGTTCGGGTTTACAAGTAGCGATTCGGTTAAGGTTGAATTTCTGGAGCCAATTAATATCAATGACACCCTAATTTGTCTTTTCGACAGCCTATTTTGGAACCCGGGATTAAAAGGCGATTACAATTATGAATGGGAAAGTTCGACAAGCTCACTTACCACGGATGAAACGGATTCTGAATTGGCAATCACTGAGCCGGGAGACTATTGGCTCGTCATTAGGGACACCTTGGGCAACCCCTGGTATTCGGATACAGTTACTGTTTCGGTGAATGAATTCCCGGCAACCGTTTCATTAGGGAACGATACTACTTTGTGCCAAGGGAACCGGTTATACCTGCAAAGCGGTTTTGAAGAAGCCGTCGCTTATGTATGGTCAAGTTCCACAGGCACACTTATTCCTGATTCCATAAGTGAATATATCGAACTCCAAACTTCAGGAACCTATTCAGTTACTGCTACCGATGGCATGGGTTGTAAAGGTGTGGATACGGCAACTTTTACTATTCAAGGGGTAGCTCCAAATCCGGATTTTACAGCGGAGAATTTTTGCTTTAACGATACGGTTCGCTTTACCGATTTGTCAACTTCCGATGTCAGTTCCTTGGTTTCCTGGAAGTGGAACTTTGGGGATGGTAGTTCATCTGGTGAACAAAACACACAACACCGATTTGCTACTGCTGGAATACATTTTGTTTCCTTGACGGTTATAAATCAAGAACTTTGTTCCAATAGCACCCGCAAAAACATTCCGGTTTTTCAACTACCGGAACCTGATTTTATGCCCAATTTAGCTTGTTCCAATACACCAGTTGGTTTTATCGACAAAAGCACCTCAACCGATGGACCGGTGGTTGCCTGGAATTGGACTTTTCTTGATGATACAAATGCAGACATACAAAATCCGGAATATACTTTTACAAGTACCGGATTCATGCCAGTTGAATTGATAGTAACTTCTGAATTAGGATGTTCCGATACATTACTTAAACAAATAGAAGTGAAAGAAGGTCCTTTTACCGATTTTACATTTAGTCCGGCTTGTGATGGATTCCCGGTTTATTTTGCCGATAAATCGGAAAGTTTCTTGAATACGGAACTTTATTACCACTGGATATTTGAACCGGGGATGGAGAGCAATCAGAGTAGCCCGACTTATTTGTTCCCTGATAAAGGAGCCTATTCCGTTACATTGCAAACAACCCAAACCGTTAACAATTGCAGCAGCGAGGCTACCAAACAGGTTATGGTATTTGAAAACCCCACCGCTGAGTTCACGGTTCCTGTTTTTTGCGCCACCAATAGCGAAATCGTTACAAGCGAAAGTTATTCCAATCAGGGTATCGTTAACCAGTGGAAATGGGAGGTTGATAGTTCCGGCGTGTATTATACCAAAGCGGTTGTGTTGCAATTCGAAAATCAGGGAAACTATCCAATTAAGCTAACTATAGAAGATTCCAATGGTTGCCGCGACACAATGTACGCTAACATTCAGGTTAACCCGTTACCGGTTTCTGATTTTACTGCATCGGTTGAAAAAGGTCCAATTCCATTGAACGTTTCGTTTTTTAACCAATCAACGGGTGCCGATAGCTATTTCTGGAATTTTGGAGACGGCCATTCATCACGGGAAGTGGAACCTCAACATCAATATACTGACAGCGGGGTTTATAGAATTCAATTAATTGCTGAAAGTAGTTTTGGCTGCATGGATTCCACCTTTGGGTATGTAAAAGGAATTGTTCCATTGGTTGATTTGATGGTGGTTGAAGTGAATGCAGAACAAACGGACGGTTTCCTAAAGGTTGGGATGTTGCTACAGAATCAGGGTACTATGGATATTATGAGCACAAATGCTTATTATACTACCAGTTATGGGCAAAAAGTTAAAGAAATAATTAATATACCCATCGCATCGGGATCTGCTTATTGGCACGACTTTTCTACGTTGTTACAGATTAATTCTTCCGTAATGTTAACGTATGTTTGTGCTTCAGCTTTTCCCGTGGGATTGACGGATGAGGTGGTAGCTAATAATGAAAAATGTTTGGCTTTTGAAGATGCGTTTAAACCACTTTCTCCATATCCTAACCCAACCAATGATAATCTGGTAGTGGAGTACATCATTCCATTTGAGGCAAAGGTTACTATCCAACTCTTCGATGGTTCGGGTAAAAAGAAGGAGGTGCTTTATGAAGGGAATTCTTCGGCTGGGTTAAACCGGTTAAAATTTGATGTTTCGGATCTTTCATCGGGGGTTTATATTTACAAAATAGAATATCAGGGGACGCTGCACTCCTTTCAGTTTGTAATAAAATAAGAAGTTATGCAGAGTTTTACAGTATATTAAAAATAGTTTCGCTAAAATTTGTAGTTTTATCCATTTCATATTGTGACCGCTTTTATAAAGGGATTATGACAGACAAAGCATTGGGGGTAAACTATTTCAACGACGGTAACTTTCCTTTAAGTGTGCGGCGCGTCGATCGCCGGCAAAATATTTCACATCAGGATGATTTAACCGAGATTGAGCATTTTCACGATTTTACTGAGATTGTTTTTATTATCAAAGGGAAAGGCGTTCAAATAATTGAGGAAAAGGAATACCCGGTTTCAGCTGGCGATGTGTTTGTGCTACAAGGAAATCAAAAGCATTATTTTAAAGAGGCCAAGGCTATTGAAATTGTTAATGTGATGTATTCCACCAAAAGGCATAAATCGCTCCTTTCCGATGAAATTAAAAAACTGGAAGGATATAAAGCATTGTTTATCTTAGAATCGCAATACCGTGCCTTGCATTATTTCAAGAACAAACTGCACCTGGTTCGAAGCGATATGGCTAAGCTGGAAATTGTCCTCAATTCCATGATAGTGGAACAAACCAATAAATTGGAAGGTCATGAATTAATACTTAAAAATCGGCTCGAAGAATTGATTGTGTTACTATCGCGATACTATTCCCGACTTGATGCCACCGAAGCAAAAGCATTGGTCCGTATTGGTAAGATTATTGATTTTCTGGAGCAAAATTTTGCCGATAAAATATACCTCGATCAACTTTCGGAAATGGCTTTTATGAGCACACGCAACTTTCAGCGCATCTTTAAAAAGGCAGTGGGTTCATCACCAACCAACTATTTAATGCAAATCCGGCTTCAAAAAGCCCGGAAATTACTGCGAGAAAGCGAGCTCCCCGTTTCTGAAATTGCTATGGAAGCCGGCTTTGGCGATGGCAACTACTTTATTAAATGCTTTAAAAAGGAAAATGCCATTACTCCTATAAAATTCCGGATGAGGTATGGTAATAGGAAAACTGGGTTATAGGTAAAGAATAATTAACTAAAAAAGCCTCCCATTTCTGGAGGCTACTGAAAAAGTCCCAAGTGTCAGAATGTTAATAAATTAGCAGTAAAATACAAGGTAAAAACTTGGTATTTTACTGCTTTTTTTGTATCTTAAGGGTCTAAAATAAAGATACTTA
>JBAYKX010000122.1:0-3174 GCA_041664345.1 Salinivirgaceae bacterium
GCCTAAAACCAAAATAAAAAAAAGGGAAAAGTACCGTGATATGTCCATAGATTTCAACCCGTGATGTAGTTCAACCGGGGGTTATCGCTGGGCACTGCGTGCCGCTTAAACCCCTATTTATTACGCTAATACTGGCACCGATGAATTTCTGCTTGATGCCACTGAAGAATATTTACCTCACGACCTATTGCCCATGAGGTGTTTAAATAATAGTTGCCGGGTACTAAAAGGAAAAGAATCAACCTCCATGCCAATAATACCCAAAGGGAGAGACAAAGAAGACATTTTCTATGAACTGGTTTTTAACGATGATTTAAGCCTGGAAGGAAAATGTTCATACAGCCGCAGTGAATATGCTGCTTTCAATTTTAGAAATGCCTATGAAAGGTATACAAGTGAAAATGACTACTTGGAAAATATGGAAAGCCAAAATAATGGCCTTACCGTTAAAAGTTTTTTAATACATAACCTGGATAGCATTGAGAAACCTATTCAGGATGAATATGAAATTCAATTAAAAAATGCAGTTACTACAGCCGGTGACCTGATTTATTTTACACCTCTTTTACATCATCAGATGGTTCAAAATCCTTTTTTGTCTGAAACACGTGAATATCCTGTTGATTATGGATATAAAGAATCGAAAACCATTGCCCTTAATATAACAATACCTAAAGGTTACGAGGTTTCGGAAGTGCCTAAACAGATGAAAATAAGTTTGCCGGAACAAGCAGGATATACTCAGTTCAGCGCTACAGTAATGGGAGACAAAATAACGGTATTATATAAACTTGTTTTAAATAAAACATTGTTTTTACCCACAGAATATAAGAATTTGAAGGAATTCTACAATCTCATTATCAAAAAGCAAGCTGAACCCATAATTTTTAAAAAAGTAGGATAATGTATAAAAGAATCGTAACTGTTGGAATTGTGCTTGTTTCCCTTTCAATTGCTTCTGTCAAAGCATCAAAAATTGAATATCCTGTTTCTTCCATTCCGAAGGAACTGTTAAAAGATGCCAATGCAGTTATAAGGTTTTCCGAGGATAATTTTGAAATATTAACCGATAAAAAGGCCACTCTTAAAAAATCATATGCGATAACAATTCTTAAAAAAGAAGCATTGGATATGGCTGACCTTGAATTATATTATGATGAATTTTCGAGCATTTCGGCAATCAATGTTACTGTGTTTGACGAGTTTGGAAACAAAGTAAAGAAAATTCCAAGTTCCGATATCATTGATTACAATACCTGTTCGGAATATTCATTATACGAAAACAACCACGCAAAAGTGGTTGATTCCAAATACCAAACACTTCCTTTTACGGTTGAAGTATCTTATACTATAAACTATACCGGTTTACTTAGCTATCCAGAATGGGTGCCTAATGAATCATTCAATATAAGCGTTGAACGAAGCAAACATTCGGTAACTTTTCCTGAAGAAATAACATGTCGCTTTAAGGAGCAAAATATTGGGGTAAGTCCTATTATTACTAATTCAAAAGGCTTTAAAAATTACATCTGGGATTTGACCAATTTAAAAGTATTAAAGGATGAGCCCTATAGTTTGCCAATAATGCAATATGCACCAGCAGTTTTTAGTGCTCCTTCTGATTTTAAGATAGATGGGTTCAAAGGAAATGCGAACTCATGGGAAAGCTTAGGTAAATGGGATTATTCCTTAATTGAAGGTAGGGATATATTGTCTCCTGAAAGCAGCGACTCCATAAAATCATTGGTATCAAATTGTTCTTCGGATTTAGAAAAAGTTAAATTGCTATATAAATTCATTCAGGAAAATACCCGCTATGTCAGCATACAAATTGGAATTGGCGGATGGCAACCCTATGAAGCTGAGAAAGTAAATAAACTAAAATATGGCGATTGTAAAGCACTTGCAAATTATATGAAAGCAATGTTAAAAGCGGTTGGCATTAATTCCATTTATGTTTTAGTAGATGCTGGTGAGTTTGAATCAGCGATGATGAAAGATTTTCCATCCAATCAGTTTAATCACGCATTTTTATGTGTGCCAATCGAAAATGACACCATTTGGTTGGAATGTACCGATCCTTACGGCACACCTGGCTATCTCAGCACCTTTACCGATGATAGGGATGTTTTGCTGGTTACATCAGAAGGTGGAAAAGTAGTACATACCCCTTCATATAGTGGAAACGACAATTTACAATTGCATACCGCTATTGTCCGTATTGATGCAACTGGTAACGCAATATGTACTATGAACAATTCTTTTCAGGGCCTTCATCATACAAATTCAAGTTATTTGCTTCATACAGATAAGGAAGACCAAAAGAAAGAATTGTATAATCGCATTGCTATTCCAAATTTCGAAATCAAGGATTTCAAAGAAATAGAAGAAAAAAGTAAAATACCGGCAATAAAAGAAGAGCTAAATCTTCTATTAAAGAACTATGGCTCAGTAATGGGAAATAGATTAATCATCCCGTTGAACCTTTTAAATAAAGAAAATCTCATTCCGCGGGATCGTGACAGTAGAATTTCAGATATTTATTTGCCCCGCGAAATTCTTGAGATAGATACGATTCATTATTACATTCCTGAAGGTTATAAAATTGAGAGCATATCGCAAAATGAGGAACTAAAAAGTGAATTTGGAAGCTATAAATGTATTATCTCCGTCAAAGGGAACGAGATTGCCTATATACGCCGTCAATTTAAAAACAAAGGAACTTTTGATAAAACCAAATACAGTGATTTTTTTGCTTATGTGGAGAGGTTAAATATTTTGGATAACGCAAAAGTGGTATTAATTAAAACGGAATAACCCGATAATTATTAAACCCATAGTCTATAAATTTCGGTTGCAAAAGTAGCTATTTATTGGCGGTAAAAAAAGTTGGTTTTGAAATTGTTTGTTGTCCATTTTCGATCTAAAATTGGGTGTACTGAAGAACTCAATAACAAATAGTTTAACACAAAACACGAATTATAGTACGAATTACGCCTTAGGCAAAGTGAACTTGAATGTGCTCCCTTTTCCTACTTCACTTTCAACCCTAATTTTTCCACCATGCGTTTCCACAAATTCCTTACAAAGCAACAGTCCAAGACCCGACCCGCTTTCATTGGCCGTGCCTGGCAAGGTTACGTTTTCACCAATTTGAAAAAGTTTTTCCAGTAA
>JBAYKX010000123.1:0-3071 GCA_041664345.1 Salinivirgaceae bacterium
ACGGCGTATTTTTACGAACCGTAACGGGAGGATGTGCTGGCAGAACCTGCGCAAAAATTCCACCCCGCCCAGCGTTATTGGTTTCTGACGGGCGCCGTCGGCATAATCCTTGTGCATAAAGTTCACACCTTGGTCCGAGATGCCTATAATCCTCTGGTTGGTGATGGCTACCCGGTGGGTATATTGCGCAAGGTATTTCACCACGTGATCGGCCTTTGCCATGGACGGTTCGCAGAACACCACCCACGGTTTTTCCCATGCCTGGTCCAGCACCTCAAAATTTACTTTAGCCAGTAATAAGGTTATTTTTGAAAAGATAAACTACATACATAATAACCCAGTTGAGGAAGGTTTGGTGTACTGTCCTGATGATTATGTATATAGTAGTGCAAAAGATTATAGTGATCAACATGGTGTTTTGAATAATGTTATTGTAATAGACTGACCACGCGATACAATCGCACGGTAGCGGGGCAATATTAATAATTTGCAATTTAAACATCCAGCACCTCAAAATTTACTTTAACCGTTTTAACATATTTTATAGAAACCCAACCAATTTATTATATTTGCCTTGTGTTCTTTGAAAGAAATAGAAAGGTGTTATTGCATTTTTCTATTTCAAAACAGCACGTGACAACAAATACCCAGAAACAGGAAAATGGGATTGGGATCTTAGCACCACTTTTGGATCCGATTATTCTGTGGCAACAAAATTACCTGGAACCGGAAAGACGAATATTCTTTTCTTTTTTACAAAATTAATTCAGTAATTCTTTTTCAAATTAAATAAACTTTAGATTCATTTTATCACAAAAAATATGGAACATAACTTACATGATATTGCTTCGCAATTTGAGTTAAAACAAACGGTTGAAAGCATCCAAATACTCGGCGAAGGCTTTATAAATGATACTTTTGTTATAAAAACATTAGGCGATAAAACTCCCAATTTTATTCTACAAAAAAAGAACAATTATGTTTTTAAGGATATTCCTGCAATGATGCATAATATTGAAAAAGTGAGTAATCATATTAAACTAAAAGCATCAATACTTGGAGGAGATCCGCTCCGGCAAACACTCACGATTATTCCCACCAAAGAAGGAAACCTATATTACAATGATAATCAAGGCAATTATTGGGTTGTATATCTTTTCATTGAAGATACCACTTCATTCGTAGTAGCCACTACACCAGAGCTTGCCTTTAAAGGGGGCCAAGGAATTGGATTATTTCAATCGATGATGGCTGATTTTCATGAACCTTTAACTGATATACTCCCAGGATTTCACAATATCAGGTTCCGGTTTAATCAATGGGATAACGTGTTAAAAAAAGATCCGGTTTCCCGAAAAGTGCATGTACATCATGAAATTAGTTGGATTGAAGCCCGGCGAAAAGAGATGATGGGGTTTTGGGAACTGGTGGAATCGGGAAAAATACCTAAGCGTGTAACCCACAACGACACTAAAATAAGCAATATCCTTTTCGATAACAGGGGCAACTTTCCTTGCGTTATTGATTTGGATACAGTACTTTATAGCACAGCACTTAACGATTTTGGGGATGCTATCCGTTCCTATACAAATACAGGTGCTGAGGATGACAAAAACCTCGACAATGTGGAGATAGCTATGACATTTTTTGAAGCCTACACCCGTGGTTATTTATCGCAAGCCATGAGCTTTTTAAGTGAAATAGAATTGGAATATCTTGCTTTTTCTGCCCGTTATATCACTTTTGAACAAGTACTGAGGTTCTTTATGGATTATATCGATGGGGATAATTACTATAAAATTAAAAGCCCGGGACATAATCTGCAACGTACCCATGCCCAATACAAATTATTAACCAGCATGGAAGCCAATTATCCTGCCATGTGCAATATTGTGCAGAAAATTGTTCATGAATTAAATGAAAAATGAAAGCCCGAAAGATTTTAGATACCATTGATTTTCCATCGTTTGACCTTATTTCGGAAACTTTGGATCAATTAATTGAACTTGAGTTTCTGGAACAAGTAAATTGGGAGAAGTTTCCCTACAAGCCTTTAGTTTCTGTGCAATTGGCTTATAATTCAAAGGAACTATTTTTGAAGTATAAGGTTAAAGAGCAATCAGTAAAAGCCATGATAACCCAGCCAAATGGCCAAGTATGGAATGATAGCTGTGTTGAATTTTTTATTTCGCCTGAAAGTGACCATTGTTACTACAATTTTGAATTCAATGCCATAGGTACAGCTCTTTTGAGTTATCGACAACCAAATTTAGAGCCCGTTCATGCAAATCCTTCAGTGATTGATTCCATCCGAAGAAAATCAACTTTAGGTACGGAACCCTTTGAAGAGCGAATGGGAGAAACCTATTGGGAATTAGTGGTTGCCATACCCTTCGTTGCATTATTCCATCACCATTTTCATCCTCCTATTACGCAACGCATAAATGCAAATTTTTATAAATGTGGTGATAGCCTAGCCGTTCCTCATTTTTTATCATGGACAAAGATTGATACCCCAGAACCCTGTTTCCATGCTCCTAATTGTTTTGGGAAATTGGAATTTGAAATATGAAATCAAACAGGAATAATACCAATAGTGTTGGTGATATTTATTCAGTTTTGATATTGGCATGAAGTCTAATTATTTCCTGGTATTCTTAATCCCCTTTCAATAGTATTTATTTTATACTTTGATAATAAGATTGTTAAAGGTATTGGTTTTGTTAAAGAAGAGGTACAGGGTTTTTTGTTCTAATTGTTGTACTTGTACCCCTCTCCAAATCGTTCCGATAGCTATCGGAATCCCCTTATTTTAGAGGAGACGGGTTTAGTGGGATTTGTACGGAATAGTTGAGGCTTAAAAAAGTTTAAAGTAATTCAGAACCTATTCAAAGTTGAGTAGGTTTTATATTATTGTACCACGCGATGCAATCGCCCCGCTGCCGCACGATTACCTTCCGTTAGTTTTGCAAAGACTATCTCAAATTTATGGTTTCAACTAGAAACCATAAATTTGAGATAGAAAATAAACGAAACTCCATTTGCTGCATTAACTTTAATTACCTTCTAGG
>JBAYKX010000124.1:0-3008 GCA_041664345.1 Salinivirgaceae bacterium
AAAAACTTTGGTTTTACCTGTTTGTGCCTGAAGACGGGCCCAACTCCATGTATGCCAGCCAAACATGGCATCACGAACCAAATCGCGGGCTGTTTTTGGGATTGTGTTATCTGCCAAAGGATAGACTTTCAACAATGTATCGGCAAATTTTTCATATTGCTCCTCAACACTTGCGATATATTCTTTTGGATTATGAGTCCTCATAAACATTTCCCCATCATCAGAATTATAACCGATCAGTACCGGGATATCATTATATTTTCCTGCTTCATAGAGCTTGTATTGATCATCAAGGATAACATGTTTGTCAATAATGGGCCAAGCATTGCCTACATACCATCCCATGGGCAACTTTTCTGCATCCATCTCTCGTAATTCTTTTATCGAAGAAGCTCCTGCATTTTGGGTGAATGATTTACCGTCTGTTTCTGCTTGTTTTAGGGTTTTCAGTGGGCCAAAAGAACCTCCACTCTGCGAAATAGCTCCACTAAATAACCTCTTGGCTAATGGCGATGCACAAAGCATGCTCACCGCATAACCCCCTGCTGATTCTCCACAGATGGTTACCTTTTCGGGATCGCCACCAAATGCACCGATATTGTTTTTTATCCATCGCAATGCAGCAATCTGATCAAGTAAACCATAATTTCCTGAAACACCATCAGGGCTTTCGGCGCTTAGTTCAGGATGCGCGAGAAAACCAAGTTGCCCAAGGCGATAAGCAATACTTACAACCACCACATCTTTGTGTGCCAAGGCTTTACAATCAGACAATGCTTCTCCAGTAGATCCGATACTAAACCCACCCCCATGGATCCAAACCAATACCGCAAGTTTTTCATTTGATGATTTTGCTGGAGTCCAGACGTTTAAGTAGAGACAGTCCTCATTGATACCATAAGGCTGGTTAACAAACTGTACAGAGGCTGGGGCAAATTCAGTTGTTTGTTTAACACCTTCCCATTTTTCAGCGGGTTGGGGTGCTTTCCAACGCAATTCACCAACTGGCGGAGCGGCAAAAGGAATCCCTTTAAATATCCTTAAACCATCCTCAATATAACCTTGAACAATTCCTTGTTCAACTTTTACTTGTTCTGGTGGAAGTGTTGAACAAGAATACATGATACTAATTACAGAAATGGCAATCAAATAAATAATTCCTCTCATAATGTTTTCAATTAAAGATAATCGCTCTTTGTAAAATTACCGCCAATTACTGTCTATCCCCACTTTATCCCGATAGATCCCCAAAAAATCAGTATAATCCCAAATAGTTTCGGTTTTTCTCATATCTGCATGGGTTGAACGTTGGTTTAATTGGCACTTTTTGTTACTATTAACAAAGCTAACAAAAAATGGGAATGGATTTGCCAATATGCCAATTAATTCAATCTTTGGAAGGTAATTTTACGGGCAACTCCTTTGTTAAAATAATGCTTTGGGGCGATACCGTAGCTTGCATTACAATAACCTCAACTCCATTTTCAACAGCTGTTTGCAATGCTTTTGCATATTCCGGGTCAATGGAATTGGCCGTGCTGAATTTTGAAACATCCATCCGCTGAACAATGTAAAGCATAACCGCGCGATACCCTTGCTTTTTGGCATCCATCAGCGTTTGCAAATGCTTCTTTCCACGGGTGGTAACGGCATCGGGGAATAAGGCAAAATCGCCTTCTTTCAGGGTAACATTTTTCACCTCCACAAAGCACTTTTCTTGCGTATTTTCGCAATATACATCAAACCGGCTATCGCCAAAAGTGACTTCCCTTTTTACGAGGTCATAACCGCTCAATTTAGGCAATTCATTGTTTTTGATGGCTTCAAATGCCAATAGATTAGGCCAGGCGGTGTTAATGCCTACCCATTTTCCATTAATACGAATCAATTCCCAGGTAAATTTTGTTTTCCGGGTTGCATCCGTTACCGGCGATACATATACTTCGGCACCAGCTACTAAACAGCTTTTCATGGTACCTGAATTGGTGCAATGTGCCACCACCATGTCGCCATTATCGAGCTTGATTTCAGCTAAAAACCGTTTGTAACGTTGAATGAGTGTCCCGTGAATTAACGGCTTTTGAAAATGCATTACCAGGTCATTTTTTCCCATCCCACCCGGTCTAGGAACGATTGGATGCTATATTCCAATTGGGTAAGGGTTTCGGGTGCTCCGAAATAATCTTTTATCTTTTTTTCGTGCCCTTGATAGGCAAAATAAAGGTATCGGGTAGGCAAATTGCTTACAGTATCGGTGTATTCCGGTTCGAATTTAAAAAAATCGGCATCCACAAAAGTTTTTAAAAGATGTTTGTATTCTTGCGCCGATAAGGTCCGCATGTATTTACCACTTTTATCGAGGTTTTTTTTTGCCTCCAGTACCATTTGCTTGTTCGAGAAAAGCTCAATGGAGTATTCCGGATCCAATGCATTGTTTCCTGGGGTTTGATAATAGGCCATGGTTAATGATGATTTAGGTTCGTCAATCCCCGTTCCCGCAGTTTCCTTAGTAACATGGCAACTGCTAAATGCTAGTATGGTAAAAAGAAGAACCGCTCCTATCTGTTTCATTGCATTCCCTTTTAAATAACGGCTCAAAGATGCATAATTAATTGGTTCAAAACAATATGAACGGGCCAAGTTTTTCAGATGAAGGCCGATTTTCAATTTTTAGTTGTTTTTCACTACTGACCGAGTAAAAAACAGAATGTTGGGCTAAAGCCCAATTGTTGTTGAGGTTCAATTGCCCCTGGGTTACTCACTTCGTTCGTGAGGTACTGTGTTAAATTCCAAATTTTTCAAGAACTTTTTTTTATTTTTGTTTTAGCCAAAGGAAGACTTCATGCGATTCGTTGTACTGATGTCTATCTTGTGTAGTGGAAACCTCGGTTTCCACTACTTTTTTGCCCTCCGGGCAAAGCCAAAGGAAGAGCTTATGCTCATCATTCCCTGATATATATTATGCTGCGGCCTCCCTTACATTAATATTTGGACAAAAGCTTTCATTT
>JBAYKX010000125.1:0-2983 GCA_041664345.1 Salinivirgaceae bacterium
GAACAATTTATAGTGTTGTAGCTAATGGGATACCTTATAGCCAAAACTATATTTGTAGTGACCCTAGAAACAATGAAAAAAAACTTGTGTCATAATTTGCTTTTGTCAGAGTATACGGTGAGAACGCTTCGCTAAGTTGCCTGCGACGGATCGCTTTACTAAGTTCACAGATTTTGTTACAATCAGTTATTCGAGTTAATCTGTCCCAAAACCTAGTAAATTCGTGTTAATTTGTGTTAATTCGTGGACAAAATTTTTAAACAGAATAAATAAGCATGTCAGGAAACATAAAAACCTATTCGCACAAAGAAGAGCAGTTGAATATCTGGAGCCATTTTTCAGGGTTCATATTAAGCATAATTGGATTGATTTTGCTATTGCATAAAGGAATACAATCGGGAAGCGCTTTGACCATTATTTCCTATGCTATTTACGGTGTAAGTATGCTCGTGCTTTACCTTGCCTCCACGCTCTATCACTCAGCAAAGGAACCGCAAAGGCGTCAAAAATTGAATATATTTGATCATTCAGCCATCTATGTTTTAATAGCAGGAACCTATACTCCGTTTTCATTGTTGGTTCTGAAAGGTGCCTGGGGATGGTCCATTTTTGGAGTGGTATGGGGAATTGCCGCAGTAGGCATTATTTTAAAACTTTTCTTTACCGGGCGGTTTAAATTGGCATCAACCATCAGTTATGTATTAATGGGTTGGGTTATCGTTATTGCCATTAAACCATTAGTAGCAAATTTCAGCACTGTAGGGTTGCTACTAATCGCAGTTGGTGGCTTCTTCTATACTATTGGGGCGGTTCTTTATTCCATTAAGCGTATTCCTTACAACGATGCTATCTTTCATTTTTTTGTGTTGTTGGGAAGTTTAACGCATTTCATGGCCATTTTTTTGTACACTAATTAAGGATTAAGACCCCAATCAACCTTAAAAATTTCATATAAAACACAAGTGACCCTTTGTGTTCCTTGGGCAAAGCATAGTTTCTTTTGAAAAAATTTGACATGGAATACGATGAGCGGTATATTTGAGCTTAGTGTATTCCGCCCCTTTGGGGCTTTAAGATTGGGTTCAATGTGCAAAGGGCTTCACCCTTTGTTTATCTATTAAGCCCCGTTGGGGCTAAATTCAACTTAGCTCCAAAGGAGCGTAATATCTTAACTCAAGGCACTCACCCAAAGGAATAAAACGATAAATTAAATGAAGCTCCAAAGGAGCGTAATATCTTAACGCAGGGCAACGCCCTGAGAATGTGAACAAGGAAATTACGAAAGCCCGCCGTGGCGGACGTAATAGGCACAATTTTTCAGGCTAATTATGAATTACAATTCAAAAAAACTATAATAATATTGCACTAAATAGTTGAATTCAAATAAAAAAACCGCCCTCAAAGGGGGCGGTTTCCATCTATCGAAAATTTGTTAATTACTTACCAAACTTAATGCTCGATTGAGCGGCAGCCAAGCGGGCAATTGGAACGCGGAAAGGAGAGCAGCTTACATAAGTCAATCCTGCCTTGAAGCAGAACTCAACCGATGCCGGGTCACCACCTTGTTCGCCGCAGATACCCACTTTTAGGTCGCTACGGGTAGCACTCCATTTGATTACAGCCATCTCATAAGAAACCAAATTAATGGTTTGAAATTAGCCAACTTAAAGAAGAAATTCCATATAGTTTTCCGGGGTTATTACTTCAGTATAAGCATCTGGGTAATTGTTGGTAAAGCTTTTGGGTATTTTGTCCCATTTTGCTTTTGGGTTCCATTTGAATTCAAAAGCGGAAAGCTTTCCATCAATGTCTTCAATCAGGTCAATTTCCTGGTTTTGGATAGTCCGCCAAAAATATCGCTTGCCATAAAACCCGGCGTATTCCTGTTTCTTCATCCGTTCGGCCATCAAATAATTTTCCCATAAGGGACCAATGTCCGTGCGCTGCTGAACCAAGTTATAGTTCCCTAAAATTGCATTCCGTACCCCATTGTCCAAGAAGTAGATTTTTTGGCTTTTTTTTAATTCATTCCGCATGTTTCTGCTGAATGCCCTTAGCCGGTAAATTACAAACGACTTTTCCAATAAATCGATATATTTTTCAATGGTGTGGCTGTTGCTTCCTGTTAGTTGCGCCAATTCGTTAACGGATACTTCCGAACCCAATTGATAAGCCAAAGCACTTAATAGAGTCGTCAACAGCGATGGTTTTTTCAATCCGTCCAATTGCAAAACATCGCGATACAGATAGCTGGATACCAGATTTTTCAATAGCCGGGGCTCATCACCCAAATGGGTTACAATTTCAGGATACGAGCCAAATACAAGCCGGTGTTCCAACATTCTTTTTTCTTCCATCATCCCAAAATGAGAAGCGAGTTCACTGGCCGATAGGGCATACATCTGGTATTCGAACTTACGGCCTGTTAATGGTTCGTTTACCCGGTTGCCAATATCAAACGACGAAGAGCCTGTGGCAATAATCTGGATATCGGGAAAAGTATCTACAATAAGCTTTAAAGCCCTTCCGATATTAGGTATCTGTTGGGCTTCATCTACCACTAAAACTTTTGATTCACCAATTAATGATCGAAGCTGTGTTGAAGTTGGTTTCTTGAAGATGGGGTATAGGTCAGTTTCATCGCCATTTAAATATTTGGCAGTAGTACCCTGAGCTGCAATCAGATCCCTTACCACGGTGGTTTTACCAACCTGACGGGCTCCAATAATTACAATAACTTTCCCTTTGAAAAAGTCATTCTGTACCATTTGATTGAAGGTTCTGACTATCATACCATAACCATTTTTTACTATCTTTTGTTTCAATTCTAATTATCTAATTACAAACCGATTGCAAAAATACTATAATAAAATTGAATTACAATTCAAAAAAACTATAATAAAATTGAATTACAATTCAAAAAAACTATAATAAAATTGAATTACAATTCAAAAAAACTATAATAAAATTGAATTACAATTCA
>JBAYKX010000126.1:0-2890 GCA_041664345.1 Salinivirgaceae bacterium
AATTGAATATTCATACTTAATATTGTAAATACTACTATTAACTTTATCTACAGAAATTGACAATGTATTCAACCACTCCAGTTCAAAACTATTGCCATGCAAAAATATATCATAATCTAAGTCCGTATCCTGAAGCTGATTTTGAAGTTTTAGAGTGCAATGCTTTTTAATCAATGAATCTTGTTTATCAAAATCCTCAGGCATTTTACATCTTTCATTAATATAAATTGTGTAAAAATCTTTCAACATACTAGCAATTTTATCATTATCGGAATTTGTTTGGTTGCCTTTACATGAAATGGTGTTAATAAGGATAAAACCAAAAGCAAAAAAAGTTATTATAGTTTTTGTTTTCATAATAATAAGTGTTTAGTTACCATATCTATAAAAGTGATATTTGGGATATTTGGATAATCCTTATAATACACCTTAAAACCCTTTCCACCATATTCATACCCCAGTTTTATTCCAATCCACCCTTGATAAAAATCAGAAACCCACTCATTTCCATTATACATCTGAGCATGTTCATATTCACGTTTTAAGGTTCGATCATAAATTGAAGCATCGGTCAGTGAGATGATACATACTAAAGGTTTATGCCATATCAACTTGAGTAAACTTTTTTCAGGATGAAACATATACTCTGGTAACAGAACCTTTCCTTATTAACGAATACTATTTGGAATTTCTTTTATAATATAATCAAGTCCAATCGGATTGTAAAAAAGTATCTGCTCGTCATTAAGAAATATTGGGTAATAGATTAATAGGTTTTCGTCTTTAAATAAATAATCTTTATCAATAGTAAAATTATAAATTGCATAAGAATCTCCAGATTCTGTATGCGTTAATGCAATTACATATTTATTGTTACAAGACACAACTAAACCTTCATCATATACTTGTGATAATATTTTTTTTTCAACCCGCCTCACACTTTTTAAATCAGTAACATATAAATCCATTATTGAAACACTTGTGTTTGATGTAGTGTTTTTAGTAAAGTATAATTTATCTTCTCTAACAATTGGATTAAATCCATTAATATTTAACGATTTAGGGATGCTATCTTTTTTAATTTGGATATATTTCAATTCTTGATTATAAGCTTCTTGGAAAACGAAAAAATCTGAATTTGAACCAACATTGCAAAGAATTCTTTCATTTACACAAAATTTTTTCGGTGCCAATCTAACCCTTTCAATAATAACTTCTATGCAATTATCTTTTTTTTCTGTATATACGGCCAATGAGTCATTTATATATATCAAATTATCCCCTTTTAAATTAATTAATTTAATAAAAGTATTATTGATATAATTATATTTAAAGTATTCGTTACCATCAACGGTCTTAAAAACTGGACACGAATTATTGATACCTATACATTGATATATGGAAGTTTTATCTATTTTGGCAATCCTATTTGTCTCAGTAAACAATTTAAATTTGTCATTCTGACCAGAACAAGATAATATACTCATCACGATAATTGGTATAAGTATTTTCATATCAAAACTTTTAGAGTTAGTATCCAACATATTGATAAAATTTAATTGAAGATAAATTAACTTCACTGGGAGACCAAGATAAGCTTAGTTTTTCCCTTAAAACTCCAGGATATTTTCCAGTATTCATCATCATCGGTATTCTTGAATTCCAAGTTCCACTAAAGGCATCTTCACCAGGTGAAACTATGCTAACATGGTCACTTGTACCAGCAACTATAATATTGCCTTTGTTAGCTAAAGATTGGGCATTACTGGCGTCTATTAATTTCCAAGCATCATTACTTTTACTTCCCCAATGCTCTAACATATTTTCTGCATTCATATTTGACATAATAGTATTACCAGTAAGTTTATTAAAAGCATAATAAACACCTTTATTACACCATGTTAAATCACAATGTTTAGGATCATTTTTATATTTCAAATATAATTTATCAGCTTCCTTAATGCCGTATTGAATTGCTGAGGTAATTTGAGAACTTGTAAATACTGTCTGATTAGGCACCCCACTCAAACTGGACATTGACCTTTTAGCTTCTGCAATTTTATTTACATTATTGTTGAAACTGGTGGTATATTCCTTGATTTTTGCAATTTGGTATCTTAATTGTATTGCATGCATAAATTGAGCCATTGCCCATGCACGTACTCCTTCAATAAGGGCTCCCATGCCACCCATCATGCCTTCTCCTATAAAAACGTTCAGTTCATGTCCGGCACCTCGGTTCTCATCAGTTGATTCAGTTGTGCTGTTTTGGGCTGCCTCTTTATCAATAGATTTTGGAGTATCCATATTTTCCAATTGTGTGGGTGGAGTTTCTATGTTACTACTAAAGCTGGTAAATGGAATTGAACTCATGGGTTCAATGTTTGCTAGTTTCTCTACAGTTGGGGCTAAAGTTTGCTGGGGTATTTCATTATACCCGTATGGTGGATCATCAACACTCATCCCGTCGGGGTCCACAAAGCTGATGGGGTTGTTGTAACAATAGGCATAGGGCGATATACCTGGGGTATTGCCCGCCAACGGGTCGGGTGCGTGCCAGTTGCCCAGTTCTGGATCGTACATACGGGCACCGTAGTTGTACCATCCAAGCCCATAATCTTCGTACTGTTCCTTGCCATTGTACCGGAAAAGGTTTCCGTTTTGGAGGTTACCGGTTTCGTGCTGCTTGCCAAAAGCATAATAATCGAGTTTCTGTACCACCGTGGGCACTGTTGTACCGGGAGTAAAGGCCACACGGGTGTTCCCTAGGTGATCCTTCAGGTGGTACTCATACGTCCATTGGCCGGTACTCAGTACCACCCGGCCAAAGGGCATCTGCAGGTAATCGAGCCGGGTGGTTCCGGTAGCATCGGTTACATATACAAAATTG
>JBAYKX010000127.1:0-2712 GCA_041664345.1 Salinivirgaceae bacterium
CACCCGTTTGGTAGAATATATTTTGGAATGAAAATGTGTGTAGTAACTTTGATTTTTATAAAGGTTGGTTAAAGTAAAGACCCATCCACTTGTCAAGGACAAGAAGCGATGGGTCTTTTTAAATGTAATAGGTATAGCGTCATATTGAACCTACCAAGTTCGGTTTAACAATGAGAAAGGTTATAGGTATGGAGAATATATATAGCTGACATCTTATATAGATAAAACCCTCCAAGCTATATATAAAATCAGGTTGAATGTAGATTCTATTTTTCACTTTTATTGAGGGTCCATATAATTGCACTCAAAATAAGCTTTATCAACGTAAAGCTTGTTTTTAAATCTATACAGTTTCAAAAATTTTAATAAAATAAATTATGAAAACAAAAATTCTGCTTTCGGGATTATGTGTATTGTTTAGTTGCTATGTTTTTGGACAACCCTATTTACAAAACGGAGGAAACGTTAACAAATCAAAACAGGCATACATCGCCTCTAAAACTGACGAATCAGGCGTTTTAGTAACTAATGAAGGAACCTTTTCATTAGAAAATTCAAAAATCACCACTTCGGGAAACACTTCTTCGCAGGAAAACAGTAGTTTCTTCGGTTTAAATGCTGGGGTTTTAGCAAAATCGGGCAGTAAAATAATTTTAAATAATTGTACTGTTTATACCAGTGGAACTGGTGCCAATGGTGTATTCGCTACCGGTAAGGGCTCATCAGTTATCCTCAATAATGACACTATTATTTGTTTAAAGGAAGGAGGGCATGGAGTTGACGCTACTTTAGAAGGTAGTTTAACGCTTAACAATGTTTATATAAATACATCGGGTGCACACGGGGCGGCAATTTCAACCGACCGGGGCGGAGGAACCGTTGTAGTTAATGGAGGAGAAGCCATTGCATCGGGAGAAGATTCTCCGGGAATATATAGTACCGGATCAATTACCGTTTCCAATGCAATAGTTAAAGGAGCCAGTTCTGAAGCAGCAGTTATTGAGGGGGCTAATACAATTACGCTCACCAATACACAAATGACAGCTGCTAAAGGTACAAGAGATCGGGGGGTTTTTATTTATCAAAGCATGTCGGGCGATGCAATTGGTAATAATGGTGTTTTCTCCATGACAGGTGGAAGCCTTACATGGCCTTCGGCAACTGGTCCATTATTTTATATATCCAATACAACAGGTGTTATAAATTTATCGAATGTAACCATTAATAACAGTTCTCCAATATTGATAAAAGCTGCAGCCGATGTGTGGGGACATGCCGGCACGAATGGTGGAAATGTGGTTTTAACGGCTGATAGTCAGATATTATCTGGTAATATTATTTCAGATGAACATAGTTCAGTTTCTATTTCTTTAAAAAATAAGTCGGTACTAACCGGTGCGATTAATAAAGCTGCCGTAACCATTGATGCTACAAGCATTTGGGTTGTTGCAGGTGATTCCTATATAACCACACTTTCAGATAATGCCGGAATTACAGGTACTTCTATTACTAACATTAAAGGAAACGGATTTACGGTTTATTACGATTCAACTCTTGCAGCCAATTCCTTTCTTGGAGGTAAAACTTATACACTCAATGGGGGTGGTTTTTTGAAGAGCTTAACTAAAAAATTATGATAAGTAATATTTTCAAAACTATATGCATCCAACTAATTTTAGTTGGAGCATATTCAGCAATTCAGGCTCAAACATTCACTGACGTTATTTATACCTCAAAATCACCGAGCAACAAATTGGATGTTTATATTCCAACTACTGGCAAAGCTCTATACCCCACAATAATAATAATTCACGGCGGGGGTTTTTCAGGAGGTGACAAAGGACCTGAATCCAGGTTTGCAAAAGCAATGGTTTCCAGAGGATTTGCTGTTGCATGTATTAATTACCGTTCAAGTAACGAGGCTAAATTTCCTGCTCAAATTTATGATGTTAAAGCAGCCATACGTTTTTTGAAAGCAAAGGCAGCTGATTACTCTATGGATACAACCAGGTTCGCAACATGGGGTGAATCGGCAGGCGGAGGATTGGCTGCACTTGCCGGTACTTCTGGGGATGTTTCTGCTGTTGAAGATAGGTCAATGGGAAATAGCAACTACACCAGTAAAGTAAAGGCATCTGTTGTTTTATCGGGATGTATCGATTTTCTAACGATGAACAACCAATGGAAAGAATTGGGCGAGACCAACGGATACGACTACAATGCCTCAACATCTTACGCATCAGTTTTTATGGGAGGGGCCATACAAACCAAAAAAGAGTTGTGCAAGGATTTTAATGCCGAAACTTATATAACGCCTGATGATGGTTATTTCTGGCTTGAACATGGCACTGCCGATAATACCATTCCGTATCTTCAGGCCAAAGTATTTGCCGATTCCCTTATAAAGGTTATTCCTTCAGGCAGGGTTTCATTACACATTATAGACGGGGCGCGACACGTTGATGATAAATTCTTTACAAACAACAACCTTGATAGTATCGCCAGTTTTCTTAAAACAGCTTTTAGTACGGATATTAAATAGGTTAAACAAATATATTGAAAGGAGCATTATTATAAAAGTAAAAGACTAAAAGAGTAGGGTTGGTAGAGAAAAACACCCGTTTGGTAGAATATATTTTGGAATGAAAATGTGTGTAGTAACTTTGATTTTTATAAAGGTTGGTTAAAGTAAAGACCCATCCACTTGTCAAG